>CAZGFL010000065.1:0-52616 GCA_964524985.1 uncultured Acidobacteriaceae bacterium
GCCATGGAAATCGGCACCGGCGGCTATCCCAATAATCGTCACTGTCCTCTCGATGAACTGATTGCGGACAGAGCCAAGGCGAAAGCGTGGCAGAAAAAATTTGAAGACCGCGGCATCCGCGTCGCCACTTTGAGTTGTCACGGCAACCCCGTTCACCCTGACGCGAAGCACGCGCAAAAGGATATCGACACCTTCCAAAAGACCGCGCTTCTCGCCGAAATGCTCGACGTCAAAGTTATCGTCGGCTTTTCCGGCTGTCCCGGCGGCACGCCGCAGGACACCCAGCCGAACTGGATTACCTACCGTTGGCCTCCGGAATATGCGCAGATGCAGGACTGGCAGTGGCAGGAAAAGCTAATCCCTTACTGGAAAAGCGCCGCGAAATTCGCGCGTGATCATGGGGTCAGGCGTCTCGCTCTGGAGATGCACCCCAACTTCTCCGTCTACAATCCGCGCACGCTGATGAAGCTCCGCGAAGCTGTCGGCGAAGAAATCGGCGCCAACAACGACCTCAGCCACCTTTTCTGGCAGGGCTGCGATCCCGTCGAGGTCATTCATTTCCTTGGGAAACAGGGCGCGATTTTTCACGCGCATATGAAGGACACGGTCTTTTTCCCGGAGAACGTCAAGAAATACGGCGTCCTCAACTTTGCGTTCGAAACGAAAGACCTTGATTCCGCTTCCGAGACGTTCCGCGCCGTCGGCTACGGCCACAGCGCGAGCCTATGGAAATCCATCATCAAGGCGTACATGGACATCGGCTACGAAGGCATGCTCAGCATCGAAAATGAGGACCCCATTCTCGCCGGGGAAGTTGGCGTGGAACGCGCCGCCTACGTCCTGAAAAACGTTCGTAACGAATTGTTGGGAACCTGAGATGCGCCGCCGCGATTTCATGGGCGTCTGTACCGGCGCGGCTTTGGCCGCCGCCGTAAACAGTCCTACGGCCACTGCCTCGCCGGATATCATCGCGGCGGCCGAAGCCGAAGGCGTGCCTTTTTCGCTCTCGGTTATGCTCTGGACGGTTTTTCGCGACCTTCCTTTTCCGCAACGCCTCGAAAAAATCCACGAAGCTGGCTATCGCTACGTCGAACTCGTCGATGAATTCAAGAACTGGAAGAAGGAAGACTTCACGGCCGCGCGACGCAAGAAGCAGGAACTCGGCATCGAGTTCGATGGCACCACCGGTGTTTGGCTTTCACTGGCGGATCCCGCCGCGCGTGACGCTTTCCTCAAAGCTCTGCGCGAATTCGTCCCCACGATGAAAGAACTGGAATGCACGCGCCTCATCATGCAGACGGGCAACAAGGTGGCTGGCCTCACGCAAGAACAAATGCACGCCAACTGCATCGAGACGCTGAAACGCGGCGCCGACATTGCCGCCGAGAACAACATCGAGCTGCTCATCGAGAACATCGACCCCGAGGAAAATCCGAAATATTTCCTGACGCAGTCCGCCGAAGGGTTCGACATTGTCCGCTCGGTGGGCAACCCGCACGTCAAATTTCTCTACGACCTCTTCCATGAGCAGATTTCCGCTGGGAATCTCATTGCCAAGCTGCGCAAGAATATCGACGTCGTCGCGCTGATGCACATCGCCGACGTTCCCGGCCGCCACGCTCCGGGCACAGGAGAAATCAACTATTCCAATATTTTCCGCGTGCTGGGCGAACTCGGCTACTCGCGCTACATCGCCATGGAATTCATGCCGCTTGGCGAACCCATCCAGGAATTACGCGCGGCCCGCGAGATGGCGGTTTCGAGTGCCCGCGCCGCGCACGCGGCTCGTTCTCTTGCATCAGGGAGGCAACATGAATCGGCGTGATGTGCTTCGCATGCTGACCGCAGGAGCGGTTGTTCCTGCTTTGACACCGGACCTTCTGGCGTTGTATCGCCAGGCGCACCCCGGCTCGTCGTACACGCTGCGCACGCTGAATCCCCACCAGAACGATATGGTGGTAGCGATGATGGAGCACATTATCCCGGCCACCGACACGCCCGGGGCGAAAGGCGCGCGGGTCAACGAATTTATCGACGTCATTCTCACGGAATGGGCCACGGGCGAGGACCGCCAGCACTTCCTTGAAGGCCTTGCCGGCATCGATAAGCAGAGCAATGAACTGTTCGGAAAGGACTTCGCCGCCGCTTCTTCCGACCAGCAGGTGACGTTGCTGCGGGCTTTGGACGATGCCGCTGCCGTGAAGCGCCCTGAAGTGCGCCGCCGCGCCGGCAATACAGTAGACGCCGAGCGCGACACGCAGCTCAAGGGCGACTTCTTTGTGGTCTTCAAGAACATCACGATTCATGGCTACTACACTTCTGAAATTGGCTTCACGCAGGAACTGAATCTGCAAATCATCCCCGGTGAGCTCCATGGTTGCGCGCCGATCCCCGAGAGAAAGGCATAGGCATTTTCATGGCGCCGAACTCCAGTACTTACGACGCGGTCATCATCGGCTCGGGAATCACAGGCGGCTGGGCAGCGAAGGAACTCACTGAAAAAGGCCTGAGCACGCTCGTTCTGGAAGCAGGTCGCACGATTGTTCCCGAACAGGACTATGTCGAGCACGTTCCCGTCTGGGAGCTCAAGTACCGCGGCTGGGACAATCACGTCGAGCGCGAGCGCACCCAGCACATTCAGCGCGAATGCTATTACGCCTGCGACGAGTACTCGCACAAATTCTTCGTCAGAGATGACGAAAATCCTTATTCTTGCGATCCCGGAAAGCACTTCTCCTGGATTCGCGGGCGCCAGGTCGGCGGAAAGTCCATTACCTGGGGCCGCCAGAGCTACCGTTGGAGCGATCTCGATTTCGAAGCCAACGTCCGGGACGGCATCGCCGTCGATTGGCCCATTCGCTATGCGGACGTCGCTCCCTGGTACGACTACGTCGAAGAATTCGCCGGCATCAGCGGCCAGGCCGAGGGATTGAAGCAGCTCCCAGATGGCAGATTCCTTCCACCGATGGAAATGACTTGCGTCGAACTTGATTTCCGCGATGCGCTAGCAAGACATTTCGACGATCGCATCATGACCATCGGCCGTTCCGCCGTGCTCACGCGCGTACACAAGGGCCGCGCGGCCTGTCACTACTGTGGCATCTGCCACCGCGGCTGCATTACGCAATCCTATTTCAGCAGCCTGAATTCCACTCTTCCTGCGGCGCAGAAAACAGGCCGCCTGACGCTTCGCCCGTATAGCGTTGCCCGCAACCTCATCTTCGATACGAATACGCGCCGCGTGACCGGCGTGCGTGTCGTCGATGCGCAATCCAAGAGCGAGCTCGAGTTCAAGGGCCGCATCATTTTTCTCTGTGCTTCGACTCTCGAGTCCACGCGCATTTTGCTCAACTCCGCCACTCCCGAATTTCCCAACGGTCTCGCCAACTCCAGCGGCGAGCTGGGCCACAACCTCATGGACCACCACATGGGCGCCGGCGCCAGCGGACGGATGCTTGGCCACGAAGACAAGATGCCTTTCGGCAACCGCCCGAATGGCATTTACATCCCACGTTTCCGCAACGTCGACACGAAGCACAATGACTTCATCCGTGGATACGGCTACCAGGGAAGCGGCTCGCGCGAGGGCTGGACCCGCGGCATGTCCATGACCGGCATCGGCGCCGACTTCAAGAACGCGCTACGCAAGCCCGGACCGTGGCGCATGGGAATGGGTGGTTTCGGCGAATGCCTGCCGTACCACAGCAACTACGTCGAAATCGACAATGACAAGCTCGACGCCTGGGGCATCCCCACGCTCAAGATTCACTGCGAATGGGGTGACAACGAGAAGATTATGTCCAAGGACATTGCCTTCCAAGCTGCCGAGATGCTGGCCGCTGCCGGCGCCAGGGACATCCAGATGTTTCAGGACATAAGCTCGCCCGGCCTGGGCATTCACGAAATGGGCACCGCGCGTATGGGCCGCGATCCCAGAACTTCCGTGCTCAACGAGCACAACCGGGCGCACGATGTGAAGAATCTCTTCGTGACCGATGGCGGCTGCATGACGTCCGCGGCGTGCGTGAATCCGTCGCTCACGTATATGGCGCTCACCGCGCGCGCCTGCGATTTTGCCGTCTCGGAAATGAAGAAGAACAATCTCTAAAGGAGATCGATCGAATGCCTCAGGTCATTCGTTCTCCCAAGCAGTACGACGTTTGCATCATCGGCTCTGGCGCCGGCGGCGGCATGGCCGCGAAGGTTCTCACCGAAGGTGGCCTGAATTGCGTGCTGCTCGAAGCCGGTCCGAACCTCAATCCCGAAAAAGATTTCAAGATGTTCGTCTGGCCGTACGAGCTTGCACACCGCGGCGTGGGCGTCGGCGGTCACGCCCGCGAGAACTTCGGCGAGTTCCTTGCCCCCAACGGTGCTTGGCAAATTGAAGGCGAGCCGTACACCTCCGCCCCTGGCTCGAACTTCCAGTGGTTCCGCTCGCGCATCGTCGGCGGCCGCACCAACCACTGGGGGCGCATCGCTTTGCGTTTCGCTCCCATCGATTTCAACTCCAAGACGCGCGACGGCCTGGGCGAAGATTGGCCAATCACCTACGAAGACATTGCTCCGTACTACGACAAAGTCGAATCCTACATCGGCGTCTTTGGCACGAAGGAAGACGTCCCCAGCGCTCCTGACGGTGTTTTCTTGCCACCGCCCAAGCCGCGCTGCACCGAGTTGATGGTCAAGAAAGCCTGCGACAAGCTCAACATCACCTGCATCCCGTCGCGCCTGGCCATTCTCACTAAATCGGTCAACGGACGCATGCCCTGCCACTACTGCGGCCAGTGCGGCCGCGGCTGCATCACGGCTTCCAACTTCAGTTCCAGCCAGGTTCTCCTGCCGCCCGCGATGAAAACCGGCAAGCTCACGCTGGTCACCGGCGCCATGGCCCGCGAGATTCTCATCGACAAGGACGGCAAAGCCACCGGCGTCTCCTACGTTGACAAAGCAGCGCACACCGAAAAACGCGTCAACGCGCGAGCCATTGTGGTCGCGGCCAGCGCGTGTGAATCCACGCGCCTCCTGCTCAATTCGAAATCGGCGATGTTTCCGACGGGCCTAGCCAACTCTTCCGGCGCACTCGGTAAATACCTGATGGACTCGGTGGGGAGCGGCGGCTACGGCTATTTTCCGCAGCTTGAAAAAATGCCTCCGCACAATCACGACGGGACAGGCGGTATGCATCTCTACATGCCGTGGTGGAAGTTCGACCGCAAAAATGATTTCCCTCGCGGCTACCATATCGAGTTTGGGGGAGGCCGCGACATGCCTGGTGTCGGGATGTTTGGCGACCTCACTCGCGAGGAAGAAGGCTATGGCCTCTCCCTAAAGCAGCGCGCCCGCAAAGTCTACGGCTGCTACATTGGCTTCGCCGGCCGCGGCGAAATGATTCCCAATCCGGATACCTACTGCGAAATCGATCCGGACGTCGTCGACCAGTGGGGCATCCCGGTTCTGCGGTTCCACTTCAAATGGTCCGACTACGAATTGCTTCAAGCCAAGGACATGCAGGAAACGTTTCGCTCCATCGTCGAAACCATGGGCGGCGAGTATCGCACTAAGACCTCCATCCACGGCGATTTGCCCTTCGGCATCGACGCCGGCGGCAAAATCATCCACGAAGTTGGCACCGCGCGCATGGGCGCTGACCCCAAGACGTCTGTCCTCAACGGTTTTTGCCAGGCGCACGACGTCAAAAACCTTTTCGTCACTGACGGCGCCTCACTCGTCACCAATCCAGACAAAAATCCCACGCTCACGATCATGGCGCTTTCCTGGCGGGCTTCCGAATATCTCCTCGACGAAGCGAGAAAGGGCAATCTCTAATGGCGAATGAATCCATCTCACGCCGCGACATTCTTCGCACGCTCGCCGTTGGTGCCGCTGCCGGTTCCGTCTTGCAAGTCATCCCCGCGGAAGCCGCCGCCTACATCCACCAAATGGTCCACAACGAAAAATCCTCGTCTGCAGCAGGGAACTACACTCCCAAGTTCTTCTCCGCCCCCCAGTACGCTCTGCTCGTCGCTCTTTGCGACACCATCATCCCCAAGGACGAAAAATCCGGCGGCGCCGTCGAGGCGGGCGCCCCGGAATTCATCGACTTGCTTACCAGCGAGAACGAAAAGTATCAACTCCGTCTCGGCGGCGGTCTCTCCTGGCTCGACAATTGCTGTATCGATCGCTATAGCAAGCGCTTTCTCGAGTGCGGCCCCGAGCAAAAGAAAGAAGTCCTGGATCTAATCGCCTTCCGCAAGAACGCCAAGCAGGATCCTTCCCTCGGCCCGGGCGTGGCCTTCTTCGCGTTCCTGCGCAACCTTACCTGCGACGGCTACTACACCAGCAAAATCGGCATCGCCGACCTCGGTTACATCGGCAACACTTCGCTTAGCGAATTTCCCGGCTGCCCTCCTCCCCCCGAATAGCCTCAGAACTTGCGCGCTCCGTTCGCTTCGCCGGAGCGGGCAGACTGCATGCCACAGGCGGGGATCTGTTTCTCGACTTTGAAATTAAGACTAAAAACGCTCTATTGCGGACTCTCGACTTTTCCACTGTTTGCACAGTCATTCACAGCTTTCCACAGGCAAGCTCTCAAAAACCTCTTGCCAACTGCATACACCAGGTTTATCTTCCATCCCAGATTGAGCCGGTAAGCCTTAAAAACTTGGCGGCACAATTGAAGAGGGTGCAGCGGCCGCAAGGCAGTTGCGCCCTCAATTTTTTATCCCTCACCACAAGCCTGCCCTTCACCTTTTCCGGCCCTACCGAGGCTCCTAGCCGAATGCCCGCACGGGCTCCGATTCTTCACCATGCCCATCCGGTGCCAGCGCCACTTTTGCACACCCATGCACAGCTTTCCACAATGAAACAGCCACTTTTCACTTGCCTCGCTGCAGTGGCGCGTCTAATCTCCGCCCAGATTGAGCCGGGGAGCTTCAAAACTTCGCGGCGCAATTGAAGCGGGCGCAATCGCCTCACGGTGGTTGCGCCCTCAATCTTTTTGGGGCGATTTGCCCGCGACCGCATCAATGCGAAGGCAAAGGCTTACGGGGAACCCGTTCGTTTCGCTCCGCGAGTGCGTACACTACAAACGCCGCGACCGCGGCTGATTGCTTGAGATCCTCTTCGAGAACGTGGTCTAAAGTATCCATGTTCGTGTGCGGCGCGCGCGTGTTGCTGCCTTCCATGTAATCGCGTATCCACTGAAAAGCCGGCAGGCCAACCTCGTCGAACGGCACATGATCCGTCGCCCCGATGCCCGCGAGGGATACCGTGGACGCTCCGAGGTCTCGGAATGGTTCCAGCAATGTGCGAAAGAGCAGACGGGCAGCCTCATTTCCCTCTAGAAAGATCCCGCGGATGCGGCCGGTGCCATAGTCCAAGTTGAAATAAGCATCGAACTTCTCGTATTCGGACTTAGACTCCAACCGCGCATGTCCCGGTTGGCCTTCTGACCCAGTTTTTTGTCCAAAGTGTGCGGCCACGTAGGCGCGCGAGCCAAGTGATCCTTGTTCTTCCGCGCTCCAGAGTCCAATGCGAATCGTGCGTCGCGGCTTCAGGCCAAGTGCTTTCAGGATTCGCATCACTTCCAGAGCTGTGGCTGCTCCTGCGGCATTGTCCGTGGCGCCCGTGGCTGGGTGCCACGAGTCGATACTTCCGCCCACCATAACGACTTCGTCTTTCAAATCTGTGCCAGGGATTTCTCCAATCACGTTGTAGCTGATGGTTTCTTCATCGTAGAAGCGGACGGCGATGTTGATTTCCAGCTTGACCGGAATTCCACGTTCCGCCAACCGCACCATACGGTTGTATTGTTCTGCGGAGACCACCACCTGCGGAGTCATCACCGGTTTGCCCATCTCCCATGCTTTTGCCCGTTTCTCCATCGCCACATCAGGTGGATACGGCACCGTGGCTGCTGTCACGTAAACCGTTCCGGCATCGCTGTAGGAAGGCTGCAGCACAACCGCCGCACCTTCCTCCTGGATCAGCTCCCATTTCTGGTAGTTCAGCTGTTCTTTCTCCCGTTGTTCCGGCGTGAACTGAAAAGGTTGACTCACACCTGGGGCCTCCGCACTTTCCAGTTTTTGCAATTCTTCTTCCGTACGCCTCTGTGCGGGTGGTTCGAAAAGTGGATCAACGTGCCGCGCTGGTGCAAACAGCACGATCTTTCCTTTGAGCTTGCCTTTGTATCGGTCGAGGTCTGCCGTGGTGTTCACGTCGAGGTATACAGCTTCGCCTCGGATGGTTCCCTTCGTGCCCGGGCTCCAAGCTTTCGGATATGCAATCAACGTAGTGAAACCGGGCGCCAGCTGGTTCGCTGTGAATCCTTCAAGCGCCCACCCAGAGCCAAAGGGGCCCCACGCCTCCAGGTGTACGTTGGCACATCCCCAACTCAGCAGTTTGTCGCGCGCATATTCTTCCGCCCTCTTCAGGTTGGGTGAGCCCGTTAAGCGTGGGCCAATTACGTCGGCCAAATCTCCAACCGTACTCATGATCTGGGAGCGGTTGAGGGCCTCGTCGCGAACACGTTTTGCCGCGTCAAGACTGGATCCCTCTTGTGCCCCGGCGTGGCAGGAACCGAGCAAGAGCAAGCCGCTGAACAACGTTGCTCGAATCCCTCTTCTCTTGAGCCTCATGGCCCGCCCGTTCTTCGGCTGCCGCATCCAGGGACCTCCTTTTGCGGAAATACCCCTTAAATGAACAAGGACGGAATTTGCCCTAAGCTGTTAACTTTGGATGCGCAGGTCTCTTTCTGCCTTCTGGCTGATCTGGTCTTAAGTTGGCGCTATTCTGGAATCTTGCGGGCTTTGTCAGCCAACTCAAATTTGCGGTTTCGCGCCTTCGATTGGTGCAACTCCCGGCCTTGCCTCGCCTTGCGGGGGATTCCCAGACAGGTTCACTTTTGCTCCTGCCTGGATGAGCTGCGTCTCTCCCGGCCCCTGAAAGAACGTGAATCCCGGCCGGCTCTTCCAAGCTTGCGGCCCACCCAAGCGGATCCCATGCGCTAGGGTCACGTCGTGAATTCGCGTCACCAGCGCTTCATATTCCTTTTCTCCCTGGCGGTGCCCCGAGAAATTTCCCAGGTCCGTGCTCGCCGCGAAGATCACATCAATCCCCGGGACCAATGCTATCTTCTCCGCGTTTTCCACTCCGATGGGCGTTTCAATCATGATGACCACCACCATATTGTCATTGGCCACTTGCCGGTAGTCGTTTCCCCACAGCGCCCCGTACTGCCCGTTGCCCTGGCTGCGCCGGCCCTCTGGGGGATACTTGGACCACTTCACCGCCGCCTCCGCCTTCTCCACCGTATCCACTGTCGGCACGATAATTCCCACCGCACCGATGTCCGTGGCCTTCTGAATGTCGCTCTCCGTCGCGTCCGGAACGCGAATAAACGGCATGGCCGACGCTCCCCGGCAGGCCCAGATCATCTTAGCCACGTCCGCATACGTCAGCGGGCTGTGCTGCATCTCGATCCACGTGTAGTCATATCCAGAGTTGGCTACGGCGCAATAAATATTGGGGTCAGGAGAAAAGACCGTCGCTCCCACTAGCGTTTTCCCCTGGCGCAGCTTCTCTTTGGCCGTGTTGTACATCCGCACTGGGGATTTTTGCTGTGGCGGTCGCGCCTCTCCCAATCCAAGCCAGACCAACCCTAGCGCCATCGTTGTAAATGCCATCGCGACCTGTGCTCTCATACGGTTTCTCCTCTGGTGGAAGAGTTTCTTCACTTGGCGGAAAGCATATAAGCGACTGGCGAAAAAGGGAATTTCAATGCACCAGGCCGTCAAACAGGACTATGTCGGCGTCGCCCTCCCCCACGGCCGCAAAAATGTACTTATTGTCGGGCGACCACGTCACATGCCGGGCGATGAAAGTCCGCCTCTCCCCGAAATCCGTCACGGGATGGATTTTGCCGTCCGACGTCGAAAGCAGCCACAAATTCGTGCCAAACCTGTCGTTCAACGTCAGTGCGAGCCATTTGCCGTCCGGCGATAGGGTGGGGTGGAGCCCTTGCCAGGCGGGCACGCGGTGCCCCGAGATGGGTGCCAGTAGCCGCGACGGCGCAGAGTCCGGCTGCGCCGCCCGAATCTCGTAATCCCACAATCCGTTGATGGGCTCTAGCAGCTTGGCGTAGTAAAGGGTTGAGCCATCCGGGGAGATGGCCGGACCGTTCGTCACTTCGTTTCGCACTTCCACAGCGGCCGAGTCGGAGACAGACATCTTCATGATTCGGCCAGAGGTGCCTTGTTCCCGCTCCGTGAGATCAACGTAGTAGACCCAGCGCCGGTCCGGCGACCACGTCAACCAGGAAGCCTTTGGCAGAAACAAATGATTATCACTCCCGTCCGGACGAACCGACCAATACGCGACCGAGGTCGTCCCTTGCCCAAATGTTTGTCGGGCATAGGCGATCTGCGAACCATCAGGCGACCACAGTGGCACGCCCATCACCAAGTGCGGGTCCTTCTCGAACGTGATTTGCCGGCTCTGCCCGGATTCCAAATCGAGCACCCATAGGTTCCCGTGACCTCCAGTGTCGGACAGATAGACGAGCAGGCGACCGTCAGGACTTAAACTAGGCGTTTGAACTTGAGCCGTTTGGTGCGTGACGCGCACGGCGCGGCGGACATTCTCTACTGGCACTGATTCAACAGGGAATTTCCAGATGTCAAAGCTCAACCGGACCCGGCTGGAAACCAGGCGGCCTTGAGAATCGATGTCCGGCGACGCGTCGCTCTCATCGCCGAAAGTAAGCTGGTGCGGTTCTCCGCCCTCGCGCCGTACTTGCCACAGGTGCAGCGTTGGCAGATACAGCAGCGTAGAGCCTCTCGAGGCGCTGAACACAAAACCCGAGCCATCCGGAAGCCACGAGAATCCTGAGATCAGCGAAATTTCGAACGTAACTCTCCTTGGCGTCCCTCCCGACGCGGACACATAGTAGAGATCATCCGACCACCGGTCCATGGCCAGCATGAACGCGAGGGACGAATCATCGGGGGACCACCGCGGCTGCCGGCATCCCGTCGTGGATGGAAACTGCGCGAGAACCTCAACATGACCCGCGTCGCGATCCGTACGTACCAGTTCGATCTTGTTGTCCTTCAGCCGGAAAAACGCCAGTGACTTCCCGTCATGGCTGGGATCCACCTCGCTGAGGCTCTCAACGAGCCGGCGAGGCGCCCCGCCGAGCGCGGAAATTTCCCACACGGTCGCTTCGTGCGATCCGCTCGCGGGCGGCGTGTAATAGAAGAGAGATGCCGAATCGGAGGACCAGCGCGGGGAAAGGTGGTCGTCCTCATCATGCGTAAGCTGGAAAGGAACGCCGCCGGCAAGCAGTCGGATCCAGATTTGACGCGACCCAGTGGAATCGCTCACAAACGCCACCGATTTTCCATCAGGTGAAATCGCCGGGCTTTCCTCCATGCCGGCAAAATCCGTCAGCCGCTCGAAAAACACGGCCCGACCGCCGCCCTCCCGCACCTGCCGCCCGCGAAGCCACCACGCACTAGCCGCAGCTGCGACAATCAATGCCGCAGCTATCCATGGCAAAGCGTGGGAGAGCGCCGAACCATTTAGTTTCTCCGGCGGGATTTCAGGTACGGCAATGCCGCTGCTTGAGTCTGTACTGGAGACGAGCGAATCCAGTTGAAACGCAAGATCGCGAGCGGACTGGAAGCGTTCTCCCGGTGATTTCTCCAAACAGCGGCGAACGACCCGATCCAACGCTATCGGGATTTTCGACTCCGCTGGCCATGGTTCTGGATCCTGGCGAAGAATGGCGGAAACCAGGTCGGCAAATGTGTCGCCAGAGAAAGCGCGCTGGCCAGAGAGCATTTCATAGAAGACGGAACCGAGGCTGAAAATATCAGAACGCGAATCGACCGCCTGCCCACGGGCTTGCTCTGGAGACATATAGGCGGCTGTGCCCAGAACCATGCCTGCCGCGCTTTGCACCGTGAGCGTGGCTTCCGGCTGCCCGAGTTGCGAGTCTGAGGTTCGCGCCAGCCCGAAGTCGAGGATTTTCACGTGGCCGTCCGAGCCTATGAAAATGTTCTCCGGCTTGATGTCCCGGTGAACGACTCCTTTTTCGTGGGCCGCTCCAAGCCCTCTGGCAATCTGAGCGGCGATTTCGATGGCCTTGCGTTGCGGCAACGGTCCTGGCCGCAGCCGCTCACGCAACGTTTCCCCTTCCAGCAGTTCGGTGACGATGAAAGGTAATTCGTCATGTGTTCCGATATCCAGGATGGCCAGAATATTCGGATGATGCACCTGCCCCAGCGTGCGCGCCTCGCGTTCAAAGCGCGCGCGGCGGTCCGCATTGATGGCAAAGTCGCGCGGCAGGATTTTCAACGCGACGTCGCGTGCCAGGCGGGAATCGTGTGCACGGTAAACTTCGCCCATGCCCCCGGATCCAAGAGGGGAGAGGATTTCATAGGGGCCCAGAGCGGTGCCTGGGGCGAGAGGCATTGCAGAATTCTAACGCGAACTGGTCCAAACCCCTCCCTGCAATTCGCTTGCTGCGTTGGTTCGGCAATCAGCTCGGCGCAAGGCTGCGACATGCCGGAGTGTCGTGATTTAACGGGCAATCGACTATACTGTCGGGCCATGCGAAAGCTAATTTTTGCTTGTTTATCGCTTGCTGCTCTCTGCCTGGCATTTTCCCCCGCGCGCCTCAAGGCGCAAACGCTGCTGGTCGTAAACCAGACCGATGTCAATCTGAGTCTCATCGATCCTGTTTCCGCAAAAGAAATCGCCACTATCGCGGAAAAAACGACCGGCGTTCACGGACACGAAATTGCCGTCTCCGCCGACGGGCGCACGGCCTTTGTGCCTATCTACGGCAGCAGCGGCGTGGGCAAGCCCGGCATCGACGGCCACGAAATGCTCGTGATCGATATCGCGTCGCGGGCCATCGTCGGCAACATCGATTTTGGTCATGGCGTGCGTCCTCATCAGCCTGTCCTCGACACTGCCACCGGTCTTCTTTACGTCACTACCGAGCTGGACAAGACCGTCACCGTGATTGATCCCCGCACGCGCAAAATCATTGGCACGGTGCCCACCGGCCAGGAAGAGTCGCACATGCTGGCCATCTCGCATGACGGGCATCGCGGCTACACCTCCAACGTCGGTTCCGGTACCGTCTCTGTTCTCGATCTTGTCAACCACCAGACCGTTGCCATCATTCCCGTGTCGAAAATGGACCAGCGCATTTCCATCTCCACCGATGACAAGTTGGTTTTCACCTCCGATCAAACGAAGCCTCAACTCGCCGTCATCGATACAGCCACCAACAAGGTCAAGGCTTGGGTCCCACTCCCCGCTTTGGGTTACGGCACTGCTCCCACGCCCGATGGCCATTCACTACTGGTGGCCATGCCGTCCGCCAACCAGGTTGCTGTCGTGGACCTCGCCACTTTGCAGGTTGCGCGCCGCATCGACGTCGGAACTTCCCCGCAGGAAATCCTCATTCGCCCCGACGGCAAGGTCGCCTATGTGTCCTGCGCGGCGAGCAACAACGTTGCCGCCATCGATCTGGCGCAATGGAAAGTCCTGAGCCTGATCGCTGCCGGCAAATATGCCGACGGCCTAGCCTGGGCCAACTGACTCCTTCGTATTCACGACGCGGAGAAAAATGAGAAACAAACTCGTTGCCAAGCGCGCGCGGAAACTTCCCGTAACCCTGTTTCTTCTTTGCTTCGCAATCCCAACCCTTGCACAGGAACCCGCGGCGACTGGCTCGGCGACTTTTGACTTCACCCTGAACAAACCGGAGTCGCTCGGCTTTTCTTCGCAGCGGCTGGAGCGCCTCCACACTCTCATGCAACAAGTGGTCGATCGTAAGGAACTGCCCGGCGCCGTCACCATCCTCGCGCGCCACGGCAAAGTCATCGACTACCGCACCTATGGCATGAAGGACTTCGCGACCGGCACCCCGCTGACCAAAGACGCCATCTTTCGCGACTTCTCCATGTCCAAGCCCATCACCGGCGTGGCCATGATGCTCCTCTACGAGCAAGGCAAATGGCTGCCCGACGATCCCATCGCCAAATACATTCCCGAATTCGCCCACCTGAAAGTCTTCAAGGGCATCGACGCTGCGGGAAATATCGTTGTCGAGGACCCCGTTCATCCGCCGACCATGCACGAATTGATGACCCACACCGCCGGCTTCACCTACGGTTTTTTCGGCACGCATCCCGTCGACAAGGAATATGCCAAAGCCGCCATCTTCCAGTCCAAGTCCTTGCAGGAAATGATCGACAAGCTGGCGAAAATTCCGTTGATGTATCAGCCCGGTTCGCGCTGGGTCTACAGCGTTTCGATGGACATCCAGGGCTACATCATCGAGAGGCTTTCCGGCCAGTCTCTCCCCGATTTTATGCAGGCGAACATCTTCAAGCCGCTGGGAATGAAAGACACCGGCTTCTTCGTTCCTGCGGACAAGCGCGACCGATTTGTGACGATGTACCGCGCAGACGAACAAGGCAAACTCATCGCCGACAACTCTTTCGGCGGTGACTACGCCTTGCGGCCTGGGATGGCCTCGGGAGGCGGCGGCTTGGTCGGTACCGCCGAAGATTATTTCCGCTTTGCACAGATGCTGGCCAACGGTGGGGAACTGAATGGCGTGCGCATTCTCTCGCCCGCCTCCGTACAGTTGATGGGCTCGAACCATCTTGCTCCCAATCTGCTCATGGGCGAATTCGGCATCGGCCTGCAAGTGATGCGCCCAGGCTTTGGCTACGGCTACGATTGCGCCGTCGTCTACGATCCACCTCTCGCCAATCTGCCCGAAGGACGCGGCACCTTTTTCTGGGATGGCGCCGCCGGCACGTGGTTCTGGATCGATCCCGCCAACGAAGTCGTCTTCGTCGGCATGATTCAGCGCCTTCTGGGCCCGGCGAGTCCGAACGTGGAGTACCTCAGCCGTTCCGCCGTCTACCAGGCTCTGCTGAACCCCAAAAAATAAGTCCGCATGGAATCACCACGCGATCCGCAGCAACGACACGCTCTCTCTTGGCAGGCTGAATTGCAAATGAGCTTCGCCATCTTTGAACGCGATCCACGACGGTGAGTTCAGTTGGTGTAAGTGGCCCGCTTCCTCGAGCTTTTCGTATTGCTCTGGCGTGGGCGTTTGCGGCGAACCCATCTCTTTCCATGCTTCAAACGAATTGCTGTGTTTGCCATCGATGCGAAAATGCTCCAGGAGCCCTTTGCGTGCACCTGTCGGTAGCGCGCTAATCTGCACTTCGATGGCGGTCTCCGGAACGGCAACGTCATCGTCGTGATAGTTCCAGACCAGGATTTCGATTCCGTGCCCGCCGCGCGTGGCGATTGCATTGATGTCGGGTTGACTCCGGACCCCCGCAGCGACGATGCCATCAATGGACAATGCCCCTGAACTCAAAAGTTTCACGCGTTCCGGGCCCAGCAAGCCCAACATGCGGAACACATTGAGAACCGGCTTGTCCAATCCGTTGCTCGCCAGCTCGCGAAACCCTTCAAAGTACGGCTGTCCCTCGAATTCAAAAGCCCACGTGACCGTTCCTAGTACATAAAGGTGTTGCTGATTCGCCAGCGCGTACGTGTCGCTAAGAGCCTCCGTCTCGTAGGCTGCATACAGCGCTCCGTTGCGATAGGCATTCTGCGGATTTTTTCGTGCGGAACACGCGGCGCATCCCTCCGGGTCCGATTCTCCGAGGACAATAGGCGTTTCCCGCCACTCCGGAAAAGACGCCACGATCTTAAATCCTTCTTGAATCGACGCGAGCTGCCGCGCCAAACCCATCTGGACGTGATCCCCCATCCACTTCGGTGAGCCTTTGGGATGGAACGCGATGAACTCGAGCCGCGCACCGGTTCCGCCCTTCGCATAATTTCTTCCGTGCGCGCAGTGCTCCAGAAACGCTCGCAGAAACTCCGCCGCTTGGGGATAGGAAGGGCCTGTGGAATCCGGACCGCCCACATGCGCCTCCGGGAGCGCCCGCAGCACCGCGTCAACTGAGTAGTCGTACAGCTGGAAATACTCTTCGCGCGTGCCTTTCCAATACTCGATGTCCGGCTCATTCCACGGTTCCCACAACCACGTCTTGACCTCGGCCTCGCCGTAACGCTCCTTCAGATGCCGCACAAATTGAAAAACCAGTTCTCCCCACTTTGCATAGTCTTTCGGCGGATAAGCCCACCCCGTAAAGATATTGCCTTTCGGGAAGTTGTGGCGATACGGCTGCGGATGTGTCGAAAGCGCCTCGGGCATAAACCCGATTTCGACGAGCGGTTTGATCCCCTGCGCGCGAAACGTGTCAAAAATCCGATCCACAATCGTCCACGAATAGACCGGCTTTCCCTCGGCATCCTCCGTGTAGACGTTCGTCGAACCCCATTTCAGCGATGCCGAGCCGTCTCCCGTCGTCAACAGGTTGTGCACGCGCACGTAGACAGGCACCGGACTCAACCGGCTGAGTTCCCCAAGCAGTTTTTGCCCGTTAGGCGAGTAGGTGTAGTTCGGCTCGTCGTAGCCAAAGTAACTCCAGAACGGCGCGTTCACCCCATCCGGCTGATCGTAGTGCACGCGAATGTTTACCGCCGGGGGTGCGTCCTGCGCGGACGACGTAGCTCCCAACATGGTGCAGACCGCCAACGCCCCGAGGCCCCGCTTCAAAGATGCGCTAATCGTTTCTTGCAACCTCGTTTCCTACTTAGCGCCGTGTTGTTGCTTCGCCAATTCCGTGCGGAACTCCTGCTCTTTATCCGCCACGAATTTCTGATACCCCGCCGGATCCACGAACGGATTCACCCCGCCTTCCTTCATGCGCGCGTACTTTTCTTCCATTCCAAAGTAGCTTCCGTGAGCACCGAGGAAAATATCGCAGCGCAGGGACTTCAGCACGCGCCACATCCGCTCGTAATCTTCTGCAATCTGTGGATACGCGGGATTGTGCACGAGCTTGTAGCCGGGGTTCACATTCGGACTCCCGACAATCACCACGTCATACGTCTTGCCGCCCTCCGTTACCTTCATCGTCCACGTCGTGCAGCCTTTGGTGTGTCCTGGAGTTAAGTGGGCTACCAGCACCGTGCCCCCGAGGTTCACCTCGTCCCCATCGTGCAGCACTCGGTCCACCTTGGTGGGCTTATAGAGAAACTCGGGACTGCTGTACTGAAAATCGGCCTTGCCTCCGGACTCGACCACCGGCACATCGGCATCCATGACCATGTAACTCGCTCCGGTCAATTCTTTGATCTTGACACTACCCGCGTCATGGTCCCAGTGCGCGTGACTGATGAGCAGAATCTTCGTGTCTTTGAAGTGGAATCCGAGCTTCTCGATGCTCGCTTGAATCATTGGCACATTCGCTTCCAGGTCACTGTTGATTAGGATGTTTCCTTGTGCCGTTGTGATCAGATAATTTGCCAGTCCCTTGCTCCCGACATAATACAGGTTGCCCGCGATGCGAAACGGCGGGAACGGCTCGGTCCACTCGGGATTACTCTGCGCCCATACACTGCTCGAAAGAAACAGCCCCACCATCAACCCCAGCCAAACCATCGCTATGCTTTGCCTCATATCGCTCCTCTAAGCGGTAACGCCAGGCCCATTCAACACCGCCAAGCCCACCGTCTGCCCAACGGGCTAAGCACCCTCCGCCATCCGCACGTCCCGCTCCACGCTGCCTTCAAGCAGCTTCTTCGCCGCCTGATACTCCGGGCTTTCGTACGTAGCGATCGCCTTCTCCAGGCTGTCGAACTCAATCACAACGCACCGCTCGTGTAGCCCCGCCTCGTAAGCTTTTGCCGGCGTGCCTCGAACCAGGAACCTGCCCCCGCCGGCCGCTATCACTGGTCCGGCCGCCTTTCCATACGCGGTGAGAGCCGCTGGATTGGAAATCGAGCGGTAAAGGGTAATCCAGTATCCTTTGTTCATGGTCGCTCCTTCCCATTGATCGGCCTCGCCCAGTCCATCTCGATTGCCATTCGCAATGGCTACTGCGCCCTGCCAAGGCTGTTGGCTTTGTAAGCTTTTTGCAGAACGAAAAAAGCCTTCTTCTTCTCGCCTTTCTCGGAAATCAATCCCTTGCGATTGTAATTGTCTTGGATGCCAGGAAGCAGGCGTCGTGGCGAACGAAAGTCCATCAGGATCCAGGGACTGATCCCGCGCAACTGGGGGATCTGGTTCAACATCACCAATTGGTGTTCATAAATGTTCGCCTGGAACTCTTCCGTCCAACGTTCGGCAACATCACCATGAAGCCCGGCCTTGGCATCACCGCCAAATTCGCTCATGATTACGGGCTTCTGGTAGCGAATGTCCCAGACGGTGTGATCTGCGTCGGCGGCCGTGTGTTCGTACCAACCGATGTATTCGTTCGTTCCGATCACATCCAGCTGACTGCCGAGCGGATCGTCCACAATCTTCGTGTTGCCTTCCGTTCGCACGAGTAGCGCTGCCGTTACCAGCCGGCTCGCATCCATCGCGTGAGCATCCTTCACCAGGGTGGAAAGAAAGGCCGTGCGCGCGGACGTGCCTGGCGTTTCATTCGCGACGGACCACAGAATGACCGACGATTTGTCCCGGTCGCGTCGAATCATCTCCGACAGCTGCGCCTGCGCTTTGCTGAGGACGGCCGGATCTTCGAAGTGGCACGCCCAATACACAGGGATCTCTGACCAGACAAGTATCCCCAAACGATCCGCTAGGCGCGTCATGCGCTGGCTGTGTGGATAATGGGCCAGCCGGACGAAGTTCGCGCCAAGCTCGTGGGCCCACCCCAGGAGCGTCTCCGCATCCTGCTCGCTATACGCGCGGCCTCCGTGCAACGGTGCTTCCGCGTGGATATTGATGCCCTTCAGGAAAATAGGCTGGCCATTGAGCAGGATCTGTGTTCCGCGGACTTCGATCGAGCGGAAACCCATCTCGTCTTCCAGGCGATCCTCGCCGGCCGTTAGCGTGATGGTATAGAGGGCTGGTTGGTCCGGCGACCACAATCGCAAGTGTGCGTCTGCGAAATGCAAAGTGGCTCTCCCATCCGCATCGGTTTTACTCGTCATACGGATGGTCCGATCCTGCTCTTGCATGCTGAGCGTCACTTCGGTTCCTGCGGGAGCTCCCGCGAAGTGTGCCCAGCCTTCGATTTCGTCCCGCATGCCCTTTTTCAGGTGCAGATCGAATTCGTCGAAAAATCGCTCGGGCACTTCAATCAGCGAGAGTTCTCCGGTAATTCCACCATAGTTCCACCAATCAGTTTGCAGCGTAGGAATCCCGTCGGCGATCCTGGTATCGTCGACCGCAATCACCGCAAAGTTGCTGCCGTCGTGCAGCACTTTTGTCGCTTCGCAATCGAAGCTAGTGAAGCCGCCTTCGTGTTCGCACACGGGCCGGCCATTCACCCAGAAATAGGAGCGGTAATTCGCAGCGCCAACGTGGAGAAATACGCGGTGCCCCGGCTTCGCGTGGTACTCGAACTCTCTCTCGTACCAGACGAGTCCTTCGTAGTAGAAGAGCGAATCGCGCTGGGTGTTCCAGTCGCCAGGAACATGGAGTGTCCCCGATTTGGCAAAGCTATATTCCAGGAGATCGGAGGGTCTTTTCGGCTCTTGGTTGAGCTCGAAACCATCCGAGCGAACTCGGCCATGAAAATTGCGCAGGCCCGTGGCGTAAGGATCGATAATCGCATGCCAATCTCCGCCCAGGCTGATGCTCGGCCGATGATCCGCCGCCGTTAGCACAGTGGACGCTGGAAACCTGCTCTCGTCGGCGTAAAGAGGCGCGCACATGGAAAAGAGGAGGAGCATCAAAGCGAGCGCGAGAAGTCTTGCCGCGAATTGAGGATCCTCTGAGACCACATTCCGTAATAGGCGCATGGCAGACCCGGAGAGGATACCACCGTGCCGGCGCAACGACACGTCACGCCTTCGTGTGCTTCCCGTCACCGACCCGTTCCCGCTTCCACTCTATCCTGATTTTGGAGCCCGACATTCGCCCGCCTCTTCCTGGGGGAATGGTTCTCGCCGCCACACGCGCTTCTGGCGCGGACGAAGCTCACCGCCGGGTCTGGTCTTTCCGGAGGTGTCTATGGGCACCGTTCCCAAGAGGATCTTCGCCGACAAGAAGATTTCGCTGGCCAGGATTTTGGTGGCCACGGATTTTTCGCCTGCCTCTACCCGCGCGCTGGTGTATGCCGTTTCCCTGGCGCGCCGCTACGATTCGCAAATCCTTCTCACCCACGTGATTTCACCGGATGCGTATCCCCTTGCCGCGCCGGAAGTCACAACGCGGCTGGTGGATACCCAAAGGCGCGAGGCCGAAGAGAAAATCCGGGAGATGCTGCTGTCGGGCCAGTTGCGGGATATTGCACACGAGTTGCTGATCGAGGAAGGCCCGCTATGGCCGGCCATTCAGAAGCTGATCGAGAGCCGCGGCATCGATCTCGTCGTGGTGGGTACGCACGGTATCGGCGCGATCCAAAAACTCGTGATTGGTTCGGGCGCCGAGCAGATCTTCCGGCAGGCTGCTTGTCCGGTTCTCACGGTGGGTCCCGCCGTGGAAGGCTCCAAACCCGATGTGAACCTCAAGCACATCCTGTTCGCCACGGACTTCGGACCTAGTTGCGAGCGCGAAGTGGCATATGCCTTTTCACTGGGCCAGGAGCATGATGCGGTCGTCACGCTGCTCCATGTAGTTCGCCACCTGGACGATTACTCCGACGATGGACTGACGTTGAAGCGCGAAGAGGTCCAGCGGCAGCTTCAGGACCTGGTTCCGAACGGCGCGGAACTATGGTGCCAGACAAAACTCCGTGTGGCGTTTGGAGAGGCCGCGGCGGAGATTCTGCGCCATGCACAGGAGACGTCCGCAGATTTGATTGTCATGGGCGCGAAAGCACGGTCCAGCCTGGCCGGGCATGTTCCCATCACCAAGGCGTACAAGGTAGTTTCGCTGGCACATTGTCCCGTGCTGACCGTGCGCTCGTAAGAGAACGTGGAGCTTCAGTCCTTATCTACCAATTCCCGCCAGCGCTGGATCGGCTTGGTGGTGGTTTCCCGTTTGCCTTTCATGCCAGCTACGATTTGATGGTGTTGGTGGCCGGGTCCCAGATGACCGCGGCGTTGCGGAAGAAGGATTCGTTGGCCATGTGGCAGGCCAGCGCGGCGTTGTGCCCGAAGACCGCGTCTTCGGTGAGGGGCTTGCGCGACTTGACGCTGGAGAAGAAGGTCCACAAGTGGGGACGCTCGTCGTCCCAGGAATCGCCCCGCCAGGAATAGGCCTGCGAAAGCGGTTCCTTGCCGGGTGCGGGGTCGTGGTCCTTGTGCCATTGCTTGGTGTATGCATCGCGCATGGCTTGCGGATAGCCGCTGGTGTAGTAGCTGGGACCGGAATCTTCGCCGGATTGCGGATAGTGGTTGATGGTGAATTCCGTGACTTCCAAAATCCCGTGGGATCCCTGGAAGCGATAGACTTCCGGAGTTTCACAGCCGAGATTGAGGCGCAGATAAACGGGAGCACCTGCAGCCGAAGGATATTCGTAAAGAGCAGCGTGCACGTCAGGCATGTTGCGGCCATCGGGGAAGCGAAGGATCGCGCCCAGCGCCATGACCCGCTTGGGTGGTTCGTTCCAGCCAAGCATGTGGTTCATGCCGGAAACGAGGTGGACGAGCAGGTCGCCGGCGACGCCGGTGCCGTATTCCTTCCAGCAGCGCCAGCGCGCGAAATATTTCGGGGACATGTCCGGGTCCCAGGGGCGATTGGTGGCGCCGCTCTGCCAGGTGTCCCAATCGAAATTGCTCAGCGAAAGATCGGGCGGCGGCGGATAGACCCACGCGCCGGTGGGATCGTTGCGGCCAAGTGAACCTTCGACGAGCGTGAGTTTGCCGATGGCGCCGGCAGCAATCATTTCCTTGGCCTTGGCGCAAATCACCGAGCTCACACGCTGCGAGCCGACCTGCACGATGCGCCCGGTTTTTTGCTGCGCCGCAGCCATGGCCACGCCTTCCGCGGCGGTGTGTGACATCGGCTTTTCTATGTAGATGTCTTTTCCGGCCGACGTGGCGTCGACAACCACGCGCTTGTGCCAGTGATCGGGTACCGCGGCGATGAGGCAATCGATGTCCTTCCGATCGAGCAGTTCCTGATATTTGCGCGTGGTGAAAAGGTCCTTCTTGCCGGTCAGCTCCCTGGCGAGAGTGTGGCGGCCGTCGTAGAGATCAGCGGCGGCGACGCATTCGACGCCGGGTAGCGTGAGCGCGTCGTGCAGCAAACCGGAGCCTTGCATCCCAATGCCGATGATTCCGAAGCGGATGGTATCGCTTGGAGGAACGTAGGACTTGGCCGGAATGGGATTTGGGTCGGTAATGAGCTTCGGCGCCAGTGTTGCAGCTCCGGCGATCCCGGCGGAGCGCTGGAGGAATTGGCGGCGTGACCAGTCGTTTTTCATGGAGAGCTCCTTGAGGAAGCTAACAGCCGACAGCTTACAGCTGGCAGAAAAAGAACTGCGATCAAACGTCTCGAGCTGGGCCTAACCACCGACATTTAGACCAAACCAGGCTACTTCAAAGACTGCACGCTGACTTCCTTGAAAAAGACAATGTCGTTGTCGCTGTGATTCTGCAAGCCCATGTAGCCTTCGTTCGGGCGACGGCCGCGCTGCGGCTCGAAATCGAATTTGCGCTCGGGCACGGGCTGGCCTTCGGTGTAGTCCGTGACGGTGACGTCATTGAGAACCACGACGGTGTGCGGACCGTCGATCATGATGAGCATGGTGTTCCATTCAGGGCCGGGCTTGCCGGGTTTCGCAAGCGGCTTGGTGAGCGAATAGAGCGTGCCCGTAATGTGGTACTCATCTTCGTTGGAAGTCTCGGGATGATTGTCGATCTGTACTTCGTAGCCGTAGTGCACGGGCATCCACTCTTCGCGAGGCTCGATGGGGATGCGGATGAAGACGCCTGAATTGTCGTTGAAGTCGCGCATCTTGTAGACGACATGGATGCGGCAGTCGCCGAGTTTTCCGCCAGTCCAATAGAGCAGGCCCATGCCGCCGTGCGTGCGGATGAGGCCGTCTTCGACGGTCATGCTGCCGGGGCCGACGTGCTTCCAGCCGGTGAGGTCCTTGCCATTAAAGAGCTGCTTCCATTCTTTCGATTGAGGGGGCGCCGCAAGCGCGAGACAGACCAGCGCGGCGGCAAGGGTCAAAGCCAGCTTAAGAGATTTCATTCTCATGAAGCGATCCCCTGAGCAAATACCCACAGGACTGAATTCCTGAGGTGCGGTAAAGGCCAAGCCAAGCAAGGGCGCAGCATGCTGCGCCCCCACGCGGAAAAATCAGAAATGGAGCTCGTGGAGATAGTTGTAGCTGATTTTGATGTCGTCGAAGGCCGATTTCGGATCGTCGTTTTCGACGAAATAGTGTTTGATACCGCCTTTGCCCGACTGCGCGAAGATGCGCTTCCAGTCGATGGAGCCTTGGCCGACGTCTGCCAGATGACCTTTGAAATTCACGGAAGGGCCGGTGGCGCCACTGAAGCTGCTGGTGGAATTGGGGTCGTTGACGTAGTCCTTGACGTGCACGAGCGGGAAGCGACCGGGATACTTCTCGAAATACGCCAGCGGATCCTTTCCAGCGACGTTGATCCAACAGAGATCCATCTCCATGATGACGTTTTTCGGGTCGAGCTCGGCGAGCAGGAAGTCGTAGGCGAGCTTGCCGTTGAGAGACGGGTAAGTTTCGAACTCGAACGAATGGTTGTGGTAGCCGAACTGGATGCCCGCCTTCTTCGCGGCTTCGCCGGCTTTATTGAAGAGTGCAGCCGCCTTTTGCCAGCCGTCGGGAGCGGTTCGCTGGGAGACGTCAATCCAGGGGCAGATGACGTAGCTGTGACCGACGACGTGAGCGGCTTCGAGAGTTTCGGGCCACTTGTTCTCGACTTCCGCGTAACTCACGTGGCAAGACGGCGAGACCAGGCCGTTCTTGTCCAGCATGCCGCGAATGTCTTTGGGCGAATGGTCGAAGTACCCGGCGAATTCGACTTCCTTGTAGCCGGTGGCGGCGACCTTGGCGATCGTGCCGGGAACATCGGTCTTCATAGCCTCGCGAACGGTGTAGAGCTGGAGGCCGATGCGGTCGAGTTTGTGTGCGGAATCTGCCGCCCAGGAGTGGCGGGCCGCGGTGGCGATGGTAGCAGCAAGGGAGGTACCGATGAATGTTCGTCGATTCATGGCGGCATTCTACTCCTTCCGCAGCGAAAGGAAACAGCGTTTCGTCCGCAAAAAAATAAGGGCGGCCCAGTCTTCACCGGACCGCCCTCGGGGGTGTGGCGTCAGAAAAAGAGGCGCAGACCAAACTGCATCTTGCGGCCCAGGTGCGTGGAGTTCGCGTACAGAAAACCGCTCGATCCAAGACTCGTGTCCATGCCGTTGAACTCCGAGTGGTTGAAGAGGTTGAAATTCTCCCACCGAAAATCGAGACCGGTCTTTTCGGTAAAGGTGAACCTCTTGAAAAGGCCGAAATCGAAATTGGTGCGGCGCGGCAAGTTCAGCGTGTCGCGGCCGACGTTTCCAAAGGTTAAGCCCGTGGGGATTGCAAACGCCGCCGGATTGTACAAAAGCGGACCCGGTGCAGCGGGGGCTGTAACGGCAGGGACGTTATTCGGGTTGCTGACCCGGTCGGGGCGAGAACCGGTGCCGACTCCGTTGCCAACACCCGCGTTGTCGCCAAAGTTGGTGCCGTTGGTCACGCTGACCGGAGTGCCGGTTGCCACGGCGGTAATGCCCGAAACCTGCCATCCGCCAAGGACCGCACGTGAGAACCCGGAAGCGTGCTTATAGAACGGCAATCCGTAGACGTAGCTGATCGACAGTGCTTGCCGCTGATCGAAGGTGGAGCTGGCGCGATTCGCGACAAAATTATAGGCATTGACAAACGCGTTGTCGCTGCGGTCGGAAGAATCGTCAATGGCATGGCTGTAAGTGTAGGCGAGGCTCAGGGTCAAGTCGCCGACGGTGCGGTGCGCGGAGGCTTGCAGCGCATGATAGATAGAATTAGCGGAATCCCGCAGGAAGGTCAAATTGCTGTAGCCGGGAAACGCCGTGCGAAGAGGATCGGCGCTCGCCCCGCAGGCCACGCTCAGATTGGTAGCAGCCCGTCCCGTGACCGGAGTCCCGTTCGCGAGGGTGCCGATGCTGTTAAACGACGTGCAGTCGGCTGAGGTGATCGGCTGCCCTGCGGCGAAGGGGTTTGTGACCGCTGCACCGCAAGCGGCACCGCCGCTAATAGGGCAGAGCTGGTTGCCATCGTTCAGCAACGTTAGATGGGTGCCCTTGCTGCCAACGTAAGCGACCGACACGACAAAGTGCGAGGGCAGTTCCTTTTGAACGTTGAGGTTCCACTGCTGGACGTAAGGCCACTGAGCCTTGTTTGGCACGGAAACGAGCGAGAGTGGAGGCAGCGGCACTGCGCCCGCGCCGGCGCCCACGTTCGTGTAGCCAACAATGTTGGACTGGGTGGCCCTGAGGACCAGCGGCGCGGAACCTTCCAGAGACTCGGAATTGCCTTCGTTTCCGTTTGTGTGTTCATAAAAAATGCCGTAACCGCCGCGGATGGCCATCTTGCCGTCGCCTTTGGGGTCAAAGGCGAATCCGATGCGAGGAGCGGGGTTGAAGAGGTGTCCGGTCAAGCAACCAGGGTTTGAGGAAGAACCGATACTGACGGTCGGGAACGCCGATCCCGGAACCAGCGGAAAGGTTCCGCCTGCACCTCCGCACTGGACGACGCCATTGAGCGGATTGGCGCTATTCGCGGCGTTTTGTGCCAGGTTGCCATTGGCGTCGAAAGTAGGCTCATTGCCCGCAACAAAGGCACTCGGATTGAAGTTGAAGGCGTGTTTGTATCGCTCTCGATAGGTTCCGAACAGACTGACGCGCAGGCCCAAGTTGAGGGTGAGGCGTTTGGTCACGCGCCAGTCATCATTGAAATACGGTTCGACGATCTTGTAGCGATCATAGTATTTCAAGATGGCGCTCCATTGCGAGTAACTGGCGATGTTGCCCATCAGCAGGTCTGCCAAGGCATTGCCGGAGCTGACGGCGGAGCTGGCATCAAAAGTCAAAATGCCCTGAACGTTCGGGGAGTTATCCTCGTTTTTCTGTGCGAAGACCAAATAGGCCCCAAACTGAAACGTATGCGTTCCCAGGATTTTGGTCATGTTGTCGCGATACGTGTAGGTAGGGTTGGCGTTGTTCCACGGGAAATAGCCGGTGTCCTGACCCAGCCCCCCGTAGAGGGCAGCGTTGCCGTTCAGCTGGATGGCTGGAAGCTTTCCGCCGAGACCATTGTTAAAAATGGAGCCCATGGCCCCGGCCGCAAGGGCCGGCGGATTGTTCAGGGCATTCAGGAAAATGTGGTCGGCGGTGTAGCTGGCGACGAACTCATTGAGGAGTGTCGGCGTAATATTGGCGTTTAAGCGGGCCACAAAGCTCGTGCCGGGTCCAACAAAGTTGGTCTGGATGTTTTCGAAACTGGAAGTGCCGTTGCCCCAAAGGGGATTCGGTACGATGGTGCTCCAGGAGTCGTGGATGTAGCGGAAGGTCAGGCGGTAGTTGTCAGTGATGTTGTGGTCGATGCGCACCAGCTCTTCACGCCAGGTCGTCGGTGTGGAAACAGTCTGTTCGAATGCGGGAAAGCCACCGATCGTAAAGCCGGGCGTGGCCTGCGGGATCAGGGCGAGAAGCGCCTTGCCGGCCGGTGAAATAGGCACGGCAGCGGGATTTGCGACATTCGGACAGTTGGTGCCGGGGCAAACGTCGCTAAAGTTGCCGTTGCGCTCCGCGTCCGAGGGAACGTTGATGGGCGTAATCGTTGCCGGGTTCTTTTCGCGCCGCCATTCCTCGGACCAGAAGAAGAAGGTCTTCTTCTTGTCGGAATTGTAGTGGTTGGGGATGTACACCGGCCCGCCGACGGTGTAGCCGAAATCGTGTTTCTTGTAAGGGGGGCGATGGAGACCCGCGGCGTTGTTGAAAAATTCATTGGCATTGAACATGTCGTTGCGGAGGTACTCGAAGGCGCTGCCGTGGAAAGAGCTGCCGCCGGACTTCGTCTCGACCTCGATGGTGCCGGAGCCGTTCCGGCCATACTGCGCGCCGTAGTTGGAAGTGAGCACTCTGACTTCGGCGATGGCTTCGACGTTAGGATAGACGTTCAGCGTGGCGTTCGAGCCGTTGTCCATGTTGTCGCCGCCGTCCAGTTCCCAGTTGTTGTACTCCGTGCGGCCACCATTCATGCTGTATGCGACGTTGCCGTAGACACCGACCTTGCCCTCATCCTGGCCCGTCTGGTTAACGACACCGGGCGTTATATTGACGAGCTGGGTAAAGTTGCGGCCGTTCAACATGAGTTGGTCGATCTGTGTGCCGGTGATGGTGGAGGCAAGGGCGGAAGATTGCGTTTCCACCTGGGCAACACTTTCGCCGGTGACTTCGATTGTCTCCGTGACGGCGCCCACGGCGAGTTGCACATCGACGCGGGCCTTTTCTGCGACCTGCAGCACGATCTTGGTGGCGGTGAACTTTTGGAACCCCTTGGCGGTGACAGTCAGGTTGTAGGTGCCGCCGGGAAGAGCGGCGAGGACGTAGACGCCTTCGGCGTTCGCCGTGGTATTGCGAGTCAAGCTGCCGCTGACACTGGTGATGACGACTTCGGCGCCCACAACGGCGGCTCCGGATTTATCAGTCACCGTGCCGCTGATGTAGCCGGTATCCTGTGCGCGTGAAGAGAGCGGTAAAGCCAGCGCAAACGCAAGAACGGAAAACCACAGCAGCGCCGCTCCCCAAAGATTCTTCCATTGCTTCGAAGGATGAATGTGTTCCTTCACGTTGAAACCTCCAGGAAAGATTCAAAATCGGGGTGACAAAGAGAAACCGGGCACACCACTCCGCCAAGAATTGCACTTGCTGTTCCAACCGCCGCTTGGCGAAAACCCCTCACTGAGACAGCCCCCACCACTTCTCACTCGCAAAAAAGCGCACCGGAGCTGCTTATTAAAACGAATTAATAGAGCAATAAGAAGTTCATGTCAAGAGATAAATTCAAGAATCACGCGCCCTATAGCGGCACGGGAAGGGCCTGGCGCCAGGGCTCGACAGATGGAGCCTTCCACGCCGCTTCTTGTAATTTGGCCGCGGCTCCCGGAGACTACGAAAGTATGAAACCGGCACTCCTGGTGTTTCCGTTCGGAATCTGGTTGCTTTGGTCCGGAGCGACTCATGGTGGGCTCGCGGCCATGCACATTGGCGCGTCAAAAGACGCAGCGGTGGTACACCCCGCGACAGGGGAGCAGTTGCGCGCGCAGGAGCCGACAACCCCGGCCGCTTGGTTTACTCAGGGGCAGACGGCTTTGCAGAGCGGGGATCTGGATGCAGCGGAGGCGGCATTCCACAAAGTGCTGGCGCTCGATCCGGGCTCAGGAGCGGCGTATTCGAATCTCGGCGTGATTGCCATGCGGCGCAAGAAATGGGACGAGGCGATTACCCTCCTGCGGCAAGCAGAAAAGCTCGAACCGAAGCTGGCAGGCGTGCGGCTCAACATCGGCCTGGCGGAGTACCGCCGCGGAAGGTATGGAGCGGCGATTGCGCCCCTGGCGTCGGTGTTACGCGAACAGCCTGATTCAGCGCAGGCCCGCTATCTTCTGGGACTCTGCCAGGTGTTCACGCAGCGGTATGCGGAAGCGGTGAAAACGCTCGAGCCGCTTTGGGATGCCAAAGCCGGCGACGTTTTGTACCTGTACCTCATCGATATTGCGGCAGTGGAGTCTGGCCAAAAGGAGCTGGATGAAAAGATCCTCAGTCGCATGGTGGCAGTCGGCGGAGCGACGCCCGAGTACCACCTGATTCTGGGGAAGGCCTTTCTGAACCGCTACGAAGTGCCCGAGGCTAAAACGGAACTGGAGCAGGCAGCTTCCTTGAATCCGGCATTGCCGTTTGTGCACATGAACCTGGGCATCGCGTATATGCGCTCGGGTGACAACGAACGCGCCGAAGCGGAGTTTCGCCGCGACATCGCGCTGGAACCGGATCTCGCCGACAATTACCAGCAACTGGGCGTGCTCTTTTCGCGGATGCAAGAGGATACGGACGCGGAAGAGGCCTACCACAAGGCGTTGAAGCTGGATGGGAAGAATGCGGATGCCTATCTGGGGCTGGCCAAGTTGTATCAGAAGCAGCAGAAACCTGCCGAGGCGCTGAAGATGGTGGATGCCGCGCTGCGCCTTTCGCCTGAGATTCACGGCGGGCACTTTCTGCGCGGCAGAATTCTGACGCAACTGGGCCGGAACAAAGAAGCACAGGTGGAGTTCGCAGCCGCGCAGAAAACATTGAATTCGAAATTGAGCAAAGAGCGCAATGCGATGGAAGAAGAGCGCGTGCCCAATCCGGAGCTGACTAAGGAACCAAATTAGAAGCGCGCGCCGCAGATTCTCACTTTTCAGAGAAGCGGAGGAGGTTGCCAGGAGCCGCGGGATTGTTCGAGAGCTTCCGCGACCTCGAGGACGAGTTCCTCCTCAAATGGACGGCCGATAACTTGCACGCCGATTGGTAAACCTTCCTTCGAAAGTGAAACAGGAACAGAAGCACCGGGAAAACCGGTGAGATTGAGCCATTGGCAATAGCGCATGGTGTCGAGGTAGCCGGTACCGGGCGCGTAGTTGCCTTCGCCGTGCCGAAACGCCGGCGCGGAAGAGACGGGAGAGAGAAGAATCGGAACTTCGTCCATTTGGCGAAGGATTTTTTCGCGCAGGACGTCGCGGTTCGCGCAGGCCTGTAAAAATTGTTTGAGAGTTGGAGGTTCGGGCGAGGTGGCGTGCGAAAGATATTCGCGGAGCATGGGGCTGAGTTGAGATTCGCTTCCGGCGGTGCTGGCGCCAAGCAAATGAGCAATCAACGGGCCGAAGAAGTACCACCAGAGTTCGAGCGCGCGGTCCAGGCCGTCTAGTTTGAAGGGTTCGACGCGCAAGCCGCGGGCGCTGAGCAGCTTTGCTGCGCGTTCCACCGCGGCGCGCGTCTCGGGCGTCGCGTTGCAGAACGCGGAGTTCTCCATCATCCCGATCCGCGTGCCGAGCAAGTCTTTTTCCGTATCGTTGCGCAGGGGAACCGGCGCAGCATGCGGGTCGCCGGCGTCGGGACCGGCGAGCACTTCAAACAGTGCTCGCACATCGGCGATCGCGCGCGCCATGGGACCGACCACGCCAATCCAGCCAAATGCCCCCGCGCACGAAGGAAAATGCCCCGTCGCGGGAACGCGCCCAGGCGTCGGCTTCAGTCCGCAAATGCCGCAAAAATGCGCGGGCACGCGAATCGAGCCGCCGCCGTCGCTGCCGACTCCGCCCATCGAACAGCCCGAAGCGATCGCCGCGGATTCGCCGCCGCTCGACCCGCCCGCCGAATACGCAGCATTCCACGGGTTGCTGGTTTTCCCTTTGACGAGATTATTTGTCTCGTACGCCATCAGGAATTCCGGCGTGTTTGTGTTCCCGAGCAGAATCGCGCCCGCGGCTTTGAGGCGCAAGACGAGAGGCGCGTCGGCTCCCGGGACATAGTCTTTGCGCAGCAGCGAACCGCACGGGCATGGCCAGCCGGCTACGTCAACGCTGCTTTTGATCGTCAGCGGAATGCCGTGCAGTGGCCCGAGCGGCGCGCCGCGCGACACCGCCTCGTCCGCGGCGCGAGCTTGCGCACGCGCGCCGTCCGCGTCCAGATGAACGAACGCATTCAGCTGCGGCTCAAGGGCGGCGATCCTCTGCAGATGCGCTTCGACAATTTCCGTGGCCGAGAACTTTTTGCAACGGATGCCCGTGGCGGTTTCCGCGATGGTTGAGAAGGGAGAGAAGGCCATAGTGGAGCCGCGAGCGTATGTTTCCGTTGGACGCGGGTCAAGGGTGAATCGTTATCCGCCAAATCGTGCGCAATAAAACAAGTTGACCCACGAAGGGGCAGCCGGGAGAATTCTAGTTCGTCTTGCCCGGGGCTCCTGCGCGAATCGGACTCCCGCGCGGATTGGAAGAACTTCGTGCCCTCGAATCTCCGCCGTGGTGTCGCCGTCTTCACTGGCGCGTTGCTCTTGATTGGAGCAGCGGTCTGGATGTGCGCGGGCGCGCATGGGACGCAAGAGAAAGCCGCGGCTCCCGCCAAGCCCTCGACAAAACCGAACGCCGCCGACGCCTACCGCTTCAACACGCTCGGCGTCGCCTACATGAACCAGCAGCGCCCGGCCGACGCGCAGAAATATTTCGAGCAGGCGCTGACGGCGGACGCGAAATTTGCGGTTGCGCGGCTGAACCTGGGTGTGTCGCTGCTGGGACAGCAGAAACTGGAGCCCGCGCGCGACGAGTTGGTGAAGGCGGCCGCGCAGCTCCCCAAAGATCCCTACGCCTGGTACAACCTCGGCCTCGCGTACAAGGACCTCGGCGAAGCCGAAAAGGGGATCGAGGCGTTCCGGCGCGTGTCCGAAATCGCGCCGAACGAGGCGGACGCGTTTTATTTTCTCGGCTACCTCAACACGCAAATCCAGAAATATGACGAGGCCGTTGCCGCCTTCCAGAAGGGACTGGCGCTCAATCCCGTGCATGCCTCTGCGGAATTTGGGCTGGCCCGCGCACTCCAGCGCAAAGGCGATACGGCGGCGGCGCGTGAGCACCTCGCACACTTCCAGAAAATCACCACGGAGCATTTGGGCGCGCCGTTCGGCGCAGGCTACGGTGACCAGGGAAAATTCTCCGTGGCGGAACTGCCGCTGAGTGCCGCAGCGGAAGTTCCCGCGGCGATTCCCGTTCGGTTTGCCGCAGAAAAGGACGCTTTTGTTTCGAACGGAGGTGCTGCAACGCTTGGGGCAAGCACGGGCGCATGCTTTTTCGACTACGACGGCGATGGCAAGCCCGATCTTTTCCTCGTGAGCGGAACGGCTGATGGTGCGAGTCATCTCCTCCACAATCGCGGCGACGGCCGATTTGCCGATGTGACCGAAACGTCGGGCATCCACTTGACCGGAAGCGGGCTCGGCTGCGCCGTCGGCGATTACGACAACGATGGCAAGCCCGACCTCGCCGTCTGCCTCACCGATGGCGTGCATCTGCTCCACAACAAGGGCGAAGGAAAATTTGAAGACGTCACCGCTTCCGTCGGCATCCCCAAAATTTCGGGCTGCGTCGGCCTGACCTTCGTCGACTACGACCACGACGGCGACCTCGACCTCTACATCACGCGCTCGCAGCCCGCCGATGGGAGCCCGGGCCCAGGTGGTCCGCCGCCAGAACAGCCCACCAACGTGATGCTGCGCAACAACGGCAACAGCACGTTCACCGACGTTTCTGCCGACTCCGGCCTGAACGTGCCGGCGACCGGCGCCGGCGTCGTCACCACCGATTTTAACAATGACCGCGCCATCGATTTTGTCGTCGCGGGCGGTGCGAGCGGAGCCACCATCCTCCTGAATCCCCGCGAAGGAAAATTCACATCGCTCGCGGGCATCGATTTCACCAAGCAAAATCTGCCGCCCGCCGTCGGCGTCGTCGCCTTCGACTTCGACAAGGACGGTTGGATGGACCTCGCCTTCACGCATGCGGGTGCGCCGGGCATCAGCCTATGGCGCAACGTCGAAGGCAAGCGCCTCGAGCGCGTCGCCCTGCCCGACTTCGCCTGGCAAAAAGGCTGGGGCATCGCCGTCGTCGATTACGACAATGACGGCTGGCTCGACCTCGTCGCCGCCGGCGAAACCGCCAGCGGTGGCGAGCTGCGCCTGGTGCGCAATCTGGGCAGCAAGGGTTGGAGCGACGTAACAAAGACCGTCGGCCTCGACGCCATAAAGCCAAATCAGCCCCGCGCCATCGCCGTCGCGGACATCGCCGGCAACGGCGACGCCGACCTCGTCCTCACGCAGCTCGGTGGTGCGCCGCTCGTCCTCCGCAACGAAGGCGGCAATCACCACAACTGGATGAGCCTCGACCTGAAAGCACTCAACGACAACAAAAGCGGCATCGGCACGAAGGTCGAGCTCTACGCCGGGCTGCTCTATCAGAAATGGGAAGCGCAGGGGGCATCGGGCTATCTCGGCCAAAACGCCGCGCCGATTCTCGCGGGTCTCGGCGCGGAAACCAACGCCGAAGTCGTTCGCCTCCTCTGGCCGACCGGCGTGCCGCAGGATGAAATCAATCTTGCCGCTAAAAAAGTCCAAACCCTCGCCGAACTCGACCGTCGCGGCAGCTCCTGCCCCATTCTTTTTTCCTGGAACGGCCGCGAATACGAATTCATCGCCGACATGATTGGCCCCGGCGTCGTCGGACACTGGATCGCGCCCGGCGAACGCGACGTTCCCGACCCCGACGAATATTTGAAAGTCGCCGCCCACAGCCTCAAGCCGCGCAACGGCCTGCTCAGCTTTCGCTTCCTCGAGCCCATGGAAGAGACCGTCTATCTCGACCACGTGAAATTACTGGCCATCGATCATCCCGCCGACTACGAAGTCTTTCCGAACGAGCGCTTCGTCAGCGCCCCGCCGTTTCCGGAATTTCGTGTCATCGCCAGCAAGAACGCGCGTCCGTCGACGGGCGCCTGGGACGACAGCGGCCACGACGTGCTGTCGCTCATCTCCAAAGCCGACCGCAAATACGTCACCGACTTCGACGATTTGCCGTTCGCCGGATTCGCCAAGCTGCACTGGCTCGAACTCGACCTCGGCGCGTGGGACGCGCGTAAACCGCTGCGCTTGATCATCGACGGCTACACCGATTATTTCACCGCAACGTCGATGTACGCGGCGGACCAGGCCGGCATCAAGGTAATTGCGCCGTACGTCGAAGCCCTCGACGCAAACGGCCAATGGGCGCGCGTGGTCGAGGACATGGGCTTCCCCGCCGGCCTCGAACGCACCATGATTGCGGACCTCAGCGCGAAACTTCCGGCGGGCACGCGGCGCATTCGCATCGTCACTAATCTCAAGATTTACTGGGACGCGATTCGCATCGACCAGACGCCGGATCCCGGCGCCGGCGAAATCCGCGTCGCACCCGTGCCGCTGGCCACAGCTGCACTGGATTTTCTCGGCTACCCGCGCGAGATTCGCTTGCAGCCCGCGAGCGACACTACCTATTCCTACACGCATCGCAGCAAGACGGGACCCTACGCGCGCGCGGCGGGAAACTACACGCGCTACGGCGACGTCTCCGACTTGCTGCGCGCCTCCGACGACCGCTTCGTCGTGTTCGGCTCCGGCGAAGGCGTGAAGCTCGACTTCGATCCGAAGCGTCTTACTCCCCTGCCCGCGGGCTGGGTGCGCGACTACTTTTTCTACGCCGACGGCTTCGAGAAGGACCTGGACTTTTACGCCGCGCATGCCTTCACCGTCGAGCCGCTCCCGCGCCATTCGCCGCTGCCCTATCCCTACCCGGAAGGGAAGGACTACCCGACCGACGCGGAGCATTTGCAGTATCAGTTGGAGTTCAACACCCGCACGCGCTCCGACCGCCTCCCGCCCAGCTTGCGCTACCACTACCCCGCCTCCCCGCGCTAGGTCTGTTGCAAGCCCTCTTCTCTAACGTCCCCTCCCGGCTAACATCCACAACTTAACAGACCTAGCTTACGGGATGAGAGCGAGGACGCGCAGGGGGCTGCCCGAGCCGTTGACGATCTTGAGAGGGGCGGCGATAACGATGGCGCCGGTCGGAGGAAGTTGATCGAGATTGCACAGGCTGGCGAGGCCGAATCTACCGCTGCCGTGCATGATGCAGTGATTGGAAAATGGCGGGTCGAACGTGCTGGCTTGGCCTGCATCGGTTCCCACGGTTTCGACACCGACGCCCAAAACGTCGCGCTCGTTGGCCAGAAATTGAGAGCAGTCCTTGGACCAGCCCGGAGTGTGCGGCCCGTCTTCCTTCAAATTGATGTATTGCGCGGGATCGGTGCGCATGGACCAGCCGGTGCGCAGGAGCACCCAGGAGGCGGGAGGGATTTTTCCGTGCGCAGATTCCCACTCCAGAATGCGCGCGGGAGTGAGAAGAAAATCGGGATTGGCCGCGGCTTCGCGAGTGACGTCGATGACGCAGGCGGGGCCGATGAATTTTCTTGGCGCGATGCGGTCGACGGTGGAGTCGGGCAGGTCCTTGCCGGTGATCCAGTGAATGGGCGCGTCAAAATGCGTGCCGGTGTGTTCGCCGGTCTCGAAGGCGTTCCAATACCAGAAGGGGCCGCGGTCGTCGTAGCGGGAGAGTTCGCGGAGAGTGAACCCAGGCGAGTTGCGCCATTGCGCGGGCAGCGGGAGAAGAGGCGTGGAGGAACTGAGCGGCTGCGTGAGATCGACGACGCGCACGCTGCCGGACTGGAGCGCTTCGACGAGTTGGAGAAGAAGTTCAGACATGGGGCCTCCGAAGAGAGCAGGGAGAAGAAATGCAGAGCATCAGCGAGACTCGGAAGGGAGGGATTGAATGTAGCGGCGGAACTGGAAACGGTTTTCGAGGAGCGCGAGGCCGGTGACGAAGGCTTTGGGTCCGATGGCTTCGACTTTAGCGACGATGGTTTGGAGTCCGTCGTGAGAAATGGCGCTGGAAACAACGGAAGCAAAGTCTTCAACGGTTGACACTGTACAAGCCTGGGGGATGCCGGAAGTGCGAGCGATGCCTTCGAGGTCGGTGCCGGTGCTGGTGGCAGTGGGAAATCCGCCGACGGAAAGCAGGCTCTCGTTGTCGAAGACGATGTGCAGAAGATTTTTGGGTTTGTAGCGCGCGAGGGTGGTGAGAGTCCCGAGGTTCATCAGAAGAGAGCCGTCGCCGTCCAGGACGACGACTTTGCAATGAGGCAGCGCGAGCGCAAGACCCAAGCCGGTGGAAGAGGCCAGTCCCATGGCGTGCTGGAGATAGAAAAAATTCGGCCGATGGCCGAGCGATTGGAGCTCGGCGGGGAGCGCCCCCATGATGGTGACGACGAGGCATTTTTCGAGATGGGGATAGATGGCGCGGAGGCAATCAAGGCGAAGCATCATTCCACCCACATGAGGTCGCGCGTGAGAAGAAGCGCGACGGGTTGCAGGCTGCTTTCGGCGAGCGTGTGGGCCTGTCGAATGCGCTTTTCGACCGAGGCAGGAGCATCGAGGAAGGAATACGGAATGTTCATGGCGCGGAGGAGCGGCTCGGTGACGTTGCCGCCCTGGGTTTGCCAGGGATCAGGCTCGCCGAAAGTGCCGCGGTAGCTGATGAGCATCAGCAGGGGAATTTTGTACAGGTGCGCGAAAGAGACGATGCCGTTGATGGCGGCGAGAAAGCCGTGATTCTGCATGAGCATGGCGGACTTGAGGCCGGCGAAATGCGCCCCGGCCGACAGGCCGACGCCTTCTTCTTCTTTGGCGAGGCGGACGAGAGTCATCTCGGGGTCGTCTTCGGCGATTTGGATGAGGTGGACCAGCCAAGTCTCCGGGAGAGCGGAGAGCATGCGGATGCCACAGGATTTGAGCGCGTGGTAGATGAGCTTCGAATTGTCGAAAGAGACAGGCACGGACAGGGATTCTACGTTAGGGGAGCTTGCGAATACGAGTAAAGAAGCTGGCGCCCTCAGAAGGGGAATTCCAAAACACTTCCACGCACCCCAACGTGAGTTTGCCCCCTGGAGCAATGGCGGCGCCCCCTTCGCGTAGTCACGAGTCGCCAGCCGCGATCACAGTGTCCTGCGAGCTCTACCCCTTTGTTGTCTTTCCCTTACGCGGCGCCCGTTCGAACTTTTGCGCCACTTGCAGATACTAGTACTATAAAAGTAATTGACATAACCAATATTTTGTGCTATCTTGGGCCGTGAATTTTCGACTCTACTCTCGCGGGAGCGCTCCGTGTTACCAAGCGGAAAACGTTCTACCAAGAATCAATCACTTACGAACTGCCCCCTCTTTGCACGCATTTGCATCTCCTTTATCCGCAGCGACTTACAAACTTGTAATTTGCAACTGCTTTCTTTTCAGAACGATACAACAGTGGGGGCTACCCCCCTCTTCTAGGTTTCGCGGGCGGGCAAAGCCCCGCCCCTACTGCTGCGAGTGGACCCTAGACAAAACGTCGTCGAGCGTGCCGGGGAAGAGGAGGACTTTGAGGTCGAGAGCGGCCGTGGAGGAGGGGCGGAGCGCGGTTTCCATGTCGACGTGCTGGCAAGTGAGTTCGGGATTGGTCCAGACGTTGCTAGGGCTGCGCGAGAAGCTGGCCATGATCCATTTGCCGTCAATGGACTTCGTGGCGAGGAACGGTTCATCGACGCGGCGCGATTTGTTGTACCAGGTGAGGCCGTCTTCTTTCTTTTCGACGCGCTGGGACTCGACGGGCCAGGTGTAGGAAGCGCGGTAGCGGTTGGGGAGCCATTCGTTGGTCGGCATGGTGAGGCGCGCGGGCGTTTCGGAGGCGAGCAGATCCAAGCCCTCGGGATGGTGGACGTAGGTGCGTTCGAGACGCACGTCGCGGAAGTAGGGCGAGATCATGCGTGGATCGGTGACGGCCTGGATGCTGTCGTAGTCGGTGGCGGAGGAGTTGACGAATTCGTAGTGGAAGCGCACGCCGTCCGGGTCGAGCGTGGCGCGCGCGGTCATGTGTACGCCGCCGGGCAACTCCATTTCGTATTCGAGAGCTTTGCCTCCCTCGACGCGGCGCCAGTCCGGCCGGCGGCCTTGCTGGCCGGGCCGGAAGAGGTAAAGATGCTCGGCGTCGCTCTGGCCGCGGCGGCGCGCGGTGACGTGCTCGGGGAAAAGGACGCGAATGCCCGGATCCTCGGCCGGTTGGCTGGGAATGACGATTTTCAGCGCGGGCAGATTATCTTCTCTGGCGACCTGGACGAGCAGGCCGCTGGAGCTGTCGGTGAGCGAGAGGTCCTGCGCGACCGATGGCGCCCTGCAAGATTGCAGGAGCAGCAACGGCAGGACAAGGAGCGAAGCCATCAGGCCAAACCTGCGCAACGCGTTCTGCGAAGACAAGCGACGCATGCGATTAGTGCGAGCGATTCACGGAGCCGCGCCCCGTGGCCCCACGGATAATGGGCGGCTCGCCCGGGAGCGGCTCCGGCGGTTCCGGTTCGGGCTGCGTCACGGGGCTGGGAGGAGGTAAGACGACAAATTCGCGATTCTTCGCACGGCCTTTACCCCTGAGCTTTTGCGCGAGCGGGTTCCAGCAGTCGGCGCAAAGGTCGTATTCCCTGCCGTCGATTTCTTTTTGCAGGCAGTCTTTGGTTTTGCCGCAAAGGTCGCAAGTCATCATGGCTCCCCCCTCACGGCCGCGCTGGGCCCTTCGCGTGAGCGAGCCAGGGCGCGGGCGCTCTTCGATTCTACGCCAAGGGAGGCACGATGTTTCGCGGCGGTTTCATCGGGGGTTGGCGGAATCAAAGAGGAGCAAAGCCGAAGAGGAGCAAAGCCGAAGAGAGATCCTTCGCAGACAGCAGGGGGATGGCGTAGTGGTTTTGTACTATTCCGGCCGATGGCGCACGAGCAGTAAAGTCGCGCAAATTCGGGCGTCCTGGCCCGGACATTCTCCTACGCTCCGAGGTGAATCCGCATGGCCGCGCAAACTCCAACTTTCAACCTGACCCCCTCCCTGAGCGCAACTGCTACCTGGCGGACGCGGACGCTGGCGATTGTGCTGATGGCGGTGATCGCAGGAATCTTCTGGGTGGACTCGCGCTACCCGGCGCTGATGAAGCGATACAACGCCGGGACGCACGTCACGGCGAAAGGCGCGCTGACGTTTGGCGCGGTCTACGCCGTGGACCGCACCATGCCGCTGGGCACGCGCGTGTGGCGCACGACCGTGAACTGGCTGGACGCGAATCGCGTGGGCATGACGTTTTCGTTCCTGTTCGGACCCGCGGCGCTGGTGTTTCTGGCGACGCTGCGGCGGCGCCGGACGAATTCGCGGTACGCGAACACGCTGCTCGGCGCGGCGGCGGGCGTGCCGCTGGCGGTATGCACGAACTGCGTGGCGCCGATCGCGCGCGGTTTTGCGGCGTCGGGCATGAGCCGTGAGTCCGTGCTGGCGGCGATGTTCGCATCGCCGGCACTAAACGTGGTGGTGCTGGCGATGACGTTCGCGTTGTTTCCCGTGCCGGTGGCGCTGCTCAAGCTGGCAACGGTGCTGTTCCTGATTTTAGTGTTTGCGCCACTGGCGGCTTCGCGGCAGGAGCTGGAAGCCGCGGCGGTTGAGTACCCAATCGACGTTTCTGTGTCGCAGAGCTGGGGCGAGGCGACGGCAGCGACGGCGCGCTCCTATGCGAAGAGCTTCTGGTACGTTTTTCGTGTGGCGTTTCCGCTGATGCTTCTCGCCGCGGTGTTGGGCGCGCTGGTCATCGAAGCGCTGCCCCAACAAGCGCTCGCGGCGCAAGTGACGCTGGGCGGAATTTTCTTGGTGGCGCTGGTGGGAGCGTTTCTGCCGGTACCGATGGCGTTTGACGTGGCCATTGCGTACATCGCGTTCGCCAAGGGCGTGCCGCTGCCGTATGTCGTAACGTTGCTGTGCACGCTGGGGATTATCAGCGTGTTCTCGCTCTCCATAATCGCGAAGAGCATTTCCTGGCGCGTGGCCGCGGCGGCGTACGCGACAGTGTCTGCGCTGGGCGCCGTGGCCGGTGTGATTGCGCGGAGCCTCGCGTAAAGACCGCGCTTCCCGGCGCAACAGTTGGGGCTCAAAGAGAAAGAGGGCGGGCCGCGAAAGCCCACCCCCGGTTATTTGGAACGACGCGGCTGCGGGTTGAAAGCAAGCCCGCCGCTAGAAGACCAGCTTCAAGCCAAACTGGATCTGGCGCGAAGAGCCGAAGTCGCCAGTTGGGAACCGCGTGCTCTGAATGACGCCGAACGACTTGCTCGTGGCGGTCAGCACGGGATTGCCAAAGTTGGGGTGATTGAGAAGGTCGAACATTTCCGTCCGGAATTGCAGGTTCACTTTTTCCGTGATCTTGGTGTTTTTGGTGACGGAGAAGTCGGTGTTGAGGAATCCAGGCCCGGTGATGGCGTCGCGCCCCATGGTTCCGGGATGGCAAGTGCCTGGAACGATTGGGTACGTCTTGCCACCGGGAGCTGTCGGGATATCGCTGAACGTGCAGGGCATGGCGAAAGCGGCGCCAGGCGTTGAGGCGCAAGCCGGGATGGCGGGCGCGCCGCCCGTTGGCGTGCCATTGAACGGCTCGCACAGAACCGCGTTGCTGAAATATTGGCTGGGGCCGCCGGAACCAGTCACGCGCTGGAGCAGGTCCGGCCGAATGGTCAACGAGATGCCGGCGCCGGGGCCAATTGCCAGCGTCGGGTTGACCGGGTTCCCGGTTTGCGCCTGCTGGATGATGCCAAGCTGCCAGCCGGAGACCAGGCGGTTCTTGGTGAAAGGCAACTCGTAGAAGCCGCTCAGAATAAGGCGGTGACGTGCGTCGAACTCGGAGAGTCCGTAGTCGCCGCGCGGGTTGTACGCGTTTTGAAGAGCCAGACTTTCACCCGTGGAAAGCGAGTTGTAGTCCAGAGACTTGGAGAAGGTATACGAGCCGAGGAATTCCAAGCCGTGGGAGAAGTGCTTATTCACCGTGGCCCAGAAGGCGTTGTAGTTGGAGTTGCCGCCGCTATCGACCTGGTTGCCCGCGGGGAGGTTACCGATGGGGCAGACCGGGTTGGGGGGTGCGCACTGCGCGGGAATCACCGGGCTGGTCAACGGAAGCGATGGGAAGGGGCGGACCGAGCCGTAGAAGCCGTTGGTAACCAGAGGCTGGTTGATGTTTTGCCCCATTTGCAGGTGCGTGGCTTTCATTCCCACATAGGCCACTTCGACGCCCAGTGTGGAAGTGATTTCACGCTCCACCGTCAGGTTCCAATCTTGCGCGTACATGTCCTTGAAGTTGGGGTTGATTGCCGAAGGACCGAGGCTGATGCCGCTGCCCGCTGGAAACGGGTTCTCGAGCTTGATGGCGTTGGTTGCGGAGCCGAGGGAGAGTGGCACGGCAAAGGGTGGATTGCCGCTGAGCCCCGTGACGACGTTGATCGTGGGGTCCTGGGTCATGATGGCGTAAGCGGCGCGGACAGAAGTCTTGCCGTTCTTGAAAGGATCCCAGGCAAACCCGACGCGCGGCTGAAAATTTTTATTGTTGGTTTGATACGGCTGCATTGAGGACACCAGCGTGCCATTGGCCACATCAAAATTCGTGAAGCGACCATGGGCTTCCGAAGGCGTGGAGTTCCAGGCGTAGCGCAGCCCGATATTGAAGGTGAAGTTGGATTTCCACTTGAAGGTGTCCTGCACAAACGCATCGTACGAAGGCTGCAGAACGCGGTCGTTGCCCGAGCCGATTTGATCGGTAAAAGCATTGCCAGCGTCGGCCAGGAAGTTGGCCATCGAGGTGTAAGTAAAGCTTCCGATGTTCTCGGCGATGTTGTTGCTATAGGCTCGGCGAATCTCCCCGCCAAAGGCGAAGGAGTGGCGCCCCCGCAGCCAGCTCAGGGTGTCATTCAAAGCCACGGTGGTGTCGCCGCGGCCTTGCGGCTCGCCGGTGGGGCCGCCAAACCCCAAAGCGCCGCCGACGTTAATGAACGGCAGACCTGTGGCCGCTGGCGAGCCCGCAGGCATGGCGATATTGAATTTTGTGGGATCCAAGAGCCCATTGGGAGTGAACGTGAGGTGAATGCGATTGAAGCCCAGGCGCACAGTGTTCGCCAGTTCCGACCCAAAAGTATGGTCTTCGCTGAACGTCAAGAGCTGACGGAAGCCGCTGCGTGTGTCGCCATATCCGGGAAGGTTTGCGCCGATGGCGCCGCCGGCGGTGGGTTCTTCGCGAAGGTCCTTTTGAACGACGTAGTAGCCATGAACCCGATCCTTATCCCGCACATCCCAATCGATGTCTGCGGAGCCTTGGTTGAGCGAGACGTTGGCGAGCGCACCACCGGTAAAACCGGTCCAGTCCGCCTGAGCCGTGGAAGCGTCGGTGGCCTGATGGAAATTGGCCTTTGGGAGAATGCCCACAAGCCCCGCGATTGCCGGCTCGGTTGCGGCGTTGACGGCGGCGGCCTGGTTCTGACTGGGGACGGTGCTGGTCACGGTCAAGCTCTGATGCTGGCGCAGCCCTTCATAAGCGAGGTAAAAGAAAAGTTTGTTCTGAATGATGGGACCGCCCGCGCTGGCGCCAAACTCATTGCGCTTGAAAGGAGCCTGGGGATTGGGAACGGTATTGAAAAAGTTGCGGGCGTCGAGATCGTTGTTGCGTAGAAAATCAAAGGCTTCGCCGTGGAAGCTGTTCGTGCCGGAACGCGTGGCGAGGTTGACGATCGCGCCGGAGTTGCGGCCGTATTCGGCGGGGAATGCCGAGTTGTCGATCTTGTATTCAGAGAGGGTATCGATGGGCGGCTGAAACGTAATCTGGTTTTGCACCGGATCGTTAAGATTGATTCCGTTCACGAGCCAGTTGGTGGTGTCCTCGCGCTGGCCGGCAGTATTGATGCCAAACGAACCCTGCCCACGGAGGGGCGCCGAAAGGAAACCGTTGGCTGGCGGAGTCATGGTTCCGGGTGTCAGCAGACTCAAGTCGGTGAAGTGGCGGCCGTTTAGCGGGATTTCCTGTACGGTTTTCTTATTGATGACCTGCCCGATGCTGTTCGTGGTGGTTTCGATGACGGCGGCATCAGCCACGATTTCGACGGTATCGGCGGCGGCGCCGATTTTCAGTTGAGCATCTTGAGTGACGGAAGTCGCGACGGGGAGATCGAGGTTGGAAATGACGGAGGTCTGAAAATTCGGCGCGGAGACTTCCAGTTTATAAATGCCAATCGGCAGAGAAGGGAACAAGTAGGCGCCAGCACTGTCGGTTTGCGTACTGGAGGCAACTCCAGTGGCCTGGTTGGTCGCCACGACCTTCGCGCTGGGAACAGCAGCCCCTGTGGGATCGGTGATAGTGCCGTTCAACCGCGCCGTGGATTGCGCAAGGGAAGAGCTGCCTGAGAAGCTGCAAAAGAGAACGAACGTCAAAAGAGCAAATAAGACACTTCGAACCGGGGACGAATTCCTTACTGCGACATCCATGATTTCCATTCCTCCTGGAGATAGAAGAGACTTTCGGAAGCAACCAGTTGCAGAACCGATTCCGGGTATTCCTGAGAGCGCCACCGCGGAGCGAGCACGGTCGCTGTTACTGGACCAAACCAATAAGAGTGGGGAACGGCCCCCGCGTGGAACGCGATGGAAGCCCCCGCTGGACCGAGTTCGCAATCCGGGGACCAGAAGTACACCAGAATTGAGTTTTTGTGGAAAGCCAATCCAGTCAATGAGTTACGAAGCTGCTCACATGCCGAGCAGGGCACTACGGGAGAGGGAATTCTATATTTTGAAGGCACCTCCCAAATACCAGAGGCAAGTTACATGGGATTTATATCACTGGGAAACCGGGAAACCGACCTAGGTGGAAAAGAGCTAGCGGGGGCAGGAAGAAGGAAGAACGAGGATCTGGCCTTCCAGAATGAGGTCCGCGTTGGCGACCTGGGGGTTGGCTTTCGCCACACAGGACCAGGCAGTGGCGCGGCCCAGGTGAGACTGGGCGATGCCCCAGAGCGTGTCGCGCTTTTGCACCGTGTACTTTCGCGGCGTTGCGACGTCGGGAAGACTAATCTGCGAGCCGGCGATGATGCGGCCGGGATTGCTGATGCCCGGATTCACTGCCAGAAGTTCCTGCCAGCGCAGTCCATTGCCGAGGTGCTGTTCCGCGATCTTCCAAAGCGAGTCGCCTGGTTGAACCGTGACGATCTTGCCAGCGTTTATGACGCTCGTGCTGGTGGGCGCGACGGGCCGCTCGACCGGAATGGAAGGCGTTGCTGGAACAACGTGGTAAGCCGGCGGCGTCGGAACGATTGCGTGAGGAGCCTTAAGCGAGGGACGCGCAGGATTCGCTGGGACAACAACATTGGGCGGAACTTTCGGGGCGAGTGGAGTGATCCGAGGCGCAAGGGGCGCGGGTGAGGTTGCGGCTGCGCTTGGTATCTCCGGAGCCGACAGGACGGCTCCAGGCGCTTTGACGGATGGATGCGCCGGCTTCGCAACATCGAGGTTGCGCAGAATCTTAGGCACGGCAGGAGAGACGCGCGGGGTAAGGGGTGCTGCTGATGTTGCGGCTGCGCTCGGCATCTCAGGAGCAGACAAAACGCCTCCCAGCGTCTTGGCGGAGGGATGCGCCGGCTTGGCAACGCTAAAATTGCGTGGAGCTTTGGGGGCCGCGGGAGAAGCTTGAGGGGCGATGGGCGCGGGAGCGACGGCGTGCCGCAACTCAGGAGCCGTGGCGGCGCGTGGCACCTTAGGTGAAACGCGTGGCTGCGCCTGTGTTCCAGTGTAGGAGTGTGGCGTTTCGGGAGCTGCGGGAGAAACGTGCGACCTCGGAAGCTCCGGTGACGACGCTCTTGGGGCGGCGAACTCCGGAGCAAAAATGCGCGGCCGCTCGAATGGCGAGCGCTTCTTCGGAGGATGGAACGGACCGACAACATTGGGCCGCGCCGGTTCGATAATCACGAGTGGCGCGCGAAGCGGCTCCATCGACGGCTTCGGAGCAGCCAGAACCGGCGCTTCCGGAAGCGGGAGATGGAACTCGTTGGAGCGGCGCAACCTCATCAATTCTTTTTGCCGTTGCAGGCTGCGGGCGATGTCGCCGAGCGGGGCATCCGGTGGCAGGGATTGTGCGTCCAGCGCGTCCTGTGTCGGCACAGAGATCAGGGGAGTCCATTGCCTCCTGCTGGCTTCGTACATGGCGCGATCTTCGGGAGTGAGAATTTGGTCGCGCTTCAGGTCTTCGGCTGTGTAAACGTGCCGGGGCTTGCTGGGGCTGGCCTGCTTGCGGGCGCGCTCCTCGCGGGCCGCCTTGGCCACGTCCTGATCCTGTGTTTGCTGGTTTTGGTCCTGCTGACCGGTGGCCTGTTGTTCCTGGGCCTGTCCTATGGGGCATCCGAAAATGCAGAAGGAGAAAAGCAGGAGGCCGGGCAAACAGCGGCGCACGGAGCCAGGAAAGATCCTGTCGGCAGACGGGCAGTTGACGGAAGCTGGGGCGTCTAGATCAGGCTTTGCCATTGCGAACCGACCAAGGACGGGGGGACACCGCTTAGCGACCGAATATACCAAAACAGGGGCTGGTTGGGAAGCAGTATTTTGGGCCGGCCTGGGGGCTGAAAAGGCGCCCCAGGACCGCTCGGCACCCTGCCATGCCGGAACGGGGAGCTTAAAAATCCCGCGTATTCCCTTATGGAACGCGTGTGAGAGGGGAGCCCTGAGCGGAACCGCGGAGCGGCATCCCATGCTCGGCGGCACGGATGGATTTGGGGCGACGCGCGCGCCGAAGTTGTGATATGAAACGCGTCCGTGAGGGGCGGACCTATGAAAATGAGAAGTGCCGCATTGCTCGTCGTGCTGCTCGGTTTGTGTTCCGGAATTGCCGGTCAGGAAAAACCGCACGACCGGAGAAAATTTCTCGACCCCGCTACGCCGATTAGTGATGACCCGCGACGAATTCCAGTGAAGCCGGGTCCGAGAGGACCGGACCGAATCCTGGTGCTGCGCGGCGGAAGAATTTTTGACGGCACTGGAACGGCGGCGCACGACGGCACGCTGGTCATCGAGCGCAACAAAATTTCAAAAATCCTGCCGGCGTCTTCGACGGACTGGCCGAAGAACGCCGAGGTGGTGGACGCGACGGGCAAGACGATCCTTCCGGGGCTCATCGACCTGCATACGCACCTGACATACCCGATGACCGAAGATGAAATCGGAAAGGCGACGAGCGAGTCGGATGCGACACTGCGCGCGGTCGAGAAGCTCCGGTATTTTCTGGAGAGCGGGATCACCAGCGTGCGGGACGTCGGTTCGCAGGGCGATGTGACGTTTCGATTGAAGGAATGGGTAAGAGAAAACCGCGTCGCGGGTCCGCGCGTTTTTCCCGCGGGACAATTCATCACCGCCGAAGGCGGACACTCCACAGAAAATACGCCGGACGAATGGATCAAATGGATGGGAGCGACGCGATTGGCGTCCGGCCCGGACGACTGGCGGCTCGCGGTGCGCGAACAGTTTCATAAAGGCGCGGATGTCATCAAGCTCGGTAGTCATTTTTCTGCGGAAGAAATTCGCGCGGCGGTGCAGGAAGCGCACGAGCTGGGATTGAAGGTGACGGTGGATTCAGAAACGTTTTACATTCAGCGCGCAGTGGAAGCTGGCGCCGACACCATCGAACATCCGTTGCCGAGAACGGACGAGACGATCGCGCTGATGGCGAAGAAAGGGGTAGCCGCGGATCCGACGCTGATTCCGTACCAGATTATTTTTGAAGAGTGGGGCGGATACTTTGGCTCGACGTCGCGGCGCTTCACGTTTTCGAACGACGCGAATCTGGAGATGCTGAAGCGGTTGAGGAAGGCGAGCATCAAGTGCGGCGTGGGGACTGATTTGATTCTGCATTGGTATCGATATATGCCAGGGCCGTACATTCGCGAACTGAAGAATTTCGTCGCGGCGGGCTGGAGCGTCCCGGAGGCGTTGGTGGCGGCGACCAAAACCAACTCGGAGATTCTGGACATGGACGACCGGCTGGGGACTTTGGAGCCCGGCAAGCTGGCGGACGTGCTGGTGGTTAGCGGCAAGCCGGATGAGAATCTGGACGATTTAACAAAAGTGGATTTGGTGATTCGGGACGGCTACAGCGTGGTGCAGGACGGGAGGGTAGCGATTCCCAGACACGAGGTGATGCCTCCGCCGAAGCCAGCGCGCTGAACCGAGAGCGCAGGGAGAAAACCAATTCATTCCTAAGGATCATGCTTTCGAGGAGTTAGCTAAGCTCACGCCTCACAGGAGTTTTTCAGCGGCCTGCTAGGGCGTGGCCAGAAAATTGACGACTTCGTTTTCCAGGGGAATTTCATTCTTGTGCATTTCTGCGGGACCCTTAGCGTCCGCAGGCTTCCAACCCCATCCATGTCCGACGACTTCAAAGGAAGCGAGCGAATAGGGCAAGCCTTCGGCCCCCAAAGGTGAACTGGCGTTTGCAATGTGGAAATGCAGGTGCGGTTCGGTGGAATTCCCGGAATTGCCGACTAGGCCCACGAGTTGCCCTCTTCGCACTTTATCTCCCAATTTCACGCGAAGGGAACCGGGCTGAAGATGGGCGTAGAAGGCATAGTGTCCGCCGCCGATATCGAGGATCACGTGATTGCCGCCGACGGTTTCGAGAGTGATGGGAACAGCCCGTGAATCGATGCCCGGCACGTTTTCGGGAATGCCGTCTTTGACTTCTGTGACTACGCCGTCGGCTACGGCCAGAGCTTCTGTTCCGTAGGCAAGATAATTCTTGTTGTCTTTCTCGTCCCCGTTGAATGTTTTTCCATCGTCGCGGAGCCTTACCCAATCAATGGCAAAGCGCTGGCCGATGGCGGCGTGTCCATCGATGGGAATCAGAGCCCGGCGATGCCCTGAAGTATTGGATGGGCCGTTTCCGGCGAGCCAGTGGTCCCCGCGGAGCGGCGAGCTGATCGCGATCGCCCCGCGTCTCATCGGGATAGGCGCGGTTTCAATCGTCAACTCTTCCGGATATGTTCCTATCTTCATCTTTAGCCTTTGGCGAACGGTTGCGGGAATTGCATCGGGCGTATCGACAGTGGCCCATAAATAAACGATGGCCATGGCTCCGGGTTCAATCTTCGCTTTTTCCACGGCTCCCGGATGGCCGGGACGCGCCAACACGGTTTCCACTTCGGCGCCCGAGTATTTGACGAGTGAACGTGCGGTGGAATCTCCAGAAAGCATCTCCACAAGCGTCAATTGGTGCTGCCAGCGGTCCATGTTGTTCAAATGCAATTCGTAGACGATGTGCCATTTTCCATCGGCCTTGAAAGCGGTCGGAGCAATGGGCACGACGACATCCTCGAACGCCGAGAGCGGCCGTTCCTTCGGGCCTTCGGGGGTTTTTTCTTTTTCCTTTGCCGCTGCGTCTTCGGCGGCGCGCGTGAAGGAGAGCGGCTGCGCGGGCACATTCGCCTGCGTCCAATTCCCTTTCACTTCGGTGTGCGCCGAGTTCAGCGTTCCTTCATAGACGCCGCCTACGGCTTTTACTTCAAACCGGAAGGCGTCACCCTTCACGGTGATATTTTCCATCGGCAACGTCGCTCCCTGATCCACACTGTTCAGCGTTCCGCTGTAACCGCCGCCCGTTTGTTTGGTGATGGTGAGGACAAGATGCAGCTTGGCGGCGCCCGCTCCCAATTCTCCCTTCCAGGTGCCGGATACATCGCTATCGGCATTTGCGGTCTGTGAGTTTTGCACGTTTGCGAGGGCTGGGTAGAGCGCCGACAGGCTCGCACAGATCAGGATGAAGGTGAAGACGCCAAGTCGCCAGGAAGTGATTTTTCGCATTGCCTCTCTCGTTGCTCTCATACGGATTTCCTCGTCATGCCACGGTGGCAGAGCACGGGCATGGGTTGAATGCTCTGAGACTCTATCGCAGAACAGGCCTCGAGGGAAGAAACTAGGGGAGCAGAGAGAGTTATTGCGGGTTGATGATGGGCGAGATCAAGTAATAACGTCCTTGTAATCAAAGAGATACGGGAAGGTTAGATGGACGAGCGAGGGAACGGTCACGAATAAGCATGGCGACCTGGGTGACTCTAATCTCTGAGGAGAACGGAAGGGAAGAGTTTTCCACCGAAAATCTCAAAAGAGATTTGACAGAGCACGTTGATTTCCTTATACTTCTTCGTTTGTCAGGGATGTTTCTACCCTGAGTGGGGCGGCTCTGAGCGGTTTCGGAGCCGTTGCGTTGGAAGGGTATCAATCTTCGGTCCCAGAACAAAGTAAGACGGAATGGGACGGAAGAGCGGCCGGAATGGGGCGCCAGCCCCGCAAAGCCGAGTAAGCCTCTCCGAACTGAAGCCAAGAGACTGAGTTCTTCCTCTTGGAGTGCGTACGGAGTCTCTTGCTGGTTGTACCTCCGGATTCGCAGTAGACCTTTCAGCACTGGACTGCGCTCTCGCGCGTATGTGTCTGTGTGTTTCGCGGGAGCGGCAGGGAAAGATTCGCGCGCGGGCCTGGAATTAAAGAGGCGGCGCGCAATTAAAGAGGACCGACTGTGCCGACGTTTTCGCAACTCGTACGAATGGGCCGTGAGGGGATCATCAGCAAGACCAAGTCGCCCGCGTTGATGGGCTGCCCGGAAAAGCGTGGCGTGTGCATCCGCGTGTACACGCAGACGCCGAAGAAACCGAACTCCGCGCTGCGGAAGGTGGCGCGCGTGCGGCTGACGAACGCCGTGGAAGTGACGACGTACATTCCGGGCATCGGCCACAACCTGCAGGAGCACTCCATCGTGCTGGTGCGCGGCGGCCGCGTGAAGGATTTGCCGGGCGTGCGCTACCACATCGTGCGCGGAACGCTGGACGCGGCGGGAGTGGAGAACCGCAAGCAAGGGCGGTCGAAATACGGCGCGAAGCGGCCCAAGGCTGCGGCGGCGAAGTAAGGGTTTCGAGGATTTGAAGGAGCGATAGAGAACGATGCCACGCAAAGGATTAGTTTCGCGGAGACTGCAAGCGACCGACCCGGTCTACGGCAATGATCTGGTGGAGAAGTTCATCTGCTCGATGATGTGGGAAGGGAAGAAGTCGACGGCGCAGCGCGTGTTTTACGGCGCGATGGATCAAGTGGCGAAGAAGACCAACGACGACGCGCTCAAGGTTTTCAAGAAGGCAGTCGAGAACGTGAAGCCGGTGCTGGAAGTGAAGACGCGGCGCGTGGGCGGCGCGAACTACCAGGTGCCCGTGGAAGTGAATCCGTTCCGCCGGCAGTCACTGGCGATCCGCTGGCTGCTCCAGTATTCGCGGGAACGCGCGGGCAAGACTATGGTGGACAAGCTGGCTGATGAGCTGATCGACGCGGCCAACGCGCGCGGCGGGGCTATCAAAAAGAAGGAAGACGTGCACCGCATGGCGGAGGCGAACAAGGCGTTCGCGCATTACCGCTGGTAAAGATATTGTTAAGGGATTGGTGGGAATTGTGAGTGAAGCAGTCGCAACTCGAGCAGGAGAGAAGAAGGCCGTCTCAGGGACCATGGGAAGAGCGTTCAAACTCGAAGATACCCGTAATATCGGGATCATGGCGCACATCGACGCCGGGAAAACCACGTCGACCGAGCGCATCCTTTTCTATACGGGTGTGACCTACAAGATCGGTTCGGTGGACGAAGGCACGGCCACCATGGACTGGATGGAGCAGGAGCGCGAGCGCGGCATCACCATTACCAGCGCGGCGACCACCGCGGCCTGGGACCGCTTCGGCAAGAAATACCGCGTCAATATTATTGATACTCCCGGCCACGTGGACTTTACCGTGGAAGTGGAACGCTCGCTGCGCGTGCTGGACGGCGCGGTGTGCGTGTTCGATTCCGTCGCGGGCGTGCAACCGCAGTCGGAAACGGTCTGGCGCCAGGCCGACAAGTATCGCGTTCCGCGCATTTGTTTCGTGAACAAGATGGACCGCATGGGCGCCGATTTCGACCACGTCATCGGCACCATCCGCAAGCGCCTCGGAGCCCACCCCGTTCCCCTCCAGTTTCCCCTCGGCCGCGAAGACAATTTCATCGGGATCATCGATTTCCTCGAAGAAAAAGTGATTGTCTGGCTCGAAGAGACTTTGGGCGCGAAGTTCGAAGTTTTCCCGGTGGAAAAACTCTGGGACAAGGCCTTCGTGGATTCGCGCCCGGATGTGGCGGCCGCGCTCAAGGCTTCCGCGATCGACAAGAAATTCTATGAAGAGCACCGCAATAAAGTGGTTGAGTACATCGCCGAGCACGACGATGAAGTCATTGACAAGTACTTGAACGAGGGCACGCTCACGCTGGAAGAGATGCGCAAGTCCATTCGCAAGTCAACTCTGTCGCTGAAGATCGTGCCGGTGCTGGCGGGCTCCGCGTTCAAGAACAAGGGGATTCAGCCGCTGCTCGATGCAGTGGTGGATTATCTGCCTTCCCCAGTGGACGTTCCCCCGGTCGACGGCCTGAACCCGGCGAACGACGAACCCGAACTGCGGCTGGCCCGCGACGATCAGCCTTTCGCGGCACTGGCCTTCAAGATTATGTCCGACCCGTTTGTCGGGCATGTGACCTACATTCGCGTATATTCCGGCGTGTTGAAGTCGGGAAGTTACGTGTTGAACTCCGGCAAAGGCTCGCGCGAACGCATCAGCCGTTTGCTGCAGATGCACGCCAATAAGCGCGAAGAGATTGATGAGGTGTATGCCGGCGACATTTGCGCCTGCGTGGGCCTGAAGAACGTGAATACCGGCGACACGCTCTGCGACGAAAACAAGCCCATCATCCTCGAGAATATCGATTTCCCCACGCCGGTGATTTCCGTGGCCATCGAGCCAAAGACCAAAGCCGACCAGGACAAGCTGGGCGTGGCCTTGCAACGCCTGGCGCAGGAAGACCCGACCTTCCGCGTTTCCACCGAACCGGACACCGGCCAGACGCTGATTTCCGGAATGGGCGAATTGCACCTGGAAATCATTGTGGACCGCATGCTGCGCGAATACAGCGTGCAGGCCAACGTGGGCCGGCCGCAGGTGGCCTACCGCGAAACGATCCGCAAGAAGGCCGTCGCCGAGGGCAAGTACATCAAGCAGACCGGCGGCCGCGGACAGTACGGACATTGCGAAATTGAGTTGCATCCGATACCTAGCTCCAGCCACGAAAACATGAAAGAAATGTCCGTGGACGATCTGGACGCGCTGGCCAAACAAATCGTCGGAGGCCCGGCAGGGAAGTGGAAGTTTGACAAAGAGCACCGCTTCCTGTTCATCGACAAGATCGTTGGTGGTTCGATTCCGCGCGAATTCATCGCCCCGATCGAAGCGGGCATTCGCGAAGCGCTGGACAACGGCATTCTGGCGGGCTTCACCATGGTGGACGTTGCAGCGGTATTGATCGACGGCAGCTCCCACGACGTGGACAGCTCGGAAATGGCCTTCAAGATTGCCGGCTCGATGGCCTTCAAGGAAGCGTGTCACAAGGCCGCGCCGGTTCTTCTCGAGCCGATCATGAAAGTGGAAGTGGTTACGCCCGAAGAGTACATGCAGCAGGTCTTCGGCGATCTGAACGCGCGGCGTTCGGCGATCCAGGGCACGGAAAACCGCGCAGGCAGCAACGTGATTCGAGTGGAAGTGCCGCTCTCACAGATGTTCGGCTACGCCACGGACTTGCGCAGCCGCACGCAGGGACGCGCCACATTCACGATGCATTTTTCGCACTATGCGGAATTGCCGAACAATCTGGCCGACGAGATCATCAAGAAGGCCCGCGGGGGAAAGTAGTTTCAGGGTACGGATTTTGCACGACTTCGACTGAGGAGCAGAGGACGAACATGGCGAAGGAGAAATTCGAGCGCAACAAGCCGCACGTGAACATCGGGACGATCGGGCACATCGATCACGGCAAGACCACGTTGACGGCGGCGATCACCAAGGTGCTGTCGAAGCACAACCCGAAGGTGCAGTTCCGTGCGTTTGACACCATTGACAACGCTCCGGAAGAGCGCGAGCGGGGCATCACCATTGCGGTGTCGCACGTGGAGTACGAGACGGCCAACCGGCAC
>CAZGFL010000066.1:0-22173 GCA_964524985.1 uncultured Acidobacteriaceae bacterium
TCGCCGAAGCGCGAGTTGCCGTTGCACGCCGGATTGGCGTTTTCCTGCGTAACGGCGGCGTCCGCGGAGCCGGAAGCGCTCAGCACGGCCTTGTAGCAGTCCACGGTCATGCTGTCCGGTGCAGTCACGTCAAAGCTGCGGAAGGTCGGACTGTCGTGATTCTCGAGTGACGGCTTGTTGGGGATGGCGCGAACGGCTTTGGAAGTATCCGGATACTCCTTGTGCTTCTTCTGCGCGGCGGCCTCGACATCTTTCGTGGAAATGACGGTGACGAATTCGCCGTAGTTGCGGTAGGTAAGCCCGGCGCGCGCGGCGGCGTCCCAGAGATAGAGCGTTTTCGGCTCAGCGAGATCGGAGAATCCCTGCTTATAGGGAAGATGCTTTTCGAGCAAGTCCGTCAAAGCCGCGAGCGTATCACCCTTGAATTTTTCGAGGTCCAGTTCGCTAGGTGGCTCGTAGTCCGGCAGGCGGTTGTAACCCTCCCAGTCGTAGGTCCGGCCACGCCCGGAGTAGGCCCAGCGAAAGCCCTTGTCGACGTAGTCGGTGGAGAATGCCGCGGTGGCCCAGTTGTGGCCGTCAGGACTTGCTTCTGAGTTTACGAAAAAGCGGTCAAACAATCCGAAACGCTGTGCGAGGGCGTGTTGGTTCGGCGTGACCGCTTGCGCGGCGCCGTTGGGACGGCGCGCGGCATCGCCGCCGCCAAATATCGCGAGGGAGGAATCGCCATCGGCGGGATGGCCGTCGCCAGAAGTCTTCACATCACCAAACACCTGATCATAAGTGCGATTTTCCTTGATGATGTACACGACGTGCTTGATGGCGCTCTTTCCGGCGAAAAGGCCAGGTGGCGCGAAATCGAGCAGGCCGTCGTTCTGCATGGTCTGTTGCGTGTAATGCGCGAGGGCCGGTTCGTCCGGCAAGGTCAGCAAGCTGATGTTCCCGGAAACAATCGCCCCGCTGTATTCGCCGCCCTGGCGATTCTTTTCCTTGTTGGGAGGAAAGGCCGCGTTGGGCGGATTGGGAGTGCGGCCGGTGTTGCTCACGCGCATCGAGGAGGGTTCGAAGCCGGTGCCTTTGCCATTGCCGATGAAGAGTTTTCCATCGGCGACGGCGAGCGCGGAAGGGTACTGGCCAGTGGGAATGAAGCCAAGAATCTTGGATTGGGCGCCGGCGCCATTTTTGGACTTTGCGCCGCGCGCGTTTTCCGATAGCGCGACGACGGCGACGGCGTTGCTGTGGGCGTTGGCGACGTAGAGCGTCTTTTCGTCTTCGCCGAGGGCCAAGCCCTCGGGGCTGGAGCCGGGCAAGGCGTTTTCCGCCAGCCGGACGTCGATGGTTTCGATTACTTCCTCTGTGGACGTGTCGATGACGGAGACGCTGTCGGCATTCGAATTGGCGACGAAGAGCCGCGTGCCGGCAGAATTCGCCAGCATAGCCGTGGGATGACGGTCGACGGAAATGAATTTCTGCACGGCGCCTTTGCCGTCAAGAGAAATGACGGCAACCGAAGAATCGTTCCAGCAGGAAACGTAGGCGCGCGGTCTCTTCCCATTCTCGAGCAGGACAACCCCATAAGGATAGATGTTCTCGTCAGGCTTGCCATGATGATGCAAATCCAACCGCTGCATTTTGCGCGCGAGCAGGCCATGGTGCTTAGGAGGCCATGGTGCCTCCATGCCTTGGAGATCGCGAACAATCGTGACGCTGTCGCCGAGGTTGTTTGCAACTACGAGGGTGCCGCCATCCCGAGTGAGCGCAATCCCCGTAGGATAGAGCGCGGCTTTCCCTTTGTTGTAATCCTTCGGTGAGACTTCTCCGGGATTGCTGATTTCGAAGAAAAGCGCAGTGATCTTGGTGTCCGGGCCGGGTGAGGGTGGCTGTATCGGAGCCGCGGCTTTGGGATCGAATCGGAACAGCCACACTTTGTTTTCAAAGCCGCCGGAAACATAGAGAGCAAAGGTTCCGTCCTTACCCGGCGTGGGAGAAAAGGCCACGCCGACGTTGGCGCTCTGCGGTGATGGAAAGTAGACGTTCTGAATAACGAGAGGCTCTGGGGTTGCGTTTAGGTCGATGACGGCAAGCGACTGCTGGGCTTCGTTGGTGTTCGCGCTGAACTGCACGCCGTACCCGCTGTTCACGATCAGGAGATAACGGCCTTTTCCACCGTGGTCAAGATTGTCCGGGCTGCGGAGGATGTTCATGGGCATGGCACCGACGGCGGGGAGATGGGTCGCGGCGTCCACGACGAGCGCGCCCGCCGGAGAAATGGGACGGCCTTCGCTGGCCGGCTCCTGCTGGGCGAGAACACGAACCGAAAAAAGAAAGATGGTCGTGAGCAAGATTCCCACGTGAATGCGCAGTCTCATGAAGTCCCCTCAGCGCGGCACAAATTCCTGCTTCTTGCCTTCTAAAAAACAGCCCTAACTGTACCTCACTCGAATGTAACGAGAAATTGTTTCGCAACGTTGAACGGGGAGAAGCAACCGATTCGCCACCAGGGCGGTCAAACGATTTGACCGAGCCGGACGCTGCCTCTAGGATGAGGGAGCGCCGTTCGTGCGACGAAGAAACCATAAGGGGTGGGCATGAAGATCAGAGTCGTCCTCCCGGCGCTGCTGTGTTTTGTCCCGGCAGCGTTGCGCGCGCAAACGGCGGATGAAATCGTGAAAAAGGCCATGGAAGCGCGCGGCGGCCTGGAGAAGATTAAGGCTGTGCGATCGGAACGGATCACGGGCCGGGTTTCCCTTGCTCAAGGGATCGAGGGCACGATGGTGCTGGAGCTGGCGCGCCCACACAAGCTGCATTCGGAAATTACCGTGGAGGGACAGAAGATCGTACGCGTCTTTGACGGAACGTCTCAAGGCTGGGTGATTAACCCATTCGGCGAAAACAAAGATGTCCAGGCAATGCCGGAAGAAGAGCTAAAGGGCATGCCGGAAGAGTCGGACCTGGACGGGCCGCTGGTGGACTACAAGGCCAAGGGAACGCAAATCGAACTGGCAGGGAAGGAAGAACTGGAGGGCAAGCCGGTCTTTCACCTGAAGCTGACGAGCAAGAGCGGCGAGGCGCGCTCGTACTTCCTCGATGCTTCGACGTTCCTGACCGTCAAGTGGCAAGGGATTCGCAAGATTGACGACCAACCAATGCCCTGGGAGTCCAATCTTTCCGACTATCGCGAAGTGGATGGGTTGAAGTTCCCTTTCAAGATAGACCAGGGGAGCCCCGGGACGCCCTACCAGCAGTCCCTGACGATCGAGAAGGTGGAAGTAAACCCGAAGATTGAGGAGTCGCGCTTCGCCAAGCCGGCCGCTCCGGCAACTCCTTAGATCTTAAGCCCTTTATAGGCCGAAAGTAGCGCGCAGCCACCCCCGTTAACAGATTGTAACAAGCGCAATTCCCGTTGCGCACGGCCGTCTCGTTCTGGTTGAATATAGGTTTTCGAGCCCATGGAACTGACTCTCAATCTGGTGTGGGTGTGCGTGGCGATTGCGGGGATACTCGTCCAAATCGTCACGTCGGCCACGGCGCCGCGGACGCCGGAAGGTCCGAGCCCTTCGCGGAAGATCGTGGCGATGGGCTGCGCCTTGGTGATCCTGTTCTTTGTTATTTCCATGACGGACGACCTGCACGACCAGGTGCTGGTGTTCGAAGAAAGCAAGCTTTCGAGGGTCAGCGCAGGGGCCAGAGCTTCCGCACACGCCGCCTCCAACCGCGTTCCCGCGTTTCCGTTGCTGGGATTTTTTCCGCTGACGCCGTTTTCCCTTCCTCCTTTGACCGCAGCGAGAAGGCCGATTCAGCAATTCGCCCTGCGCTTCGCGGCCGCCAGCGAGCGCGCTCAGCTCTGCGGCCGGGCACCCCCCACTCACGCCTAGCAAGTCTGGCAACCTCCACAAAGACAGTTCGCGGAGAGGGTCCATGAAAGCTAGCGTCCCTGTCTGGAAGCTTCTTCATTATTTGGCAGCAGAGCTTGCGGGATGCCGTTCCCCGCAACGATTTAAGACTAGAGGAATCAACATGCGGGCATTCGGAAGGCGTTTTTTCCTGGGGTTGCCGCTGGGCGCGGCGCTGGCAACCAGCGCGTTCGCGCAGCAAGCGCTCACGTGGCCGGAGGTGCGCGAGCGGTTCGAGAAGTCGAACCCCACCCTGCTTGCCGGGCAGCTGGGTATTGAAGAATCGAAGGCTTCGGAAGTAACCGCGTATTTGCGGCCCAACCCCGGGCTCGGGTTGACGGTCGACCAAATCAATCCGTTCCCCGGCGGGCCGCCACACAGCACGTTTGGGAGCCTCTTGACGGTAGCCAGCCTTTCTTATCTGCACGAGCGGCGCCACAAGCGGGAGTTGCGGCTGGAAAGCGCGAAAGGGGCCACGGACATGGCGGTGTCCAGCCAAGCGGATCTGGAAAGGACGCTGTTGTTCGCGCTGCGCGGCGCGTTTGTAGGAACGCTGCAAGCCAAGGCGGTTCTGAAAGTGGCCCAGGACAACCTGGCCTACTGGGATCAGGTTCTGGACATCAGCCGAACCCGCTTCCAGGCAGGAGACATCGCGCAGATCGATTTGGACCGCCTCGAACTCCAGCGGGTGCAGTTTGAATCCGACGTGCAAACGGCGGAAGTGAACCTGCGCACGACAAAAATAACGCTGCTGACGCTGCTGAATGACCGGACACCGGTGGAGCAGTTCGACGTGACCGGGCCCTTCGATTTTAACGATCAATTGGTACCGCTGGATGATTTCCGGCAAACGGCCATGGCCAACCGGCCGGACCTGAAGGCGGCTCTGCAGGCGGTGGACAAAGCCAAGGTAGACCACTTACTGGCGGTTTCCAACGGCTCGACCGACCCAACGTTTGGGTTTGACGTGGGCCGCAACCCGCCCATCGATCAATATATTGGCTTTGGCATAAGCATTCCGTTGCGCGTTTTTGACCGCAACCAAGGCGAAAAGCTGCGCACGCAGATCGACATCGACCGCAACCAGAGATTGCTGGATGCTGCGCGCGCGCAAGTGTTCAGCGATGTGGACTCGGCATACGCCATGATCAACAGCAACCTGATCTTATTGCGGCCCTACAAAGCCAAGTACCTGGATCAGGCGGTGCGCGTTCGCGAAACCGTGCGATTTTCCTATGAGCACGGCGGCGCAGCCTTGCTGGATTTTCTGAGCGCCGAAACCGATTACCGCAGCGTGCAACTGAACTACGTAAACCTGGTGGGCTCTTACTTGACCGCTGCGGCCCAATTGAACCTCGCCGTGGGCAACGAGGCGATCCAATGAGAGCGAGATTCGCCAAGTGGATTCTCGCCGCGACGTTCGGAATTCCTTTGAGCCTGCACCTCGCCGGTTGCGGCACGAGCAAGGGCGACCCGAAGGCGGAAGCGCCGCCTCCGGCCGTGGTCGAGCCGGAGATGGACGCCAACAATTTCAAGGTAGACCATCCAGAGAAATTCACGCTGGTCACCGCGACGGAATACAAGGCGGCGCGGCTTTTGAATGTGACCGGCGTCGTGCAACCGGACATCGCGCGCGCCGTGCCGGTAATTTCCCTTGCCTCGGGGCGAGTGGTGGAAATCAAAGCGCGCTTGGGCGATGAAGTCAAAAAGGGGCAGGTGCTCCTGCGAGTGCGAAGCAACGATGTATCTGCCGCGTTCCAGTTCTATCAGAAGGCGGTAAACGACGAGCGGCTGGCGCGCTTGCAATACGAGCGGGCGAAGATTCTTTTCGACAAAGGAGCCATCGCCAAGAGCGCGCTCGAACAAGCAGAAGATGCGGAGAAAGATGCGAAGGTCGACTTGGATACCGCCGCGGAGCAGTTGCAGCTTTTCGGCGTCGATAAGGATCATCCGACGGGGACCGTGGACATTGTTGCTCCCATCTCCGGGGTGATTACCGATCAGCAAGCGACTAACGCTTCCGGCGTGCAGGGATTCGGTTTGGGCGGGCTGAATCCGTTCACCATCGCCGATTTGTCCTACGTCTGGATTGTTTGCGATGTTTATGAAAACGACCTCGACGCCGTGCATGTGGGCGAATCGGCGGAAATTCACCTGAATGCCTTCCCCAACAAGACGCTGAGGGGCAAAGTCGACAACATCCTTCCGGTTCTCGATCCCAATATTCGCACTGCGAAGGTTCGGCTGGAGGTTCCCAACCCGGACCAGATCATGCGCATCGGGATGTTTGCGACCGCGACGTTTCAGGGCCGCGAACCAGAAACGCATGCGGCCGTTCCCGCCGCGGCGATATTGCACTTGCATGACCGGGACTGGGTCTACGTTCCCGCCGCAGATCACCGTTTCCGGCGCGTCGAAGTCACCAGCGGCATGATGCTTCCCGGTAACCAGCAAGAGATTGTTTCCGGCATCCATCCCGGGCAGCAGGTCATCCAGAACGCACTCGTGTTGCAGAACACGGTGGAGCAGTAAATGATCCAGAAACTCGTCGATTTCTCGCTTGAGAATCGCTTTCTGGTCCTCGCGGCGGCGATTTTGCTGTTTGTGTGGGGCGCGATTTCGTTTCACCAACTCCCGGTGGAAGCCTATCCGGACGTGGCCAACAATTACGTGGAAATCATCACGCAGTGGCCAGGAATTTCCGCAGAACAGATTGAGCAGCAAGTCACCATTCCGCTGGAAATCGTCATGAACGGCATTCCCCATGTCGTGCATTTGCGTTCGTTCTCGCTCTTCGGCCTCTCGGACCTGAAACTGATTTTCGACGACGAAGAAGAGAATGCGTGGAACCGCGAAAGAGTTCTGGAGCGGCTCTCGCAAGTTACTTTGCCACCGGGCGTTGTACCGCAGATGGGCACGGACTGGAGCCCCGTGGGCCAGATTTACTTTTTCACGTTGAAGAGCACCAATCCCAATATTGACGTGATGGACCTGAAATCCATCGAAGACTGGGTGATTGAGAAGAACTTTAAGGCCGTTCCAAATGTCGTGGATGTGGCCAGTTTCGGCGGCCCCACGCGCGAATATCAGGTTCGATTGGACCCCAAAAAACTCATTTCCTACGGGCTGAGCATCGCGCAAGTGGAGCAGCAGCTCGCCAACAACAACGTCAACGCCGGAGGCAGCTTCATCGAAGCCGGCTTGCAGCAGATCAACATTCGCGAAGTCGGCCTGGTCCGGGAGGTCAGGGACATCGAGAACACCGTCATCCTGACGAAGAATGGGACGCCGTTGCGCGTTAGAGACATCGCGGTAGTCGCGCAAGGCCCGAAGATCCGGCTGGGGCAGTTTGCCCGCGCGATTCGTCGGGAAGACGGCGTGATTGTGGACAACGACGATGTCTGTTCGGGGATTCTGCTGCTTCGCAAGGGCGCGGACGCCGACCAGGTTCTGAAAGACATTCACACGAAAGTGAAGGAACTGAACGAGCGCATTTTGCCTCCGGGTGTGAAAGTCGTTCCCTTCATTGACCGCAGCGACTTGGTGCACTACACCACGCACACGGTGCTTCACAATTTGACCGAAGGCATCATTCTGGTCGTCATCATTCTCTTTCTGTTTCTCGGGAATGTTCGCGGGGCATTCGTCGTCGCCCTGACCATTCCCTTTGCGCTTTTGTTTGCCGCGACATGCCTCAAGCTAAAGGGCATTCCTGCCAACCTGCTGTCGCTCGGCGCCCTGGATTTCGGGATGGTGGTGGACGGCGCGGTGGTCATGGTGGAAAACATCGTGCGGCATTTAGGCCATGTCGAGCATTCTTACAAAACGCCTCTCGAACGCATTCGCGAAGCGGCGCACGAAGTGCAGCGCCCCGTCTTTTATGCGATCGCCATCATCGTGACCGCTTATCTTCCCATTTTTACTTTGCAGCGGGTGGAGGGCCGACTGTTTCATCCGATGGCTTGGACGGTGGCGTTTGCGCTGCTGGGCGCGCTGGTTTTTTCGATGTTGATCGCGCCCGTAGTTTCCAGTCTCTTGTTCAGAGGCAGCGTCAGCGAATGGCGCAATCCAATCATGGACCTTCTGAAGAGCTCGTATCGCCGCGGCGTCAAGTGGGCCATCGCACACCGTCTCGTGACCGTAGGGGGTGCAGCGGTGGGATTGGCCCTAGCCATGTATCTCACGGTGGGAGGAGTCATTGGTTCGGAGTTTCTCCCGCACCTGGACGAGGGCACTTTGTGGGTACGGGGCACGCTTGCTCCCAGCACTGGCCCCACCGAAGGCATTCGGCTTGCGAACCAGGCGCGCGCGATGCTTTGTTCCTTTCCGGAAGTGCCACAATGCACGAGCCAAGTGGGTCGTCCGGATGACGGAACCGACACAACGGGATTCTTCAATACCGAGTATTTCGTCGACTTAAAACCAAAAGAGCAGTGGCGGCCGATATTCCACCAAGACAAAGACAGACTGATTGCGGCCATGAATCGCGAACTCGATAAGATTCCCGGCGTGGTCTGGAATTTCTCCCAGCCGATTTCGGACAATATGGAGGAAGCCGTCAGTGGAGTCAAAGGAGAGCTCGCGACAAAGATATATGGGGATGATTTGAGCGTGTTGGAGCAAAAAGCGGACGAAATTGTCGGGGTGATGCGGCAGGTGAAAGGAATCGAGGATTTGGGTGTCTTCCGCGTGCTGGGCCAGCCCAATCTGAATGTCACAGTGGACCGGCAACAAGCGGCGCGTTTTCAAATCAACGTCGCGGATGTTCAAGACGCCGTTCAGACGGCGGTCGGAGGGAACGCGCTGACACAGGTGCTGCAGGACGAGAAGCGCTATGACCTGGTGCTGCGTTATCTCCCGCCGTATCGGGACACCAAGGAGGCCATCCAGAACATTCGCCTGCTGTCTCCCTCCGGACAGCGCGTCTCGCTCGCGCAGCTTTGCAAAATCGAAGTTCGAGACGGCGCTTCCGAAATCTACCGCGAGGCAAATCAACGGTACATTGCCGTCAAGTACAGCGTGCGCGGCCGTGATCTCGGCGGTGCCGTCGAGGAGGCCATTGCCAAGGTAGGCGCACAAATACAACTGCCGCGCGGTTACCGCATCGATTGGGAGGGCGAATATGAGAGTGAAAAAAGAGCAGAAGCGCGGCTCCTGGTCATCGTGCCCCTGACGGTCTTGCTGATCTTCGGCCTGCTGTACACGATGTTTCGCTCGTTCAAATGGGCGCTGCTGATTCTCGCCAACGTTGTCCTCGCGCCGGTCGGCGGGCTGCTTGCTCTTCTTTTCACCGGCACGCACTTCAGCGTCTCTTCCGGCGTTGGCTTCCTGGCACTTTTTGGCGTTTCCGTGCAGGTCGGCGTAATCATGCTGGAATATATCAACCAGCTCCGCGCGCGCGGGCATACCATTGAAGACTCGGCCATCGAAGGTGCCGTCTTGCGGCTTCGTCCCATCATGATGACCATGCTGGTGGCCACGCTCGGCTTACTGCCCGCCGCGTTGTCGCATGGCATTGGCTCCGACTCGCAGAGGCCTTTCGCCATCGTCATTGTCGGAGGCCTCGTTTCCGCCCTCGTTTTGAGCGTCATGCTGCTCCCGACTTTGTATGTTTGGATCGCCCGTGACGGCGACAAGCTGCCGGTACCGGAAGGGGCGTTCGAGTGAGGATGATCAACGGATGCGCAAAACGCACCTTGCATAGAACTGATAGACGGGTCAATCGTGGAGCGGAGGAGCCAGCGTGCTAAAAAAAGAAGAGGTTCGCGCCCGACTCGAGGAAATCGCCATCATCCCGGCGGTGCGTGTGAATTCCTCGGAGCAAGCTCGCTATGCAGCGGAGACTCTCTATCGGTCGGGAATCCCCGTTGCCGAAATCACCATGACCGTGCCCAACGCCTGGCGAGTGATCGCGGACGTAGCGAAGGATCTTCCGGATATGCTCGTGGGTGCGGGAACGGTCCTGGACAGGGAGACCGCACAGCATTGTTTGGATGCCGGCGCGGTTTTTCTGACGAGCACGGGTTTTGTTCCGGAGGTTCTGGAGTTCGCATTGAAAAAAGGCGTATTTTCGATTGCCGGGGCGCTGACGCCAACCGAAGTCATCAACGCGCGGAAAGCGGGATCGGACTTCATCAAGATCTATCCTTGCGCGCAAGTGGGGGGAGAGAGTTACATTCGGGCGCTCAAGGTCCCGTTTCCAGACGTTTCGCTGGTCGCAGCAGGCGGCGTGAACCTGCAAACCGCGTTGGACTATCTGCTGGCCGGCGCGACGGCGCTGGGCATCGGCGGAGATTTGATACCCCGAGAGGCGCTGCAACGAAAACAGGAAAGACGGATACACGAACTGGCGAAGCGGTTCCTGGGAAAAGTCCAGGAAGCGCGAATGCGAATGGCCTCCGCGGAAAGCGATGCGGCGCCTCCGGCAGAACGTACGACACCGTCCTAACATCCGGCTTGCGTCGCTGCTATTCTTCCTCTGTGAGTGGCGAGCGGCCAAGTTCCGAGATGGACGAACGCGCCGGGTTGTGCGCGAACTGTCTCCATGCGCGCCGCGTCGAATCGGACCGCAGCTCGGTTTTTTCCTTTTGCAACTTATCTCTAACGGATTCCAGCTTTCCCAAGTATCCGCGGCTCCCCGTGCTTGCGTGCTCGGGGTACGCGAAGAAACACCCCCCGGCCCAAACATGAGGTCGTGCGGGCTGAGAAACTCCATGACGAGGTTTCTCCACAAAAGATACTAGCTTGAAGTATTAGCTCTGTGATAATAATAGTGCAGGGTCATCCTACTGGGAGACACTCCCGTGGCTTCCCGCACGACGGTCGCACTTTTTGCAGGACTCGTTGTCCTCGCCTGTCCCCTCCGCGCCGTTGCCGAAAAACTGCAAATCACGAGCACTCCGGCAGGGGCTACCGTGGAACTGGACGGCGTCACAGTAGGCACGACGCCATTTGAAAAAGATCTTCCCGGCGGCTACTTTCACAAAACGCGAACGGCGCTTGGAGCGCGGCTGGAGCACGCCATGGTCGCGCGCCTTACTCTGCCCGGATACATAACAAAGGAGCTTAGGCTCACCGAAGGCCCCATGAATTGGATCTCCCTCAATGGCAGGAATCGAGGCGAATACTGGCTCATCAAAGCAACCCACTTTCACGTCGACTTGCAAGCTATCGGGGAAACCTTTACTGGCGACATTACCGCCACGACCGCGCTCGCCGAAGGCGAGGCCCGGCCCGACCTTTCGCCAGTGGACGTCGTCCGCCTTGCAAAACCGGCCGTGGTCTACTTGCGAGGCTTGGAAAAGTCCGGGTCAGGATTTTCGTTACTTCTTCATTGCAACCAACGCTCATCTCGCGCGCGGCGAGGAATCGTTTTCCGTTCAGCTATCCTCCGAACCAGAGCTCCACGCAAAGGTCGCCTACATTGATGACAATCTAGACATCGCGTTCGTGAAAGCCGAGGACCCCTCCGGAATACTCGCCTTCCGCCACCTTACTCTTCGTGATTCCAGCGACGTACGCCAAGGTGAGATTGTCATGGCTATCGGCAATCCCGGTGATGCTATGCGTTTCAGCGCCACGCAAGGCATCGTCAGCGCCGTCGGAGAATTCCCCAACGCTGGGCCAGGAACCTGGATTCAGACCGATGCCCCTGTCAATCCCGGAAACAGCGGTGGCCCACTGCTGAACCTGCGCGGCGAGGTGGTTGGGATCAACACGCAGAAGCTAACTCTTAAGAACGTTACAGGCATTGGTTTTGCTCTAAGCGCTTCGCACCTTGTTACGGTTCTGCGCCGCTTTTATCCGAAAGAGCCCAGGCATGGAGAAAAATCGCAGGACACTGGGCACACGATGGAGACACTCACTGCCCCCGTCGAGGCGGAAGGCTTCGGCACCGTCGCTCTGAAAAAGCCAGAAGGCGCGGAAATCTGGATTGACCACGCTCTGGTCGGCTACATCCCGTCAACGTTCAAACTTAAGGCCGTAAAGCACACTTTTGTGGTGAAAGACCACGTCCATGCGGATTGGATTCGACAGATCTACGTGCTGAAAGACAGTGAAGTCACCCTGCAGCCCGATCTTCAGTAGCTCACCTCAAGTCGAAATCGTTCTTTCCGTCCACCACAATTCTCGCAACGTCAACTCGCAAAAAAAACGGCAGGGCGCCTCCATGGACGCCCTGCCTCGTTGGCTTTGTTTGTGCTCTATTGTTCTGGTTGATTGGGATTCTGAGGATTTTGGTCCGGCGTCTGTGGACGCGTGGACACGGGCGTAACGGCCGCTGCGCCGCTGGTGGATGAAACTTCCGACGGCTTGTACTTCGGAGCGCTGATGTAGCCGTGCACCTCGTTCTTATCGATGCGGTTGACGACGATCTGCACCGGCTGCGCTTCGTTTTCCGTGTGGATCCAGATAGGCTCGTACAAATTGACGTTTTTCTTGGTCAGGTGGTTATCGTCCACGACCATTTGGATTTCATAGCTCTTGTGCTTGGTGTCTGCTTTCCGCAAGGAGAGCGAGAGCGGCCCGATGCGCTGGAACTGTTTTGACTTTGTCAGGTCAAACTCAAAGTAGCTGCGCTCGCCGCGCTTCTCCAAGGCCACTAGCTCATCATGGGTTCTCGCGATGGAGCCATTCAACTCATCGCGAGTAGAACCGAGGCTTCCTTCAAGGTCCGAGCGGTTCTTGGCCACCAGATCCTGCGTCTCCTTCAACTGTTTCTGCTGGTCTTCCAGTTGCGTCTGCAACTGTTTGTAACGCTTGTCGGCCACTGTGCCCCGCTTGGCCACAGCTGCCACCTGGGTCTTCTTTTGCGCAGCGGCTTGCGCTGCCGCTTGCTGTGCGGCTTGTTGCGTCGCAACCATGTCATTCAATTTCGTCGTTACCGTGTTGAGCTGACCCTGCAACTGGTTGATGGTCGCGTCCGACACCGACTGCTGCGCGGTCAGGTGCCCCACCGCGAGCTGTTGCCGGTAGCCGTACCCAAACGCCAGTCCCGCGGCCACAAGCAACACCACCACCGCCAGCACCAGCCAGCGGTTCGCCCCCGAACTCACTGTTTCCCAACGGCTTTCATTATGGTTCTCAGGTTGTTCCCGTTCTTCCATTACTGCCCTCCTCGGCACAAACATTCACACCGCGGGAGTTCGCAAGCCAGTGGCCCATGAGACGATTTCACTGTCGCCCCTAAGTCCTGCCATACCAACGCGTAACGCGAGCGAAGCGCCAAGCAGCCTCGCGCGCCCTCGTACTAGTCCCGGTATTTTTCTCCGCCACCCGTACAAACTTTTTACGAACGCGCGGAGTGCCCCAAAGTCGCCTACCTTTCCCCTCCTCCTCCGCATTGCCCAGAAGCAGCCGCTGTGCTAGCATCCGCGAAGTCAGGAGAGCGTTCCAGGGATTTTTCGATCTCCTTCGCCTCCGCCCGCTCGGAGACCCAGGAAAGCGAACCGCAACGCGTTCACGCCGGACGAGGGCACGCTCTTCCTCCTAAGTTGCCAAGTCACCCAGGCGCAGGCCCGCGCCTGAAGCACCGGTGGCGGACCTTCGCCGCGATTGCTCGAGGATCACGGAAAAGGGAGGTCTGCATGAAAACCTATCTCACTAAGGACATCCGAAACGTTGGCATTGTAGGTCACGGCGGCACCGGCAAGACGCAACTGGTGTCGTCGTTGCTCTTCACCGCGGGCATGACCCCGCGCTGGGGAAAAGTTGCGGAAGGCACCGCCACCACCGACTGGGACGAAGAAGAAATCGCGCGAAAAATCTCCATCCAAACGGGCTTGGCCTTCGCCGAATGGTCTCCCACCCCCACGGGCCCTTCCGGTTCCTCGGATAAAGTCAAAATCAATTTTATCGATCTCCCCGGGTATTCCACCTTTATCACCGAAGCCAAGGCTTCGCTGATCGCTGCGGACGCCGCGCTGATCGCCGTCGACGCGCACACCGGCGCGCAAGTCACCACGGAAAAAGTTTGGGATTACTGCACCGAGTACGACATTCCCCGCGCGTTCGTGCTCACCTGGATGGACCGCGAGCTCTCGAGCTTCGAGCGCTCCATGGAATCGCTGCAGGAAGTTTTCGGGCGCAACGTCGTGTCGCTGCAGTTGCCGATTGGTTCGGAAAAAGCGTTTCGCGGGGTCATCGACCTGGTGGCCATGAAGGCGCACATCTATAAGCCCGGTGGCGATGGCAAGCCGTCGATTGAAGAGATTCCCGGCGCGCTCGCCGACGAAGCTAAGGAAGCGCATGAAAAACTCGTCGAGATGATCGCCGAAGGCGACGACGCCATGATGGAGGAGTTCTTCCGCGAGGGCACGATTCCCATTCACGACCTGATTCCCGCGGTGCGCAAAGCCATCGTCACTGAAAAGATCTTTCCCGTACTGATGACCTCCGCGGCGCAGAACGTGGGCACCGCCAGTTTGCTCACCTTCCTGGCCGACGCCTTTCCGCATCCCGATGAGCACGCCCAGGTCGGCTTTAAAGACCCCGGCGGAAAGGGTGACCGCGTCGAGCGCAAGTATGACGATACGCAGCCGGTTTCGCTTTTTGTCTTCAAGACCCTCGCCGACCCGTTCGCCGGACGCATCAACTACTTCAAGGTCAAGAGCGGCGTGCTCAAAAACGACGCCACGCTCACCAATTACCATCGCAATCTTCCCGAGCGCCTGCAGCACACGCAAGTCGTCCAGGGCAAGCAGCTCACGGAAGTCGGCGAGCTGCACGCCGGCGATATCGGCGCCATCGCAAAGCTGAAGGAAACCACCACGGGAGAAACCCTCGGCGACAAAGCATCGCCCATCTATTATTCCCCCGCGCGGCTTCCCGAGCCTTCCATCACCTTTGCGGTTGAACCCAAGTCCCGCGCGGACGAAGACAAAATCGGCGTTTCCATTCACAAAATCCTGGAGGAAGACGCGGCCTTGCGTTTTTCGCGCGACCCGCAAACCAAGGAGTTCCTGCTCGCCGGTTCCGGGCAGCAGCACATCGAAGTGGTCGTCGCCAAGCTGCACAAGCGCTACAACGTGAACCTCACGCTGAAGCCGCCGAAGGTTCCTTATCGCGAAACCATTCGCGGCAAGGCCGACGCCGAAGGCAAGCACAAGAAGCAGTCCGGTGGCCACGGACAGTTTGGCGTGTGCCGCGTCAAGATGGAACCCGTCGAGCGCGGCAAGGGCATCGAGTTTGTGGACGACATTTTCGGCGGCTCAATTCCCAAGAACTGGATTCCCTCAGTTGAGCGGGGCATTCGCGAGTCGGCTGCGCGCGGCTACCTTGCGGGCTTTCCCGTGACCGATTTCCGCGCCATCTTGTACGACGGCAAATACCACGACGTGGATTCGTCGGATATCGCCTTCAAAATCGCCGGCTCGCTGGCGTTCAAGGAGGCCATGAAGCAGGCACGCCCCGCGTTGCTCGAGCCCATCATGAACGTGGAAGTGTACGCGCCGGATCAGTATTCCGGCGACCTGATGGGCGACCTCAGCTCCCGCCGCGGGCGCATCTCCGGCAGCGAAGCCCGCGGCCATAACGTGATCGTGAAAGCGCAGGTGCCGCTCGCGGAAATGCTGAGCTACTCGACCGACCTCACTTCGAAAACACAAGGCCGCGCATCGTATTCCATGGAATTTTCCCATTACGACTACGTGCCCAACGAGCTCGCGGAAAAAGTCATCGCCGCCCACAAGGCCGCCCACGGCGAAGCCCTCGTCGAAGAAGAAGCCTGACCCGTTCAAGCACTTCGACATGCGCCACTGGTGGCTGTGCATTTGAGAATGTTTTTCGGCGGTCTGATTGCCGCCCCCGCGGCACCGCGCTAAGATAAAATGGTGAATTTTGAATGGGACCCGGGCAAGGCCAGGCAGAATCACCGGAAGCACCGGATTTCCTTTCAAGAAGCAGCAACCGTGTTTGGTGATCCTTTGGCGGTAACGTATCCCGACCCGGATCATTCCGCATCGGAACAGCGCTTTATCACTGTTGGAATGTCGAGCGTCGGACGGGTTTTGATCGTCGCTCATTTGGATCGCAACGAAAACATCAGGATCATAAGCGCCCGCAAAACAACGCAGCGCGAACGCAAACATCATGAAGAAGAGCACTGAAAAACGAGATCGCCGTGATGGCCTGCGCAGAGAATACGACCTCTCTAAACTAAAGGGCAGTGTTCGCGGTAAATATACCGCCCGCTATCGGGCAGGAACTAATCTCGTGCTTCTCTCGCCGGACGTCGCCGAATATTTTCCTGACGAGCGATCCGTCAATGCCGCCCTGCGCGCCCTGATTAGTGCGGCCAAGCGGCCTCTCCGCCGCGCTCGCTGAGCACTTCCTCTGCGTAACGCCTCGAGAAGCCCTCGTCGAAGAAGAAGCCTGACGCGCTTCCTGCTTGTAAGGGGCGGGCGTGCCGCTACTCGTTTGCATTAAGCTCTTACATACTGCGGTCTGGCTTTTCTTCGCCTCTTGCATTTTCGCTGTGCCAGTAGCCGCTCTTCGCCGTCGCTTCGACTGGGCTTCCTGCCTCAGCGCCCTAGTCCTGCTGGAATGTCTGGTCGTCGGCCTGAACCACTTCCGCTGCCCCTTGACCGACGTCGCCGCCCGCTTCACGCAGGACCGCGCCGCCAATTTCGACATCTACCTTCCCGTTTGGTTAGCTGCGCACAACAAGATCATCTTCGGCACTCTCTTCCTCCTCGGCGAATTGGTTGTCCTCTGGCGATGGCTGTCTTCCAAACGATGAATTGTTCTTCGCACTCACGCCCTGACGGACCTCTCCCACGCCTCTCCCACGCCTCTCCCCCTGTCATCCCGAACCCGGTCGCGCTGGCCTGGTGAGGGCCGCTTGCAAAAAATGACGCGAACGGGGGTGAGGGATCTGCTTCCCCTTGTAGGGCACGACACGTCGCGCCGATCTCTTGTAGCGCCGGGCTTTGTCCCGGTTTATGGGACACCCGCCGACTTGCGGCGGGAAGCCCGGCATCATCATTCTTCCTCCATGTAGCGCCGGCATCGTGCCCTTCCCTGAGTCTGCTGTGTTATCCTTCCGCCCCGTGGATGCGAAGGCCATTACCCCGATTTTGAACGTTTCCGACATCTCCGCTAGCTTCGCGTGGTTCGAGAAGTGGGGCTGGAAGAAATGCTGGGACTGGGGAACGCCTCCGACTTTCGGGGCCGTGGGCTCAGGCCAGTGCGAGATCTTTCTTTGCCAGGGAGCCCAGGGCGGCCGGGGCAGAGGCTCGAATACTACGACGTTTACTGTAGACGGAGATGAAGCGGCCGACAAAGGCGCGTGGATGTCTGTCTGGGTGGACGACGTTGACGAGGTCCACAAACAGTGCGTGGCCGTCGGCCTGGATGTCGATTTTGGCCGTGGGGTCGCGCTAGCTGCCATTTCATTCGGCTGGCGAAGGGTCACCGAGCTTCCAAGATGGCAGCGCAGACATTCCAATCTTTGATACTCTTCGTCGTGCTCCTTGTAGTCCGCTTCTTTCAGTAGTTTGGCCAATTGCTCGCGAGTTTCTTCAACGTTTCGATTTGGTCCGATAATTATTTCCGAAAAAGCGATCCGTTTTCCATCTGCGCGAACGGTGACAGGCAAGTATTGCTTGACTTGCCCTGCGGACCTGCGTTCTCTAAGTTGGCCACGCGAAGCATGCGGCACCAGAGTCGCGTGCCGTACCTCCTGCTCGCAGGCCCACTGTGATTGCTTGGCGCTGATAGAAGCGAACGCCGCAATCCTGTTGAGAGCCGAAACCCCTAGCTTACAGTTCAGTGGTGAAGTTTGTGCCCCATTCCGCGGACTCCGTGTCTCCGCGTCCGAGAAATCGCCTGCTACATCGGGAGTCGAGGGATCTGGTTCTCACCTTAAACCCTTTAGCTGCCACACTTGCAGAAAATCATCCCGTAACTCCAATCATTGCCACACTTCCGAAAACCCCTCCCGCAAGTCCTTTGCTCGCCACACATACAAGCCCCCCGGGGGGTGCAGGGGAAAGCGTGTTCTCCCCCCTCCCCGACCCGCGTGCTACAATGCGCCCGGGCTACGCACCACTGAGACAGGTCATGACTAAGAGCCTCATCCTTCTTCTCGCGGTTCTCCTGCTCGCCTCCTTCACCGCCACGGCGCAAACCAGTACGCCCAATTCCGGGGCGTGGTCGGGCATTGTCGTCTACAGCAGTTGCAACGCCGACGAGGCTTTTGCCGAATCCCCGGAGTGCTTCCACAATGCGCCGGGCGCGAAGCTTGCTCTCTATGACGACACCAACCGCGTCATGTACGCTCTCGAGCCGCAGGCACCAACCGCGGGGCATTTGGGCGACACGGTTACCGTTCACGGGAGTCTCGACGGCGATACCATTCGCGTCGCTTCTCTCGAATTGATGTCCATCGGCCTTGCCGTCGGCCAAAAGGCTCCTTCGTTTTCGCTCCGCGACCAGTCCGGCAAGACGCAAACCCTCGACACCCTGAAAGGACCGAACGGCACCGTTCTCCTCTTTTTCCGCTCCGCGGACTGGTGACCGTTCTGCAAGGGGCAGCTGGTCCAGCTGCAAAGCGCCATTCCGCGATTCGAGAAGCAAGGGATCAAATTCGCGGCCATCAGCTACGACTCGGAAGAGATTCTGAAATTCTTCTCCGACCGCCACAAGGTTACTTACCCGCTGCTAGCGGATCCCGACTCGAAGATCATCCGCGCCTACGGCGTCTTCAACGCCGAAGCTACCGGGATGCAAAAGGGTTTTGCGCGCCCGGGATATTTCTTCATCGACGCAAACGGCGTCATCAAGGAAAAGTTTTTTGAGGCCAAATACCGCGAGCGCCTCACCGGCAATGGCCTGATTGCCAAGCTTTTTCCGGAACTCGGGGAGGAAGTCGTCGATACCGTCGAGGCGCCGCACCTGCAACTGGCCCTCGAACAATCTGACCGCACCGGCGTTCCCGGCACGCGCTTCACCCTCTCTGCCGAAGTCCGCCTGCCTCCCGATGTGCACGTCTACGCCCCTGGCACGCAGGGTTATAAGCCCATTAAGCTGGTAATCGACGAGATGAAAGAGATGGAGTTGAAGCCCGCGGTTTACCCGCCCTCCAAAATTCTCTATCTGCCCGCCATCAAGGAAAAAGTTCCTGTCTTTGAAGGAACGTTTCGTATCAGCCAGGACATAAAAGTCAGTACTACTTCCGAATTCTGGGGCTCGTTGGGAAAAGACGGCAAGACCTTCACGATTGCGGGAAAACTGGAATATCAGGCTTGCGACAAAACCATCTGCTACGTGCCAACTTCGGTCCCTGTGAAGTGGCAAATCCAAGTTTTTCCGCTCGACCGCACGCGCGCTCCCGTGGAGATTCGCCACAAGTAGCAAAACGAAGTGCCTTGTCTTGTAGAGGCGACTTTACGTCGCCATTCTCTCGAGCCCGCCCAAATTGTCCAGCGGGCCGCCAATTTGGAGGCTGTTTTTCTCCCGGGAGTGAGCGCAAACTGATTCTCATGAAAAGTGAAAAACATCCCAAGTTCGGCCCACAAACCCAGGCCATTCACGGCGGGGAGCCACCGCGCCACGGCGTCAATGGTCCCGTGGTCACGGAAATTATTCGCACCTCGACGTTCACTTTTGCCTCCAGCGAGGAAATGAAACTATGGGCCGAGGGCAAGAGCAAAGCCTACATTTACACGCGCTACGGCAATCCCACGCTGAGCGTGGCGGAGAAGAAGATTGCCGCGCTCGAAGGCGCCGAAGCTGCCGTCGTCGCGGCTTCCGGCATGGCCGCGATTTCCTCGTCGCTCCTGGCCGCGTTAAAGGCTGGCGATGAGCTCATCTCGACGGCGCAGGTTTACGGCGGCACGTACCGGCTGATGCGCGACGTTTTTCCGAACATGGGCATCACCGTTCACCACGTGGGAACGGATCTCGCCGGGATGGAAAAGCTCGTCTCTCCGCGCACCCGCGCGCTGTACATCGAAACACCGACGAACCCGACGCTTCGTCTCGTGGACATTCACAAAGCGGTGGCGTTTGCGAAGAAGCACAAGCTCGTCTCCCTCATCGACAACACCTTTGCAACTCCGGTCCTGCAAAACCCCATCGCTTTGGGCTACGACATGGTGGTCCACAGCGCCACGAAAGCCCTGGCGGGACACTCGGACATCATTGCCGGCGTCTCCGTGGGCAGTGAGGAGTGGATGCACAAGGTGCGCCAGATGATTATTTATCTTGGCGGGTCAATGGATCCCGGCGCGGCCTACCTTTTGATCCGCGGCATAAAAACTCTGGGCGTCCGCGTGCAACGGCAATGCGAGAATGCCGTGGCCGTTGCGGAATTCCTGGAAAAGCATCCGAAGGTCGCGCGCGTGCATTATCCCGGCCTCCAGTCCCACGCGGATCACGCGCTGGCGAAACAGCAGATGCGCGGGTTCGGCTCGATGCTGGCATTCGACATGAAGGGCGGATTGCCTGCAGCGCGAGAGTTCTGCGATCGCGTGCGCCTGTTTCTGCTGGCCGTGAGCCTCGGCGGCGTGGAATCGCTCGTCAGCCTTCCGCTGTACAGCTCGCACTACAACATGAGCGACGAAGAGCTAACGCGGGCCGGCGTCAGCCCAGGAACGGTGCGCGTCTCCATGGGCCTGGAAGACAAAGACGATTTGCTCGAGGACTTGAAGCAGGCGCTGGCCTGAAGAGCTTAAGCGTTGACTTTCTCCCCAGCAGCCTTATATAAGTGATATCGTCCCATTATTGCAACACCAAGAAACAGGAGTCGTCCAGAAGGTGTTCACGGTTCCACCATCAACCGGACGGGGACACCGGAGCGGTAGCCTCGACGTGTAACTCAAGTTCCCGGCTAGAATTCATGCCATCATTCGTGCCCTCAACTGTCCCAGGAGCGTTGGCAATGGTAACGCGCGTTCACGTCCGAGACCGTGCTCGGTTTCAAGGCTGGCTGCCCTGGCCAGTGGCTCTGTCGCTCGTTCTGTTCATCGCGGGCCTTATTCCCGTACGAGCGCAGGCGGGAATCACGCTCGTGCAGCACACGAGCAAGGATGCAGGGATTACACTTTCCTCCTCGCTGGCGTTTCCCGCAAACAACACTGCGGGCAATTGGATTGGTGTGGTCATTCGCGCCGGGCATTCCAGCCAGGTTTTTACCGTCAGCGATACGCGGGGGAACTCCTACCATCAAGCGGTGCAGCTCAACCAGACGCTGGATGCGCCCAACGGCGAAACGCTGGCGATCTTCTATGCGGAAAACATTGCTGCTGGCGGCAACACCGTCACGGTTTCCGAATCCCTTGCGAACAACACGCTGCGATTTGCGATTCTGGAATATTCCGGCGTAGCCGCATCAAATTCCATTGACGTGACGGCCGCAGCGCAGGGCTCCGGGACCACGCTGAACAGTGGACCAGCTACCACTACGGTGGGTGGAGATTTGATCCTAGGCGAGGTGACGACTGCCGACGGCCTGACCTTTACTGCTGGAAGCGGGTACAACATCGAAGACCGCGTGCCCGCGGCTCCGAATACAAAGTTGATTACTGAGGACGCGGTCCAGGTGGCAGCAGGGGCGGTGTCCGTTGGCGCCACGCTATCGAACTCCGACAACGGAGGCGCTCTCCTGGCCGCCTTCAAGGCAGCGAGCGGAACGCTTCCGCCGTATGTTTCTTCTTTGAGTCCGACATCGGGTCCGGTGGGAACCTCGGTGACGATTGCGGGCGCGAATTTTGGCGGGTCGCAAGGGACGAGCACTGTCACGTTTAATGGTGTCTCGGCGGGCACCGCGAGCAACTGGACCGCTGCGAGCATTACCGTGCTCGTGCCGACAGGCGCAACCACCGGAAACGTCATCGTCACTGTCGGTGGAGTCGCGAGCAATGCTGTTCCGTTCACAGTCCCGCCACCACCGCCGACTATTACTAGCTTGACGCCCAACAACGGTCCGGTCGGAACTTCCGTGACGATTGCCGGTGCGAACTTTGGCGCCTCCCAAGGCACCAGCACAGTCACGTTTAACGGTATCTCGGCCGGCACCGCGAGCAACTGGACCGCTGCGAGCATCACGGTGCTTGTCCCTTCCGGCGCGGCCACCGGAAACGTCGTTGTCACGGTGGGAGGTGTAGCGAGCAACGGCATGACTTTCACTGTTTATCCCAGCATCTCAAGTGTGAACCCAAGTTCGGGGCCTGTGGGGTCTTTGGTGACAATTACGGGAAATGGGTTCGGACCAACACAAGGACCGGGTCTCGTCTCATTTGATTTCACCGTGGCAACAGCCACGAGTTGGAGCAACACGAGA
>CAZGFL010000067.1:0-24719 GCA_964524985.1 uncultured Acidobacteriaceae bacterium
AATCGTAGGGTTGGAAACAGTATGATTTTTGCTGTCTTTACCATCGAAGAACCATAATTTGCATTCTGGTGACACTTGAAGTGTGAGCCGATGCAACTCTCGCATGTCACTGCGTTTTGGCTCCGGTTGGCTGGTAATATAGTTCTTGATTTGTTCTTGTACGTTGATATGTTCTGCTCCGCAGTTGCGCGCACGAGATTATACGACGTTTAATCCTTTTGAGCCGCTCCCATTCTCTGTCACACCAGATACTAGGTTTTGGGTCACCTTCTCCCCCTTGCAAGGGCGGGCGGCCTTGACCGTTGAGGTCACTCGACCGCGAGGGCGCCCCGCAAGCCGTTGTTGCGTGGGGGCTCTTCAGAAATCGCAAAGGCTTGAAATGTGTGGAGCGCCGAGAAGCGGGCAGAGGGGCTGGAGTACATGCACCCCAAGCCGAGGTCACATTCCGGACGTATTGTCGGCCACTCGGAAAGTATCACTTCGGCGCTACGACGTGGGGGACTGATTGCGTTAGAAGGATTCGGAGCGGAGGAGGAGGCGGGTGGACCAGGTTTTCTGGGTGGTGAGCGGTGGGTGCCAGACGGCAAGTATCTGCGAGCCCTGGTAGACACGCTCGAAGCCTTCCTCGGATTCGGACACGGTTTCGATCGGAGCGACCCAGAAGCCCTCGGCGAGCGGCGCATGCAAGGCCACGCGCACGCGCTGCCAGCCATCCTCCATGCGGAGGATGGGCGCGGGCAGAATGCCGCTGTAGCGCAGATTCGCGGGGCCCGTGGGCGTTTCGAAGAAACGGTCGGGCTCCGTGGGAGCCAGAAGGTTGACGATGGCTTCGATGCCGAGAGCCACGGGTTTCTCCAGCGTTTCTTTGAGCTTCAGCGTGATTTCGCAGGCGACTTCGAAGCCGTTGGGACACGGGCTGAAAGAAAACGTTTTGATGAGCAGGAGCTTGGGCGCGGAGGTCTCTGTTTTGCCGTGCGGCTGAAACGAGTCCGAGCGGAAGAGTTCGGCGCTCGTGGAAGCGGAATTTTTCACGGTGTAGTTGCCGCCGGCGAAGCCCGCGTCTTCGTGGAGCTCGAGGGCCTCGTAATCGGCCTGGGTGCGCGCGGGATCAAAAATCAAAATGCGGAAGGCGTGGCGGGGCCAGCGGTCGTAGCGCAGGAAGCGCTCGAGGCCGGGCTCCTTGACGCGGGTCTGTTCGTGAATGGAGACCGCGGCGCCGGCCGCGGGCTTGTTGGCGGCTTCGCGCAGGCGCGTGTGGTAGGCCTCGGGGCGGCGCAGGATGGAGTTCACGAGCGCCGCGGCGGCGGGGCGGAAATCGAGAACGGAGAGGGTGGCGCCATCGGCGGGCTTCAGAAGCGCCTGGCATTCGGGTGAGGTGAAGAGCAGTTCGTTCGAGCCGTCGGCGTCGTAGTCGAGGAGCTCGACGCGGGGAGCGACAGCTCCGGGCGTGTGACGGTCGGCGATGGCTTCGGCGCGGATGAGATTGCGCCAAGGATCCGTGCGGAGATGCGGCGCGTAAATGCCGCCGAAGATGCCGTGCCAGTAGGCGTCGTTGCACTGGGCGCGCTGAAGCAGATCGCGGGCCTTGGCGATTTCGTCTGCGGCCGGGGCTGGATGGGGATTGCCACGATGTTCAGACACAGCGGCGATGCGCGCGGAGACACGCAGCATCTTCTTGTGGAGCAGGTTGGACTCCGGATATTTGCGGAAGAAGCCGCGCCAGGAGCCGCCGCGGAGAAACGCGAGGACCTCCGGGCGCGAAGTGAATTCCTGAAGGACGGCGTGATAGCGCTGGCGGACGCGCGTGGGAAAGACCCACTCCATCATCTCGGTGTAAGAAGCGGTGGGAAGATCGGCCCGGCCCAGCGCAGTGTGTGAAGCGAGATATTCCGCGGGAGTGCTGACTTTCAGCCAGTCAGAATTCTCTTCGAGGGCGTCGAAAAATTCTTCGAGCCAGCCGTCCTTGTAGCAATGGTCGTGCGTGCCGGGCCAGACGCCGAACTTCTCCATGTCGTCCCCCATGGCGGCCACGCCGCCGGGATGGAGGCTGGCGGCATTGCGGAGGTAGGCGATGACGTCTTCCACTTTTCCAAACGGCACGAGATACCTGAGCGCTTTTTGGCCGGGATAGAGCCAGACGGACTTGCCGCGGTCTTCGGCGATGTAGGCGCCGAAGAGCTCTTCGGGTTCAAAACCGGCAGCGAGAAAGTGCATGTCGTCGACAAGCGTGTAGGAAACATGCGCATCGGCGAGAACGGAGGGAAGCTGGGGCTCCCAAACGCGCTCGGCGAGCCAGGCGCCGGTGGGCCGCTTGCCAAAATGTTCTTCGATATACGCGGCGAGGCGCGTGACTTGTTCGAATTGATCTTCCGGCGGAATGGAAACGAGAATGGGCTCGTAAAAACCGCCGCCGACAAGTTCCACCTGGCCGCTTTCGACGAGTTTTCTCAGGCGGGGGAAATATTCCGGCCGGTGCCGTTCGATCCACGTGAGCAGGGGGCCAGAGTAGTGCAGGCCAACGTGAATACCAGGATGTTTTTCGAGATGTTCGAGAAAGGGGAGGTAGGAATCGACGTAAGCTTTCTCTAGAACGTGGTCGAAATTGCCACAGGGCTGATGGGCATGGATGAGCAGAGCGAGATGAAAGGTCTGGGGCATGGGGACAGTCGATTTCCCATAACATGATACCCTGACCGGCCAACCGGGCTTCATTTGTTGAGACGATGGTCCACATCGAAAGAGTGACTCCTCGCTGCGCTCGGAGCAAGCTGGTGAATAGTGACTGGTGAGTCGCGCCCGGTGCAAGCATCGGAAAGGTGGGCCAACACGAGGGCTCACTTACGATTAAGGGGCGGTGTGCTTCTTGATCCAGTCGGAGACGGCGTTGAGGGCTTCGGGAGCCATGGTTTCTTCAATGGCACCGTATTCGGTGGGCGAGCCGGTGGGCGCGTGCTGGAAGAGATGGTTCAAGCCGGGCAGTTCCGTGGCTTGAAAATCCTTGCTGCCGCCGTCTTCAAGAGCCTTTTTGATTTTTGAAAGATTTTCCTTTGGCGGGACCTGGAGATCCTTTTCGCCACTCAGCGCGAGTACCGGGCAGGCCGTCTTTTGCAACGCGGGAACGGGATCGTAATCGAGAAAAGCGCGAAACCACGGCGAGAGCAAGACGCGAATCTGCGCCTTCAGCACATTGGCGGGGATGGCCGCGCCCGTGCTGGTGGATTGGGCGAGATCGTTGAGCTTCGCCTCCAACGCGGCCGGATCTTTTTCCTCGCGGACCAACTCGTAGGACTTCTTGTTGAAGGAGACGATGCGAAAGATTTCGCCGTCTGGCACCCCGGCGGCGCGCAACATGGCTTCCGATTGTTCGACCAGGACTTCCTCGCCTTTAACGCCGGGACCTGCCAGCAGAACGATCCAGGCGACATCCTGGGAATGAGCAGCGACCAGAGGCGCGATGAGGCCGCCTTCGCTGTGGCCGATCAAGCCGATTTTCTTCGGATCGAGCTCCTTGCGCGTTTTCAGGTAGGCGAGCGCGGCTTCCGTATCGGCGGCGAAATCCTCGGTGACCGCCTGTTCGTAATTGCCGGTGGATTTGCCAATGCCGCGCTTGTCGAAACGCAGTACGGCGATGCCGTTGCGCGTGAGGTGGTCGGCGAGGACAAGAAAGGGGCGGTGGCCGTCGAGAAGTTCGTCGCGATCGTGCGGCCCGGAGCCGGAGATCAAAATGGCAGCGGGGAAAGGCCCGGACCCTTGAGGAATGGTCAAGGATCCGGCGAGAGAGATTTTCGCTGCGTCGTTCGCGAAAGTGATCTCCTCTTCGCGGTAGGGATAAGGCTTCACGGGATCTTGCGGGCGGGAAAGCTCGAGCAATTTGTCGGAGCGCTTGAATTCGAGATTGCGCGGGGAACCGTTTTGCGTCCAAGTGCCGGTGATGGTATTTCGCGTCGCATTGAGCGTGCCTTCATACACGCCTTCGACAACCGGAATTTCAAAATGAAAGACGTCGTCCTTCTGCGAGACTTTGGTAGCGGGCAGGCCGCTTACTTTCTGGTCGGGGCTGTCCAAGGCGGCGACCAGTTGTTTGTGGTCATCATGCGACACGTGCAGCTGAAAGCGCAGGCGCATGCCGTGGCCGGTGAGCGCGCCCTGCCAAACACCCTCGGAAGAAGCGATGGCGTCGGTAGGCTTTTTCGCTCCGGCGCCGGCGGCCTGGCGGCGGAAGGCGAGGGGAAGGCTGACGACGCCCTGCGACCAGAGACCTTCGATGCCTGTAAAATTGGCGAGGATTTTTCCTTCGTACGCGGCGCCGACCGAGGAGACGGAAAGCTTGAGCGTAGGGGCTACGAGCGTCAGCGAGGTGACTTCGATGCCGTAGACGCCTTGATCCAGGCTGTCGATGGTCGCTTTGTACGAGCCGTCCGGCGCTTTCGAGACGTGGAGCACGAGATGAAGAACGGCGTCACCGGCTTGCAGCGAGCCGGCCCAGTCCCCTTCGAGGGTGGCGGCGTGGTGGACTTGGGCAGTTTGCGTTGCCGACGCGTGCGTTTGGGTGCGACCAAGAGAAGGGAGGGCAAAAAGCAACGTGGCGGCAACGACTCGAGGAAGGACGTGGCTAGATTTCAAGCAAACCTCCACAGGCAAACGCTTCCAGAATAGATGATGTACGGAAGGAAAGAGTTGGCATGGCACGTGGGCGATCTTGAACTTATCTTCACAGAAAAAAGCGGCACGCTGGGGCGTGCCGCAGAAAACAATCATCGGTGCTTGCCGTCTAAAGGAGCGAGCTACTTGCCCTTTTTGGCGTACCACTCGGAGTTGATGGGAGTGAACTTGGACCACTTCTCCGGCAGATCTTCGAGGGCGAAAATGGCGGTCACCGGACAAACCGGAACGCACGCGCCGCAATCGATGCACTCGGTAGGATGGATGTACAACTGGGTCTCGGCCTCGAAATCGGGTTCGTCCTTGCGCGGGTGGATGCAATCCACCGGGCAAACGTCAACGCAGGCGGTGTCCTTGGTGCCGATGCACGGCTCGGCAATCACGTAAGCCATTCTAGGTCTCCTTTGTTCGGGCCGGGGCTCTTGTGAAAAATCGGCACGACCGGCGAAAACGTCCTTATACCACGGGGCTGCTGAGAACGACAAGCAGCTAAGGGCATTTTACGCGGAGGGAATGCGTTTCTCAACCGGAGGGGGTATCGATAGAATGAGAGTGGGAAGGACAACCATGAGACGGCGAATCGGCATGATTTTGCTGGGATTGGCAGCAGGATTGAGCGCGCTGGCGGCACCGCAGACTCCGAAGGCCGCAGCACCCAAGGACCCGGAACTGATCGACACGCAAGGATACGCGAAGCTGATTGAGCGGTACCGCGGAGAGCCGCTGCTGGTCACGTTTTGGGCGACGTGGTGCGAGCCTTGCCGCGACGAGTACCCCATGCTGAATGAGCTGGCGAAACAGTACGCGCCACAAGGGTTGAAAGTCGTGGGCGTAAACCTGGACCAGGACGGCGACCTGATCCTGATGCGGCGGTTCATCGCGCGGTACAAGCCCATCTTTCCGAATTATCGGAGAAAGCCGAGCGAGGAGGAGCCGTTCCGGCAAGCCGTGCTTCCGGAGTGGAATGGGTCGCTGCCAGCCTCGTTCTTCTATGGCAAAGACGGGAGGCGCGTCGGGCAGTTCATCGGCGAGCGCGACCGCGCCACGTATGAAGAAGCGATCAAGTCGCTGCTCAGCGCGGGAAGCAATTAGCGCCGCGCGGTTGAGGAGTGGCTCGGGAGGAGTTGTGCTCAAGACCAAAGGCAACCGGATTACTTATCTGGGGCACAGCACGTTTTCGCTGACGACACCCTCGGGACAAGTGGCGCTGATGGATCCTTGGGTGACGACGAATCCGTGGTGTCCTGAGGCCCTGAAGAAATTGGAACGGCTGGACGCGATCTTTTTGACCCACGCGCACACGGACCACATGGGAGACCTGCTCGCTCTCGCGAAGCAGCACCGACCGAAGATAGCGGCTATGTTTGAGACGTGCCTCTGGATCGAGAGCAAGGGTTTCGTCGAGGAAACTCGCCCGATGGGGAAAGGCGGTTCGCAGAAAATCGGCGATTTTGAAATCACGATGACGCACGCGTTTCATTCGAATTCCATCGACGACGGGGGCGTGCGGCACTATGGCGGCGAGCCAGCCGGATATGTGGTGCGCATGCCAGGTGGACTCTCGGTGTATCACGCGGGAGACACGGCGTTGTTTGGGGACATGAAGCTCATTGGCGAACTTTACAGACCGGACGTGGCCCTGCTGCCGATCGGAGACCGCTTCACGATGGGGCCGCGAGAAGCAGCTTACGCGATTCGCCTGCTGGGCGTGAAGCATGTCATTCCCATGCACTACGCAACGTTTCCTTTCCTGACTGGGACAGTGGAGGCTTTACGGAAGGAAACGAAGAAAATCAAAGGGCTGAAGATTCATGCGCTCAAGACGGGGGAAACACTATGATCCGAAGTCAGAATCTGCGCAGCGGGTACATCCAGGATGATGTGGAGCAATACCTCTACAAGCTGCTGCCGGAACGCGACACGATCATAACGGAAATGGAAGCGCATGCCGAACAGTATCGGGTTCCGATCATCGGGCCGGCGGTTGCGCGACTGCTGGCGCTTCTCGCGCAAGTTTCCGGAGCGAAACGGATTTTCGAGATGGGCTCGGCGATCGGGTATTCCACGATCTGGCTCGCGGGGGCCGTGGGGCCGAAAGGGAAAGTCTTTTACACGGACGGAGACCCCGCTAACGCTCAGCGCGCACAGGTGTACTTCCGCATGGCGGGGTTGAAGCGGCGAATTGCGGTCAAAGTCGGCGACGCCATGGAACTGCTGAAGAAAACGCCGGGCAAATTCGACCTGATTTTCATTGACGTGGACAAGCACCAATATCCGGCGGCATTGCGAGTTGCGCTGCCAAAGCTCAAGCGCGGTGGCTTGCTAGTAACGGACAACACGCTATGGTCGGGAAAAGTGGCGCGCCCGGCAGGGGCCGAAGACCATGACACCCAAGGCGTGCAGGAATTCAACCGGCTGGTCTATGCGTCGAAAGAGCTCTATCCCGTGCTGATTCCGCTGCGCGACGGCGTCACGGTGTGCCGGAAACTGTAACTGTGTCACAGCTCACTTGCGAAAGAAATTGCGGATCAGGAAGCCGACGTTGGCAGGACGCTCAGCAAGCCGGCGCATAAAATACGGAAACCAGTCGTTGCCAAACGGAATGTAGATGCGCAAACGGTAGCCGTCCTTCACGAGCCGGCGTTGCAAATCCGTGCGCACACCGTACAGCATCTGAAACTCGAAATCGTCCTTAGAGATCTGCTGAGCGGCGGCAAAACGAATCGTGGCCGCAATCATTCGCGGGTCGTGCGTAGCGATGGCGTGGTAAAAGCCGCTGGAGAGCAGCAGCTGCATCAGGCGGACGTAATTGGCGTCCACGTCTTCTTTTCTCGGGTACGCAACGTCCTCCGGCTCCTTGTAAGCGCCTTTGCACAAACGGACGCGGCAGCCGTAGGCGAGCAAGTCCGTGATGTCGCTTTCGCTGCGGTAGAGATAGGACTGGATCACTGCGCCAACGGCCGGATTGCGCGAGCGCACGCGCTTGACGAGGTCGATCGTGCGCTGCGTGTATGCCGAGCCTTCCATATCCACACGCAAGAAACTGTCAAAGCCGGCGGCACGCTCGACGATGGACACAACCAGGCCTTCGCAGAACTCACTGTTGATGTCCAACCCAAGCTGCGTGAGTTTGCAGGAGACGTTGGCGTGCAGCTTTTCCGCAGCAATGCGCTCGAAAACCTCGAGATAGGCGTCGCGGGCGCGCTGCGCGTCGGAAATCGTGGAAACATTTTCGCCCAGGTGATCGAGGCTGACCATCATTCCGGCATCATTGCAGGTGCGCGCAGCGGCGACGGCCTCGTCAAGGGCTTCGCCGGCAACAAAGCGGCGGGCCATGCGGCGCGTGGTGCCGTTGGAAGTGACCCAACCGGCGAATTTCTTGCTTTCGGAAAGTTTGAGAAGCGTGGAGCGGAGCATGCGCCGTTAATTATGGCAGCCTGCGAAGAATGACACTAGTGGCGTTCCAAACTCCATGCCCAACAAATTATCGGTGATGAACTCGAGCCACGCCAGCAAGCACAAAACCAGGAAGTTTGGCACGCTGGTTTGAAACGCCATTAGTGCTTGTGCTCTTCGAGGAACTTTTCCGCGTCCATCGCGGCCATGCAGCCGGAACCCGCGGCGGTAACCGCCTGGCGGTAACGGTGATCCTGGACGTCCCCCGCGATAAAGACTCCGGGTACGGACGTCAGGCTGCCGTGCTTGGCGATGAGGTAGCCGTTCGAGTCCATGTCCAGCTTTCCCTTAAACACGGTGCTGTTGGGGTCGTGGCCGATGGCGACGAAGACGCCATCGAGGGCGATTTCGCGCACTTCCTTGGTTTCGGGATTGCGCAAACGCACGCCTTCCACCAGACCTTGGGGGGCGAGAATCTCCTCGACCACAAACGGCGTGACAAATTCGACCTTCTCATTCTTTTTGGCGCGCTCGACCATGATCTTCGATGCGCGGAATTCCTTGCGCCGGTGAATGACATAGACGGTGCTGGCATAGCGCGAGAGGAAATTCGCTTCCTCCATCGCCGTGTCGCCGCCGCCCACGACGGCGATGGGCTTGCCGCGAAAAAAATAGCCATCGCACGTGGCGCAAGTGGATAAGCCATGCCCGATCAGCTCGCGTTCGCCCTTCAACCCCAGCAAGCGGGCGGAAGCCCCGGCCGCGACGATCAGCGATTGCGTTTCATAGGTTTGCTTTCCGGCAACGACTTTGAAGGGGCGCTGGCGCAGGTCGACTTCCGTCACGGCGCCAGCCTTGAACTCGGCGCCAAACTTTTGCGCCTGCTTGCGCATGTTCTCGATGAGTTCGGGTCCGAGAATGCCATCCGGAAAGCCAGGGAAGTTCTCGACGTGAGTGGTCAAGGAAAGCTGGCCGCCAGGCTCATGGCCATCCAAAACGAGAGGTTTGAGGTTGGCGCGTGCGGTGTAAATCGCTGCGGTCAAACCCGCGCAGCCGCTGCCGATGATCACGACATTGTGCATTCCGATGCTCTCCAACGATTAGATTCCGCACTGCGCCCGCCGGATACGGCGAGCGATATTGTAACATTGGCCCGTCGGAGTTCGCCGCGCCTAGAAGAGAGACGGCCAAATTGGAGACCCTTTGTTTGCGAAACGGCGTTGACCGCCATAATTTCGCGCGGCTATAGTGCCAATACCATCCAGGTTGCCCGAGGAGAATTTAACGATGGACCCGCGCTACCCGATTGGAGATTTCCAGATGCCCGCGCAGGTAACGCCTGCCCGGCGCCAGCAGGCTATTGAAGAAATAGCATCTACTCCCGCTAAGATGCGTGCTGCAGTGAAGGGATTGAACGACGCGCAGCTCGATACGCCATACCGCAATGGAGGCTGGACGGTCCGGCAGGTCGTGCATCACGTGCCGGACAGCCACCTGAATGCCTACGTGCGGCTGAAACTGGCACTCACGGAAGAGAAACCCACAATTAAACCGTACGACGAGGCAGCCTGGGCGAAGCTGGAGGACGCCAAGTCCACACCGATCGAAACCTCACTGATGCTCTTGGCGACAGTGCACGATCGCTGGGACCGCATCTGGCGGTCACTCAAGGCGGAACAGTTCGCGAGAACTCTCGTGCATCCCGATCACAAGGGCGACCGAAACGTGGATTGGTTGCTGTTCCTCTACGAGTGGCATGGCAAGCATCACGTTGCACACATCACCGAGCTGCGCAAGCAAAAGGGCTGGTAGGTCGCTTGGGTTTTGGCTTCGGTTCATGACTCCTGTTCAAACCTGGGATCCGGAACGCTACGCGCGCAACGCGCGGTTTGTCGCTGATCTGGGAGCGCCGGTGGTGGAGTTGCTTGCTCCTCGCTCTGGCGAGCGGATTCTCGACCTCGGCTGTGGAGACGGCATACTGACGGCGAAACTGGCGGCAATGGGATGCGCGGTCGTCGGCGTGGATGGCAGCGCGGCGCAAGTCGAAGCAGCCCGCAAGTTGGGGCTGAATGCGCGCGTCATGGATGGGGAGAAATTGTCGTTCGATGGAGATTTTGACGCGGTGTTCAGCAATGCAGCGCTGCACTGGATGCATAACCCCGATGCGGTGATCGCGGGCGTATGGCGCGCGCTCCGGCCGGGCGGACGGTTTGTGGCGGAAATGGGCGGTCATGGCTGCATCGCGAAGATCAAAAATGCGCTGGTGGAAGCGCTCAACCGCCGCGGGATGGATGGAGAAGCGGCGGTTCCCTGGTATTTCCCGGCGGTCGAAGAATATTCAGAAAAATTGAAGACTGCTGAATTTTCGATAAGCTACATCGCACTCATTCCCCGGCCGACACCGCTTCCCGGAGATGTCACGGGATGGCTCGAGACTTTTGCAGAAAGTTTTACGGCGAGCTTGCCGCCTCCCGAACGGCCCGCTTACGTTGAAGAAGTGCGAGAAGCTTTGCGGCCGCTGCTCTGCGACGCAGAAGGAAAATGGACGGCGGATTATGTGCGTCTGAGGTTTGCCGCCTTGAAAAAGGGCTAACAGACTTTCCAGTGTGTGAAGCGCAGACGGACAAGGTAGCGCGGCACCGGGCCGCTCGTGTAGGATGAAGCGGAATTCAAGGAGCGCGCATGAGCCGACCGGCCGGAACCTACGCCATTTTTGAGACTTCGCAGGGAAATATCGTCATCAAGCTGCTCGAAAAAGAAGCGCCCAAAACTGTGGCGAACTTCGTCGGGCTGGCGGAAGGCACGAAAGAATTCACAAATGAAAAGACCGGGCAAAAGGAAAAGCGCGCATTCTACGACGGGCTGATTTTCCACCGGGTGATCCCGCAATTCATGATTCAGGGAGGCTGCCCGCATGGCAACGGAATGGGCGGACCGGGCTACAAGTTCGCAGACGAGTTTCACCCGTCGCTGAAGCACTCGAAAGCGGGCAAGCTCTCGATGGCCAACTCCGGACCGAACACCAACGGAAGCCAATTCTTCATCACCGTGGCCGAAACCTCTTGGCTGGACAACCGTCACACGATTTTCGGCGAAGTAGTGGAAGGCCAGGAGGTAGCCAACAAAATCTCCAACGTGCCCCGCGATTCGAACGACCGGCCGCGCACGCCGGTCGTCATCCAGAAGCTGCGCATTGAACGCGTCGCTTGAGCCGGCGCTTCGGCCATGCTCACTCCCGAGCGGCTGCTGCGGTTTACCATTGAACTGATCTTCGTGTTGCTCGGTGTGCTCGTCGTGTGGCTGGGTGTGATTCGCCATATTTATGTGGACCGGCACAGTTTGCCGTGGCTGATATTGAGTATCGCCATGGTTCTGTGGGGACTCCGGGCTTTTCCCCGCCACGGACAATGGTGGGTGCACTGGGAAAGTTGGGCGCGCGGCCTGTCTCTCGTGCTCGTAGGAGCCCTGATGTTCGCGATCCGCTGGGCGCCGTTTCTTTGGGTAGGACCTATGCTGGCGGCCGGTGGAGGCATCCTGGCATTAAGGGGATTTATTGGATGCGCGTTTGCATTGCGGCCCCGTTAGACGGTCCTTTGCAATCCGCCCATTGCAGTTTCGCGTGGGCGTACCTCACTGTTTTTGCCCTCCCGTTTCGATATAATCCGCGCCACTGACGGCCACCCAAATTCGGGGAATCCGCCCAAGGCTGTCACACGTACCTTCGATCGAAAGAGCAAAGGAGAAAGAACGTGCTGAAGGAATTCAAAGCATTTGCCATGCGGGGCAACGTGTTGGATATGGCAGTCGGCATCATTATCGGTGCAGCGTTTGGAAAGATCGTGTCTTCGCTGGTCGAAGATGTGCTCATGCCGCCGATCGGCAAGGTGCTCGGACATGTTGATTTTTCACAACTGTTTGTCAACCTGGGCCCCGTACATTACGATTCGATTGCTGCGGCAAAGGCAGCGATCCCACCACAGCCAACGTTGAATTACGGGCTGTTCATCAACACGGTGATCAATTTCCTAATCGTGGCGTTCGCCGTTTTCATCCTGGTGCAACAAGTGAATCGCTGGACAAAAAAGCCGGAAGCGCCTGCCGCACCGACTACGAAGGATTGCCCGCAATGCGCGATGAGCATTCCTATTGGCGCCAAACGCTGCGGACATTGCACGTCGCAGCTGGCTTAGTTCTCCTTTCGATTCGACTGACCTGAAATGGGTCCGCGCCTACGGCACTAGGAGGGTTGCTTGCGCTTCTTCTGATTGGCTTCGAGGTGCTCGCGCAGGCGGCTCACGACGTTTTCTTCGTGCCCCTCGTCCAGTTCCTTCTGGACTTCTTCCAGCGCGAAGTGAACCACATCGTGGTGATGCATTTCCATGGGCGCGATCGAATCGCTGAAGCGCAGCCACAAGCGGTGTAATAGATTGACTTCATTGGCGGTCAGGTTCGGGGCATGCGGGCCAAGGACTTTGTAGAGCTTGTCCCCGGTGGGCATGTGAATCTCCAGGTTGAACTGCGGCTTGGGATCGCCAAGCTTTTCCCAAGCCTCACCGACTTGGCGGGCCTGCTCTTCGGTGCTCTCGCGTGAAGAGTGGCCGAAAACGATAGTGCTGGACTGCAGCGAAGTCGCAGCGCGAAGGATGCCGTCGGCAAGAGTGTTGGCCGCGACTACCGCGAGGCGGATGGACTTGCCGCGCTTTTCGGCCAGGGCGAGGGCCTGAGAGAAAAGCTGCTGCTCGATGCCGCCGAAGAGCTGCTCGGCCTCGAGCTCGTACTCACCGGAAGCGGAGCGCCTCAGCAAGCGGACGTGTAGCACGACGACGTCGCGGCGCCCCGGTTTGACGCGGTCGAGCACGTTGCCAAGGTGATAGAGCGAGTGGATGTTGCTCACCGGAACGAGGATATTTCCTGCGCGCACACCCACTGCGGCGGGCGTCAGCTCGCCTTCCATCTCCAGGTGGAATTGATCCATCTCCACATGCTTGGCGGAACCACGACTTCGATGCGTGACTTTCTCCGAGATCGTGAAAATGACGAAGAGAATCACGGAGAACGTAACGCCGGCGATGGTGGCGTCCTTTTTGGTGAAAAGATTCACCACGGCGATGCCCAGCAGAACGAGCGTGATAAGGCCCAGCCCCACCGGAATCTCCACGCCAAAAATCCGGAAATTCAGCGGCACGCGGTATTCGCGGTCGCCCGGGTGCGTGTAGCGAAGGACGAGAACAGCCATGCCTTTCATCGCAAAACTCCAGATCACGCCGAAGGCATAGAGGTTCGCAAGGAAAGTCACGTCGCCGCGGCTGATGATAATCGTGATGATTTGCAGTGCCGCGATGATGTTGATGATGCGGTGGGATGTGCCAAAGCGGCGGTGCGGCTGGCGGAACCAGTCGGCTAGCACGCCGTCCTCGGAAACGCGGTTGAGCACGCCGTTCGAACCGACAATCGCGGTATTCACGGCACCGGCAAGAATCAGAGTTCCCACGACCACGACAAACCCGTGAAAGACCAGTCGAATGAGGAAGGGGCCTTCCAGGCTCATGGCCAGGCCACCGATCAGATTCTCCAAGTAGTTCTGGCGCACATTGTCCGGAATGATCATGACCGCGAAAAAGGAGACAAGTGAGGTGAACACCAGGCTGTAAATGAAAATGACCAGGCCAGTCTTCTTCAGGTTGGGGAGCTTGGGATGCTCGATTTCACGGTAGACCTGGGCGAGCGATTCCTCGCCGCTCATGGCCAGCACGGAGTGGCCGAGGCCGATGAAGATGGCGAGAATGCCGGCGAGATGGGCGAAGTGCACGCCGTAAAGCCAGCCCATGGCGTTGGCTTCGAGCTTCAAGTTTTTGGGATGAGGAATCGGCGGGAGTGCGGGATGGCGCAGCCACACGGTATACAGGCACCAGCCAATCAGGATGACCACCATGACGGTAGTCAATTGCATGATGCGCATGGCCTTCTGGCTGGATTCGGGAACGCCTTTGATGTTGTACCACCAGAAGTAAAGGGTCACGAGAATGGCAAAGAAGGCAGCGCCAAAGCCGGGAGGAACGTGGTGGAGGGGGAGGTGGAGATAGTCAAACGTCTCGTTCGCCAGGCCGACAATATATTGGCCGGCGGACACACCGCTGATCGGCCCGGTCAGGATGTAGTCAAACATCAGGGCAGAAACGCTGAATTTCGCAAGCGTTCCTCCCATGGCCTCCTTGACCACGCGATAGACGCCGCCGCGCACGAACATGCTGCAGCTTTCGACGTAAATCGCGCGCACGCAGTAAGAAAACAGCATGATGCCGAGGATGAACCACGGGGCAGCTTTGCCGATGTAGCCTTCCGCCTCGCCTCCGGCGTAATACGCAGAAGAAGCCAGGTCGTTCAGGACAATTGCGGCGGCGCGCCAGAAGGAAATGAAACTGAGTAGCGCCGTTGTGGCCACGAGGACGCGAGGAATTCCGTTGCCTCGGCTGCCTACGGCAGCAGGGTTTTGGGGAGTGCTGCTCATGTAAGGGTATTCGTCAGCTTGCGGACTGAAATGCTCGCATTTTTCGCAGATGAAGTCTAGCTTGTGGAGTTAGTACTCCAGTTTTCGCCACGCTGAGAATGGCCCGCGAATGCGGCCCGCACGCGCGGGTGTAGCAGATAGAGAAGCAGACCGCCAGCCACGAAGAATCCCGTAGTCCCCGCCAGCAATTCACCACGGAGGGCATTCACGAAGTCTCCTATCAACTGGCTGGCGATAACCACTACGGCCAAAACCCAGCCCCAGCGTCGCCGCAAGAGCCAACCCAACCCCGCGGAGGCAAGAACCAGGCTAAGCACAAGGAAGGAAATGCCGGCGATGCTTCCCAGCGGCGCGAGTTGCTGGTGCGCCCGCAGATTCAGCGCCCAAATGCGGTCCAGCGCCGTGCCACGCCAGGTCAAGGTGAACCCTGCAATGGCGGCCATGGCCGCGCCAAAGAACAAGAAAATGCCAATGGCTTTGAATCCGCCGGGCAAATTGTGCTTGGAAGTCATTTCTAGGCCCGACCCTTTGCGGAAGAAGCCCCTCAACCGGCGGACACGGTGCGGAAGGCCTTCGCGCATTCCGCGCACGGACAAATGCTGCGCAGATGGTCGTAGGCGTAGATTCCCGTGGAATGGCCGTCCGTAAACGTGATTTGGATGGCGTAATTGCCCACTTGCGTGGCGGCTTTGGCGCGCGGCTTAGGCTTGAACATCGGCAGCAGCGGGGAGGCTGCGGTGCCCGGAGCGAGGGATTTGAAGGCCTCTTTCTTGCCGCGCTCGTCGTTGCAGGTCGCGCAGGGGCATTCGTCGCGCAAGTAGGCGAAGTCGTAGTGGCTGGCGTGACCGTCTGCCCAGGTGATGTCCACACCCGCGCCGCTCGAAACATGAATCTTCACGCTGGTTGGCTTTTTCCGTGGGTCAAGAGGCGTCGGCATTGAGAAAAACTCTAGCTTTCAAAGTTACAAGGCGCGGTGACTGAATCTCCCATTCACGAGTAGGAGCTTTTGCACGAGTCACTAGTCACGAGTCACCAGTCACTCAGGCCTTGCTCTTTCCGTTGCAGCAATCGCCCGGGGGAATGGGGTTGCCGTGCGGGCAAGTCTTCGGATGCCCCAGGAACGTGCAGATGCGCGCGTCGAGCTCCGGGCTGATGATGTGCTCGAACCGGCAGGCCTGCGTGTGGGCTTCCGTCTCGTCGACTGCAAACGTGTCTTTGAACAAGCGCTCCGCCAGGCGATGGCGGCGCACCACGTCGCGCGCGCGCTGGCTCCCCACAGGCGTGAGCTGCGCTTCTCCGTCCCGCAGCGCCACCAATTGCATGCTTGCCATGCGCGAAAGCACCCGTGGAGCTGGCTCTTCCGGCACGGTCGCCAGCTTGCCCGATGCCCCCGTCGCGCGCAGCAAATCGACTTTCGCCGGCTTTCCTTCTTCCCCGCAAACCCAGATTTGCTCCAGCAAATGGTCAAAGCGAATCTCGTCATCGCCCGAGACGGCCTGGCAGCAGTCCGGCGTGTCCACTAAAGGACAATTCAGCGGCTGCCCCGGCCCATGCACGGTGGAATCATAATGGAGGTGGCCATGGGCAAGCTCGATGCGGCGATCTGATTGTCGCGCGATGTCCGAATCGTGTGTGACCATCAGGATGGTGTGCCCGGCCTGGTGCAGTTCGCGGAAGATCTTCATTACGATGGTTTCATTCGCTTCGTCGAGATTGCCCGTGGGCTCGTCGGCAAGGATCAGCTTCGGCTGATTGATCAACGCGCGGGCAATCGCCACGCGCTGCTGCTCGCCCCCGGAAAGCTGAGCCGGTAGATGCGTCAGGCGGTCGCCCAGGCTGACGCGCTTCAACGCTTCTTCCGCCTCTTTTTCATCGGTGAGGCTGTGAAAATACTGCGCCAGCATCACGTTTTCCAGCGCCGTCAGGTAGGGAACCAGGTGAAACTGCTGGAAAACGAAGCCGACCTTTTCCGCGCGGTAACGCACCAGCTCTTTTTCGCTGAGCTGCGACAAATCCACGCCATCCACGACGACGCGGCCGGAAGTCAGCGTGTCCAGACCGCCGAGAATATTGATGAGCGTGGTCTTGCCCGAGCCGGACGGGCCCATCAGGGCCACCCACTCGCCGCTGTGCACCGCAAAACTGACGCCGCTGAGCGCGCGCAGCGAGCCGTACTGCTTGATCAGATTGTCGATCACCACCTGTTGCGCCGCAACTCGCGGCTGCACTGGAACGGGAACAACCACACTCACGCTTCACCTCGAAAAACTGATGCAGGGCGCAGGCTGGCCAGCCGCCGCAGCGGAAACGCGCTCAAAATGGCCACCAGGACCGTCAGGGCCACCGCTACAGGATACACAATCAGGCGCGGGCGCGCCGCTACCCCGAACACCGCTTTGCCCAATCCCACAGAGAGAAAAATGCCTGCCGCCGCGCCAACCAAGCCGCCCAGAAGGCCAAGCAACGCCGCTTCGGCAAGGAACAGCCGCACCACGCGCCGCGTTGCGCCGCCAATCGCTTTCATCAAGCCAACGTCCATCTTGCGCTCCATGGCCACGTTGGTCATGGCGGCCATCACGCACAGCGCGGTCAGCAGCAGCACAATTCCCACGGTCGCGGTCAGCAACCCGCTGATGCGGTTGTAAATTTTCGCTTCGCCCTCGGTGAACTGGCGAATCGGACGCACGTCGGCTTCGGGTAGTGACGCTTGCAGCGAGCGAAGGTAGCGATCTACCGCGTCCAGTGATCCCGGTACCCTGAGCAAGATCGTGCTGACGCGCCCGGAGAGTGCAGCGAGTTGCTGCACGCTGGAGAGCGCCATAAAGATCTGGTCATCTTCGGGACCTCCCGTTTCCACGACTTCCCCAACTGCGCACCCCGCATCGCGCCCCTGGGACTGGAAATCCAGTTCCGAGTTAGGCTCGGCGGTGATGCGAGCTGCCGCTATCCTTCCCACAAGGCACGGCTTGCCATGTGTCGCGAAAGCGTGAGAAATGACCTTCATGGGCGTAATCTCATTGAAAGCGTCGCCATCAACGCCGACGAGAACAACGGCTGTCCGGTAATCGCTACCATTCGTGCTTAGTTTCGTAACGGTAAACAGAAGGGAATCCATGATGACTCTGCCCCCGTCCGTATCCCTCGGGATACGCCGGACGATAGACTCATCGAGATAGGAGGAAGGCTGAGGCTGAGGGGCTCGGCGCGGAGTGACGATTACGTTTGCACCGAAGCGCCGAAATTCCGTGGTCAGCCTGCGTTTCGCATCCACTTGCAAGTTGAGCAGCGCGGCAGTGACGGCAGCGCCAGCGCCGAGTGCCAGCAGCATGACGAACAGTCGCCCCCGGTTCGCGCCGAGCAAACGGCGGATAATGCGCCAGAACATCGCCCGATTGGAATCGCCGACGGTGTTCATCACTCGCCTTTCAAAATGGGCGCGGGCTCGATGCGCGACGCGCGCCGCAGCGGAATCGCGCTGCCGAGCAACGTCACTAGAGCAGCCAGCCCAATGACCACCAGAAACACGAGAAGCGTTGGTTCCGGCGCGGCGCCAAAAATCTTCTCGCCGAGCAGGCGTGCCAGGACTATTCCCAGTGCGTAGCCGGCACCCCCGCCCACAAATGCCAACAACAGTTGCTCCGCCGCCAGCAGGAAGCCGACCGTGCCCGAGCCCGCGCCGAGCGCCTTCATCAAGCCAATCTCTACCTGCCGCTCAATGACTGAAGCTGCCGCTGAGGCGCCTACCGCCAGCACCGCCGCCAGCAGCGCTGCGCCCGTCACCAGCCACAACAGCATTTGCACGCGACTCAGAATCTGCCCTTCGCCTTCGGCCACGCGCCGAATCACGCGCACGTCGGTCCCTTTCAGCTCTTCACTGATTTGCAGCGCAATCGCCGAAATGTAAGGAGTGCAGTACCAGCGATCGAACTCCACCGGCGTCATGGTCTTCGGATCTCTTCGCGCAAACGCGTCTTCCGGCTTCGTCAACGCGCTCACATAGAGTTTCCGGTATAGCCCCGCTCTGTCAGCTAGCTGCTGAGCAACAGAGAGGGGTGCCACAATCTCGTCGTCTTCCGGCCCGCCTGTATTCAAGATGCCCACGATGTCAAGGGAGAGTCCAACTGCATGGGTTTCCGTTCTAGACATAACGCTGAGCTGATCTCCAGCATGCAAGCCAAATCTTTTTGCAAAAGAGGAGCCCACGACGCACTCTCGCGAATCGCCGAACCATTTCCCGTCTACACGCCACCAGGGATTGGTTTTGGCGATCCCCGTGTCATAAGTGGAACCGTCTGGAATAGGAACGTTTTTGTAGGACCAGGTACCGATAAGAGTGAAGTTGCCCGGGGTTTCTAGCGGAGCTTGGTTGTGAACAGCGTACCCAACTACCTGCACTTCCAGAATCGGCGCAAAACCCACAATGTTGTTGTGCCAAAAAATCGTTTTCAGCTTCGGCAGGTCCGCTTCCGGCAGGTACGCTCCCGCATTTACCGGCCGGTAGTCCACGCCGCCGATTTCCAGCGGCAACGAATCTGCTTGCGGCGTCACCAGCAGATTCGCGCCCAGGCTGCGGAACTCCTTCGCCAAGCGGTCGCCGACGTCCAGCGCCACGCTTAGCGCGGCCGTGACCACACCCATCCCCAATGCCAGAGCCGCGCCCGTCAGCAGCTTATGCCGCGGACGCCGCCCGAACGAATCGGCAACAAGTCGGAAAAACATGGTCGCTCTTCAGTCTTCCGTCGTCAGTTCCCTGGCTCGGTGACGAGCATCACGTCGCGCATCTACTAGCAATCGAACGCGCTTACTGCGGAATCTCCTTGGTCGCCTGCGTCAGTGCGGAAAGATCAATCACAATGTCGTTGCCATCCACCCGCGACGCCACGCCAATGGGATTGCACCCTCCCTGATCGCCAATCGACGGAATATAAATCGCCGAAGCGCAGTGCCGGCACATCACGTTCTGCCCTTCCTGCCGGTAACCTTCCGCACCGCAAATCCGGCACGCATCCAGCGCCACTCCCCAGCCGTTGGGCTTCTTGATGACCATGAACCGCATCGACTGGCTGCCCGCGTTCACCGTGAAAAGATGCATCATGCCGTCCTGCACTTCGCTCACGGGCACTGTCACGATGTTCCCAACCGCGTCAATCGGTCGGGCCGCCACCGGCGCCGAATTCGCCCGCGCATAAATAAAGTCTGCCGTGAGCACCAGGATTACTGTCAGCGAAGCCGTTGCCGCCGCAATCATCCAACGGCGCTGCCGCCGGTTCTGCGACTCCAGCAGGCGCTTTTCCGCGTCGTTCAGCGCTTCCTTGGCGCTCTTCGCATGCGAAGCCGCTTGCCACTCGCGCAAAATCAGCAGCGTCGCCGCGCCAAAAATGAACACGAAGAAAAACAGTTCATTGCGCACGATGGGCCCCAGAAAGGCCATCTCCGCCTTGCTTGACGGCAGCCAGCGCGCTTCGCTCAGCTCGTGCACGCCCGTCAGCGCCAGTTGAAACGCCACCAGCATCAAGATGATGCTCGTGACCGCAAAGAAGCGGTGCAACGGCACCCGAAGCGTGCCCTTAAAGAAAAACAGTCCCACCGCAACCGCCGCCCCAATCCCCGCAATCGTCCCAATCCACGTCTGCAAGCCCTCGGTCGAAAGCTCCACGGCGCGCAGGATCACCGCCAACTCCGCGCCTTCCCGCAAGACCATCAGAAACACGAACAGGAAGATGCCCCAGCCGGCCGCCTTCCCCGTTTTTACGGCGTAACTTTCTAGCTTCTCTTCAATTTCTTTTTTCAGGTGGCGCGCAACTCGGTTCATCCAAACGATCATCGTAACTACGAACACCGAAGCCGCCAGGAGCATCAGCCCCTCGAAGCCGTCCTCGCTGATGCGCCAGCGTTCCAGCGCGACAGCCACGGCCAGGCTCAAGGCCGCGGCGCTCGCCACGCCATACCAGACGTACTTCGCCAGATGGCTGCGGGCCGTACGGGAGAGATAAACCAGGATGATGCCGACGACGAGGGCTGCCTCGACACCTTCACGGAGAGCAATGAGAAACGCGGAAAGCAAGCGAACTCCAGTTGTAAGTCATTTGCAACTGCAAATCCAGACTACCCCAAAAACGGCCGCGCGTCAACCGGACTATTTCAGTCCGATTTCCATAAACCGCGGATAGGTTATCATTCTGGCCCTGCTTATGCGCACCCTTCGCCAAGCCGCTGCCCTGCTTCTCGCTGGCGCGGTGCTCTGTGCGCAAGCCCCCGCGCAGGCACCCAGTCCGCCGCAGCATCCCGCCGCGACACCCACCGATCTCCGCCGCGCACGCAAAGCCGCGGAACTTGGCGACAAAGCCGAAGCCGCCGGCCGCCTGGACGAAGCTTTTGCGGCCTACGAAGAAGCGGCGCGCTACGCCCCGCAGGACGCCAGGATTGTCGATAAGTTTGTCGCGTTGCGTTCCCGTGTGCTGCAGATGCACATCGACGCCGCCGAACGCGCCGCCCTAGCCAATCAATTCGACGTGGCCACCGAAGAATTGGGCGCCGCCTTGGCCATCGACCCGACCAACAGCATCGTTACCGAGCGGCTCGGCCAGTTCAAAAGCATGGAGGAAAAGCCGGTGGCGAAACGGCCCATGGAGATCGAGGGCCTGCCTCGCCTTCAGCCGAAGCCGGGGACACGCAATATCGACTTGCGCGGAGACACGAAGACCGTTTACGAGCAGCTCGGCAATCTGTTCGGCGTTAGGGCAGTCTTCGACCCCGATCTCAGCGCCCGCAACGTGCACGTGCGTCTGGACAACGTCGACTTCAAGACGGCAATGTCCGTCCTCGGAGCACAGACCGCAACTTTCTGGCGCCCCTTGAACGACACCCAGTTTTTTGTCGCGGCGGACACGGCGGAAAAACGCCGCGAGTACAGCTTGCAGGCCGTACAAACTTTTCCGCTATCCGCAGCCATCGGACCGGAAGATGCCACCGAAGTTCTTCGCGTCGTTCGCGATATCACCGGCGCCACCCGCATCGATCTGGACACGCGCAGCCGCACCATCACCATGCGCGACACGCCGGAGCGCCTGGCCGTCGCCGGCGCGCTCATTGACCAGATCGAGCGGGCCCGCGGCGAAGTCCTGCTGGAGATTGAGCTGCTGGAAGTCAGCCGCAACACCGCACAGAAGCTGGGCCTCGAAGCCCCTTCCCAAGCCCAGCTCTTCACCATCCCGCCCAATCTCATCAGCCAGTTGAACCAGGCGAACAATCTTTCCGCCATTCAATCCTTGCTGGCAGGAATCTTCGGCGGCGCCGCTAGCGGAGCCGCTTCCATCGGCTCGCTGATTCCGCCGCTGATTGCCGTCGGCGGCGGCAAGACCACTTTCCTCTTGACCCTGCCCGGAACCGCCGTTGATTTCTCCAATGGCCTCTCTCTCGTGCGAAGTGGCCGCCAGGTTCTGTTGCGCGCGCAAAACGGCAAGCCCGCCACGTTTTTCGTCGGCGACCGCTTTCCCATCACCCTGTCGCTCCTCTCCACCAGCCTCGGCACCTCGGGCTCTACGCCAAATCCCGGCGGCGCGAGCAATCCTTTTCCCAGCACGTCTTACGCGGCGGGAAAAGGGCCGGTTTCCCTGGTCGCTGCGGATTTCCTGAACAATGGCCTGACGGACCTGGCCGCGCTGAACGAGATCGACAATTCCGTCACCGTCCTTGTGAACCAAAACGCAAACGAAGGAACGTTCACCGCCGCGACCGGATCGCCCATTTCTGTAGGCACCCCCCGCGCGTCCGCTCCTGCCACTCCGGCCAGCATCGCCTCCGCGGTGTTCACCACCAGCGGCTGCCATGACCTGCTCGTCAGCGATCCTCTGGCGAACGCCGTCAACTTGCTCGTCAGCAATTGCGACGGCACTTTCAAAACTCCCGTCGCGATTCCCGTGGGGAGCAATCCCACTTCAATCGTGACCGGTGACTTCAACGGCGATGGCAGCCAGGATTTTGCCGTGGCCAACGAAGATGACGATTCGGTCTCGGTTTTCCTCGGCGACGGCACCGGCAAGTTTTCCCCCGCGCCCAATTCTCCCTTCTTGCTTTCCAGGCAATTGGCCATCACCACGACCTCTCTTCCCAGCGGCGTCATCGGCTCGGCCTACACTGCGACTTTGCAATCCCTGGGCGGAACCGGCGCGATCACCTGGAGCCTGGCCACGGGAACGCTTCCCGCAGGACTCACCTTGAACGCCACGACCGGCGTCATTACGGGAACGCCCACTGCCGCGGGCACCTCGACCCTCACGGTCAAAGCCACAGACTCAGCAAATCCTCCCGCATCCGCGGCGATTGCGCTCAGCATTCCCATCAACGCTGTCGCTTCCACGCTTTCCATTTCCACGGCTTCGCTTCCCAATGGCACCGTGGGAGTTCCTTACGACCAAATTCTCACCGCCGCCGGCGGAACTTCTCCTTATACGTGGACCATTCCAACCGGTTCGTTACCTGCTGGCCTGACCTTGAATGCCACCACGGGTGAAATCACCGGAGCACCAACCTCCACTGCCACTCCGGTGCCTAGCTCTACTTTCACGCTTGCCGTCAAAGACTCCAGCGCGACGCCCTTAACCGCCCAGAAGGAATTCACGCTCACGCCGCTCTCTGGCTCCGAGCGTGGCCCCGTGGCGATGACCGTCGCCGATTTCAACGCCGATGGGAAACAAGACCTCGCCATTGTCGAACAGGCCACCAACAACCTGACGATTCTCTTCGGCAATGGCGACGGCACCTTTGCCGAGTCGTCCGCTTCTCCCATCGCTGTCGGCACTTTGCCCGTAGCCTTGGCTTCCGGCGACCTTGCCGGAAATGCGCGCGCGGACCTCGCCGTTGTCAACCAGACGGACGCCACCGTGACCATCCTCCTGAACAATGGCGACGGCACGTTCTCTCCCGGGCCCAACTCTCCTCTATCCACCGCCGCGACTCCCACCGCGGTCGCCATTGCCGATTTCAATCAGGATGGCCACGTCGATCTCGCCGTCACCAGCCAAGGCGCCAACACCTTCCGCGTTTTCCTGGGAGTTTCCGCCGGACTTTTCGCCGTCGCGTTCGAACCGCCTGCGGGGCCCGCGGGCAGCTCCCCCACGGACATCGTCGGCGCCAATTTCATCAGCGGCGGCTTTCCGGATGTGGCCATCACCAACAATATTTCCGCCACGGCTGGCGACGTGACCGTCGTGCTGAGTCCTGCCAATCTCTTCTCCAGCTTGGGAAACTCCAGCACCCTCCAGCAGCCTTATCCTGGCTCGGAGTACGTCGATCTCGGCGTGAAAATCAAGGCCACGCCCACGCTCCATGGCGACAAGGAAGTCACCTTGCAACTCGAATTTGAGATTCGCGCCCTTTCCGGAGAGAGCGTAAACGGCATTCCCATTCTTTCCAACCGCAACTTGACGCAAACCGTGCGCGTCAAAGTGGACGAACCGACTCTCATTACCGGGCTTAGCGATACGGAAGAAACGCGCGCGATCACCGGCCTCCCCGGTTTCGCAAGTATTCCTGGCGTGGGCTATGCCTTTGGTACAAGAAGCAAATCGCTGCAGGACACGGAACTGCTCATTGTGATTACGCCGCGCATCTTGCGCCTCGCGGATCATCTGACGCGCACCATTTTCGCCGGCCGCGGCGACATCGGTGGTGGCCGCGCCGCGGTAGGCCCGGGAATTCGCGAGATTCCTCAACCGCAACCTCAGCAGCAACCTCCCCCGACGCCGCAACAGCAGCCGCAATCTCAACAGCGGTAGCCACCGCCCGTTTCGGCGCCTTGGTGGGCGCAGATTTCCCAAAGCGGCTCGCGGCCTCGTCGGCGACTGTGCGGCTTGTGGGCTGTAGGTATGTAGAGACTGGCATCGCCGGCACCGTGGCCGAATTATTAGAGGCAGAAAAGTTTCTGTGAGCAGTTGAATCGCTCACGCAGGAAAGGCGGGGCGGGAAAGCTGACGGAGTCAGCCCTCTCGCCCCTAACCAAAACCGCATTGGAGAAGCATCCGCTGCCTTGCCGCGAATTCTGTGAGGTACGCTACTTTCGCCCTCCCCGCGATGGGCGCGTAACAAACGACCCTACGGCAGCGGTTCAAATACGACGATCGGCTGGTACGTTCGCGGAACCACCGCTTCCGCG
>CAZGFL010000068.1:0-55797 GCA_964524985.1 uncultured Acidobacteriaceae bacterium
AAAGATTCTCCAGATGATACAGCCCCGAACCCAGCGCCAGTCGATGCACCGCAAAATCCGCTGAAGCTCCGCAATCGACACTCATGGTATCGCATCCCAGGCCGCTGACTTTGCGTTCGATGAGCAACTTCGCAGCCTCAACGGAGAACCCCGGAAAATGCATTCTCCCTTGCGCATCTTGATTCCGGTACTTCTGCGCATCCGGCCACCGCGAAGCCCAGCCAGTCCGCAAAAGCACAATTGCCCCCGCTGGAATCCGTCCGTGGTGCCCTTCCCACTCTTTTACGCGCTCTGCGGGAAGCTGGTAATCCGCGTCTTTCGCGCCCTCCGCTGGCACATCAATTACTACGGCCGGCCCAAAGAGCTGCTTTGCAGGAATTTGGTCGACCGTCGCCTTCCCCGGAGGAAAATGCGCCGGGGCATCCAGATGTGTCCCGTAATGCTCCAGCATCCAGAAGCTCCGCGTGAAGTAGCCGTTCTTCTCGATCGAAGCGTTGACTTTCGCTTCAAACCACTTTTCGTCTCCTGGCCACGGCACCAGTTTCTCGTTGATCGAATAACTCAAATCGAGAACGCGAATTTTGCCGGCGGAGATTTCGTCAAGCACAAGCAGACTCCGTGCCTCAGGGCAACGGAATTCCCGGCGTGGCCACGAACCCCGCCATGCGCAGAAGTTCCTGATATTCCGCGTCGCTGATGTGTGAAATGAGCAGCCTCACGTTCTTGAGCAGTTTCATTTTTCGCAACGCCCGATTGTCGCGCATCTCCGCCAGCGTCACCTGCCGCGGCAGTTTTTCAAACGCGCGCAGATCCGCCACCAGGTTTTTGCCTTTATGGTCGTGCGGGTCGGGATAAGGGTCGCGCGTCACTTCCGCGATGGAGTAAAGCGCCCGCTCCGGCGCCGAGTGATAGCACAGCACGCGGTCGCCTTTGCGCACTTGCTTCAGCGCGCGAATAGCGTCCGGCTTCGCGGCCGCCCCATGCCACATCTCTTTCCCTTTCACGAAAAGCGTATCCCAGTGATAGTGGTGAGGGTCCGCGCTGAAGATCCAGTAATGTCTTTGAACCGTCGTTATTGCCATTGAGGCCTGAAGTCCGCAGAACTATACACGGAGGTGTCCAAAAAGCGAAACAAAATGTACGAGTTAGATTGAAATCGGCTTGAGGAAATCCCTGCTCGAAAAAGAAGCGGCCCAAGTAACGCCAGCTGGCAGGAATTCTAACTATCTCCTGTATTTTCAATGAAATAGGAACGAAGCTAACCGGCATCCACGAAAATATCTTCGCCCCGCACCTCGACAGGGTAGCAATCCACACCCACGGCTGGGTTTTGTACCACCTTGCCCGTCGTAACGTTGTATTGCCATCCATGCCAGGGACACGTCACGGTCGTGCCGTTGAGGACCCCTTGCCCGAGCGGCCCGCCCCTATGCAGGCAGGTATTGTTAATGGCGTAGTATTTGCCCCCGATATTTGCCAGGGCCACCGCCTTGCCCTCCACCTGGAACTCCCGGATCGTCCCCGGCGTGATTTCGTTGATCTTTGCCGTCCGCGCAAACGCCATTTAAGCCGCTCCTCCACCGATTCTCTATTTTCAGATCTCTATTTGCTACCTTGGTTCTGGCGTCTGCGCCACCATCACGCCCTTCTTGAAATCCTCCACCATTTCCGGCTTCAGACGGATTTCCGTCGGCCGCTTCGCCAGCGTCATCTGGTCAATCTTGTCCTGCAGTTTCATCAAACCAAAGAAAAGCCCTTCCGGCCGTGGCGGGCACCCGACAATGTACACATCCACCGGGACGATGCGGTCCACGCCTTGCAAAACGGAGTACGTATTGAACGGCCCGCCCACGCTCGAGCACGCGCCCATCGAGATGCACCACTTCGGATCCGGCATCTGCGCCCATACCCGCTGGATCACCGGCGACATTTTCAGCGTGACCGTCCCCGAAACGATCATCAGGTCCGCCTGCCGCGGCGACGGCCGGAACACTTCGGCGCCAAACCGCGCCATGTCAAACCGCGAAGTTGTCGACGCAATCATCTCGATTGCGCAGCACGCCAGTCCGAACGTCAGCGGCCACAGCGCGCTCTTCCGCGCCCAGTTGAACACATAGTCCACCGACGTAATCATGAAATTTTTTTCGAACCGTTGGTCCAGTAAGCCCATGTCACACGACTCCCGCGACAGCGCACGCTGCTTCCGCCGGAGTATATCCTTTGCCGGGAATCCCCGTCAAAACGTTCCCGGTCAATGCTCCACGTTGGGTCAATTCCCCGCAGCCCTGGCTTTGGTCCGCTCCCCTGCCGCGCTTGAGTCTTCCAGCAGCCGCGCCATCACCTTCCAATACGACGCCGGCCGTAGGCGCTGGAGAAAATCAATCTGGTAGGCATCCCCGCCGATCAAAATCCGCGGCAAGCGCCGCTCCACCCCGCGCAGTATTACGGCTGCGGCTTTTTCCGGCGGAGTCCGCGCCAGCTGGTCGAAGCGCGCCACGCCTTCCTCGCGCTTTGCTGCGGACGCTCCTGCTCCCAGCCGCGATCGCCGCGCAATCGCTGTGCGAATCCCGCCTGGATGCACGCACGAAACCGTAATCGTGCTGCCCTGCAACTCGTGCCTCACCGCTTCCGTGAATCCACGCACGGCGAATTTGCTTGCAGCATACGGCGCTTGCCCCGCCGGCGCAATGATCCCAAACACGCTCGAGATATTCACGATCTGCGCGCGCGGCTCTCGCTTGAGCAGCGACAGAAAATACCGCACACCGTACACGGTGCCCCAGAAATTGATATCCATCAGCCAGCGGAAATCGTCCAGCGACACTTCGTCGAAGTTTCCGTGCACCGAAACGCCTGCGTTGTTGATCACCAGCGTCGCGCGCCCATGCTGTTCCCCCACTTCTCGCGCGAGCGTTTTCACGGCCTCTTCTTTCGCGACGTCTACAATGTGCGTGGTAATCTGCCCGCCCCGCTTCACCAGCGACTGCTCCGTCTCCCGAAGCCCAGCCTCGTCGATGTCCGCGATCGCCAGGGCCGAGCCCGCCGCGCACAGTTGCTGCGCCATCGCCCGGCCAATCCCGGAGCCCGCGCCTGTCACCACTGCCACGCCTTCGCTTAGGAACGACATCTACCCTCTCCCTGCTCGCGCAAAACTGCAGCAAGCGACTCGGTTACTTTTCCCCATGAACCAGCAACGCCCCTTCCGCCTTGAACGCGCGAAGCTGCGCCGCGTCGCGGAACCACCGCCCCGTGTAGGTTTCCGGCGACGGTGAAGAATCCACAACGCGCTCGTGCGTCACGTTGCGAAACCCGGCGTCGCGCAAATGCTCTGCCCATTCTTCCGCAGAGAGCAGATGCGTTTGCACCGCCAGCAACCCGCCCCACTGGTGGCAATGCGAATTGTCGCGGTAGTAGTTGATCAGCATCCATGCCGACCCACCGGGCCGCAGAACGCGAAAAATATCGCGTACTCCCGCGGCGGGATCCGGCCAATAGTAAGAAGACTCGACCGAAATCGCGTGCGAAAAAAAATTCGGCTCCCAAGGAATTTCCTGTACTTCCCCCACGACAAACAGCAGATTGTGATGGTCCACGCTGGCGCGGCGCGCATGCCGGATCATCTCGTCGGAAATGTCCATTCCCACCACGCGGCCTTCGGGCGCCAGCTTCGCCAGCCGCCGCGTCAACCACCCGGCGCCACAACCCACGTCCAAAACGTTGTCCGTCGTCGTCAGTCGCATCTTTTCCAGCACCGGCAGCGTAATGGGCAGGTGATCCTGTTCCATCCCTTCGCCCCGCCCGGCTTCCGCCCAGCGGTTGAATTCCTCGCGCAGCGAATCGTTCTGTGCGGTTTCAGGCATGGTTAGGACGAATCGCTTTTCTCATTTGAGGTTCAAGGAGGTAACAACGGGCGCACGCCGGTCCTGGCGCCTCCACACCCACCTCCGTAAGAAAACGAAAATGCCGAGCAGGATACAGATGCATCCCGCGATGGCGCAAGGAAATGCCACAAGAAAGAGGTCGTTCAATTCCGGTGAAATGGTCGGAACAAACATGATCCCAATAAGCGCGCATCCGCTCAAAATCAGCTTCCATGCCAAACGCGGATTGTCCGGAAAGTTCTCGGCCACATACGCCAGCCCCTTCAGGACGGCCTTCAGAAATTCAACGCTGGGGAAATGCATGGTGACGCGCCCTGCGCAACAGGACACAGTTTACACGGGGCGATTCCAGCTGCCAATTCCTTGATAATTGGGAGCGGGTGAGTTTGAATTTTCTAATTCTGACCTGCCGCCTATGATTAGACGACCCGGCCACACGCGCTGCAGAATCGCGCGCCATACGCCGAGAGCGTCCCGCACTGCGAGCAGAACCTCCCTCGGCTCACGGGAACCGCATACGCCGGAACGTAAACGTGGGGCTCTGCCGCGCAAGCCCAGACCAGCGCGACGACCCACCCGATCACCGTCCAGCCCAGGAACAGGTTCACCAGGAAGATGCCCGTCGCGTCGGCTTTGTGACGCCCGATCAGCGTCGGCAGGAAATACAACAGAATCGAGAAAAAGACGAAGAACATCTTCGCACCTCCCCGGCCGCAACGCGACCACAGGCAAGCACACCCACCCACTTCCTATTTAACTATACGCACCGCAGGCTCCGTTTGTTCCGCCTTCTGTGGCAATGTCTTCGTCCATTTTCCAGCTTCCGCACATTCGATTAAGTCTTGAATGGTGATTTGCGGCTCGTGCTTCTTGCGGAAGAGCCACAGCACGCTGAAAAAAGTAATGGTCCCTGCGATAAAGCCAAGGAGAAAAGACAGCCAGTCGTGCATCTTTGGAAGGAATTTGACAACAAGAATCCAGCAACGACGCCCGGTATAGCTACGACCCCGAGCGTATTCTCCTTGGAGAAATACGAATCCCAGTCCTTCCCAAGCGATTTTAAGTCGACTGAGAATTCGATCTCAAAATTGTCAAAGAATTCGATGGCATCATCACATTCAAGACCGAGGTCGTAGCTGAGAGTGGTAATGGGGGTTAGCTTTGATCGCTTGACCGCGTGATCTTCCGCAACGAAGGCGTAGACACGACCTTCTGTGGCACTACTCATGGCGCTAGGCTCCGGCGCCTTGGACCTTCACCAGCAATTCCGCGAACTTCTGTTTGCGCTCCTCTTGATCTTTCCCCGACTCTGCCTCGGCCATCTGCGTAATGTTCATCGAGCAGAATTTCGGCCCGCACATCGAGCAGAATTTCGCCTCCTTGTAAAAATCGTCGGGCAGATTCTCGTCGTGCATGGCCCGCGCGGTGGCGGGATCCAGGGACAACTCAAACTGCTTGTTCCAATCGAACAAAAACCGCGCATAACTGAGCGCGTCGTCGCGGTCGCGCGCTCCCGGACGATGCCGAGCCACGTCCGCCGCGTGCGCCGCAATCTTGTATGCGATCACGCCCTGCTTAACGTCGTCCGGATTCGGCAGGCCCAGGTGCTCCTTCGGCGTCACGTAACACAGCATCGACGCCCCGTGCCACCCGATCATCGCCGCCCCAATCGCGCTGGTGATGTGGTCGTACCCTGGCGCGATGTCAATCACCAGTGGCCCCAGCGTGTAGAACGGCGCCTCGTGGCACCATTCCATCTCCAGGTCCACCTGCTCCTTGATCTTGTCCATGGGAATGTGCCCGGGACCTTCAATCATCACCTGCACGTCGTGCTCCCAAGCCTTCTTCGTCAGTTCTCCAAGAACTTTCAGCTCCGCGAACTGCGCCTCGTCGCTGGCGTCCGCGATGCAGCCTGGACGCAAGCCATCACCAAACGAAAAGCTCACGTCATGTTTCTTGAAGATCTTGCAGATTTCTTCGATGTTCTCGTAAAGAAAGTTCTGCTTCTTGTGATGCTCCATCCAGTGGGCCATCAACGAGCCGCCGCGGCTCACAATTCCCGTGATGCGCTTGCGCACCAGCGGCACGTGCTCACGCAGCACGCCGGCGTGAATGGTCATGTAATCGACGCCCTGTTCGGCCTGCTCTTCGATCACCTCGCGCATCAGCTCGAACGTCAAATCCTCCGGCCGGCGCACCCGCGAAATCGCTTCGTACACTGGCACCGTGCCCACAGGAACGGGCGAGGCGTCAATGATGGCCTTGCGAATCTCGGGAATGTTGCCGCCAGTGGAAAGGTCCATCACCGTATCCGCACCGTAATGGACGGCGTGGTGCAGTTTTTTCAGCTCTTCGTCGATGTTCGAGCTGGTCGCAGAATTGCCGATGTTGGCGTTGATTTTGCACTTGCTGGCGATGCCGATGGCCATCGGCTCGAGGTTCCGGTGATTCACGTTGGCAGGAATAATCATCCGCCCGCGCGCCACTTCGCTCCGCACCAGCTCCGGCTCCAGCTTTTCGCGCTTGGCCACGAACTGCATTTCTTCCGTAACTACGCCGTGGCGGGCCAAGTGCATCTGCGACATGTTCCGCGTCCCGTTTGCGCCAACCATCGCCGCTTCTCTCTTTTCAATCCAGCTATCCCGCAATCCCATAAGTCCCCCTGAAAATCTCCGCCACGCCTCAAAGACCATCGCAGTGATGCGACAGCTTTTGCGCTGAAGTGAAATTATGTCACCAGCACTCTCATTGCGGCAACTAAGGCGCCGCCTTCGCCAGAATCTCTTTCAGCCGCTCAATCGGAATCGCCCGAGCCACGTGCCCGTCGCGGCCCTTCACCGTCTCTGTCTTCAACAGCGAATCGTCAATCGCTTCTTCCGTGGCATCCACCGCCGCCTCGAACAGCGGCGAAAGAGCATCTTCACCAAGCAGGGCAATCGTCGGACCGCGAGCGGCGCTGAATCCGATCCGGCTCGTCGTCGAAAACGCAATTACAAAATCGCCGCTGCCGTTGCTCCCTGTCGAACCCGCGCGCCCCATCCCCAGAATCGCTCGCGCCGCCAGCCTCCGCAACTGCCGCGCGTCCAGAGGCGCGTCCGTCGCCACCACAATCATGCACGAGCCATCCGTCTCGTTGTGCCACGGCTCAATCGAACCGCGGCTCATCCCTTCGTGCGGGTCCAGATATTTCCACACGGGAACGCCTGCCATCGTCAGGCGCCCGCCAAAATTCGTCTGCACCAGAACGCCCACCACGAAGCCGCCTTCTTTTTCCGGAAGCCGCCGCGAACTCGTCCCGATTCCGCCCTTCCATCCGAACGCAATCGTTCCCTCACCCGCGCCCACGGCTCCTTCTGCCACGGGCCCGTTGCCGGCCTCGCGCAAAGCGCGCTTCACGTCCTCCGCCTTCACATGAAATCCACGAATATCGTTCAGCCATCCATCGTTCGTCTCGCCCACGACGGGGTTCACGCTGTACACGTCTTCATTGCCGGGCTGTGCCAGGGTCCACGCCGCCACCGCCGCGGCGGCGTCCCACACGCTCAGCGTGTTCGTCAACACAATGGGCGTCTCGATCTGCCCCAGCTCGTTCACTTGCGTCGAGCCCACCAGCTTGCCGAACGCGTTGTACACATACACCGCTCCCGTGACCTTCTCCTGAAACAAGTTCCCACCGTGCGGCAGAATCGCCGTCACTCCCGTGCGCACATTCTCGCCGCTGATGATCGTCACCTGCCCCATCAGCACTCCCGCCACGTCCGTGATCGCATTTTTCGGCCCCGGCTCGTAAATCCCCGGATGAATTCCCATCTCTCGCGCCCGTGGCCGCGCTTCCGCGGCCCCCGCTGGCGTCTGACCGCGAGCCGGCGCAGCCAACACCAGTCCAGGAATCAGTGCACCCACAATCACTCTTCTCACGCTTGGTCCCTCCGCGAGCTTGAAAGTATCACTCGTGCGCGCTGCTCGCGAAGCCTTTGCGTTGCGCCCAGGACAAGCCTCTTTATCGAGTACTAAAACTACGTCGCGCAACCTCTGCCTTCTGCGCCAGATTCCGCAACCTCTGGGGCAAAACTTACGATGCAACTTGACACGCGTCCGTCAGACCATCCCCGCAGCGAAAGTTCCCTCTGCCAGCGGCCTCTAAGCGCTTCGACACGAAGGAGTTAGGAGGACGCGTAGGGTAGCCAGAAGCAAGCCTCCCATGAGCGCCTTGGCCCGGCAGATGCTCCAGCCTATTTGAATCAGCTCCGTTGTGCTGTGCGACAAAGCGGCCGGTTGCGCTTCCAAGAGTTGCGCCTCGGCCGGAGGAGACAAACGCATGGACGCCCAAAAAGCCTTTGCATCCGCCCACGCCGAGCACGCCGAAATCCTCGACTTCCTGAACATCTTCGAAGCAGCCCTTAACCTCCTTTCGAGCGAGGACTGTGACACGCGCTGCGACGGCCTTCGCCATTTGCAGGCGCACGAAGGCAAGATCGCCGAGATCTGCGAGCACTGCCGACGAGAAGAAGACGATCCGGAGTCGCCGCTCTTTCGCTATGCGCAGGCCGCCGATCGCGGCCGCATGAAGGACGAGCACTTCCGCCTCTGTCGCGCGAATTACGAGTTTCGCCACGAGATGGAATTCACCACGTCCTCCAACACGACGGAACTCGTTCTTCAAGGGCAGCGGCTGTTGACGGCGCTGCGGGGCCACATCGCGTACGAAGAAGGGTTGCTGCGCCGCTTCGAACACGAGTTTCAGCCGCTCGCAACGGCCATGCACGCGTGAAGCAGTAGGGCGGCAGCAAACAACGGAGAGAGCGGGTGGCCACGTTCAGTCACGGCCGCCCGGCGGTGTTCTGTGCGTGAAGCGCGCATAAAAGTTTTTGTCTCAAATTCCCTGCTTGTTTTCGATCCACGGACAATTTTATTTCCAAGCACCACCGCAGGACGATTCTTGCAGGGCGGAGGAAACTTATGGGCAGTCTTGTGATGAATCCGCCGGAAGTCAAAGCTCCGGGCGGTTACGCAGCAGAAGTAATGACTCATGTGCGGGCGAAAAATCCGGCGGAGCCCGAATTCCACCAGGCGGTCCAGGAAGTTCTCGACTCCCTGAGTCTGGTCCTCGAGCGCCATCCGGAATTCCTGGACGCGCGCCTTCTCGAGCGACTAGTCGAGCCAGAGCGCGTCATTATGTTTCGCGTTCCCTGGCTCGATGATTTCGGCCGCGTGCAAGTGAATCGCGGCTTCCGCATCGAGATGAACAGCGCCATCGGCCCTTACAAGGGCGGCCTGCGCTTTCATCCTTCGGTGAATCTCGGCATCCTCAAATTCCTCGCCTTCGAGCAGGTGCTCAAGAATGCGCTGACCACCCTGCCGATGGGCGGCGGCAAGGGCGGTTCGGACTTCGATCCCAAGGGCAAGAGCGACAACGAAGTCATGCGCTTCTGCCAGAGCTTCATGACCGAACTCTGGCGCCACATCGGCGCGGACACGGACGTTCCCGCCGGCGACATCGGCGTGGGCGGCCGCGAAATCGGCTTTCTCTTCGGCCAGTACAAGCGCATCGCCGACAAATTCACCGGCGTGCTCACCGGCAAGGGTCTGAACTGGGGCGGCTCGCTGATTCGTCCGGAAGCCACGGGCTACGGCTGCGTGTACTTCGCGTGGGAAATGCTGAAGACGCGCAACGACTCGCTCGAAGGCAAAATCTGTCTCGTCTCCGGGAGCGGCAACGTTTCGCAGTACACCATCGAAAAGTTGCTCGACCTCCGCGCCAAAGTCGTCGCGCTCTCCGATTCCGACGGCTTCGTCCATGATCCCACGGGCATCACGCGCGAAAAACTCCACTGGATCATGGAGTTGAAGAACGAGCGCCGCGGCCGCATCCAGGAATACGCCGAGAAGTTCAAGGAAGCCACCTACGTGCGCACCGGCAGCTTCGACGGCTATCACCCCATCTGGACCATCAAGGCCGACTGCGCCTTCCCGGGCGCCACGCAAAACGAAATAAACGCGCGTGACGCGCTGACCCTCCTCAAGAACGGCATCAAGCTAGTTGCCGAGGGCGCCAACATGCCGAGCACGCTCGATGCAACCAAGCTGTTCCTCGACGCGAAAATCCTCTATGGCCCGGCCAAGGCCGCCAACGCCGGCGGCGTAGCCACTTCCGGTCTCGAGATGGCCCAGAACAGCATGCGCCAGGCCTGGACCCGCGAGGAAGTCGACGACCGGCTCCACAAAATCATGATCGCCATTCACAAGAACTGCTACGACACCGCCGCGGAATACGGCACGCCGGGCAATCTCGTGAACGGCGCCAACATCGCCGGCTTCCTGAAGGTAGCCAACGCGATGCTGGACCAGGGTTTGGTCTAACTGCTAACCGCAGGGTAGCTGCTTCCCTCCAACGGGCGGGCGGCCTTCGTCCCACACGACGGCCGCCCGAAGTTTTTTCTGCGCGGCGGATAGAGAATCTGGAATCGATTCATGGCCGGGCACTCCGTCAGTTGCGTGTAGAGCCAGGCATGCCGATGATGATTTTCCGGGGAGCGCCGGGCGAACCGAGTTGGCACTTGATTGTCGGGGCTTGCAGTTCCATTTTGGTCCTAAGTTGAGGAGATAGGCTCTCGCGCATACCACCCCCCGGTGATTTGGGTAAAGAGTGCGGAAATGATGGAAAGGAAAGCCGTTGTGAATTTGGAGAGTGCAAAAGAGTGCGCAAGAGCGTGAAAAGAAAGAAGTTACGTGGTGACTGGGTGATTGGTGACTCGTGACTGATGGGAGAAGGATAAGATAAGAGAAGAAAGATCCTTCGGTTCCCTTCAAGAGGACAATCCGCTTCGGATAGTCGGTCCGATGAGTGCGGCGTCGAGAATTCACGAGACATGGTAGCGCAAAATATTTATTTTGCTAAATTAAATAATAGTACTAGTATTTAAGGAAAAGGATACATTCCGTTCGAACGGGCGCGTAAGAGAAAGAAAACAAAGGGCTAGCTCACAGGCGCCGGCTAGTTGTGAGAGGGGTGCGGAGGGGCGATCTATTCCCAATCTGTCCTTCCGTCAGACCTTCTGCTGCCCATGCGCTCTTCGTATTCGCCCAGGACTACCAACTGTTGTTCGTCTTCCCACCAGAGAGAGGGAGAGAACGGTCCTTCCTTCAGGATGGCGGCCGAGGTCAAGATCGTGTTGAATGTGTCTGCCAGTGTGCGAGCGCTCTCGAAAGTAACTTGGCAATCTATGGGCACGTCATTGGACGCAAAGCTACCGGGCCTGGCTCGAGCAGCCCGCAGTTCCAGACTGAGGCAGACCGTCAACGGTGCTTTGCGCTCAGAGCGTTTCGCGGAAGACCATGAACTCCGGCTCGATGTGCGCGCGAATCAAGTCCCTGCGCGCGATGATGCCGACGAGTTTGCCCTCGGCGGTCACGGGAACGCGAACGATCCTATGCTCCTCGAGGCACCTCATGACCTCTTCGAGCGGGGCCTTGGCATCCACGGTCAGTGCAGGTCCGGTCATCACTTCACCGGCGGTCAGGTTCTCAAGGCGCTTGCCCTCGAGGAGGGCGCGGATGATGTCGGCTTCGGTGATGACGCCGACAACTCTTCCGTCGGAATCCGCAACTGGCATGCCGCTGAACTCGTTAGTCACCAGGCGGGCCGCCAAGTCGCGGAGGGAAGCCCGAGGAGTGGCCGCAATCACCGGAGTCTGCATAATATCTTTGGCCGTGAGGGGAACCGCGATGGGCTTTGGGGCCAGAGCGGGCTTGGCTGCTGTTGCTCTCGTTGCCATACTGTCACCTCTTTTCAAAAATTTTGCGGGGACGCGGCGGTGGTCTGCTGTAACTCTAAGTAGCAAAAGGCGCGCAGCGCCGCAATCCCCCATGCAATAACGCTAGTCCCGGATAGGGTCGGGTGCTGTGCGCGCGCTTACAGGGGGTGGTGCCGGGAGTCACAAGGTTGGACCGGGTGTGTGGAAAAGTCAGCGACGATCCCGACCGTTCCGTTTCATCCAGGTAAGGCTGGGCTCCGTAGAATTGTTCTTAGTTAATCAGAGTACAAGCACGAAGCAAGAGGTAGCATAGCTTGTTCGTGGGACGCGCATCGAGGAGCCTCAATGCTGGTCCTTGTGCCACCACTCGCGAAGCGAAGTGCAGCGTCCGGTGGAATCGAGAGCGATGAGGAAGATGCCGTCGAGTTTGGTGTGCAGGTTCTGAGGAATGATGACGAAGGAAGCCCACCATCGGGCGATGCCGAATTCGGCGGTGACGGCGAGAATTTCAAAGCCGAACTGAATGTTCTCCTGCGTGCGCGCCACGTTGGTCCAATAGTCGAGAATGGCCGCGCGACCGCGCATCGCCTCGAGGAATGGCGTCACCTGGTAGGTACCGTTCTCGGTGTATAGAGCGGCGGCGGCCTCCGGGTCGCGTTCGCGCCAAGCGCGACCGTAGGCTTCGAGCCAGGATTGAAAAACGATTCGGTCCATGCTTCAGCCGGCACAATTACCGTTGGGCATCATTGAACCTCGACCAAATACGACACAAGCGAGCAGCGACGAAAGGCGGCAGCTGGGCTGCTACACTCCAAATATTGAACTCGCCGGCTTTTCTGGCGAAGCCGATCGGACTACCCGTTTCATTACTCAAAGAGGTCGGGGTGGGCACGGGAGATGCGCTGCCAGAGCGGCTGAAACTGGAACCATCCGGCGAGGTGCGAGCCCACCAGCGCGTAGGTGTGCTTAGCGACGGCATCGGGAATCTTGCGCGGCTCGCCGGCGGCTTCGGCAAGCAGTTGCGACTGACAGGAGCGATCCATGGTGATGAACCACCACGCGGCTTCGTCAACGGAGTGGCCGACAGTGAGCAGGCCGTGGTTGCGAAGGATGGCGGCTTTCTTCGAGCCAAGGGCGCGGGCGATGCGGTCGCCTTCGGAAGTTTCTTCGACGATGCCTGTGTAGTCGTCGAAGACGACGTGATCGTCGAAAAAGGCGCAGGCGTCCTGCGTGAGAGGGTCAAGCAGGCGGCCGAGCGAAGACCAGGATTTGCCGTAGAGCGAATGCGCGTGAGCGGCGGCGACAACGTCGGGGCGAGCAGCGTGAATCCGGGAGTGAATGGCGAAGGCGGCGAGATTCACCTCGGCGCTCCCTTCGACGACTTTGCCGGAGTGATCGACGAGAATCAGATCAGATACGCGAATCTGGCCGAAGTGCAGGCCGAAGGGGTTGACCCAGAAGCAATCCGTGCGCTCGGGATCGCGCGCGGTGATGTGGCCGGCGACGCCCTCGTCAAAGCCAAATTCAGCGAAGAGACGGAAAGCGGCGGCGAGGCGCTCCTTGCGGTGGCGGCGCTCGTCGGCGGGAGAAGTAAAGACGGGCGGGCGCGGGACGCGGTCCATGAAGGCGGTATTGGCGTGCGTCGCGGGCGATGGCTGCGGCATGGGAACCTCCTCGGGGGCGTGCCTACTATAGCCAATTGCGGGCCACCTGAAAATGATTGTGGGCGGCGCACTCGGCAAAGCGGTAGTTTCCTATTTGCCTCTGAACCCCAAGTAAAGAGCATCCAGCCAGCTAGGGCGCAGCATGCTGCGCCCCCACGGGGAAATTGCTCCGCCTAGATCGAAATTTAGACACTACTAGAAAAGCGGAGGGGCTTGACGCGACGGGATTCGTTTCGCTAGTGTATCGAGCGACAGGTCCCGCACAGTACAATCCGTTTTATGGACTCTCCAAACCGCCAGATTCCACGATTCCTTCCCGGCTTCCTTTTCCTGGTGATGCTTCTGGCCTGCACACCAGACGCGGCGGGACAGCGGCCCACACCCACGGGTCCGCCCGCAATTCAGCGTTCGCCCAGCGTCAGTCCGTTTCCCACGGAAAACGTGGACGTGTCGGTAAGCGTGCGCGAGTTGAACGGGATGCCGCTGCAGGTGAGCGCGCTGGTCAAGCTGTACACCGGAGGCGGGATCTTTCGGACGGCACCCACGCAGGACGGGGGAACAGCCACTTTTCCCAAAGTATTCACGGGCGAATACGACATTGAAGTGACGGCCATCAATTACAAGCCCGCAAAAGAGCATGCATCGATTTTCGGGGCAGGGGCGGGCTTTACCGTGTACGTGTATATGCACCCCGCGAACGAAACCGCGCCGGGAGCCGCTGCGCCGCCCGGAGCGGTGATGACGCCGCGGCTGCAGAGCGAGATTGACAAGGGGCTGGAGAAGCAGCGCAAGCGCGAATTCGACGAGGCGAGGAAACATTTCGAAAAAGCGGCGAAGATGGCGCCGGGAAACCCAGACGTTCAGTATCTGCTGGGAATGCTGGAATACGTGCAGCAGCATTTTGATGCGGCACGGGGAAAGTTCGCCGCGGCACTGGCGATCTATCCTTCGCACGAGCGATCGCTGCTGGCCCTGGGTGAATTGCAGTTGCGTGGAGGAGATGCCGCTGGAGCCGCGCAAACGCTTGAGAAGGCCTACGCCATCAACGGGGCCGACTGGCGCACGCACCTGTTGCTGGCAAGGGCCTATTTTCAGCAAAAGGAGTACGAAAAAGCACTGCCGCACGCCAGACGCGCAACGGAATTGGCGAAGGAACAGGCGGCGCCGGCATGGGTGCTCCTGGGGCGAATACAAGCAAGCCTAGGGAAGCGCGACGAAGCAAAACGAGCGCTGGAAACGGTGACGCGCAGCTTCCCCAATGACTCTTACGCGGCCGATGCGAAGGCTCTCCTGGCGGCATTGAATAAACCGGCCAGCGAGACGGTTATGCATATCGCCGCACCTGTGGTTACGGCACCGGAACCGCCTCCTTCTCCGCGCACGCGGGCGTGGGCACCGCCGGACATCGACAGCAAAGAATATCCCGTGGTGCAGGACGTAGCCTGTAACCAGGAGGAAGTGGTCGGCCGGACGCAGGCCAGGACCGCGCGTCTACTCGGGAATTTCGAGAAATTCCTGGCGACGGAACGCATCCAGCACCAAGAAGTGGATGCTTACGGCAATCCTGGTCCGACCCGCGAAAAAGAATTCAACTATATCGTCTTCGTGCAACACCCGAGGAAGGGGCAGTCCTTCCTGGAGGAAAGGCGCGACGGAGGAGAGAATCTGGATTCGTTTCCTTCGGCGCTGGCGACGCAAGGCTTGGTGGGACTGGGCGTCAATCTTTTCGACCCGAATTACGCAGGGGACTTGGAATACAAGTGCGAAGGCCTGGGGGCATGGCGCGGGCAAGCGGCGTGGCGGATGCGCTTCGAGCAAAAAAAGGGAGTGCCTTCGCAAATCCGGACGTGGCGGAACAGCCGCGGCGTGTTTCCCATCCCGCTGAAAGGGCGCGTGTGGGTGGCGGCAAACAGCTACGACGTGCTGCACGTCGAGACAGATCTCCGCGAGCCGGTGAAGGAGCTGCAGCTTTCGCGCGACCATTTGATCGTGGATTACGGCCCGGTCAAATTCGAGAAGGGCAATACGACGCTCTGGCTTCCCTGGAGCGCGGAAATGTTCACGGAATTGCGCGGAAAGCGGTACCACCACTGGCACACGCTCACGAATTACATGCTCTTTTCCGTAGACACGGGAAGCACCATCGGAAAACCGAAGATCGCTCCGGAGCAAGAACAACGTCAATAGGGCAGCCGGCGCTCCGGTTTTTTCCCTCCAGCAAGCGACACATCGTCTGCGCAGAAAATGCAACGCCCCCGGTTGAGGCCGGGGGCGTCCAGAGACAAGAGATAAAGAATGTGCCGAGGTTACGGCTTGGTTGGAGTCGTTGTCGGCGACGGGTTCGTGGCAGGCGGCTTCGCGGCGGCCGGTTTCTGTTGTGGAGGCGCGCCAGCCTTCAGTGGATAGGCCTGGTCGTAAAGGCGGATGATGTCCTGTGTCAGATCAATCTGCGTGGAGGCATAAATCAGCGGGTTGTTCTGCGCCGAAGAGTCCAGGACCACGGAGAAACCGTTCTCGCGCGCGTAGCGGTCGAGGACATCCACCATCTTGCGGCCAATGCGGTCGATGACTTCCTGCTGCGCGGAGTTCACGTCTTCCTGGTACTCGTTGTTCAGGCGATCGAGACGCTGCGTCGCTTTTTGCCCCTGTTGGGTTAGGCGGGCCACCTCGTCCTGGCTGCACTTGCCTTCGCAGGCAGCGAGCCGCTGGCGCAGATCATTGATCGTTTTGTTGAGGTTCTCAATTTCCGTCTGGCGCGGCGCGAACTGCGACTGCAATTCGGCGGATGCTTGCTTGCCCTCCGCAGTGGTCACGATGGCCTGGCGAATATTGATGACACCGACCTTGGTGGTTATTGTGGAGCCAACCGCAGCGGGAGCTTGCGCCCAGGCGGAAGCGCCAAAAAAACCGGCAGCGGCGAGGGCGGCCGTACGCAATACCATTCTGGAATTCACAATTATCTCCTTGTTATTTACGGCTCGCTTCGTAAACCGCAGCGAACCGATGCCAAGCAGTCTTGGCATAAAGCTTTCGTTCCGGACCCCCCAGCGGGTTCCGCGGGCGCATTGCAAACGTAAAAGTATAGCCGACGCGCTTCCGTTCCCGCAATCGGAAAGCAGGCCGCCTGCCGCTGCGGATTTCCCCGGCGGCGCCTGGCAGGAAGGCGCCGGTCGATTCCCGTCAATTCGGCATGGGGAAGATCAACACGCGCATGTTGGCCTGGTCGACAATAACCGCCAAGTTCGTGAATTGATCGATGGCCGCACCGAAAGTAGCGGAGCCGGGAAAGCCGAGCGTCTGAAGTGTCCTGAAGGGGTTGGACAAAGTATCCACGATCGAAATGGTGTTGCTGGCGGAGTTGGACGTGAGAATCGCGCCCGTTTGAGGATTGATGGCCAGCGAAGTGGGATTGATGCCGACGCTGACGGAACTGCCGCTGCCGGTATCGGGATTGAATTCGGTAATGGTATTGGTGCCACTGGAGTTGGCGTAAAAGGCGCCCTGGTTGGTGGTTCCGGTAACCACGGTGGGATCAAAGACAATGCCAGTGGGTGTTCCGGAGACAAAGCCGGAAGAAATAGTATTGCTAAGAATGGGAGTGGCGAAGCCAATTTCAATGACGGCGAGGCCGCCGGTGGGAGCTGAACCTGCAGCCAGTTGGACGGAAGTGACGACGGCGATCCCTTGATTGTTGGTGCCCCGGTCGGGATCAATCGCAACAGCCAGAGGCTGCTGAACGCCGCCGATGCTGACGGGAGTCAAACTGGTAGCCGCGGCGGTCGTGCCTGACGGGAACAGCGTGGCCAAGTTGAGCAGAGTGACGGTGTTGGAGCCAGTGTTGGCGACGATGGCCGCGCCGGTGGCGTCGTTGATGGCCACGCCAGTGGGATTCGTGCCCGTAGAAGTGTCAGGAACCTTCTGAACGGGGGACGCACCCGGTAGCGGCGTGAGGTCGAGGACAGAGGCGGTGCCGGCACCGTTATTGGCGACCACGGCAAGCCCCAAAGGCTGGCTGATGGCGATGCCTTGGGGATTGGTACCAACGCTGACAGGACTACCAATCATGTGGCCCAGGTTGGGATTTGGCTGGACCTGACCGCCCACGGTGACCGTGGGATTCATGTCGAGGACTACAATGCTGTTGCAGCCCGTAACGCTGACCAGAGCGATCGGAGAGAAAGGCCCGTTGGCAATCTGGTCTGCCAGTGCAACAGAAGTCGGCATGGTGTTGGTTGGGCCGCCTCCGGAGGCTGTGCATACTTTTGAGAAATCCACGGCCTGAACGACGATGAAATCGACGGCGTTGGACTGCGCATTGTTGCTGACGACGTCCAGCGCATAGTGATGAGGAGTGGAGAGAAACGCCGGAGGAATGGTGACGTCGACTTCGCGGCCGTTGTTGGCGATCTTATCGATCGTGCCGCCTTGGGTGGTGATGTCAACTCGGTCGAGACGAACACTCATCCCAGGGGCAAAGCCCGTGCCGAAAATCTTGACTCCCGAAAGGGCCGTCGTGGAAGTCAAAGTAGCCTGGGGAACAAGAGCATTGGGCACGCCGCCAATCACTCCAGGGCCAGGTGTGGGATTTGGAACAATCACTTCCGACACGTGGGTGGGTTTTATCGGAGTGGCAGCGTTCAGATTCAGGATATCGATCGTGCCGCTTCCCGACTTCACGACGAAGACTTGATTGGTTTGGGGATCCACAGTCAAACCACCAAAGAGATTCAAAGAGTTGGTGTTGCCATTTTGAACGGGGATCGTGGACATGCCAGAGCCGCTGAGCGCAATTTGACTCAGGAAGTTCTGTCGGTCCGTGGGGGTGATGGGGTCCGTGATACAAGAAACCCCCGGTGTCGCCGCCGGGTTACAAGCAAATGCGTAGCGCTGCCTGCTCACCGGATCGGAGATGGACACCTGGTTGAGGTGGGGATTATAGGAAACGAGCTCATTTGTGTAAGGCTGCCAAGCCACATCCGCGGTGGCCAGCAACTCGGGCGCGCTCGGGCACGAGGGGATGAAAGCGGTGCAGTTCGCCGAAAAACCAAAGGAACTGGTGGACTGGTCGAGCGAATTCAGCAACCACAGTTGCGAGCCGTTCTGGCCGGTGGCGTTGGCATCCGCGATGGCCGCCGTATGCGTAACCGAATTGATGGCGACACCTTGTGCGGTGGACGTGAGCGGGAAAGTCTGATCGGGAGTGCCGTAGAAAACTTCAGCGCAAACATTCGTTGTCGAGTCGCATTCTCCGCTGCCGCTGTCCGTAACGGTAGTGGTCGGCACCGAATAGCTGAAGCTATTGCTGCTCAGGACGCTCACGTCGAAGACACCATTAAAGAGGGCGTTGTTGGCCGAGTTTCCCGGTTTCACGTTGGCGATCAAGGCCGTACCGGCGTTGCCGGGAACCATCAAAAGCGGGCAAGGGTTGGTGGTGCTGTTGGCAGTGGGCGAGACTCCAGGCGGGCACAGCGTGGTGTCAACCGTTACGGTGACCAGCCCAGCCGTCAGGGTGGCGGACTTGATTACATTGGCGCTGGATTGATGGGTGACATCGACGCCACGAACTACGCCCGAGCCACCGGGAGTTACAACCGCAAGGTGGTTGTGTGGAGCAACGGCGATCTGCGGATAGGTACCGGTGTTTAGAGTGACTTGGGCATAGAGGCACTGTCCGACCGAACTAGATGACTGGCCAGACAAAGCATTCGTCAGAGGGCATCCGTAAGGGTTGGTTCCCGAATTGGGATTCAAATTCACGACGTACCCGAGATTCAAGGCAGCTGAGGCGGTCGTCGAAGAATAAGCCACAATTGCCAGATTGGCGTCCGGATCTACGCCAATGGAATAGGGAATAGGCGCGGCCGTGCCTGCGCCCTGAGAAGATTGAGAAGATGGCGGGAGACCGACCGTGAATGGCGTTCCAGGGGCGGGAGTCTGCGCAGCCGCGCCCGGGACAGGAATCGGCAGAACCGTCACAGTCTGGTCGCCATAATTAACCAAGGCCACGGTGTGGTTAATGCTGTTTACCGAAATGCCTGTGGGAATGTTGACCGAGACGCCGGGAAAGGTCTGGCCTGTAATGGGACAAGAAACAGCGCAATTGGCGCCCGTTGAATCGATGGGAGTCAGCGTTCCGTTACCAATTGTATAAAACTGCACGCTGCTGGGAACAGGTGGTGTAGCGGTGGACGAGCCGGCTTCGGCAACCACTAGGACGCCGAGCGTCGAGTCCATATCCACAGCGCTTGGATTCGCGGACCCCGGGTTCGTGCCGACGGGGATTCCGGAAGCGACGACCGAGGGAGGAGTCGTGGAATAATCCGGGAAGAGGGCGATATTGGTGATCGATGGATTGGTAGCCGCAGGAGCCGGGTTTGCTCTGCTATCCACCGACAGGGTATAGAGGCCAGGGCTCTGCGAATTGAACAGATTGGTCGTAAACAGAGCGTCCAACTGGCGGGACGTCGAGGGGACGTTGGGATTCAGCCCGACGCCACTATTGCCCTGAAAGAAAACGCCGACAAGGCCTCCATTGTTGCCGAAATATCCGCCGTCGATGACGACGGGAGTGTCCTGCGAGAGCTTCCCTTGGACCACATCATTGGGAACACTGGCCGTCGAAGTAGGCCGGACGGGAATCACGTTAAAGGTAAACGTGCCGGCTACGGAACATCCTTGTGGGAGCGGATTGCCACTGCATTGCGTGACGGTTTGAACGGGATCGACAACGGAAACCGTAACGGGGCCGGAGGCGACCAGATCGGAAGCGTTGAGGCGAAGGCGCGCTCCGGTGGAACAGGAGTTCGTACTTGTGCTCGTGGTGGTGTTGCAGGCGGCCGTCGTTGTCGTAGTGGTCGAAGTGGAAGTTGTGGGGAGCGGGAATAGAATCTTAATTTGCCCGGAGGTGGAATCCTTTGTCACCGAACCAATGCCTGGCCCGGTCAGGGTAATCTTCGAAGACGAGGAAAGATTGGGGGCATTGAGATAGATATCCCAAAGCGTAGCGCCTTGCGGAGCGATGCTGGGGGAGATGCCGTTAAAAGTGATAGGTCCGCCGCTCACGACGGTTATCGTTCCGATTGTAAATTCCGTCGTATCCGCCGCGGATGTGGTGACGATAGTGACTTGATTGACTAAGTTCGAGTTGTTCTTTTGGGCGGGAGTAATGGCAGTGGGAATGGCACTCGGGGCCGTATACACTGCGACGTTGGGGTTATTGGAATCCGGCGTGATGGTGCCACAAGAGGGGCTGCACGTGGGGAGCTGGGGATAATTGAGGAACGTGCCGCTGGAGTTGGTGTTCGGCACATTCTGGGTGAGCAGCCAGGTTACGCCTTTATTCTGAATATCGTTGGTAAGCAGTACGTTGAACTGCTGCACTTCTTGTGTGGGCACCGAGGCGGTTGGCGGGTTGAGGACCACGCTGATGCCCGAAATGAGGGTGATTTTGGCGCATCCGGTTTTGCCGGTATTCTGAATCGACTGCGCGCAAATGCTAATCTCCAGGCTAGGGTACGTGTTCGGATCGGGGAGCTTGCTGGGCGCGGTGTAAGTGGCGGTGCCAGTCGTTTGCAAATTGGTGAGCGTCCCGAAGGAGCCGTCCGACGGGCAATTGGTGAGAGCGGTGGTCTTGCCTCCAGAGGGAGTCGTGGTGTACTGGCAAGGGGGCTTGCCGGAAATATATTGCGGGGTCCAATTGACGTTCAGGTTGGTAGCGCCTGTGACGGTAGCGGTCATGGTAACGGATTGGCCAAGGATGAGTGACGTCGTGGGAGTCACGGAGACGCTGACAACGTTCGCGGTGCTCTTACTGCACCCATTCGACAACAGAAGGCAGGCAGCAACTAACGTGGCACCCAAAATATTCCACGCTCTCGGCAATTTCTGAACCACGATTCCCCCCACACTTTGGCGCCCCCGGAAATTCCCGCCGGGGCCCGCTATTTCGTTTTTCCCAAGAACTCGCTGCATCTGTAACCGATCCCCTGTATTTTCCGCGATTCAGAACGTGCGGCTGACCGTGAAACGGAACGTGGTCAACGGCTCGAAGTAATTCAAGCGCCCCGGGTTGTTCTGAATGAAGTTGAGCTGCGGCTCAATTTGAAACGGATAGATGGTCGGATCGATCGCGTTGAACGCATTCTTCAAAGAATCTTTTTCCGCTGGCTCGATAAAGGGCTGCTTGGCCACCAACTCTTGGTGGAGACGATGCACGTTGTAGGCGTAGTAGATGCGGAACGGCGCCTGAATAATTGGAATCTGCACAACGAACTCGATACCGGTGGAACCGCGCACACGGAAATTGCTGCCCGGGGCGATGGGCAGCTTGGGAGTCAAGCCATCCAGTTGGGGAGCGCTGGGGAACTGGCCGGGGCTGATCAGATTGTTAAATCCCGAGGAGTTCAGCTCCAAGGCGCTGCGGCGCAGAATGCCATCGGTTCCCGCGTCGGCAAAAAGGCTGATTCCAAAATAGTTGCCGACGATCGGGATGCGATATTCGACGTTGCCATAACTCTGCAGGTCGCCACCGGGGAGCGTCGCGACGTAAGAAAGTACCGGCACGCTGAAGGTGCGAAGGGCGCCCGCGGAAGTGGGATCATGGTAGCTGATCACCTGAGCGGTCTGCTGCGGAATGAAGGTCACCGGCGAAATCGAACGAATGTCGAAGCCGCGCAGGTCGTTCTCCCCACCCATGTAGAAACGGCTGAACGGCGGAACTTCGTTGCCGGCATAGCCAGTGGTGTGCGCGACATTGAAATGGAGCCCCAAAACGTTGCGGTGCTTGTTGATCGGGTGGAAGTACTTGGTGTCGAAAACGTTGGTAATGGTGTCCACGTTTCCGCCGAGACCGGAGACGCCAATCGAGTAGAAGAAGCTTTTGCCCGTGGTGGGATTGAGAGGATTGTTGACCGTGTTGTAGGAGATCGAAGGGGTGATGGTGCTCGAGATGATGCCGTTCAGCGCGCTGGGGCCAGTTAAGCTCCGGAATTGCAAAGATTCAAAGAGCAGAGTGGATGCGGCGTTGAACGAAGTGATGTTCGTTCGGGTCAACCCGTAAGTGATGCCAAAGCGCGCAAACGATAGCCTGCGGAGCGGGTACTGCGCGAAAAGCGTGAATCCGTCGCTGTTCTGCGTGTAGTTCTGCACATACTGCGGGTTGATACTGACCTGCTGCTGGAGGAGCAGGGCTTCCTGCTGGGCCTGGTCGAATTTATAGCGGGTCGAGAAGAGCGTGAAACCCGTGGAAATGGGACGATCGAACAGGTAGGGTTCGGTAAAGCCGAACATGAAACTGCGCGTCAAGCTGCCGAACTGTGCGGAGAACGTGAGGGTTTCGCCGAGACCCAGAAAGTTGTTGGTCTGGTACGTGAGACCGATAAAGCCGCCGGCCAGGCCGCTGACGCCGCCCTGTAAGCCGATGGACTGCTTGCCCTTTTCCTTCAGTTTCAGACTAATGTCGACGGTGCCGTCTTTGGTGTTTTTCTTGAGTTCGGCGGCCTTGTCGGCCTCGATCTTGTCGAAGTAGTCAAGCTGATTCAGGCGCAGGATGCTCAATTCCCAGAGGCGCTTGTTGAAGAGCTGGCCTTCATCGATCATCAATTCGCGGCGAATGACTTTGTCGCGCGTGGTGGTGTTCCCGACGAAGTCGATGCGCTTGACGTAGTACTGCTTCTGTTCGTCGAAGCGCATGGTGAGGTTGATGATCTTGTTGGCATCGTCGATTTCCGTCTCCGGCTCGGGCGTGAAATCGATGAAACCGTATTCGCCGTAAATCTTGCCGTAGGTTTCCAGCGCTTTGCGGACCTTCTCGGCAGAGAAAATATCGCCTTGCTTGAGCGGAAAGGCGGCCTTGAGAGCATCGACCTTCAGAGAGAGAGCCTTGTCCGGATCCGAGCTGACAATCTTCAGCGTGCCCATGCGGAAGCGGTCGCCTTCCTCGATGGGGATGGTGATGTTGACCGCTTTGCCGTGAGTGTGCCCCATAACCGGGACGGGCATCCCGAGGCGGTGGCCTTCCGTATCCACGTTTTCGAGAACGGGTTCCCCGACGGAAACCTTGAAGTAGCCATTGTCGCGATAGAGCCCGCGCACGCCGACTTCCAGATCCTCGCTGAGCTTCTGGCGGTCATAGGTCTTGTTCATGACCCCGATATTCCAGAAGTACAGGGGAATGGCGTAGGGCCGGTCGTGGCGCATAGCGCGAATCAGTTTGCGATCACTGAACGCATGGTTGCCGGTAAATTTGATCCTGCCGACCTTGACCTTGGGCCCTTCCTCAATTTTGAAAATCAGGATGACGGCGTTGCTGGAAGCGATGCGCTCGTATTGGGGAGTCACCTTGGCGAACTGGTGGCCGTGCTCGCCGAGAAGCTCTTTGAGAACGACTTCGGCCTTCTTGATTTTGGTGGGATCGAACTGGCTCTCCACGCTGAGGCCGACTTTGCGCTCCTTGAAGCGGTCGAGAATGTCGGATTCGGAAATGGAGTGAATGCCGTCGTACCGGATACGCCGGATCTGCGGCCGCTCCTTAACTTCAAAGATGATGATTTTGGCGTTGGGTTTGTCCGGAGCATCTTCAACGCGCAGCTTCACGTCCTCGAAGAACTGCGTGTTCCAGAGAGCCTGGAAGTCGCGCCGCAGCGTGTCTTCGTTGTAGGGATCGCCTTTTCTGCTGAAAATGCGGGCGATGAGGGTGTCATTGCGAACACGGCGGTTACCAATGAATTCGATTCGCTCGATTACGTACTGGGGAGGGGCAGCCGCTTGCTGTTCGGAAGAGGAATGATCTTCGACGACTTCCTTGCCGCTTACCAGATCCACGGAAGCGGAGAAAAGGACGCGACCACTAGAAGAGGAATCCGCAGGAGAATTATCGCGACCGGCCGCGGGAAATGGGGCAGAAAAAAGAAGAAGGGCCGCGACGAGGAGCGTCACGCGAGCCGCAAAAACGCCGAACGGCGAACAAACTCTTCTTTGAGCGGCCAATGCGGTGTTCAAGGCCGCGCCCCCAAAACGCAAGATGTTCTTCTCCCGCCGGGCCCGGTATGGGCCGGCTGTGCGTTGTGTCAGATTCGCTAGTGGACGACCGGGGTTGCCTCACCCACGGGACGGAACGACAGGCCTTCCCCTGCGACGTAAATCTGGAGCGTCGCAGGTCTTTGAATTCCACCCTGGATCAGCGCCTCGGAGAGCGGGTCTTCGACGTACTTCTGCAAAGCCCTGCGCAACGGCCGCGCCCCATAGCTGCGGTCCGCGCACGTTTTCTCGAGTATCCACTGCCGTGCTTCCGGCGACAGGACAACCTGAACTTGCCGGTGGATTAGGGTATCGTTCAACTGGCCCACAAGCAAGTCAATGATGCGAAGCAGATCTTCGTCGCCGAGCGGGTTGAACAAAATCACTTCATCCAGCCGGTTGAGAAACTCCGGATTGAATGCCCGCTTGACTTCGTTCATCACCATCTCGTCCATGGACTTTTGCCCGGCTTCGTCCGTACCGGCCTGGAATCCCAAACCGGTGCGCTTCTGCAAATGGCGGGCGCCCAGATTGGAAGTCATGATGATAATGGTGTTGCGGAAATCCACGGTGTTGCCAAGCCCGTCGGTCAATTGGCCGTCTTCAAACACCTGCAACAGAATATTGAAGACATCGGGGTGGGCCTTCTCGATTTCGTCGAGGAGGATGACCGAGTACGGCGTGCGGCGGACGCGCTCCGTCAACTGGCCGCCTTCTTCGTAGCCAACATACCCTGGAGGAGCGCCGATGAGCTTGGAGACGGAGTGCTTTTCCATGAACTCGGACATGTCGAAGCGCACGAGCGACTTCTCCGAGCCGAAGAGAAACTCCGCAAGGCGGCGGGCGACTTCGGTCTTGCCTACGCCGGTGGGGCCTAGGAACAGGAAGCAGCCAACCGGGCGCAAGGGCGACTTGAGACCGGCGCGGCTGCGCCGAATGGCGCGAGCCAGTGCGGTAATGGCCTTGTCCTGGCTGATGACGCGCTTGTGGAGTTCCGGCTCGATGCGCAGCAACTTCTGCTGCTCGTCTTCCTTGATGGATGTGACGCTGACACCGGTCCAGCGGGAGACGACCTCTTCGATGTCTTCGCGGGTCACGACACCGGTGGAAGCATCGTCCAACTTGTAGCGCTCGCGCAGGCCGCGCAGATTTTCCTTTTCCTTGCGCTCTTCCTCGGAATAGAAGCGCGCCTTCTCAAATTCGTGATTGGCGATGGCCGTTTCCATGCGATGGGTGATGAACTTGACGCGCTTCTGCACTTCGCCGACTTCTTCAGGAACAGTAGCCTGGCGAAGTTTGACGCGCGCGCCGGCTTCATCGATCAGGTCGATAGCCTTATCGGGTAGGAAGCGGTCAGGAATATAGCGGTTGGAAAGATAGACGGAATAGCGCAACGCTTCCTCGGTGTAGCTGACGGCGTGGAATTTTTCGTAGCGCTCGCGTACGCCCTGAATCACCAGGATGGCTTCTTCTTCGTTGGGAGCAGGAACTTTGACGGCCTGGAAGCGGCGCTCGAGAGAACGGTCCTTTTCCACGGACTTGCGGTATTCGCCTGGCGTGGTGGCGCCGATGCACTGAATCTCACCGCGAGAAAGCGCGGGCTTCAGAATGTTCGCCGCGTCGAGGGAACCTTCGGCAGAACCAGCACCAACCAGAGTGTGCAATTCGTCGATGAAAACGATGGCGTTCTGGCTCTCCATCAATTCCTTCATGATGGTCTTCAGCCGCTCTTCAAACTGGCCGCGGTATTTCGTGCCGGCGACGATCAAAGAGAGGTCCAGAGAGAGGATGCGCTTGTCGGCGAGGAACGGGGGCACGTCGCCGTCGGAAATGCGCTGCGCCAAACCTTCGACGATCGCGGTCTTGCCTACGCCGGGCTCGCCAATCAATACGGGATTGTTCTTGGTCCGGCGGCAGAGAATCTGGATGACGCGTTCGACTTCGCCTTCACGCCCAACCAGGGGATCGAGTGAGCCTTCGCCGGCAGCCTGGGTGAGGTCGCGGCTGAACTCCGCGAGCAAAGAAGTTTCTTTTGGCCGCGCAGCGGCGGTTTTCTCTCCCGAGGTGCGCTGCAGTTCTTCGCGCAGGGTGGAGAGCCGCAGGCCGCGCTCCATCAGGATTTCGGACCCGAAGCACTTTTCTTCGCGAAGGATGCCGAGCAGCAGATGTTCCGTGCCGACGTGCTTGTGGCCCAGGCGCTCCGCCTCTTCCGCGGCCATGTTCAGGATGCGTTTGCATTCCGCGCTAAGGGGCACTTCGACCGAAGTGGAGATGCGCTCGCGGATGGTGATGCGGGCTTCAATCTCCTTGCGAATCGACTCGATGGAACCCTGTTGGCGCAGGAAACGGTTGGCCAGCGCTTTGTCCTCGCGCATCAAGCCGAGCAGGAGATGCTCGGTCTCGATGTACGGGCTGCCATACTGGCTGGCTTCGTACCTCGCAAAAAAGATGACGCGTCGCGCTTTTTCCGTATACCGTTCAAACACGTTAGCTCGCTTCTCCCCCAGGGACCCCGCTCGCGGAAGCCGCAGCCTCGCGAGTATGCAGAACGCCATGTTCCAGCCCCAGAACCCGGTCGCACCGCGCGGCGAGCGCCAGGTTGTGCGTCGCGATCAGCGACGTCAACTTGTGCGTGCGGTGCAGCCGTTCCAGCAGCTCGAACACGGCCCAAGCATTCTGCTCGTCCAAATCTCCGGTCGGTTCATCGGCCAGCAGCACTCGCGGCCCGGTGACGAGCGCCCGGGCGATCGCCACGCGCTGCTGTTCCCCTCCGGAGAGTTCCCCCGCGCGGTGATGGGCCCGGTGTTCCAGCCCGACCTCCGCGATCCACTTCCGCGCCGTTCCCAGGGCGGAAGCGAAATCCTCGCCGCGCAGCAACAGCGGCATGGCTACGTTCTCCGCAGCCGAAAAATCCGGCAACAGCTGATGGCGCTGCCACAAAAATCCCACAGCGCGATTCCGAAAATCGGCCAGCGCCGCGTCATCATTTGTTTCAATGGCTTTCGTGTCGAAGTATACTGTACCGCTTGTTGGCGTGTCTAGCGCGGCCAGCAGGTGCAACAAGGTGCTTTTTCCCGCTCCGGATGGTGCGACCACCGCAACCATCTCCCCTTCACGCAAACTTACGTTCGCATCGAGCAAAACTTCGACGCGTTTTTCGCCCGCCCCGTAAATTTTCTTCAGGTGCCGCGCCTCCAGCGCAACGCCTAAGTTCACGGCAGGGCCCGTGCTCTCCGAGTTCGAGGACTGAGGTTGCGAAATCATCATCCGGCTCTGTTTGCTCGGCTCCCGAAAAATTTATCCTTCATTAATTAGATGCCATCGGAGCAATCTCCGTGCCGTGGGCGGCGTCACACGCCCCTGCGTCATACAACCCAAAGTGTTTCCCTTTTTCGCCAGTGGACTACCTGCCGAAAAATTGAACACTTTTGCGCCAAACCGAAACACTCGTAATCTTTCTGTTTTCAACAGCTTGCGGCGGGCTTTCCCGCGACCGGAGAGGCGAGGGATCCTTCCCCGGCTTTGCCCACCTGCCTCTACCCGGAATAGGAGCAAACGACGCGCCAAATTCATAACCGGAATCGGCCCAGAATAAGGTTCTTTTTCCCTGTTTTAGCCCCTTATTCATACCTGAGAATCTCGACCGGCTGGAGCCGGACGGCAGCCCTCGCCGGCAGGATGGTCGCAACAACCGAGATGCTCATGGCCGCAATCGTAATCCACAATCCATCGAAGAAGCTGGGATGAAACGGAACGTAGGGAACCGCGTAGACCTGCGGATCGAGCGGAATGAGGTGGTAGCTTCCCGCAATGATCGAAAACGCATAACCGATCACCAGGCCCGCGACAGTCCCTGTGGCGCCGATGGCGATTCCCTGCCAGAGAAAAACGGCGCGAATTTGTTCGCGGCGCGCGCCCATCGAACGGAGCACGGCGATGTCGCGCGCTTTGTCCGTCACGGTCATGGAAAGGACCACCAGAATGTTGAGCCCGGCGACAAAGGTAATCAGTCCGATGAAAATAGCGGTGACCAGTTTTTCCAGGCGCAACGCGCGGAAGAGCGCGCGATTCTCCTCCATCCAGGTGGAAGTGGAAAAGCCCTGACCAGCCGCTTGCTGGATCTCTTTCGCGATTTCGCCGGCGCGTTCCGGCTGAGCCAGGCGAAATTCGATGACGTTCACGACGTCGCTCACTCCGGAAAGTTCCTGCGCGGCGGCAAGCGTGAGGAAGCACCAGTTCTCGTCGTAGTCGTAAAAGCCCGAGTCGAACACGCCGGAGACACGGAATCGTCGCGTGCGAGGCATGAGCCCAAAGGGCGTGAGCCGGCCCTGAGGGCTGGTGAGCGTCACGTAGTCGCCTGGCGAGAGCTTCCATTCCTCGGCAAGCTGCTTGCCAACCAGAAGCGCTTCGATCCCGTCCTTGTCCGGCGAGAAATCCAGCTTCCCCGCGATGATTCTTTGGAGGGCTTCGTCGCTCTGGCGCTCTCGTTCCGGATCGATCCCTTTTGTTACAACGCCGCGGGCCTGCCCGCCGAAAGAAAGCAGCACCGTTTGATAGACGGCGGGCGTCGCGGAACGAACGCCCGGTTCAGCGGCCAACTTCGTGGCGATCTCGTCGTAGTTCCGGATGCCACTGGAACCCGGCCGAGTAAGGGAGATGTGCGCGGTGACTCCAAGCAAACGATCCTGCAGCGTCTCGCGGAAGCCGGTGTTCATGGAAAGAGCGATGACCAGAGTGGCCACGCCGGCCGCAACGCCGACCACGGAAAACAATGTGACCAGGCGCAGTACCGCCGGGCGATACGGCGACCGCAGGTACCGCTGCGCGACAAACCATTCCAATCGCATCGTGGATGGAAGGATACGTTACGCGCCGTGCGCTTCGGAAGTGGAAGATGATTCGCCGCCGCCTTCGGGGCGAAGCAAAGGGAAGAGGATGACGTCGCGGATAGAAGGCGAATCCGTGAGCAACATCGTGAGGCGGTCGATGCCAATGCCTTCGCCGGCCGTCGGCGGCATGCCATGGCAAAGTGCGCGGATGTAGTCCAAGTCGAGTTGCTTGGGGACTTCCTCACCTCCCTGAGCGATCTGTGCCAGGAAGCGCCGCTCCTGTTCGGCCGGATCGTTGAGTTCCGAAAAGCCGTTGGCCACTTCCATTCCTGCAACGTAAATCTCGAAGCGCTCCGTCAGGGAAGGATCCTCGGGCTTTTGCTTTGAGAGCGGCGAAATATCTGTTGGGAAATCGTACAGAATGGTGGGCTGGATGAGCTTGTCTTCCGCCATGGTTTCAAAGAGCAAGCCGGTCCATTCGCCATCGCTCAGAGTGCCTTTGGCTGCCGCATAGGGCGCCCCGGTTTGTTTAGCCCAAGAGTTGTACCGTGCGGTAGCGTCCTTTGCGCCGCCTGGTGCCGCCAATTCGTCAAGCGAAGGCGCTTTTCCCGCGGCTTCAGGCCAGTACTTCACAATGGCTTCGCGCATGGTGAGCCGGCTCATCTTCGAGAAGTCCAGTTCCGTTTCGCCAAACTTCACGGTCGTCGAGCCGGTGATGTTCTTCGCCAGCAGCGCAAAAAGCTGTTCATTCATGTCCATCAAGTCGCGGTAGTTGCTGTAGGCTTCGTAAAACTCCAGCATGGTGAATTCCGGATTGTGCTGCGTCGAAATGCCTTCGTTGCGGAAGTTGCGGTTGATTTCGTAGACGCGGTCGAATCCCCCGACCGTCAGCCTCTTCAAATAGAGCTCGGGGGCGATGCGAAGATATAAATCAATGTCCAGCGTGTTGTGGTGGGTGATGAAAGGGCGGGCCGCCGCGCCCCCTGGAATCGGGTGCATCATCGGCGTTTCGACTTCGATGTAGCCGCGCCCGTCGAAAAACCGGCGCAATTCCTGAATGATTCGGGCGCGCGTAACAAAAACGTGACGCGACTTTTCGTTGGCAATCAGGTCGAGATAACGCTGGCGATAGCGCAGTTCGATGTCCGCCAGGCCATGCCATTTTTCGGGTAAGGGCAACAGGGCCTTGGACAGGAAAGTCAGCTCCTCCACCATCACCGTCAACTCATTGGTTCTGGTGCGGAACATGTAGCCGCGGACGCCGATGGAGTCACCCAAGTCCAGCAGGTGAAACAACTGGAATCCGGCCTCTCCAACCACATCCTTTTTCACGGCAATCTGGATTTTCTTTCCCGCACCTTGCAGATGAGCAAAGCCCATTTTCCCCATCAAGCGGTAACCGACAATGCGGCCGGCCACGCGTACATCCTTGCGGCTGGCTTCCAGGTCCACAGCGGAACTCCCGCTATACTTGTCCACTAACTCCGCGGCCGTATCCGTCCAGCGAAATTCGCGGGGATAGGGATCGTGTCTCAGCGCCTGGATCTCCTGAAGTTTCTTCAGGCGTTGCTCAAACTGGTCGCGCGGCTCAAATTGCAACGGAAAATCCTTTCCGAAACGAGTGCAGGCGAGTATAGCGGCGCACCGCTTTTGGGAGCAACCAATCCGGGGCGCTTGGCGGGTTGACGAGAGAAACAAGCGCGGCCCGCAGAGCGAAGGAAAAGAGAATGAGTTGTGACCAATGTCGCAAATAGTACTGAACCGACAGCTTTGGAGAATTTAATAAATCGTGCTTGTCAAAAATCTTTTTGGTATACTCACGCACCTCTTCCGCACGGAGAACCTCTCGTGATAGACGGCGGCCGCTCCCCCTTCGCCCGCGGTAGCTCTGTCCACCAGGACTGGTGCGCCTGGCTCCCGGAAGAAAAAGCGCTCATCTTCCAAAACGAAGAACGGCGGCTGGAGTCTCTCTATAACATGTTCAGCGTGTCGCTGAATGAAGCCATCGGATTGCGGCAAGCAAAAAGCCTCTCAAGCTCGCTGAAGGCTCTCTGCATGACTGCCGAACTTTGTACGCGGCTTACCCGCCCGCTTGCCGGACTTCTCCGCTCCTTGCATGACCATTCGAAACACTACGGTACGATTCCCAGCGCCTCGCCACTGGATCCGGCAAATTTCCTTGGGCAGAAAGGCCAGCGGTCGGCGCGTCTTAGCGAATTGCTGAACCACGTTTTGCTGTCCCAAAGGGTTCAGTTTCTGAATAAGGTCAGCACTCTCAAAGAGATGGTTGAGAACCTGGACCGGGACTTTTGCTCCGCCGCCAGCGATCTGACGGACGCCGTGTCGCAGCATCCTGACCATCTGTGGAAAGAGATGGCCGAGGATCACTTTGACCTGAATACGTGTCTTCGAGAGTCGTTTATCCTGTTGAAATCTTTCCTCGTCGTGCTCCCGGCAGCCGAGTTGGAGGTCTTCGAGGGCACCATTCGGAAGCAATGCCGATGCCAGCCCACCCGATACGTCGTGATCGAGTCCCGCCCGATATCCCATAGACGCACGCCCGCATTCGCGGGAAAATAGGAACCTGCTGGTCCGTGTTTGACCCAGCGGGAATCGCGCGGAATAGGCGTCTTGTTAAAGGTGTCTATCTTTAGGACAAACCGGCCAGTAGCAGTACAACTCTAGGGGGTATACGGTGCATCCGACGTCTTGGATGCGCCGCAATTGGACCGTTGGCCCGAAATCGACCAAGCGCTCCGAGCGCGCCGAATTCCCGGCAGTCTGCCAAACCGGTGACTGAAGCGGAAGCCATTCGCCTGGCCCAGGCAGGGGACGCTGCGGCTTTTGAGTTTCTCTATCGACTCCACAGCCGCCGCGTATACGCCCTGTGCCTGCGGATGGTGAACAATCCGCAGGACGCCGAAGATTTGATGCAAGAGGCGTTCCTGCAGCTCTTCCGCAAAATCGGGACGTTCCGCGGGGAGTCGGCTTTTTCGACCTGGCTGCATCGCATGACGGTCAATGTGGTCCTGATGCGCCTTCGCAAGAAGTCGCTTCCGGTGGCCTCTCTCGAAGAAACGACGGAGCCCGACGAAGAAACAGGTGGTCCGAGAAAAGATATTGGGGCACCGGATTTGCGGTTGAGTGGCGCCGTGGACCGCGTGAATTTGGAGCGCTCGGTGGAGAAACTTCCGCCTGGCTACCGGACGGTGTTTGTGCTGCACGACGTACAGGGATACGAGCACAACGAGATTGCCGACATCATGGGATGTTCGGTGGGAAATTCGAAGTCGCAGCTGCACAAAGCGCGCACTCGTTTGCGCGACTTGTTGCAGGAAGAGATGCGTGCCCAGGCGCGGCAGGAACGCCACGCCGCAAAGTCGCATACGGCTCACGACGATTGAGCTACAATGGGCGCAAGATCGGGGTGTGACGCGGCTTCGCCACGCAGTTAAGGGCGTGGACAGGAATGCAGGAAGTCGAGCGGGATGGCCGCCAATCGGCTGTTCCCTTGGAGTGAAGGGTCATGCAGTGCAGGGACGTTGAACTCGTTTTAGAGCAGGAAGGCCTGGCGCCGCTCCCCGAATCCGTGCGCGGCCACGTGGCCGGCTGCCCGCATTGCCAAGCGTACATCGGCGATCTGGAAACGATCATTTCCGTTGCCGTGCAACTGCCCGCTGAAGTCGAGCCGCCCGCCCGCGTGTGGGTCAATCTCCGCAATCAACTCGAACAAGAAGGCATTATTCGGGAGGCCGTGGCCCCCGAGCAGGGCGCTTCCTGGCTTGGTCGCCTTGGTGACTTGTTCCGCAGCCGCACCCTGGCCACCGCTACCGTGGGACTGGTTATCGCCGTCGCGGCATTCATTCAGGTTTCAACGTATCACGATACAAGTAAAGGACCTGATTTTCCGGACCCCGGCCTCGCGCAAACCGCTAAGCTCCTGAACGATCAGGAAGTGGACTATCGAAACATGCATCTGGCGGGCACTTCGCCGGTGGATGCCGTGGATGCCTCACTCGAGCAGAATCTCCAGCAGGTTGATGAGTTTATTGCCGACTGCGAGCGCCATTTGAAAGCACAGCCGCAGGACGAACTGGCGCGCGAGTATCTCGCTGACGCCTACCAGCAAAAAGCGGAATTACTTGCCGCGATGATGGATCGCGGAAGGAGCGTTAACTGACATGGTTACCAGGTGGATGAGACGGAGCATCACGCTGATTCTCGGCGCCGCGGTCGTGCTTGGCTTAAGCGCGTCCAGCGAGGCAGCCACTCAGCGCAAGGAAAAACACTTTGCGGTGAACGGCAGGCCTGTCGTGGCGATTCAAAACGTGGCCAACGGCCGCATCGAGGTGAAATCCTCGAAGAGTCTGGAAGTCGTCGTCATCGCCAGCCAGAATTCCGACAAGATCAACTTTGACATGGAGCAGGTTGGCGATCGCGTGGACGTTACCGCGAGCATTCTGGATTCCGCCGCGCAACCTCTGGATCTCGAAACCAGCCTGTTGCTCACCGTACCGGAAGAAACCGAGCTTCAGCTCAAGACCGAGAACGGCCTCATTTACGTGGAACAGGTCATGGGCGACATGACCCTCGAAAGCGTTGCCGGTGAAGTCCATCTCAAGGAAGTCTCCGGCTACATCATTGTCAAGACGACTGGCGGCTCCCTGGTGTGCACGCAATGCGCGGGCAAGTTGGAGTTCAGCTCGATTGGCGGAAGCGCGCAGATCCTTCAGCCTGCTTTGACCAATGTGAGCCTGCACACCACCACCGGCAATATTCTCTTTGACGGCGATTTTATCCGCACGGGCCTCTATTCCATGAAGAGCGGCAAGGGACTCGTGGAAGTGCGCTTCTCCGGCAACGATTCCTTTGACCTCCAGGCACATACCTCTACCGGCACCGTCGACAATCAAGCGGCGGCTTTTCTGAAGCCGGACGTGCACCATGGTTCCCGGCCCCGAATCACGACGTCATTCCGCAGTATTTTCGGCACGGTTGGCGCCGGACTCGCAAAAGTCGAACTCTCCTCCTACAGTGGTACAATTCGCATTCTGAAGCGCGATTAGTTTTTCGCGCATCTTCGCGTGACAACTTCTTCCTCTTTGCCACGCGGGCTTAAGCCCCGCGCCCCAATCTTGTGCCTCGCCGGTTTTATGGGCTCCGGCAAGACCACCATTGGTACGCTCCTGGCCCGCCAACTGGCTTGGCGCTTCGTCGATCTTGATGATCGCATCGAAGAATCTGCCGGGCTGGCCATCCCGCAGATCTTCGAGCGCCTGGGTGAACCGGCCTTTCGCCAAATCGAAGCCTACCAGCTTCGCGCCGCGCTGGGCCGCGCTTCCGAGCAGAAGGAAGGCACGATTCTGGCCCTCGGCGGCGGCACGTATGCGCAGCCGGGCTGTCCTGAGTTCCTGCGCGCCGCGGGGGTTTCCGTTCTCTGGCTGGATTCCCCCCTGGAAGTTCTTCTCGCCCGCTGCCTGACCATGACCGGCCGCCCGCTCTTCCGCGATGAATCCAGCTTCCGCGCGCTTTACGCCCAGCGCCTTCCTTCGTACCAGCTTGCCGACCACCGGGTCGACAGTTCCGGCGAGCCCGCGCTGGTGGTCGCGGAAATCCTCCGCCGCGGCATTGTTGCATCCGGTGGAAACGAACCGCATCTAGTTGTTGAGAAACCCCTGCTCTGAGAGAGAATGACCACGGGGGTAGTACCGTGAAATACAGAAAGGCTTCTTTGGTTTTCTCTCTCGCCGCGCTGATCGCCGTGGCTGGCGCCACTCTAGCGCTCGCTGCTCAGAAAAAATCCGCCGCCTCCAGCGTCTTTGCGGAAGACAAGGGCAAATTCACCATCAAGCTCGCCGGCCAGACTGTGGGCCACGAAGAATTCGAGATCGCGCCATCGGGGGGCGGCTGGCTTGCCAAGGGCGTCTCGGACATCAAGCCTCCGGAAGGCGCTGCCACCAAGATTACCGGCTCGCTTACGTTGCAACCCAACGGTGCCCCGATCACCTATGATTGGTCCGCGCAAACCAACAAAACCAACGGCGCCCACGTCCTCTTCGCCAACGGCGTCGCCAAAATCACTCTCCAGATGCAGGGCGCTGACCCGTTGCATCCCTTCGAGCAGGATCTCTCCTTCAACTCTCCGCTCGTCGCCGTCCTGGACAACAATCTCTATCATCAATACTGCGTGCTTGCCCGGCTCTACGACTGGTCAAAGGGCGGCGAGCAAGAGTTCCCCGTTTTGATTCCCCAGGAACTTACTCCCGGCTCCGTTAAAGTTTCCTCCACCGGCTCGGCAAGCGCTGACGGCCAAACCTATTCCGGACTTCGCGTGAAAACTTCCGACCTCGAAATCCTTCTGCTTCTGGATAGCACTCATCGCCTCATGCGCTTGGAAGTTCCCGACGCCAAAGTCTCCGTCATCCGCGATTAGCTCCGCGCTAAAATGACCGAGCTGTGAAGCAAAGGACGAAATCCAGATTTCTTTTGGTCTTGAGCGGTCTGCTCTTGATCGTCGTGGCTTCGTGTATTGGAATGGCCATTCACATCGCCAGGACCTGGGCTCGGGGCAACCATTTCTGCGCCACACCCTTGAATGGATCGTTTGAATTGGGCTTCATCGCGATTATTCTCTTTATCTGTTTCGCCTGCGCTCTAGACCGCTACTTAAAAACAAGAAAAAACGCGGTGCCTCCGGCCCCCGCCGAAAAGCACCGCGTCAATTGTGCTCTGCAGTAAAACCGAACTCTAGCGCGCGAACGGTCGCTGATACACGGGCGTCCCCGGACGCCGCAGCGCATAGCCCTGCGGATGTCCGTGGGCATGCGTGTGCATCAGCCCACTCGAGTGGCCCGTCCCGATGTGCCCGGTGACGCTGCCACTCGCCGGCGCGGGCTGCGGCAACCGTGCCGGATTACCGATAGGGCGGAGATTCACCGGCGCTGCATGGACGTGGTCGCTGATCGCCTGCAGCCTCTTCAGAATCGACTGCCACTGTTCCCAATCCAGCTGCCGCAGGAACGGCCGCAGTCCCTGGATGAACGGATCCTCCAGCAGCGCTTCGCCGTCCGATTCCGGGATGAAGAACCGGTTCAGGCCAACGTTCAGCGCTTCGGAGATTTTCTCCAGCGTACCGAGGCTGGGCGTCATCTGCCCGCTCTCGATGCGCGAGAGGTAGGAACGCGACACCTTGGAGCGCGACTGCAGCTGGCTCTGCGTCATGTTGCGCGATTCGCGCAACTGGCGGATTCTCTGCCCGATGTTCTCCACCGTTTCCTGGTTGACGAACTTCTCGGACGTCGCTTCCGCCACCGCTTCCTCCGCGGGAGCTGCCGGAGGAATCAGAAACTCCAGCCGTTGAGGCAAGGCCCGCACGCAACGCCGGCAATTTCCCGTGCGCGTACGGTATTGCACCAACCCGCAGGTTTTGCAGCGTATGACTTCCCGATCCATCTCTAGCGTGTTCATCTCTTCTTTATTCAATTGTGCCGACACCGGTGCTCCTTGCTGACTGTATTTCCGGCGTGCGGATAGGAGAGGAACGTCGGAACGTTCGTGGGGAAGGCAGTTACTGGCGCGACGAGAGTATCGTGTGAAGCGCCAAATCCTGTCAAGAGTATTTTTGTACTTTTTTTAATTTTGCTCCGCGGCGCTTCCCCCTTTACGCCCTCTTTTCGCTGTACTTTCGTCCAGTTCTTTCTGTAGTTCTGTGAATTTTCCGCGAGCGATAGTGCCTTTCTCTTCTTCTCCCACTACCGCTCGTGGTGTTTTCTCGCTTTTGGTGGCGGGGGCTTTAGATCCGTGTTCGCTCGTCACGTCGCCACGTTCCTACATTCTCTTTCTGCCGCTGCGATGCCCGTTGAGGAGCTGGCTGCTGATGCAGGTGAGAACCCAGGCGCGGCGAGGGGAAACGCGTCCTTGGTGAGCTGGACGAGGAGGCGCGCTAGGAACTGGCGAATATCGATGGCGGAAGAGGATAGTGCTTCTGCAAGGCTACCATTGCAGTCGCGGAGGGTTTGCGCCGGAGGATATGAAGGCTGCACCCCAAAAGGAGATGCCACCCCAAGGGTGGGACTTGCGCAGCGCGGGCTGGCGCACATAGGATGAAGCGCCTTATGAAAACCGTTGCGGCTTGCATCTTCGTCTTCGTCGCCGTCGCTGGCGTGACATGCGCGCAAAGCGCGCCGCCTGCACCCAGCGTCACGGTGACGCGCTGGCCGCAGGACCGCTCCTCCGCCATCTCGCTCACGTTCGACGACGGCATCAACACCGACCTCGACTTCGTCGGACCCATTCTGAAACGCCATCACCTCACGGGCACCTTCTTCATCGCCACCGCCTTTGGCCCCTGGGAGAAACGCAAGCCCGAATGGAAGCAGCTCGCACTCGACGGAAACGAGCTCGCCAACCACACCGTGCACCACCCTTGCCTTCTCTCGCAAATCACTCCGCACTCGCAAGACTACACACCCGCCATGTTCGAGGCCGAGATTCGCGATGCGGCCAACGACCTCACTACCTTTCTCAATTCTTCCCGCGGGCTCACCTTCGCGTATCCGTGCGGCAACATGTCTTTCGGCAAGCCGCAGGACGAGGTTGCCAACGCCGCGCTCTATCTGCGCTACGTCGCCGAACATTCCTTCGCTGCGCGCGCCGTGGGCTCCGGCAGCCCGGTCAATCCCGACGAATTCAACATCCTGGCGATCAACGACCTTGGTCCCACCGCCGGCAAGAACTTCCCCGCTCTGCTGGCCATGGCTGAGCCCGCGCTCGCCTCCCGCAATTGGGGCGTCTATTGTTTCCACGGCGTCGGCGGCGACTGGCTCGCCATCACTCCTGAGGCGCTCGACGAACTCGCCTCCTACCTCGAGCACCACTCCGAAGTCTGGAGCGCTCCTTTTGGCGACGTGGTTCGCTACATACAGGAACGCAAATCGCTTTCGATTCAAATCGCCGCGAGCAACCCCAATTCTCTCGATCTCGCGCTCCAGTGGCCGATGGACAAGCACATCTACGATCTTCCGCTTACCTTGAAAGTGCAGCTTCCTTCCGTTTGGACTTCCGTCGCCGCCTCGGTCGACGGCAAACCGTTGCAAGCGCGCATCATTCCCGCGCCTTTCATTCCCTATGGTCGTGCTGCGGCGGCGGCCAGCGGAAACAGCGCCGCCAGTGCTGCCAATTCGTCCGCTGCTTCCACGGCCTACGCCACCACGATCCTCCTCGACGTTCCTGCCCAAACTAAATCCCTCCGCCTGTCCTCCTCTCCGCCATAGTCTCCGGCTCGCTTTCTTTACTTCCTTGCTTTGATGCTTCGTTGTTTCTTCTTCCGAGTTACACTGTGCGTTCCGTTTGGGGGGCTAAACCAATGCCGACGCGCGAAGACGCCTGGAAACTGCTCTGCGAATACACGCAATCCGAATCTCTGCGGAAGCACATGCTCGCCGTGGAGGCGTGCGTTGTTGCATACGCCCGCAAAACCGGCGCCGACGAACAAACCTGGTCCCTCGCCGCGCTGCTTCACGATTTCGACTACGAGCGCTGGCCCAACCAGGAACATTCGCCGGACCAGGGGCATCCCTCGGAAGGCGCAAAGATACTGCGTGCCCAGGGCTATCCGGAGGAAGTCGTTCGCGCCATTCTTTCGCACGCCGACTATTGCAACGTGCCGCGCCAGTCCGCGCTCGAGCACACGCTCTTTGCCTGCGACGAGCTCGCCGGGTTCCTTACCGCCTGCGCCTACGTCCGCCCGTCGAAAAGCATCCTCGACCTGGAGGTCGATTCCGTGAAGCGCCGCATGAAAGACAAACTTTTCGCCAAGGGCGTCTCGCGCGAAGACGTCCGCAAAGGCGCGGAGGAACTTGGCGTCCCGCTCGAAGAGCACATCGCCTTTTGCATCGGCGCCATGCGTGAACAGGCCGACGCGCTGGGGCTCCGCGGCACGCTGTGAAGTCCACTAGCGCCCGCGTCTCATTCGACTCTGTTGACATCGACAAAGTGGAGAGGACTGAAAGCGAAAAGCAGATCCCTCACCTCCGTTCGCGATAACCTTTTGCGCCCCTTTACCGCAGGCAAGTGCGCGACCGGGTTCGGGATGACAGGCACGCTCCTGATGGCAGGAGACAAAGTTTCATTCCCGCATTGAGCACACCTTCGCGGGAGAAACCGTTTGCCGCGTTCCACTTGTGGTGACATAGAAACAGCGCTTCGCCCATCTACCGTGCGACTTTCCGCACGCGGCAAGCGCGCCGCAACGAATGCAGCTCAACCGCACCACAAAACTGATTTTCTCGGTGGCTTTGGCCGCCGTGGCCGCGTGGCTTGGCACCAGCGCCAGGTTCTACACCGAAGCGCTGGTCGGCGCGTTTTTCGGCCTTGCGCTGCTGAGCGTGCTGATCATTCACTTTCGCATTGCGCCTTCGTGGGCGGACGCGTCCTTCTTACTGCTCGGTACGCTGCTGCTCGCGCTTGTGGATTTCCGCATTCTGCACTTCAAGCCGGCGGTGATGGCCTGGCCGTCGTTCGCCGGACTCGTGAGTTTGGTGATTCTGGGCGTGCGCGCCGTCTGGGCCGAGGGCGGCGCTCGCAAACGGCTGCTGCTTGGCTTCGTGCCCGCGCTGCTTTTCGTCACTTCCGAATATTTCGCGGACAGCCTGCTCCAGCTCACCTCGCGCGTGCATCCTAAAGTGTTCGACTTGTATCTCTTCAGCTTCGATTCGAGCCTGCACGTGCAGATTGCTTTTCTCGCGGGCCAGGCGTTTGCCCTGTATCCCTATCTGCGCCTCGCTGGATTGATTTTCTATATTGGCTTGCCGATTCCCATCGCGCTGATTTACGCCGGGCGCGTCCTCCGCACGCGCGAAAAGGCCATCCCCGCGTTCATTGCGTTTCTCGCGACGGGTCCGATTGGCGTCCTCTTCTACAATTTGCTCCCCGCGCTCGGGCCAGCGCATATTTTCGGCAACCGCTTTCCCTGGCACCCGCTCACTGTCGAGCAATCGACGCGTTTGCTATTGGAGCCGCTGGCGATCCCCGGCGCCCCCAACGCGATTCCCTCTCTGCATATGGCCTGGGTGCTGCTGGTGTGGTGGTATTCGCGGGGGCTTTCCTGGTGGGAGCGGCTCGTGGCGTTTGCGTTTGTGTTTTTCACCGTGCTGGCCACCATGGGCACGGGCGAACATTACTTCGTCGACCTGGTGGTGGCGTTTCCGTTTGCACTGCTGATCGAAGCGTTGTGCGCATTCGAGTTGCCGCTGAGCGACGGCAAGCGCCTCGCAGCTTTAGCGGTGGGCTTGTTTGGCACGCTAGCGTGGATGGAGGCGTTGCGTTACGGGCCGCATTTTTTCTGGAAGTCGCCGCTGATCCCCTGGACTCTTTGCGCGGTCACCATTGCGGTATCGATCGCCTGCGAAACGAAGCTGTGGAACGCGGTCATCGCGAAACAAACCTTGATTGTGGGAAGCGCACTGCGGCCGCGCTACGACTTTGACGACCCTGCTTCGCGCCAACATATCCTCGACGAAAAATGCTGAGCCGTCGTACCCTTACATCGGACTTGCCCTGACCCAAGCACAAGGAAAGCACGCAGCGGAATGCGAGGAGGATGAGATGCGCCATCGGTTTGTGGCGTTTGCAGCGACATGGTTGTGGGCGGCCGCGAGCGCCGCGCAAGCGCCTGCACCAAAGGCACCCATGGCGCCGGCTCCGACGTGGGCCAACGACGACATTGCGCGAATTGTCGGCACTTCGATGACCAGCGGCGGGGCGTCGGCGTTTCTCGAAACGCTCACCGACACCATCGGCGGGCGAATCACCGGAAGCGTCGGTTCGCAACAGGCCGCCGAGCTCATCCTGAAGACGCTGCAGGAAGCGGGTTACGACAACGCACGCTTCGAGGGATACGAACTCGACTCGGTGTGGCGACATGGGCTTACCAGCGGTGAAATCATCTCGCCCGTGCGGCGTCCGCTGGTCATCGGGACGTACGGATGGGTTCCGGGAACGCCGGGCCAGATCGAAGTGGCGGTGGCGGATTTTGGAGCGCCCGGCGAAGGCCACGAGCCAGCACCGGAGAAACTCCGCGGCACCGCAGTAATTGTGGACCAGCGAAGCAGCGGCGTTTCTTCGAACTATGCCGGCGCGCGGCTGATGATGGCGCGGCAATTGGCGCAAGCGGGCGCGGCGGCGATGTTCATCGTTTCCGACAAGCCGGACCGCATGGTGTACACGTCGGCGTTCGGATTCTACCCGCGCGGGCCGCTGCCGATTCTTTCGATTGCCAAGGAAGATGCCGCGCTGCTGCGGCGATTGCTTGCCAAAGGTCCGGTGAAAATCCGTCTGGACGTCGAAAATACTTTCGCCGGCACGCCGGGGATCGAACGGAACGTCGTGGCCGATCTTCCCGGAACGGACGGCGGGGAGATGGTGCTGCTGACCGCGCACTTCGACGACTGGGATCCGGCGCAAGGCGCCAACGACAATGGCGCAGGTGTGGCCACGGTGCTGGAAGCGGCGCGTGTCCTGAAAGCGCTCAACATTCACACGAAGAACACCATTCGTTTCGTGTTTTTCTCGGGCGAAGAACAACTGGCCAACGGCTCGCGCGCATACGTCGAACTGCATCGCGCGGAGCTCGACCGAATCCGCGCGATGATCAACACGGATTCGGGCGCGCAGCAGCCGTTGGGCTTGCAGCTTAACGGGCGGCCGGACCTGGAAGCCGCGACGAAGAAGTTGCTCGAGCCGCTAGCGCCGCTGGGCGCGAACGGCACGTCGCTGGAGGCCGACTTTGACTCCGATCACGAATCGTTCATGGTGGCGGGCGTGCCGGCCTATGAACTGCTCGTCGAACGCGGCGACTACGACGTGCGCCATCACACCATCGTGGACACCTTCGAGCGCATCCAGCCGAGCCTGCTGAGCCTGCACACGGCAGTGTTGGCGGTGATTGGCTATCGGTTCGCCAACGCTCCGGAGCGGCCGGGGCGTCGGCTTTCGCCCACGGAGATCGTCGAGCTGCTGAAGCGCACGGGCCTCGAACCACTGTACCGGCTGGAGTATCCGGACGCCAAGCCATGAACGCAACCCTCAGGAACGCAGACTTTCATGCTGCGGCCCGCTCGGGCTAAAATAGAAGAAGCATGCTGACACAGATTGCAGGACTTGACGCGGCGGCAAGCCGCCATCCGCGCCGAAAAACTTACGGCGTGAATGTGGGACACGTGCGCGTGGGTGGCGGCGCACCCATCGTCGTGCAATCGATGACCAACACGGATACCGCGGACGTTGCATCCACGCTGAAACAAACGATCGAACTTGCCGAGGCTGGCTCGGAAATCGTGCGCTGGACGGTGAACGTGCCGGAAGCGGCGGCCGCGGTGCCGGAAATCAAGAAGCGCATGCGCGACGCGGGCTGCACCGCACCCATTATCGGCGACTTTCATTACAACGGCCACGTGCTGCTGACGAAATATCCCGAATGCGCGAAAGCGCTGGACAAATACCGCATCAATCCCGGAAACGTGGGCGCGGGCCAGCGGCGCGACGAACAGTTTTCCACCATCTGCAAGGTGGCACGGGACAATGGAAAGCCCGTGCGCATCGGCGTCAATGGCGGCTCGCTGAACCAAGAGCTGGTCATGCGCAAGATGCAAGAGAACACGGACAAGAACCTCGGCAAAGAGTCCGAAGAGATTATCAACGACTGCATGGTGATTTCCGCGCTGGAGTCGACCGAGCTGGCGCTGGAGTCCCGGCTTCGCCACGACCAGATCATCATTTCCTGCAAGACTTCGCGGCCGCGGGACTTGATTACCGTGTATCGGGATTTGTCGGCAAAAACCGAGCAGCCGCTGCATCTTGGCCTGACCGAAGCGGGCATGGGCATGAAAGGGCAGATCTGGTCGGCGGCCTCGCTCGGCGTGCTGCTTTACGAAGGCATTGGCGACACCATTCGCATTTCGCTGACGCCGCGGCCCGGCGGCGACCGCCGCGAAGAAGTCTATGCCGCGTGCGAACTCTTGCAGGCGCTCGGGCTGCGGTCGTTTGCGCCGAGCGTGACGGCCTGCCCTGGCTGCGGGCGCACCACCAGCACCACGTTCCAGGAATTGGCGGAAGCGATCCAGGGCTACATCCGCGACAGCATGCCGGTCTGGAAGACACAGTACGAAGGCGTCGAAAACATGACACTCGCGGTGATGGGCTGCATCGTGAACGGCCCCGGCGAGTCAAAGGCCGCGAACATCGGCATCAGCCTGCCGGGCACCGGCGAAGCGCCGCGCTGCCCTGTGTATATTGACGGACAAAAAGACGTCACGCTCGAAGGCACCTACGACGAACTAGCCGCCGCGTTCCAGGCCCTCGTCGACAACTATATCGCCAAGAAATACCCGCGCAAGGTTGCCCAAGTCTCGGCCTGAGTTGCTGGTGAACCATGCCAGACTCAGGATCCAAATGCCCTTATTGTCAGGGCCAGATCGCTCCAGAGGCCATGATTCTCTGGCGCCCGTTTGGGTGTTCCCACTGCCACCAATTGATAGCTCTGAGGCAGCGCTACGGACGGTTGCAAGGGATTGGTTGCTTAGCGATTCTTGTTGCTTGTTCGGCGGGGTTAACCATCGGATTTCATATACATTGGGCGCTGAGCATAATGGCAGGGCTGATTTTGGGGGCAGCGCTAAGCGCGCTGGCCCGGAAATTCTTGCTACGTCACTGGCCTGGACCTCCGAATTTCGACGCGTATATCGTGAGGGACCATTCAGAAGCGCTGAAGTCGGTTCAAGCGCTCGTCGAGAGCGTTGCTGAGGTCGAAGCCTGGAATGAGGAGCTTAGTTCGCACCTGGAGCGCGCGCGGAGCCAGATCTCACTAGACGATGCGCTGGAGAACTCAGCTCTCGAACTGGCAGCCTATCTCAAATCTTCTCTGCAGGGTTTGCCTTTCCGCAAGGTCAAAGGCTTGCCTAGTAACCTCTCACCTGACGCGGTGCGTCGGGAATTGCGGTTAATCTCAGTGGACCTTCGTCAAGCACTGGGAGAGTGATCTCGCGGGCGCCGACCCACGACCTGAGAAGCTCGCCTACGGCAGGCGCGGCGACTGCGGCGTGGCCACGCTGCGGAGCTTTTCCAGCAACGTAGTGCGCGCGCGGGAATAGGCGTGGCGGTCGTCGAGCAACTGGTAGGCCCAGTGCGCGCCCATGGCGAGGGCATGAACTTCGAACGTCAGGCGCGTGGGGTCCACCTTGGGATCGACGTGGCCGGCTTTCTGCGCTTCATAGATCCCGCGCGTAATCACCCCAATCCATTCGTGCATGATGACGGCAATGCGGTCGCGCACCACGCCGCGCCGGCTGTCGAATTCGAACGACGCGGCGCTGAAGAAGCATCCTCCCTTGAAGACCTGCCTCTCCACCAGCGCCAGCCACAGGTCGATGATTTTCCAAAGCCGCGGCATGCCTTTGCGCGCGGTGATCGCGGGACGCGTCACTTCCTCGATAAACATCTGGCGCGCTTTTTCCACCGTCGCCAGTTGCAGCTCTTCCTTGGAACCGAAGTGGGCAAAAAGCCCGCTTTTGCTCATGTGCAGTTGTTCGGCCAGCGACCCCACGGTCAGGCCTTCGAGGCCTTGGACGGAGGCGATGTCCACGGCGCGCGCGAGGATCGCTTCGCGGGTGCGCACGCCGCGAGGCTGGCGGCGGGGCGCCGTTTTGGCGCGGGATGTGGCGGTTGCAGTCTTAGGCACGGGGGAACTATACCACAAGGAAATAAATAGCACGAACGTTCGTTTTTATGTTATCCTCCCTGCCCTGGGATCCCGGGCCATGGGCTATCCTTCTCATCGCCGGTCTTCGCACTTCCTTTTCTTCGTTCTTCTTGCGCTGGGCACTTCCTGGACGGCAGTGGCCCAGGAAATTCCGCTGGAGCGCTGCGATGCCCTTCCCGTCATCGAAGTAATGGTCGCCGGGCACTCCCGCTGGTTTCTCGTCGACACCGCCGCCACCTCCATGCTCAATCTGGAGTCGTTCGCGGAGGGCTCCCCTCGCGAAGTCAGCGTTACCTCATGGACCGGTACGCAAGCCACCAGCGCCAGGGAAGTGACCATCCGCGACCTGGAAGTCGGGCGCACCAAGGTCGTGAAGATTACACTGCCGGCGATCGACCTTTCCGCCATCGGCAAAGCGTGCGGGCGCAAGCTCGACGGCATCCTTGGTGCGGATCTTCTTCGCAAACTCGGCGCGACCGTGGACTTGAACCGCCAGATTCTGCACGTCACCACGGCTGACGAAGTGCACGAGGCCGAACTCGTCTCGGAAATGCAGCGCGACATGATGCGTTGTGGCAAGGCTTTCAACGCATCCGACGAGTCAGCGTTTGCCGAATGCCTGGATCCGAAGATCGTCTTCTTTACCGCCAGGGAGGAATTCTACGGACGCGAAAAGGTTGCGGGCTACTTCCGCGAACGGTATTTTCAGCAGGCGTTTCCCACGCACGTCGAAATTCAGGAAAGCGCGTTTCACGTGGTCGGCGAAACGGTGTGGTACGAATATGCGTTCACCATTGACACTGCCGGCGGCCGGCTGACCGGACACGGTATGGCCATGTGCCGTAAATCGGAGGGCCACTGGCGCATGGCCAGCATGCACCACTCGGATGTGCAGTTCGAGCCGGTGGTGGCAGCCGGCGCCAACCGCTGAGCCGCTCGCGAGGCGGGCAAAGCTCCGTCTCGTGCTAGAATTTTGGGTTCGCTTTCACGGCTCTACGGAGTCAGGAAGTTACGCATGAAAATCAACCGGGAAGATGTGCTGCGCGTGGCGGAGCTGGCTTATCTGGACTTGACGGAGGCCGAGCTTGAAACCTACCGCGCGCAAATCGATGAAATCCTGGAATACATCGGCAAGCTGAATGAGCTGGACACCTCGAAGGTCGAACCGATGGCCCAAGTTCTGGCCGGCGATCAGCAAGCCGATGCGACGTTGCGCGAGGACTTGGTCGTGCCGTGCGCGGTGGCCGAGGATGTCTTGAAGTATGCGCCCGACCCCGAGCCGCCTTATTTCCGGGTACCGAAGGTGATTGAGAGATAGCCAAAACATCTATGACTGGGATGAGGTCAAGACTTGCACTGATCTGTGAGTTGGTCGTCGTTACCATGGCCCCCACTTGCGCCGTCTTTGCCGCGACAGCCGAACCATGTCACGCCCCCACAAGCCTAAGCGAGGAAATCTCCAAGAAGTTTCCGGGCACACGCATTGTCACAAATGCTGATCTGGAGGAGTACGACAGAAAGCTGTTTCGCAAGGATCATGGGACACGATGCCCCGGACTTGTTAAAGTGAATTTCTTCGGAGACAAAAAGCCAACTTGGGCCCTCGTGCTTATTTCCGGAGACGATCCAAAGCGAAAGGCGCAGCTTGTTGTGGCGCATCTGCTTAAGAGGGCTGGGAAATCCGATCATTGGAAGCAACGGATGGAACTCCGGTAGTCTGGCGCGAAGGCCCCGGTGAATATGAAGGAATGTCCGAACCTACGACGATCCGCGCCAAGTTTCCAGTTATCGTGTTTTGCGGTTACGGGTCGTGGGCGATTCTTTACTCTTGGACAGGCAAGGAAGTCGTTAAGACTTGGATCTCGGACTGAATAAGCAGAATGACCACGAACTGGACGATCGACGGAGTCAAAGAGGCGCTGGCGGCGAAGAAGATTTCGGCGCGCGAGCTGCTGGCCTACTTCTACAAGCGCATCGAATCCCGTAACCCTGAATTGAACGCTTTTCTCGCGCTGACCCCGGAACGCGCGCGGCGCCAAGCCGACAAAATTGACGATCTGGTCGCCGCTGGCCGCCCACTTCCTCCGCTCGCAGGCGTGCCAGTAGCGATCAAGGACGTCATCAGCACGCAGGGAACGAAAACCACCTGCGGCTCGAAGATTCTCGAGAATTACATTCCACCGTACGACGCAACAGCCGTCGAGCGCCTGGAAGCCGCCGGTGCGGTCCTCCTGGGCAAAACCAATTGCGACGAGTTTGCCATGGGCAGCTCGAATGAAAACTCGGCTTATGGCGCGGTGAAGAATCCGGAGGACTTGGAGCGCGTCCCCGGTGGCTCCAGCGGCGGGTCGGCAGCCGCTGTGGCCGCGGGCTTGGCCGTGGCGGCACTGGGAACCGACACAGGCGGGTCGATACGCCAGCCGGGCTCGTTTTGCGGCATTCCCGCGATGATGGGCAGCTACGGCCGCGTTTCGCGGTATGGATTGATTGCTTTTGCGTCTTCGCTCGACCGCATCGGCCCCTTCGCCACCAAAGTGCGCGACGTCGCGGCGATTCTCCGCGCCATCGCCGGCCGCGACCCGCACGATTCCACTTCGACCACTGCCCCGGTTCCGGACTATTGCGCCGAGCTGGGAAAATCCGTGAAAGGCCTAAAGGTCGGTATTCCCACGGACTATTTCGGCGAAGGCATGGACTCCGGCGTACGTCAAAAAATTGAAGCGGGCATCGCGGTGTTCAGAAAACTTGGCTGCGAAATCGTGGACATTCGCATGCCGCACACGGACTACGCCATCGCCACCTACTACATCATCGCTACAGCCGAGGCGAGTTCCAACTTGGCGCGCTATGACGGCGTGCGCTACGGCTTGCGCGTGTCTGACGATTCACTCATCGCCATGTACCGCAAGACGCGCGGCGCTGGCTTCGGCCAGGAAGTGAAGCGCCGCATCGTGCTTGGCACGTATGTTCTTTCCGCCGGCTACTACGACGCTTACTATCTGAAAGGCCAGAAAGTGCGGGCGCTGATCGCGCAGGATTTTCGTGACGCGTTCACCAAGGTCGATGCGATTGTGACACCCACCTCGCCAGTGCCTCCTTTCAAATTGGGTGAGCGCACGAGCGATCCTCTCCAGATGTATCTTGCTGATATTTATACGGTTACGGGATCGCTCGCGGGTGTGCCGGGGATCTCCGTGCCTTGCGGCAAGATTTGCGGCCGGTTGCCCGTGGGCCTGCAGATTTTCGGCCCACCCTTTGGAGAAGCCCGCGTGCTGCAACTTGCTGACGCTTTCGAGCAAGCCGGCGGCGGCAACGTTTAGTTTGATGCCACTCTAAAACTGTGCGGTCGCTGCAAACCATCACCGAGAATCTCCTCCACGCGCAACGCGAATTCCTGAGCGCGGCCGATACCATTCTTTCTGAGGATTGGAAGCGCAGCCCCGACAATGGATGCTGGTCCGCGGGTGAAGTTGCCGCCCACTTGCTCATGGTCGAGCGCTACGTGCTCCAGAAATCGGACGAAGCACTCCAGAAACCGCCGAAGCCTCGGCCGTTCTTCAAGCGATTCCACTTGCCGATGGCCCTGGTGGAGGCCCGCTTGATCAAACGCAAGTCGCCCATTCCGCTCGACCCAGCGCTTGTCGGTCCGAAAGAGGAGATGCTAGCTCAGCTACGCGAAGTTCGCGGCCGTACGCTTTCGTTTATGGAAGAAGCGCGGGGCCGCGACTTAAGCAAATACTACCGGCGACACCCGTTTCTCGGGCCACTGAACACCTACGAGTGGTTTCAAATGATCGCGTCGCACCAGATTCGGCACACCAAACAAATCCGCGAAATCTCGGCAGCCCTCCAGAAAAGCATAGAGGGTTTGCAAAAGTAGAACATTTTTACCATCACGCCGCTCTTTGTTCTGTCTTCGTACTATCCACCGGCTCGCGCAAAAAAACTCCAAAAAGCCCGATTTTCCTGAGTCTTATAGGGAAGTACTAGAACATTGGATACCTGTCCTAAAGAACGGAACTACTATTGCTCTGGATTCGTAGAAACAAATAGGATGCAAGTGGCATCTAATGAAGTGGAAGCCAGTTGGGGTCCTAATCCAGGAGCAAGGCCATGGTTAAGGTAAAGTCGAGCCAAAAGATCTTCACCGACTCGGAAGTTTCCAGCTTGACGGGAATTTGCGTCGAGCATGTGCATAACTTCGCCAAGAGCCGCCACCTGGGCTTCATCGCTCGCGCCGCGGAGGCGGCTGGATTGAATGCCGACCAGTGGCTGTTCACGCTTTCGGATTTGATGGTCCTGGTGACCCTCTTTCCGAAGTGCACGCACTAAAAGCCGTAACGGCAAACTGAGTTTCCGAGTGGCTCTCCGGTAAAGCCGGGGAGCCATTCGTGTTTCTGGGGAGGCATCCCTGTGGTTGCGGGTGGACAAGCCAAGGGTTATCCTCGCGATAGGGGCAAACCAGGGGGACGCCCAAATGCATCCGAAACTACAGAAGACCTCCGTGAAGACCGTTTGGATCTCCCTTTGGGCCTCCTGCGCCGCGTTCGCGGTAACTTTCGGAATGGCCTTGACCGGAACCACCACGCTTCCCGCAGCTTTCCCGCATCCACAGCAGCAATCCGGGACTGCCGCTCAACCGTCGGCACCGGGGCAATCCCAGGATAAGCCCGCCCAAGACCGCAAATACGCCCTGCCTCGTGGGAAGAAGCTCATCCTGAAGGACGGCACCTTCCAGTTGGTTCGTACTTACGAGCGGAAGGGCGACCGCGTCCGCTACTTGAGCGCCGAGCGCGGCGCCTGGGAAGAAATCCCCGCCTCGCTGGTGGACTGGGACGCGACCGCCGCCGCCGAGGCCGCGGAAGCCAGCGACGAGGACGCATTTGCCAAGCAGGTCCACAAGCGGGAGCAGGCGCAGCAAACCATAACCGTTTTGGACGTGGACGCGAGCCTGCAAGTGGGACCTGGCGTATTCCTGCCTCCCGGAGAAGGGATGTTCCTGATCGAGGGGAAGTCCGTGACTTTACTGGAGCAGGCCGGCTCGCAGGTGAAGACGGACAAGAAACAGCTCCTCAAGCAGGTGCTTTCCCCCATTCCCATTGTGCCGAGCAAGATCAACATCGAGATACCCGGCAACCGTGCCAAAGTCCGGGCCAGCAGTTCCCAAATCGAGTTTTATCTTCGGGAAGCGCCTGACGATCCCGACCGGAATAGCCCGATCGTGAAGAGCAGCCGGCCGGGAGAGTCCGGGCCGGAGGTGGAACTGGTGAAGGCGACGGTCAAGGGCAACAACCGGCGGCTGGAATCGATCAGGAGCCTTTTCGGTGAACAGGTCGACGAGAAGCGCACATCGATTTCCATCGAACGTTGGGAGGTCGCACCGTCGGTATACCGCTTCACTTTGAGCAAGCCGCTGCCTCCGGGCGAATATGCGCTGGCGGAAATTCTGCCCGACGGGATGAACCTGTTCGTGTGGGACTTCGGGATGGACGCCGCGCAGAAGTGACCCCTCGCTAAAGCTGTTGCTCTGCAGACGTAGTGCAAATCACTTGCGCCGAAAATGCAGGCGTACTACTTGTGTTGGGTTTCTGCAGGGGCGACAGAGAGGACTTCCCGGAGCATAGCGAGGACATCGGAGATCCGGAAGGGCTTCTGCAAGAAACCGGGTTCGCCGCGGCCGGGTGTTCCCGAGGCGGCGGACTCCAGCAAGTCTCCGGTCATATAAACAACCAACGGCTTCTGCGCGTCCACGGAATCGAGAATCCGTTTGGCGGCGTCGCGACCGTCCACGAAAAAACCGCCAGCCGACAGATGCAGGTCGCAGAGCAGCACGTCATACGCAGTTTGCCGAAACAAGGCGATGCCTTCCTCGGCGGTGGCGGCGCAATCCACGCGCAGTCCGTGGGCGCAAAGACCTTCCTGAAGGAGCATGCGGAGGCTCTCCTCGTCGTCGAGCACAAGAATGCTGCGACCTTTGAGCGAGTCGGCAACGGATGGAGCCGATGACGGGGAAGCCGAAGCAGAATCGGAAGCGGTAGGTGCGCCAATAACGGGTGCGCCTTCCGCGGAACCAGGCAGCGCTTCTTGCAATTCCAGAGAGCCAGCGGGCAGGAAAACGGTGAACGCGGAGCCACCTGCCGGGAGCGCCTCCGCCTGAATCGTGCCGCCGTGCTCGCGAATGATGGACATGCAGATACTCAGCCCCAGGCCAGTGCCGCCGCCGGGGCGCTTGGTGGTGTAGAAGGGATCGAAGATGCGCGGCAGCGCTTCTGGGCGAATACCGATGCCGTCATCCTGGACGGTAACGCCGAGGCGGCTGCCGCTCTGCACGATGCGGATCTGTATGCGGCCGGAGTCGCGGACTTCGCGGATGGCCTGTTCCGCGTTGGTCACCAGGTTGAGGAAGACCTGGATGAGCTGGTTGGCGTCGCCGACGACGGAGGGCAGGCCGGACTGCGGACGAAACTCGACTTCGACGTTGTTGCGGCGAAGCGAATGCTCATGGAGCTGGAGGGTGCGCTCGATGAGGTTGTTGAGGTCGAGCGGCTTTTTCTGCGGAGAAGCAGGGCGCGAGAATTCGAGCAGGTTCTGGACGATGCGCGCGGCTCGGCGGGCTTGCCGGTGGGTAAGCTCGAGCTGGCGGCGGAAAGATTCGTCGACGGGGGCGCGTTCGCGAAGAAGTTCGGTAACGCCAAGGACCGCGGTGAGCGGATTGTTCAGTTCGTGGGCCACGCCGGCGAGCATCTGGCCCATGGCAGCGAGCTTTTCCGCTTGAATGAGCTGCTCTTCGAGGCGCTTGATATCCGTGACGTCGCGGCCGGAAAGGACCACACCTTCGATGCTGCCGCGCTCGTCGGAGAGCGGGCTGAAGTTGAACAGGATACGGCGCCAGTCGCCGCGCTTGTGACGGACGCGGAGTTCGAGTGATGCGAAGTCCTGCTTGCCGGAAAGAATGTCCTGGTAGACGGCCAAGGCCACGGGCAGATCCTCGGGGTGCGTGCGGCCGCCAAATTCCATGGTCTGGCCTTCCTCGTCGGTGTAGCCAAGGACTTCCACGCAGCGCGGACTGATAAAGGTGTAGCGAGAAGCGGTGTCCAGAACGAGGATGAGGTCAGGAAAATTGTCGACTAGGCGGCGGGCGAATTCCTGCTGCTGGTGGAGGCGGTGCTCCATTTCGCGGCGCTCGGTGATATCCATAACGGCGCCCTGGATGCGCACCGTTTTGCCAGTATTGTCGCGGACGGCGGCGGCGGTGTTGAGGCACACAATAGAGCCGCCATCCTTGCGAAGGAGGGTGATTTCGCGGCCCTGGATCATGGGGTGGCGCTCGACCTGTTCCAGCAGGTGCTTGCGTTCCTTGGGATCGACGAGAATTTCGGGGACCTGGCGCTTAAGCAGCTCCTCCTTGGATTCGTAACCCAGCATGCGAACCATGGCGGGATTGGCGTCCAGGATGCGCCCGTCGGGAGTGGCAATGTAGATGCCTTCCTGGAGGGTCTCGAAAAGCTCGGTGAAGCGAGTCTCGTTCCGGCGCAGCGCAGAAACGTCGCGGGCGAGAATGGTAATGCCGTGAATTTCGTCGTTGCGCAGCATGGCGTGGGCCACGCAGTCAAAGTAAAAAGGCGCGGTCTGGTTCTTCAGGTTCACCTGCACGATGCCGGTCCAATGGCGGCGCTCGAGGAAACGCGGCATGGCGCGCTTCACGAGTTCGGGGCCATCGCCGTTCGATTCCTCGACAAACTCGGTAATGGAGTGCTCGATGATTTCCTGGAAGGGCGTCTGCACCAGCTCGGCGAAGCTGCGGTTGGCCGCGCGGATTTTGCCGTCCAGCGTGACGGCCAACAGGAGATCGTCGAAGGAGTCAATGAGATCGCGATAGCCCTGCTGCGAGCGCGAAATGATGTCGAAGAGCTGGTCTAACTGGCGGTCGCTGGGAGGCTGGGCATCGCGCTCCTCAAGGCCGCGCATGAGTCCGCGAAGCTCGGCCATCTCGCGTGTTTTCTTCCACATGTAGACGCCAAAGAGAACCACCAGCACGACGAGGCCGATCGGAAGTGCCTCGAAGCGCAGGGCGAAGGCGCGAATGGAGCTCCAAGAAGTCCACGCGTAAGCGAGGACGAGTAGAAAAAGGACAAAGAAAGTAAGACGCCAGAGCTCGTTCTGGCGCTTCTCGAACTGGTCGAAGCGGGAAGAAATGGAGGAACGCCGGGTTTCACCCGGCGCGCGGCTCCCCTGACGCTGCGTGTTTTTGTCTCGATCGGCCATAGGAAAAGATGCTCCGCCAGCGGATGCGGAGGGCATCTGTGGAGAATCTGGCTACTCTTCATTGTAAGAATTCCAGCGGAAGTTCAGCAATGAGACCGAGGAGACAGGGTTCCTGGAAGATACCTACCTGGTCTGGCAAGAAGGAAACGGCGTCCCGGGTTGCACCGGGACGCCGTTAGAAGTGTCGCGTTGACCTAAGAAGCGCGGGCTAGCCGCTTAGCCTTCGGTGGCGGCGTCGGCTTCCGTGTCCTTCTGGAGGAAGTCGAGAGCCGCGGCCTCTTCGGCAGTAAGCTCGGCAGCCTCGGGAATTTCCTCGACAGGAGCAGGCGCGGGCATTTCCGTCAGCAAGTGAATACCGCGGTAATGCTCGAGGCCCGTGCCGGCCGGGATGAGGCGGCCCATGATGACGTTTTCTTTGAGGCCACGGAGGTAGTCCACCTTGCCCGCAACAGCGGCTTCGGTGAGCACGCGCGTGGTCTCTTGGAAGCTGGCAGCCGAGATGAACGAATCGGTCGACAGCGACGCCTTGGTGATGCCAAGGAGCAACGGACGGCCCGTCGCGGGACGGCCACCGTTCGAGATGACGCGGTCGTTTTCCTCGCGGAAGCGAAACTTGTCCACCTGCTCCTCGAGGAGGAACGTGGTGTCGCCGACGTCTTCCACCTTGACCCAGCGCATCATCTGGCGCGCGATGGTCTCGATGTGCTTGTCGTTGATGTTGACGCCCTGAAGGCGGTAAACCTCCTGAATGGCGTTGACCAGGTAGGCCTGGGTGAACTTTTCGCCCAAAACGGCCAGCAAGTCGTGCAGGTTGAGCGGGCCATCGATCAAAGCCTCGCCGGCCCTGACGTGGTCGCCTTCCTGAACGTTGATGTGCACGCCGCGCGGGATGGAGTATTCCTTGGTGGTCTTGCCATCCTCGCTCTCGACATAGATCTTGCGCATGCCCTTGGCGATTTCGCCGTAACGCACCGCGCCATCGATTTCGCTGATGACCGCCGGGTCGCGGGGCTTGCGCGTTTCGAAGAGCTCGACGACGCGCGGGAGACCGCCGGTGATGTCCTTGGTCTTGGTGGTCTCGCGCGGAATCTTCGCGAGCACGTCACCGGCCTGGACATCATCGCCGTCCTTGACCATCAAGTGGGCGCGCGACGGCATCAGGTATTTCTTGCGGACCTTGCCGGAAGAATCGCGAACGAGAATCGCGGGCTGATGCTTTTCGTCGCCCGGGGGCAGAGTCACAACGTCCTGCGACAGGCCGGTCACTTCGTCCACCTGCTCTTCAATGGTCAGCCCGGGTTTCAGGTCGTCAAACTTCACGGCGCCGGCGGTTTCCGTCAGGATCGAGAAGGTGAAGGGATCCCATTCGGCGAGGATCTGGCCGTGGGTGACGTGTTCGCCGTCCTGCACGCGGAGCCGCGCGCCGTACACCACGTGGTAGCGCTCCTTCTCGCGGCCCTTCTCGTCGACGATGGCGATGAGGCCGGCGCGGTTCATGGCGATGGAAGTGCCGCCGCGGCCCTCGACGAACTTGAGGTCCACGAACTTGACGACACCGTTGTTGCGCGCTTCGAGCGTGGAGCGCTCGGAAACGCGGGTAGCCGTTCCGCCGATGTGGAACGTGCGCATAGTGAGCTGCGTACCGGGTTCGCCGATGGACTGCGCGGCGATGACGCCAACGGCTTCGCCAAGTTCGACCATTCGGCCGGTGGCGAGGTTGCGCCCGTAACACAGCGCGCAAACGCCGCGGCGAGACTCGCAAGTGAGCACGGAGCGAATGCGCACGCGCTCGATACCCGCGCCCTGCACCTGGTTGGCCAGCTCTTCGGTGATTTCCTGGTTGACGTCGACGATGATAGTGCCCTCGAAGTCCTTAATCTTGTCGAGGGATACGCGGCCGACGATGCGGTCGCGGAGAGGCTCGACTTCGACGCCCGCTTCGACGATTGGCTCGACGTAAATCCCGTCGTTCGTGCCGCAGTCGTTTTCGTTGATGATCACGTCCTGCGCGACGTCCACGAGGCGGCGCGTGAGGTACCCGGAGTCGGCGGTCTTCAGTGCGGTGTCGGCGAGACCTTTGCGCGCGCCGTGCGTGGAGATGAAGTATTCCAGCACGGTGAGGCCTTCGCGGAAGTTCGAGGTAATGGGCGTTTCCATGACCTCACCGGAAGGCTTGGCCATCAGACCACGCATGCCGGAGAGCTGGCGAATCTGCTGCTTCGATCCGCGCGCGCCGGAGTCGGCCATGACGTAGACGGGGTTGATGCTGCCTTCCTTGTCCTGGCTCTCGAGAGCCTTGAACATTTCGTCGGCAACTTTTTCGGTGATGTCGCCCCAGATGGAGACGATTTTGTTGTAGCGTTCGCCGTGGGTGATGGCGCCGTCCAGGTATTGCTGCTGGACGCGCACGACTTCCTTTTCACCGCCCTCGACCAGCTTGCTCTTGTCGCCGGGGATGAGCATGTCATCAATGCCGATGGAGATGCCGGACTTGGTGGCGTAGGTGAAGCCCAGAGCCTTGAGGTGGTCGAGCAGGACCACCGTGTCCGTCAGACCGAAGCGCAAGTAGGCGTAGTACACGAGCTGCTGGACGCCCTTCTTCTTCAAGAGCCCGTTGACGTAAGGGAATTTCTC
>CAZGFL010000069.1:0-37153 GCA_964524985.1 uncultured Acidobacteriaceae bacterium
ATAAAATGCAGTGACGTGCGTGATCAACAATAGCGGCACAACGACAGTCGGAATGAAGTAGGTGGCTCCCAACTGCCCCGCCAACACTCCGGCGTGATTGGCCTGGTAGAAAGCGTTGAGGAGATCGGCTGTACCCCAGAGATTGAAGATCCATGCGACGGCAACCCCCGCCCCAGTGGGCACCAATAGCAGCGAGAGCGACGCCAGCATCGCCGCAATGAGCCACTGCTTTTTCCTTGCCCCTTTGCTTGCTTCCTTGCCTCGAGCTCCTAGCCGTACCAATGAGTCTTCCACAACTCCGGCCACGGCTCGCGCGGCCCGCGGCAAATAAAAATATCCTGACGATCGTTGCCTATGGCGCTATTCTCGATTCCGTACCGGCTCTCGAAGTGTCCCGCCCATTCGACCGACTCGAACCCGCGTTCCAGTTCCTGTTTCTTAATGCCAACGGTGATCAGAGTCTCCGGCGGCGGATCGCCGTACCCCAGGAACCACTGCGAATTCGATCCGCTGATCACGTTCGGCAAAGCGTATGCCGCGCCATACAAATTGATCGCGCCGGCCTGTCCTGCATCGCCCGCGAAAATCGCCAGATGAACCCGGCGCTCCGGGGGCAGGGAATCGCGAACGCGCGCCACCTCCGCCACCATTTCCCGCCACCCGAATTCCTCGTTGAAATTGCCGCCGTTGATTTTGTCGGCGATCGCGAACCAGCGCGAGCTCGGCGACGGGATCGGCATCACCATTAACGCAACCAGCACACCACTGACGATCTCCGCCCGCAGAGCCACCCGGCGAACAATTCGTGCCCGTTCCTCCGGCAGCATGGAGCCCCACCGCTCGAACCACGCCGCTCCTCCCGCCAGCAGCATCGGATATGCGGGCGACACGTAGTAGTCGCGGCCTTTCGCGATCGCGAACAGCGCCAGCGTAATCACGTACATCCACCCAATCGCGCGATACCGTTTCCCCTCAGGGACGAAGAAAAAGTAGTACAGCCCCGCCAGCCAAATCGGCAGCGTCACGGGATTTGCGTCGACCCAAAGCTGATGAAGCAAAAAGCCGTCCGCCTTGCCGGCCCTCACGTCCCGCGCATGTATGTACTTCAGGAAGTCGAGCGTGATGAAGTTGTGATGCACCTGCCAGACCAGGTTCGGAAGGAAAATCAAAATCGAAACCGCGACGCCGCACCACAGCCACGGACTCCGCAAATACCGCCGCGTCTTCGTGAGCACGACGGCGCCGACAATTCCCGCCACATAAAACGCCATGGTGAATTTCGTCATCGCGCCCAGCCCGATCCCTGCGCCGATCGCCAGCCACCATCTCGCGTCCTCCGACTTGAGCAGCCGGATCATGAAGTACGCGATCAGCAACCACCACAGATAGTCGAACGAGACATACTGAAACATCGTCCCCGACGCGAGCGACACCGGCGTGATCGCCGCCGCAAGCGCTGCCACGATTTGCCAGAGTCGTTTCGCGCCCAGTTCGCGCGTCATTAGCCCCGTCAGCACCATCCCGCCGCCCTGCGCCAATAGCGCGAACAAGCGCAGCATCACCAGCGACGGCCCGAAAAGTACGAGCGACACACGGCAAATGAACGGCGTCACCGGCGGATACACCACATATCCCCACGCCAGGTGCTTCGCATCCTCGAGCGTGGCCAGTTCGTCGCGATGCCAGCCATAGCGCCCATTGAAAACGGTCTGGATCGCGATTCGCGTCAGCGCCACCAAAATCAAAACCCCGACATCGCTCGCCAGCCACCGTCGCATCCTTTGCCCCGCACTCATCCCGGCGACGTTTGTCTTGGCGTTTGTTGCCTCGTTGGTTGAAACTTCAGCCATAAGCTTTTCCTGGGCTGTTTACCTCGTGTCTTCCCTTTTCGGTCTCTGTGCCCTCGGCGTTCTCTCAGTGTCCTTTGTGGTTCACGGTTTTTCCTTGCCTTATCTATCTTTGCTATGTGTCTCTGTGGCAAACGGCTCTGTTCCTCATTGCAGAAATTCGCTCACCGCCTTCACAAATTCCCCCGTATGTTCCTGCGGCGGCACATGCCCGCACTTGTCATACGTGACCAGCTTTGCCCCCGCAATTCCCGACGCGTACCGCTCGGCCGCCTCCACCGTAATCAGCTGATCTTGCTTCCCCCACACAACCAGCGTCGGCGTCTTGATATTTCTCAGCCGGCTGTCGATCCGCTCCGAATCCAGCCGCGGGTTGCTCAGGATGGCATGCACCGTGTATCCGTCGTTGAGCCAGCTCGTGTCGTAGTACACGAGCTGCATGACATGCCGCATCGACTCCAGCGTGCTCGGATTCAGGTCCGAATCGGCGCGTGGGAGCCACGGCTTGGCGAAGTCGAGAAGCGTAGCCGCCGAACTGTGCGTCGCCTCGGACGCGAGGAGCACGAGTTGGTACTTCCGCGTTAGACATACGGGCAGGGTCACGGGTCGCGCCGCACGAGCGTCGGCTCGTCAAATGTCGAGCCACGGTGCGTATTATACGGTTTGGCAGACTAGTGTGACGAGCGGGCCCGCTGGCACCCATAGCATCTTCGCTTTGCGTTCGCCATCGACGCGATTCCGGGGGCGGGAAAAATTGTGACTTGAACTGTCGTCCGGCCGCTGATGATGATAAGTTCTTTGGAACTGCGCTGCGCGATCGATTTATGCTCTTGGACCGCACGCTGCTTTGCAAACGGAATTCCATCCGCACTGGTTCCGATCCTCGGAGACCCAACAGCTGCCGTTAGCTTCGATATCTGCGGCTAGCGAGCCGCGGGTTGCAAGCGTTGGGAGTGTCGAACCTCAGGTATCCTTACTGCTTCAGAACGAGGCAGAATGAGGATGCAGCACGACCGACCAGATTTCCCGACCATGGAGCAAGTCGAAAAGGCCAATCACGAGCAGCTTGCACGGTGGTATCGCTTCCTGCCGTCCGACGATACCAAGGAACAGCAGAAGATACTGAACAGGATTGCGGAGCGACTCAAGAAGTTAGGGGCATGACTCCGGCCCTGGAGAAAAAGATCGGTTTCTGAGCCTAATTTTTGCTACCGTCTTGCTACCACTTTTGCGTATTTTCCGGATTTCGGGGTTGCAGCAAACGGTCTGTTTATGAGGGCTTGAGAGCTCTCAAAATAAATCCTTGGGATGCAATAGGTTGCGGTATCGAAACAACGCATCCCAACGCGTCCCAACGCGTCCGAACAACAAATTGCGTTGGGTATAATCCCACCCTCTCCGCCATAAAATCTTGGTCCGGACCGGACACATAGGTGACCTGTGTCTCAGGCTGCTCACTTTCTAGGAATTCCTATAACACAAAGAGCGACCTAGTCGGCTAGGCGTTCGCCTGTTTCTGCGGGAGTACTGTCTAGAAGTGACAGCTGGCGGCACCGCGCTTCTGCAAATATTTCTGATGATACTCTTCCGCGCGGTAGAACTTGCCAGCGGGGACAATCTCCGTGGCAATGGGCCGGCGGAGTTTGCCACTGGCCTCCAGCGCGGCGCGCGACTTCTTGGCGATTTCTTCCTGCTCCGGAGAATGAAAGAAAATGGCCGTGCGGTACTGCGTCCCAGCGTCCGGCCCCTGGCGGTTGACCTGGCTGGGGTCGTGAATCTGCCAGAAGACGTCCAGCAACTGCGAGAAAGTAACTTTAGTGGGATCGTAGGTCACCTGGACGACTTCGGCGTGCCCCGTTTCATCGGTGCACACATCGCGGTAAGTAGGATTCTCCGTGTGTCCGCCGGCATAGCCGACGGCGGTGTCGAGGACGCCAGGCAGCCGTTGAAACGCCGCTTCCACACCCCAAAAACAACCAGCTCCAAACGTTGCAAGCTCCGACATAAGCCTCTCCCTGAATCAGATCGATTCCGATGGTCGTTGAACGTACATTAGATGCGCGGCAGGCGCGCCGCGATTCAGGCCTGAACTCTAGGAGGCCTTCCGTTTGGGTGGTGCCGCCATGGCCTTCAGCTTATCCAGCGCGGGCCCTTTGTAAGGGCTGTTCACAGAAGCTGCCTGGGTGAACGCCTCCTTGGCTTCGGCGTTGCGCTTCAGATTCAGTAGCGCGAATCCCAGGCGATACTGGTTCCTGGCGTAGCTATTGTCGTCCGGCTTCACCAGAGGCGCGGCTGCTTTCAGATTGTCTACCGCCTGTGCGTTGTCCTTTTTCTCGATGTTCACCTGCCCCAGCGAGCTCAACGCCAAGCCCCTCTGCAGATTCTTCTGTTGCGCCCACTGCTCGTCCGTGGTCCCCTCCGGCTTTTGCATGGTGTCAGCCAGTGAAGCCGCCTTCTTGGCATAGGCCTCGGCCTTGTCGAGTTGTTCCCCTTTCTCGCCATAGTAGTCAGCGAGCAAGAGGAGCATTCCAAGATTGTTCGGGTCTTTGGCGAGCAGCCCGTTCGCGACTTCCAGCATCTTCGGAGCGTTTTGCGCCTGCTGGTATGCGGCCGCGGCAACACCAAGCGCCTGGTTGGCATAGGGCGAATCGGGGAACAGGCTCGCAAATTTCACGAGCAGCGCCGCCCGTTTGCCCGGGTCTTTTGCTTGATAGACGCCGCTGAAAACCAGTTGCTGGACGTAAGTGTAAGTGTCTTTGTTGGCGTCGAGCGCGCGGGTCTTGCGTTCGGCCCATAGTGTGTCGGGAATGTCCGACGGCGCCGGAGCCGCTTTGAAGCGCTGAATAATGCCGCTGGCCTTTTCACCGTACGAGATCAAGCGGTCGACGTCGCCTTTTTCCGCAGCGGCGCGAACCATGCTTACGGAGTTCTGAAAGCTGTCCGGATCCAGAGCAAAGACTTTGTCGCCATACTCAAAAACCTTGTCGTAGTTCTTCTGCGCCAGGTAGTAATCGACAAAGAGACCATTCGCGAGCAACGGGAAGTCGCCTTCTTTGCCGGGTCCGTCGGCAAACTTCTGGATCAACTCCAGCTTTTTGGCCGGATCGGTAGTGGCGTTGATTTCATTTAGCGCGTGGTCCGTGTCCGACCCCGCCTGGACGGGCACATATTTGCCGATTTGTTGGGTTAATGCTGGGCTTCCCAGGACCAGGAGAACAAGAAGACCGCCGCAGAACCACCGAATATACCGCATGAGCCGCCTCCTCTCTGACCGTCACGAACAGGCCGCTCGACACTGGAGAATTGCCTGCATCTTAGTGCCGTGCCCAGCATGAGGCAAACAAATTTCTGGGTGCATAAGGCACCGTTGACGCTCCTCCGCTTTCGCGAGAACATGGAGAGTTTGAGCAGGGCAGCGGGATGGACCTGGGACTTACAGGACGAGTAGCAATAGTGGCGGCGGCCAGCAAAGGTCTGGGCCGAGCCGTCGCGGAGGAACTTGCCCGCGAAGGGGCGCGCGTGGCGATCTGCGCGCGTACCGCAGGAACGTTAGAGGAAACAGCGGCACAAATTGAGAAAACGGCCGGCCGCGAAGTCTTCCGGAAAACCATCGATGTCGCTGATTCTTCAGCAGTTAGCTCCTTTGTGTCGGCCGTGGAGGGACATTTCGGCCGGATCGATATTTGCGTCACCAATTCCGGGGGGCCGCCGTCTAAACCTTTTAGAGACACGCAGCCCGACGAGTGGCGGGCGGCCGTCGACCAACTCCTGATGAGCACCGTTTTTTTCGCCAGAGAAACTCTGCCGCGCATGCAGAAAAACAAATGGGGACGCTTGATCACGATCACCTCTTCCGCGGTCAAACAGCCTGTTGACGGACTGTTGCTTTCCAATTCGGTGCGCTCGGCGGTGGCGGGACTGGCACGCACGCTGGCCAATGAGTATGCCGCCGACGGCATCACGGTAAACAATGTTTGCCCCGGCTTCACGCGTACCGCGCGTCTCGACGGTCTAGCGGCGACGATTTCGGCGCGTACCGGATGCAAGCCGGAGGAAGTATTTGCTGGATGGGAGCGCGAAATTCCCGCACGGCGCCTCGGCACGCCGCAGGAATTCGCGGCGCTTGTTGCGTTTTTCGCGTCGGAACGCGCCGGCTACATCACGGGCACTTCCATCGCTGTGGATGGCGGGCTTGTGCGGAGCCTTCTCTAGCCGATGACGCTACCGACGCGCCGCCTTGAGCTAAGCCTCCTGCCAGAACGCTTTGCGATTTCGCGTTTGGCGGCGGATGCGGCCATTCCCACCTGGGCCACCGAGGGCTCGTTCTTTTCCGTGACGCGCACCGGTGACGAGCTTTCCGTCGTATGTGAACTGGGGCGTGTGCCCGTCGGCGTTCCCTCGCAGCCCGGCTGGCGCGTCTTCAAGGTTCACGGGCCATTTGTTCTTTCGGAGATTGGCGTGCTCTCTGCGCTGGCGTTACCGCTCGCCGAAGCCAAGTTGAGTTTGTTTGCGATTTCTACGTTCGATACGGATTATCTGCTTGTCGCGTCCGAGACGCTTTCCGCGGCTATCGCGGCGCTCGAACGGGCAGGACATAAAGTTCATAGGAGCAAAACCGAATGACTCGGAAATTTCTTCTTCTTCGTACCTCACGCGCTTGGCAGCTCTTACTGCTAGCCATGCTGATCGTTTCTCCGGGAGCGTCAAGACTTCGCGCCGACGAGCCCTATGCGCGCAGCCGGGACTACGATTTGCAGCATTCGAGGATCGCGTTGCGGTTCGATGTCGAGGAAAAGAAGGTGATTGGCGACGTCATGCATTCTGTTGCGATTCTGCATGACGGCACATCCAAGATAGCCTTTGATTCCGTCGGATTGACGATCGAGACCGTCACGGTCAACAAAGCAGCCGCCAAGTTCGAGACCACTGCCGACAAACTCATTGTGGCGCTTCCCGCGGCCGCCAAGGCTGGGGATAAGTTCGACATCGCCATTCGCTACCAAGGCAAGCCCACCAAGGGCCTGTATTTCATCCTCCCGGACAAAGATTATCCCGACCGGCCCAGGCAAATCTGGTCGCAAGGAGAATCGGAAGACACGCGCTACTATCTTCCGACTTACGACTACCCAAACGATCGCCTCACCACCGAAACTGTTCTTACCGTGCCCGCCGCTTGGCTCACGGTTTCCAATGGCAAACTCGTCAGCATTACGGACGCCGGTAAGGGCATGAAGACCTGGACTTGGCGGGAAGCAGTTCCCAGTTCGACGTATCTCATCACCGTGGTTGCCGGCGAGTTTGACGAAGTCAAGGATTCCTGGCGCGGCATGCCCGTTACCTACTACGCCCCCAAGGGTCGTGGCGACCGCCTTCCTGTCAACTACGGTCGAACACCAGCCATGATCGATCTCTTCAGCAAGAAACTGGGCGTCGACTACCCATGGGAAAAGTACGCCCAGGTGATGGTCGACGATTTCGTCGCCGGTGGCATGGAAAACTCCAGCGCCACGACCAACACCAGCAGTTCCCTCAACCATTCCAAAATCGCCGCAGAACTCCCCACCGATGAAGACGATCTGATTTCGCACGAACTGGGGCATCAGTGGTTCGGCGACTTGGTCACGTGCAAGGATTGGGGCGACATCTGGCTCAACGAAGGCTTTGCGACGTTTATGGAAGCGGTGTGGACGGAATCGCATTACGGAAAGGACCAAGCGGATTTCGAGCGCTGGCAAGCCGCGCGCGGCTGGTTTGGGGATCCGAATCTCTTCAACAAGCCGATTGTGCGCCATGACTTTGACGACTCCAGTGAATTCGACGGCAACGCCTACACCAAGGGCGGATGGGTCCTGTACATGCTTCGCCGCCAACTTGGAGAAGATGCGTTCTACAGGGGGTTAAAACAATATCTCGAGGCGAATCGCGGCAAAAACGTCGTAACCGCGGATCTTTCCAAGGCCATCGAGGAATCTTCGCATGCCAACGTCGACCAGTTCTTCAGCCAGTGGCTCTACGGCGCGGGCGCACCTAAATTCGACCTGGCGTATACCTATGACGACACCAAACACCAGGTGGCCCTGACCGTGAAGCAAACGCAGAAGGCCGAAGGACGCGTCGGCCTTTTCCGCGTGCCGGTGGATGTCGAAATCACAACCGCTTCGGGCCCGAAGCTATACACCATCACGGTTTCAAGAACCGAGCAGGCCTTTGCGCTTCCGAGCGACTCCGCGCCGCTTCTGGTGCTCTTCGACAAGGGCGGACAAATCCTTAAGACCGCTGAATTTCACAAAGAAAAAAAGGAGTGGATTTATCAGTTGAAGAATGCGGGAGATCTGGCCGATCGCGCTGATGCCGCTGTGGCTCTCGGAAAACTGAAGAGCGATGAGGAGACGATCAACGCCTTGAGCGGCGCGCTCCGCATCGACAAGGCCTGGGGCGTCCGCGCCATTGCCGCCGACACCCTTGGCAAGCTCGGTGGCCCAGCAGCTTCCAAGGAGCTATTGGACGCTCTCAATTCAACGAAGGAGCCCTGGGTACGCTACCGCATCGTCGCGGCGCTCGGGAACTTCAAAGATGAGAAAACCGTTGCCGAAAAGCTGAGCGCCATCGCGAAAGAAGATGCTTCTTACCGGGCACAGGCTGCGGCTCTGGAAGCGCTAGGCCGCCTGAAAGCCTCGGGTGCCTTTGCGACGCTCGAAGCTGCCGTAGCTGGTGACTCCCCAGATGGTTACCTCCGCAACGCTGCGCTTCGCGGACTCGGTTCCCTGGGCGATGACAAGGCCGTGCCGATTCTCAAGCAGTGGGCCGCTCCGGGAAAGCCTATCCCAACTCGTACCGTGGCGATTCGCAATCTCGCCAACCTCCAAAAGAACGACAAGGACATCACACAGCAAATCGCTTCCTACTTGCCGGAGCCTCATTTCCCGGTCCGTATGGCTTCGATCTATGCATTGGGAAGCCGCGGCGACGCCAGCGCTATACCTGCGCTTGAGGCGTTGCTGAAGAGCGATGACCTCAGCATCGAAATGGTTCCCATGATCAAGGGGCAGATCGCACGTCTGAAAAAGCCAGCAGGGACGAAACCATCCGGTGGCGAAAGCGAAGCTTCCGAGGGTGGAAACGAAAGCGACTCCGCAGCCGTCGCGCGACGGTTGGAAAAACTCGAACGTCTGGTTCAGGAAATGAACGAGCGACTGAAATCGTTTGAAACGCGGCTTCCGCCCCCTAAACCATGAGCGCAGGCTCCCTCTGGAATTGTCCGTGACTATGGCTTTGCGAGCAGAATTCGCAAGTCCCGCAAGTTATTCCCCGTGGGACCGGTGACAATCGTATCGTCGAGCTTCGAGAAGAAAGTAAACGCGTCGCTCCTGCGAGCCGCGTCCCTGGGATCGAGACCCATCGCGCGCGCCCTCGCGAGAGTCTCGCCATCCGCCACAGCGCCAGCGCCGGGGCTATTGCCGTCGATTCCATCCGTCCCCGCGCTCAGTACGGACATCTTTTTTCCAGCGATTTTCTCGACGCAGGCCAGGACAAAGGCAGAGTTTCTTCCGCCTATGCCAACCCCGGTCACTGGTGAACTCACTTCGCCGTCGGCAATCAGCGCCACCGCCTGCTTCCCATGAATTCGCTGCAACTCCTCGATTTGGGCCAGGAGATTCTCCGCCGCTTTCTCCACAGGCAAGTCGTCTGTCGAATTGTCACAACAGGCGACAAATCCTTCCGATTCCGCAGCGCGATGCGCGGGGTGAAACAAGTCGTCCATCCCCAGCAAAAGTGAAAAATAGGCGTTCCGAAATGCTTGGTCGTTTGCTTTAGGGGTCTCGGGCATCAGCCGCCCCTCCAGCCAGTGCCGCAAGGCCGGCGAGAACTTTCCAGCCAGCCCGTATTCAGCAATGACGCGGTTTGCATCCGCGATGGTAGTGGGGTCCGGCAACGTAGGCCCGGAAGCGAGCGCCCATTCCTTGCCGGCAGGCACATCGCTCACCGCGAGCGTAATTTTCGTTGCGTTGCCCGCGGCCTGCGATAGCCGGCCACCTTTCACCGCCGAAAGATGTTTGCGCACCGTATTCATTTCTTCAATGGGCGCACCACACGTCACAAGTTCCCGATGCAGTTGCTGGACGTCCGGCAAGGTCTGCCGCGAATCGAGCGGAAGGTCCACCAGCGCCGATCCTCCGCCGGAAAGCAGGAAAAAGACCAGCGTCTTTTCGTCACTTCTTTTTAAGAGTGCAAGAATGGCTTCTGCCGCTTTCCAGCTCTCTTCGTTCGGCAGGGGATGGCCGCCGACAAAGTACCTCATCCCCGGCAGGCTTTTGCGAGGAGCGGTCGGCCCAGAAACAACACCCTCAAACCGCACGAACGGCGCGAGTACGCCGATCAGTCCGTCCACCATCGCGTGCGCCGCTTTTCCAATCGCCACTACGCGCAGTTTCTCAAAGGCGCTTAGGTCAATGATCTTCTCTCCACAGGTCAGTTGGGTCCCGTGACGTGAGAGTTTGCGATGCATGGTCGCAGGGATATCAATGGCCGCCAGCGTTTCGTGGAAGATTTGCCGGGCAAGCTGTTTCAGGTCCGCCATCGAAGTTCCGGGAGTGCTGGGTTATCCCTTCAGGACTTCGGGGTTCAGCATGTTGGCTGGACGCTGCCCCTTGAAAAGTGCCACGACGTTTTGTGCCGCCATGCACGCCATCTTCGTGCGCGTTTCCAGCGAGGCGGACGCCAAGTGGGGCGCCAGCACCACGTTCGCTCGCTTCAGCCCCGGATGAATGAACGGCTCATTCTCGTATACGTCCAGGCCCGCCCCAGCAATCTTCCCGGTTTCCAGTGCAGCGACCAGCGCCGCTTCGTCCACCACCGGCCCGCGAGACGTATTGATCAAGAAAGCCGTCGGCTTCATTCGGTAGAATTTCGGCGCATCGAACAAACCGCGCGTTTCGGGCAGCAGCGGTACGTGAACGCTGACAAAATCGGACTCCGCCAACAGCACATTCATTTCTCGGAATTCCGTTTTGAGCTCGCGTTCCACTTCGCCGGGCGCCCGTACGGCATCGTTGTAAATCACTTTCATTTGAAACCCGCTGGCGCGCCGCGCCATTGCTCTGCCGATTCGACCGAATCCTACGATTCCCAGAGTTTTCCCCCACACGTCAGTTCCCACGAGCTGGTCAAGGTTCCACCCTTTCCAATTCCCGGAGCGTGCCAGCGCTTCACCTTCACTCAACCGTCGCGCCACGGCCATCAGCAGCGTCCACGCAAAGTCCGCGGTGGTTTCATCCAGCACACCAGGGGTATTGCTTGCTACAACACCGCGCTTCGTGCACGCGGCCACGTCGATGTTGTCGAATCCCACCGCGACGTTCGCGGCAATCCGCAATCGCGGCGCAGCCCGCAACAGTTCGTCATTCACTTTTTCCGTCAAAAGGCAAACCAACCCTTCCTTGTCGCGCAAACGGCGCAGGACTTCTTCGCGGGGCGGTCGCTCCGGCTTGGTCCAATATTCGACTTCGCAGCTTTCCTGCAGAATTTCCCGCGCAGCATCGAACAGGCTGTGGGTCGCAAACACCTTTGGATTGGCCATTTCTTCCTCAGTCGGGATTGGGGAAGTTCACACTAACACACTCGCTCTCGCTCCGCGCAACTTCACGTTGCGCGCATTGCGCTCTTCTCACTATAGTGCGAGTGCACGCTTCTCACCCGACTATGTCTTCTGGCCTCGCCCGCGAACTGGAAAGGCTTCTTGGCGCTTCTTCCGTCCTTTCCCAACCGGAGGACCTCCTCCTTTATGAGTACGACGGTTCAGTGGAAAAGGGCCGCCCGGATCTTGTGGTTCTTCCCACGACGACGGAGCAAGTGTCGCAGATTGTAAAGCTCACGGCGAAGCACAATGTGCCTATTGTGGGGCGTGGGGCGGGCACTGGCCTTTCCGGTGGTGCGCTTGCCCGTACAGGCGGCGTGATGATCGTCTTCGCGCGCATGAACCGTATCCTTTCCTTGGATGCCGAAAATCAGCGAGCAGTCGTTCAGCCGGGAGTGGTGAATTTCGAGCTTACTCGAGCGGCTGAACCGCATGGCCTCTACTTCGCCCCCGATCCCTCCAGCCAGAAATCGTGCACTATTGGCGGCAACGTGGCGGAGAACGCTGGCGGGCCACACACTCTCGCGTATGGCGTGACTACAAATCACGTCGTGGCCCTCGAACTTGTTCTTCCCGACGGCGCCATCGTTCGTGTTGGCAGCGCGCATGGCGATTCTCCGGGTTATGACCTCACCGGACTCTTCGTCGGTTCCGAAGGTACGCTGGCACTCATAACGGAAATCACCGTAAAGCTCTCGCGAAAGCCGGAAGCGGTGAAGACGCTTCTTGCTATTTTCAATTCCGTCGATGATGCTGCCGAGACGGTCGTCGACATTACCGCTCGGGCGATTACACCCTCCGCGTGCGAAATGCTCGACGGCTGGACCCTACAGGTGGTCGAAGATTACGTCCACGCTGGTTTCCCCCGCGATAGCGCCGCGGTGTTGCTCCTTGAGGTCGAGGGTCTCGCCGAAGCCGTTGCCGGACAGGCAACTGCAATCACTGATGTTTGCGACGCGCACCACGCGCGGGAAGTGCGCATGGCGCGGGACAGTGTTGAGCGAGAACTGCTCTGGAAGGGCCGTAAGAACGCGTTCGGCGCTCTCGGCCGCCTTGCTCCCAGCAACTACGTTCTCGATGGGGTCATTCCCCGCACGAAACTTCCGCAAACGCTCCGCCGTATTCAGGAAATCGGTAAGCAACACGGCTTCGATATCGGTAACATTTTTCATGCCGGTGACGGTAATCTGCATCCCATCGTGCTTTACGATCCTCGTGACAAAGCTCAATTCGAACGGGCGATGATCGCTTCCGGGGAGATTATCCGCTACTGCGTGGAAATGGGTGGCACGCTGACCGGCGAGCATGGCGTGGGGATGGAAAAATCCGAACTGATGCCGCTGCTTTTCTCGGATGCCGATTTTGATCTCATGCGGCGCGCCCACGACGCTTTCAATCCCAATTCCTCGTTGAATCCTGGAAAAGTCTTCCCGCTCAACAAGGGCTGCGGCGAGATCCGTGTTCGCGCCGTGACGGAGAAAGCCGCACGCAAATGAGTTCCGCCGTTAATTTCGCTACGCGACTCGAAACTGCCATCGGCGCATCTCACGTTTCGACTGACCCCGCCGTTTGTGCGGAGTACGCCGTCGACGAAATGGTCCCCGCTGCCGTGGCAATACCCGCTTCCGCCGAAGAAGTCGCTGAAGTCGTACGTTTCGCAGCACTGGAAAAGCTGGCTCTCATCCCTTGCGGCAACCGTACGAAGCTCGGTATTGGCATGCCTCCCGCGCGCTACGATCTGGCGCTCGATCTGACCGGCCTAAATCAAATCGCCCATTATGATCCTGGCGACCTGACGCTGTGCGTTGATGCCGGCACGAGTTTCAACGAGTTTGCCGTCCCGCTCTACAATCAAAAGCAGTTTCTTCCGCTAGCGGTCCCTTATTATTTTGAGTCCACCATCGGCGGCATCCTTGCTTCCGGCGTCGACTCGCCGCTGCGCCATTCTTACGGCACCGCGCGCGACTTTCTGATCGGAGCGGAATTTGTGGATGGAACGGGGCGTCTCTGCAAAAGCGGTGGCCGCGTGGTCAAGAATGTCACGGGGTACGATCTTCACAAGCTTCTCATCGGTTCGCTTGGCACGCTCGGCGTCATCACCCGGCTCAATTTCCGCACGTTCCCGGCCGCCCCTGCCAGCCGTGGCTTCGTTGCATCGTTCCCTACGCCGGAAGAAGCGCTCGGCTTCGGCAAGCTCGTGGAGGCCTCTCCTCTTCGCCCTGCCTCAGTCGAACTCGTCAGTCCTTCCCTCATGGAGCTGTTTCTCGACGCCGAAAAGGCTGCACCTGAACCTCCGGCTACGCCCCTTCAAGGAAGACTCCCGACCAACTGCTGGCATCTTTGTGTCAGCGTCGAAGGTTCTTCCGAGGTTTGCGAACGCGCCACTCGAGAATTCGCTCATCTCGCCGCATCCGGCGAGAACAAGAAGATTCAACTCGCCACGCTCGACGAAACACAAGGCGCCGACTTCTGGCACTACATCGGCCAGGCCATCCCACTTCTTCTCGAATCCTTACCTTCCGCCACAATCTTCAAAATCATTCTCCTTCCAAAACGCATGGGCGCTCTCCTTTCTCAACTTCAAGCTCTTGCCGAGAAAGCTTCCCTGCCAAACGCGACCCTGGCGCGTGCTTGTGGCGTGATCTATTTCGCGTTGCTTCCTTCCCCCGGCGACCCGACTTCTTTCCAACGCGTGGCCGAAGTCGCTTCCGACATTTTCACTCTCATCGCCAAGGAAAACGCCTCCGCCACTCTGCCGTGGTGCCCGACTGCTCTAAAACGGCAAGTCAACGTATGGGGGATGCCGCGCGCCGATCTCGCTTTGCAACTCCGGCTCAAATCTGCTTTCGATCCGCAAAACCTCTTTGCTCCCGGCCGTGTCTTCTCGTGAGGCATCCGCGATGAAAAGGAAACTCGCACAAATCTACGTCGTTCTGAGCGGTTTCATCCTCGTCGCCGTCGGGATCACGGGATTCTTTCGTCACCAAATGTTCAATCTTACGTTTCCACCCGCGCACAACATTTTTCATCTTCTCAGCGGAATTCTGGCGCTCTTCGCAGGTTTGGGCGGAAATCCCAATGGACCACGCCGCTTTGGCCTGCTCTTCGGGTTTGTCTACACACTGCTCGCTCTCGCGGGCTTTGCAGGGATGCACGACCTCGGCCCGCTCCGGTTTGACCTGAATCTCCACTTCAATTTCATCCATCTTGGCATCGGCCTTCTCAGCCTTCTTGCCGGCCTCCTTGCCAAGCCGCCGGCGGCCTCGTAGAGGCTCTGCCTATTGCAGCAGTAGAACCTCCTTGGCATTTCCTGACCCACGTGTCGCAAACTGTTCGAAAATGGACTTGTGAGCGGCTCCCACCCTGCCCAATAGCCCGCGCGCAGCTTTCGTATTGTCTTCGCTAGCAATTGCTCGAAAGGATGAAACTCTATGAAAAGAATCATCTTGCTGGGCTTGGCACTTTGCTTCTTTTGTGGTTCATCGCGCGCCCAATCCGTTGATGCTTCGGTGAGCTACTCCTATTTCCGGCTAGGAGGCTCCGGCGGAACCAACCAGAACGGCGTCAGCGGTTCACTAGCCTACAACCCAAATCGCTGGCTGGGAATCGTTGGCGATTTCGGCGGCTATCATGCATCTCCCGGAGGCGCCTCGCTCAACACCTATACGTTTCTCTTTGGGCCTCGCTTGACCCTGCGCAATCCCACGAAGATCAATCCTTTCGCCCAAGCGCTCTTTGGCGGTTCGCGTATCACTGCCAGTGGCTTCAGCTCGTCCAATCAATTTGCGTATAGCGTTGGCGGCGGTGTGGATCTCGGTCTTCTCCCTCACCTGGCCCTGCGCCCGCAAATAGATTACGTCGGGCTGCAAACGACGGGAGGGCGCACGAACTGTACGCGCATCTCGGTCGGGTTCGTTGTCCACTTCTGACGCCCTATAGTTACCTATTGTGTTCATTCTTGGAGAGGCTGGTCGTTCTGACCGGCCTCTCGCACCCTGCCTCTATCTCCTTTACTTCCAGCTTCCATAAAATCATCATGCATGGCGAGCCGAACCCATGCCCACTCCCTCAGCGATCCCTGGTCCAGCGCCCGCCTACGAGGATTATTCGCGGTGCGTCCATTGCGGTCTGTGCCTTAACGCCTGCCCCACCTATCGCCTCTGGAATCTCGAAGCCGATTCACCGCGCGGCCGCATTCGGCAGATGTTCCATATCTTTCAGAGCCAACCCGAGAGTGCCGCGGCACCTGAGGCGCCTCCGTCGGACTCGTTTGTCGGCCACATCGACAAATGTCTTGACTGCCGCGCCTGTGAATCGGCCTGCCCGTCGGGTGTGGAGTACGGGAAACTTGTGGAATATGCCCGCGCGCGCATCGAGCATGAATATCCCCGCTCGTGGTTCGTCCGCGTGGCGCGCAACTTTTTCTTCCGCGATTTTCTCTCCACGCCGCACATGATTATGGACGCCGCGCGGCTCCTTAGGCTCTACCAGCGCTCTGGCCTCCAAGCAATCGCGCGGGGGATCGGCATTCTGAAACTTCTCGGTCTTGCCGAACGAGAACGTCTGCTCCCGCGCATCGACGACGAGTTCTTCTTTCATCGCATTGGCGAGACATTTCCTGCCAGCGGCCACCGCCGTGCACGCGTCGCTTTTTTCGCGGGCTGCATCGCGAACGTAACTTTTTCGTCGTTGAACGAAGCAACCGTTCGCGTACTCACCGCCAATGGCTGTGAAGTCGTCGTGGCTAAGGAACAATCTTGCTGCGGAGCACTTTCCGCTCATGCTGGCTATCGTGAGGCCGCGCGCGAATTGGCGCGAAAAAATCTCGCCGCTTTTCCCCTTGAAGATTTCGATGCCATTGTCACCAACGCCGCGGGCTGCGGCTCGACGCTCAAGGAATACGATCATCTCTTTTCGCCGGAAGAGCCCGAATATGCTGCTGCCCGCGCGTTCGCCGAAAAGACCCGCGACGTCACCGAGTTTCTAGCCTCTCTCAGTCTTACTGCGCCGCTCCACCCGTTGCGCCAGCGCGTCACCTATCAGGATTCCTGCCACCTTCTCCACGGGCAAAAAATCAGGGAAGCCCCGCGTACTCTGCTGCGCGCCGTCCCCGGACTTGATTTTGTGGAATTGCCATACTCGGAAATCTGCTGTGGCTCCGCTGGCATTTACAACGTCACGCAAACCGAGACTTCCCTCGAATTGCTCGCCGAAAAGATGCGCCACGCACAATCCACGCAAGCGCAGACTATCGCCACTGCCAATCCCGGCTGTTTGTTGCAGCTTCGTGCCGGCGCCGCGTTCCATCACACTGGCCAGAATGTTTTCCACGTCATTGAGCTTCTGGACCAGAGTATAGGTTCGTGAAGGGAAACGAAGGCTTTCCGCTGCATTACTCCACGATCTCGACCTTACTATTTCGTTGTTTTCATTATTTCCTTATTTCATTGCCTCCAAAAACGGCGGCGCCCTTTCCACAGCGATGGGGGCAGCTGCGAAAAGGGCGTGCCGTCTTCAGGAGAGAAGATCGTAGTTGCTAAAGATCAGTTCTCGTTTTCGGGTGGCGGCGGAGGAGTCTGATTGCGACGCGCCATGCCGCGGCCTCTTGGTCCGCCCTGTTGCACGGTGTAGTCAGACGGCACCGTGAACAGCGACGCATTGGGCTCGGTCCGCTGAATATTGGTCAAGTTATATGTCGTCTCCCCGGACCACGGGTCGTTGCGCTTGCTCATCACCACCATCTGTAATTCATTGGAATACCAGCTCTCGCGAACGATGGTGATAGGTTTCTCGTTCCCGATTTGTCCTGCCGGAATCGTACGCGTGATGCGTGTTCCCTGCGCGAGAACTCCATTGACGGTTTGTGTGCCCAGGTCTTCCTTCTTCAAAGTGCCGTTGGCAATTTCCTTTTGTTCACGAAGCTCGAAATTGCCGGCCATTCTGTTCTTCAACCCCTTCATGGCCGCGGCATTCCGTCTACCGAAACCTCTGGCGGTTTCCGCAGTCTTGCTTTCCGGATGCAAAAGCAAGTTGGTGTGTGCCACGGGATCGTTGATGAAGACGAAGGACTTGGGCTGTCCACTAGCCGCTAGCGGACCAACGCTCGGAAATGTTCCTTCCTTGCGGACCCGTCCCTGGCTGTCGCGGAAAAGACTGGTTTGTGTTTTTCGCGTAATGTGGTTTCCATCCGAAAGCGTTTGTGTGCTCTCGCTGACAGCCACGGCGCTAAACGGCGCTCCGGTCACGACCTTTCCGCCGTGCTCGCCGAATCCCAACAACTCCATACGCTCGCCTGGGGGCCCTGGAGGGAATCCACCACCCGGCCCGCTGGCAAAATCAGGAGCGGGCGGCCGCGGTGGGGGAGCTTCTTGCCCACGCGTGCTTCCCGCGCACAATGCGAACGCACCTAAGAGGATCAGACCAGTAAACACTCTGCGATTCATTCTTCCTTCTCCTCTTCTCTCCCGATCATTCCGAAATTCCCGCTCACTCCTGCAGCAGCCGGACCGCTTGCGGCGACCCATCATCGCCAACCAGCAAATCCACCTGAATCCAGTCATTTGCCAGATCCTCGTTCACCGGCAACCCCAGCGCGCCTAGCGCGCCGCGCTGCATCCGCACGCGCAGAATCGAGGAGTCTTCGGTATCCGTCGGCAGCACTCCGGGCAATAGGGTAAAGTCGCCCGATTCGTTGTCAGCCACCAGCGCTACGGTACTGTCGTCCTGACTGACATTGGGAGCGCCATTTTTCGACGCAGAATTCCCTGCCATCGTCGGCGTACCTGAATCTTTTCTTGCAACTTGGTTGGCGCCGTTCCACTTCACCCAGCTCACCGCCGCAACTGCCACGGCGGCAGCGGCCAGCGCCCATGCCGCGGCAATCGCGGTGCGGCGCACTTTCAAGGTGTGGTGTCGGGTACGAAACTCCTGCCGCAGACGCATCTCCACACGCGCCGGAGCCTGTGCCTCGGCCGTCTCCACCGCAAGCGCGCGCAACTCCAGGCGCGCCGCTCGCCAGGAATTCTCGAGCGCAGCGCAACGCGGGCACTCGTTCATGTGCTCCGCCGCTGCGAGGCGCTCGGCCTCACTCAGCGAGTCATCCCGCCCGACATCCAGTCCCAGCGCTTCAAATTCTTCGCACTTCATTTCGCACTTCCTTCGTACTGCAAAACTCTGCCGTTCTTGGCGCTCCGGCGCGTCGGGGCGCATCGCGCAACATTTCCAGCCGGGCCATCAGCAGCGCCCTTCCGCGATGCAGCCGCGAACGAATCGTGCCAATCGGGCATCCGGCTGCCTGTGCAGCTTCCTCATAGCTCAGTTCTTCCAGTTCGCAAAGCACTACCGCCTCGCGAAACTCCGCCGGCAACTCCAGCACTGCCGCTCGAATCTGCTCTACCCGCTCGCGCTTTTCCGCCCAGGTCGCCGGGGTGGAGGCGTCCTGGAGGATGATGCCCGAGCCTGTTCCATCCTCATTCTTTTCTTCGAGCGGCACTTCCCGAGGCAAACGCTCCAGATGCTTCATCACGCGGTTGCGTGCCACGCCGTACAGAAACCCTCCGAGGCTTCCGCGAGTCGCATCGTACTTCCTCGGATCCCGCATCAGCGTCATGAACACGTCCTGCACAATCTCTTCTGCCGCCCACGCATTGCCCGTCATGCGCAAGGCAAAGCGATATAGTGCCGCCTGGTGGCGCCGGTAGAGAAAGGTAAATGCTTCCTCATCGCCTTTGGCAGCCTGTCGAAGCAGAACGTCTTCTCTCTCTTGGTCGGCGATCTTCATCTCTCCTGGACTAAGACGCTCTGCCCGGCCTCATCTACTATTTCCGGGAAAGGAGCCAAAAAGTTCCCCGCGAAATCCCCTGTTCCAGACCCCAAAATAGTGCAGGTACCTGCCCTCTGCGCTCGCCTAAGTTAGATGTGCCGCAAGCCGTTCCGGTGTAACGCCATACCAGACTCCATGTGGTGTCCCTGCTTAGCCTGGTATAGAATGCCGCCAACCCACCCCATGAGCACCCGCAAACTACAACTGTTTCCGCGCAAGCAACTGGATATTGGCTGGCGCGACCTTGCTGCCGCGGCGTTCCGCTGCGTATTCCCCGGTGATCTCGCAAAAACCGAAGCCGCCCTTTGCCGTGCGTTTACCCCGGACCAGCCAGTTCTCCCTACGTTCGGCGTGCGCGCCGGTTTCGACCTCTTTGTGAAAGCACAGGCCTGGCCGGAGGGCAGCGAAGTCCTCATGTCCGCGCTCACCATCCGCGAAATGGGGGAAATTGCGCGGAAATACGGACTGGTTCCCGTCCCGCTGGATCTGAACCTTGAAAAGCTTGCGCCTGAAGTTACAACCATGGAAGCGGCGATTACACCCAAGACTCGCGCGCTCGTGATGGCCCATCTCTTTGGTACGCGCGTCGACATGGACCCGTTCATCGCGGTCGCCAAGCGTCACGGCATTCGCGTCCTCGAAGATTGCGCCCAAGCCTTCACCGGCATGGACTACACCGGCCATCCCGAAACTGACGTAACCATGTTTAGTTTCGGTTCCATCAAGACAGCAACCGCGTTGGTGGGCGGGCTGATTCGCCTGAAGGATCCACAACTCCTTGAAAGAATGCGCGCGCTGCAAAAAGAGCATCCCATACAGTCGCGTGGCGAATTCTTCTCTCTGCTGTTCACGCACGTCCTCGTCAAGTTGTTCACCATCCCGCTTCTCTACGGCCTCTTTTATCGCGCTTGCGTGCTGCTCGAAAAAGATTTCGACCAGGTGATCCACGCCATCCGCAACCTTCCGCCCGATGACGAAGAGGAAGACCTGGCCTTGATTCGCAAGCAGCCTTCCGCGCCGCTCCTCGCGCTCCTGCTGCGGCGCCTCCGCACTTTCAGCATCGCCCGTATGCGCGAACGGACTGAAGTTGGAAGTGAATTCGCGCGTAACCTGCCTGCCGGCCTGACCTGCCTGGGCACGGCTGCGCCTGTGCATACTTACTGGGTCTTCCCGGTTCTCGTCGAAGCTCCCGAGCGCTTCGCCGCCGCCCTTCGCACCTACGGATTTGACGCCACCACCGCCGGCTCCGCTCTTTCCGTGATCGCCCCTCCCCCTGGTAGCTCGTTTCCCGCACCCGAAAATCTGCGCGCCGCGTTCCGCAAACTGCTCTATCTTCCGGTCTATCCGAACGTGCCGCCTCGCGCCCGCGCCCGCCTTCATGCCGCGCTCCAAGAAATTCAAGCGCAATCGCCGCATCTTCGCGTAATCGATGCTCGCCGCGTCTATTCCGCGCAGGTGCAGACCGTTCATTCACCGCGCAGCATTTCCGCCATTCGCGAAATTCTGCTGCAAGCGCGCAAAGAAGACCGCCAGGTTTGCCTGATGGGCACAACGCACAACCTTGGCGGCCATGCATTCTTGAACGGTGCTGTCGCCCTCGACCTCAAGCGCTTCAATCGCGTCCTTTCTCTCGACGTTCCCGGCAAACGCATCACCGTCGAAACCGGCATCACCTGGGACAGAATTCAGGAGGTCATCAATCCCTCTGGCCTCGCGGTCAAAGCCATGCAGTCCGACAACAATTTCACCGTGGGCGGCTCGCTTTCCGCCAACGGCCACGGCCGCGATCTGCAATTCTCTACCGTCATCCAAAGCGTCCTGGGTTTCCGCATCATGCTCGCCGATGGTTCCGTGGTCCATGCCGGCCGCACGGAAGACGCCGAGCTCTTTCGCTTGGCCCTTGGCGGTTACGGCATGTTCGGCATCATCCTCGACGTGGATCTCGAACTCCTCGACAACGTCGTCTACGAGCAAAGTTCCGAAATAATGTCCCTGGCGTCCTTTCCCGAATACTTCGAGCGAAAAGTACTGGGCGATCCACACGCCAAATTCTTCATTGCACGCCCATCTATCGCCGCAAAAGGCTTTCTCGACGACACCATCGTCACGAAGTGGCGCAGCACGCCCGCGCGTCCCAAAAATGTTTTCCGGCTCGACCATGAGCGCAACATCCGCCGCGATCGTTTCCTCTTTGGCCTCTCTCGCAAATACGAATGGGGCATGACGCTTCGCTGGCAGGCTGAAAAGTACATGGCGCTTCATCCGTCGAGGGACGGCTTCGTTTCCCGCAACAACGCTATGCGGCCTCCGGTCTCGGCCATCAAAATGTTTGATTACTTTTCTCCGGCGGACACCGATGTCATCCAGGAATATTTTGTCCCGGTTCCCCGTTTTCTGGCTTTTATGGATGCGGCGCGTGAAATTCTCCGGAATTCCGGAATGAATCTACTGGGTTTGACCGTCCGGTACGTCAAAGCGGATCCCGAATCCGTCCTCTCCTACGCTCCGCGCGAAGACGCATTCGCTTTTGTTCTCTTGCTCAACGAACCCCTCTCTCCAGAGGGCTGGGCCAAAAGCAACAAACTCGCCGAGCGGCTGACCCGCCTGGCCACACAGAACGGTGGCACCTTCTATCTTCCCTACGCCCGCGAAGTACCCATCGAGGATCTGCGCGCTGCCTATCCAAACATCGACGCTTTCTTCCAGCAGAAACACCGCTGGGACCCGGAGAACCGCTTCACCAGCCGCTTCTTTGAATTATACAAGTCTCGCTTTATGGCGCGCCGCGCCGCTTCCGGCAATTAAGTCAATCGCTCGCTGCAAATGAAACAGACCCTTGTTTACTGTGCGGGTCCCTCATGAAAAAGCTCGCGGGGCCCCGTTCCGGAAACTTCGATGGACCCAATCAAACTGCGCGCTACTCGCACCAGGGCATGATCCACAAGCTTGTAGGATCCCGGCACCAGCGGCTTGAACTCCAGGATAGTTGCGCCTCCAGGGGGCACAGTTGTGGTTTGCACGGAAGTGAGCGGAGGCGAGGTGAAAGAGCCTTGGTCGTAGACCCGCGTCAAAACTTGGCCAATCACGTGAGGCGATGAAATCAGATTCGGCCCGCCCACACCGAAGAAAATCCGCACTGTTTCCCCTACCTTCGCATGCATCGGGTGTTGCGTGGTCAACGCTCCAACGGCCCCATTGAACACAAAATATTCCGGTCGTTCGTCCATCAACTTGGCCAGGCTCATCTTCTGATGTCCCGCGCCTCCGATATCCTCGACCGTGTAGATTTCTCCCTGCATGACGTAGAATTCGTGATCCGCGCGCGGCAACCCTTCCACTGGCTCAACCACGATCAACCCAAACATTCCGTTGGCGATATGCTGCGCCGCAAGATTCGTTCCGCAGTGATACACAAACACGCCAGGCACTATCGCCTTGAATGTAAATGTCCGCGTTTCGCCCTGCTTCGCCTCCGTAAGGTCCATCCCTCCTCCGGGGCCCATAGCCGCGTGCAGGTCAATGGAAGGTGACACGAGCCGGCCATCGTTTTTCAGTGTCAGTTCTACCGTGTCCCCTTGCCGAACTCGAATCATCCGCCCAGGCACCTTTCCGTTGAACGTCCAGTATTCGTACGTCGCTCCCAAGACTGGGCCCAGTTCCCCTCCAGTTCTTGCGCTACCAGCGATACTTTGACGATCTGTGGATCACGCTTCCCCACTGGCGGAGGCATGTCCGCAGGATCGCGAACGATGTCCACGGCTTCGACGGCGGCGTCTTGGTCAGCGCTTGGTTGATGCTCCCTGCCGGAAGGCGTGTGGGCTGGCATGCTGCCCGTGCGCGGAGGCCATGGAATCAGAGGACTGCCCCATAACTCGTGGAGTGCCGCTGAGCGCGATAAGAATGGCGGTGAGTAGCATGGTTCTGGCAACTGTGCTGGTACTTGTCTTGATCATGAGTTCTGCGTCCTTTCGGCAGCCATCTGCTGTACACCTACGACCATGGGTTCCTTGCATGCGTGGCTCGGTTGCAGCAGGAACGTGCCCAGAATGTTTGCGGCGAAGACGGTCAGACCGGCTAACTCAATCAGCGCCGAAATCGGCAGCACTCGCCAGGCCCAATTCGCGTACCCTTGATAAGCCAGAACCTCGCAGGACACCCGCAGCGAACAGCCGATGGTCAACAGCAACAATCCTCCGAACATGAGTTTTGGGCTCCAAAGCAGGCGCATCCCGGCAAATGCCGGCAGAATCCTCTGACCCACCGAGAGCACCATCACGGAGACGAATCCCACTGTTAGCGCGTGGCGGGAAGCTCCCCATATTCCCCCGGAGTTGTCCCAGTAATTCGCGAGCACCCCCAAAAGAGCTGCCACCAGCAACCAACCGTAGGCCATGCGGACAAAATATGGAAAACTGGCGTGAATTCCTCGTGTCTTGGCCTGCTGCTCGCTCCGCTCAAAGATGCGAATGGCCACAATCGAGGAAACAACCGACGCCACAAACAGCCAGACCGCGGCGGAAATCTGCCCGCTGAGCACGAGGATGACTCCTGCCGAATTCACCACAAGAGTCACCTGCAGCGCTTTCTCGCGCAGCGGCCGCAGGCCAAGGAATACTCGCATCCACTTCGCGCTGAATCCCCAAACGAAGGGCACCAGAAATCCCCAGCCCAGGAGCGCCAGATAGCGCTGGTCGAACCGGTGCGAAAACGCCGGGTTGGCGCCATGCAACGAGGCGGAAATGCTCCCCGCTACGTTGCCGATCAGCGCGGAGAGGAAGCCGATGGTCGCGATCATGACCGCCCAGACCCATGGCTCCATCCCCTTCTTCCCGGATGGTTCCGGGCGATGCTGCGAGACGGTACGGAAGAAAAACAAGAATGCCGCCAACTCCGCGAAGCCGGAAATCGGCAACAGCAGGCGCCATTCCCACAAGTACACCGTCGTCGCCCACCGCGCTGCCACGCCGAGCGTCCAAAGCGCCCAGCATACCCACGCACCGCGAATCGCGCTGCTGGCTTCCCCGCGCAGCTTGGGGATTGAATAGAATCCAATCCCCAAAAGAAAGCTGCCGATCCATCCAAAGACTTGCGCGTGACCATGCGCCTGCAGCCACGCCGGTGAAATCAGCCCCGCGCCTTCGCGCCCGCTAATTTGTATCAGGTTCCACACTCCCAGCAGTGTCCCGGGGAAGAGCATGAACAGCAGCCCGGTGGTGACAAACGCCATCAATAGCCGGGAGAGCGCAGCTTCGCGGATTCGGGCCTTTTCAAATATTTCTCTTGCAGTGAGAAGCGAGCCTTCCTCTCTTACCGCCGGCTCTCGCGTGACTTGTGTCGGGGTTCCCATGACGCCGCTCCACTCAGCTTGCCGCTTCTTCCAGTGCTACCGTGCGTGGAAACAAAATGTTGTTCTCTAGATGCACGTGCGTGCGCATGTCCCTTTCAAACTCCTCGAGTGACCGATAGAGCTCGTGGTAGCTCTCGCACGCCTCTTTCGGCACTTGATACCCCGAGCTGAGCTTGCGCATCTCCTCGAGCAACGCCCCCGCGGAATCATGCTCCTGCATCATCATGTGAATCGGATTGCGCGCCGTCCCGAAAAAGGGCGGTTCCGGCCTTCGTCTTTCGTTTGTTGCGCGCTCCAGCGCTTCGATGTAGGGAAAAAGGATTTGCTCCTCTTTCTGCATGTGCCCGTACATCTCCTGCCCCAAGTCAAAAAACCGCTCCTCAATGGCCGCTAGTTCTGGATGATTTGCTCCGTGTTTGCCTTTGACTTTGGCCAGCAGCGCGCGCACGTGCGGAATGGACTCGCGTACATACCCGTGGTGCTTTGCCACGATGTGGCACGTCAATTTCTGGAGCGCCGCCGTCGTCCAGTTCGTCTCCTCCGGGCCGACTCGTTTGCTGTTCTCCCGCAGCCGCTCGAGAATCTCCTCCGCAGAAACTCCCGCATGCATGCACGCATCGTGCAGCGGCTTCTCCCCGCCGCAACAGTAATCGACACCCGCTTCTTCTAGCACCTTCTTCGCGCCAGGATTGGCTACTGCGATTTCCTTTACTCTCGTGTTGGCAGTGAAGCTCATGGGATTCCCTCCATTTGTAAGTCTGGAGGGACCCGGGGAACGAGGCAGTGACTAAAGTCACGAGCGGGAGAAATAATGTGACGGCTGTCACATCCTAGTCGACCGCCGTCAGTTCGCGCTTCAATCCAGTAACGTCTTTCACGACCAGTCTCCGGCCTTCCACCATGAGAAATCCTTCGGCTTGCAGCCGCCCCAGATTCCGGGAGACGAGTTCCCTTACCGTTCCCAGCTCCGCTGCGAAGTCCTGATGGCTTTTCTTTAATTCCAGTTGGATGCCTTCTTTCGAATGCGTCCCCTCGGACTCTGCCAGCTGCAATAAAAGGGAAATCAGGCGTTGCCGAACTGTCGTGAACGACAGCTCTTCGATAATCCCAACCAAGCGTCGCAGCCGCGACCCCACTACGGCGATTACCTTCAACGCCACGTCGGGATGTTCGCGGCAGAAGGTTTGAAAGTCTTTGCGCGAAATGAATAGAATCTCGGAATCTTCCCAGGCGGAAGCTGCTGCCGGGTAGTTTCCGCCATCAAAGACCGGCAGCTCCGCCAGCGAGCTCCCCGGGCCCTCCATTGCCAGAACTTGTTCCCGGCCGGACGCGGACAATTTGAAAATTCGAATTTTCCCTGCCGCCACCAGGAACAGCCCTGCACAGGGATCACCCTCGGCAAACAGCTGTTCGCCCTTCTTCAAGCTCTTCCGGCTCACGCGGCCCATTAGCGCATGCATCTCTGCTTCCGTCAGGCTTGCGAAAAGCGGCGTCTTGCGCAGCACTCTCTCGAAAGCTTCTGTCATGGTCGTAGACTCACTGCCGAGTTTCTGTCATTTTGGGGCAGCGCGGCAAGTGCGGACGGGTTCGAGCAGGACCAACCTATCGGGAGACTGGTGTCATGTCGCGGAAGTTTGTGGCATTTCTCGTTGCGAGGCCAGCGTCTTCAGCTCTGTCGTAACTCCCCTGGAATCTACGGGCTTTAGCCCCGAAGCTGCGGCAGCCCTTTCATCGGACTTGGGAAAGGCGATACTAGAATTTCTCCGCAAACGAGCAAATCTGCGGTTCGGCCAGGTGCACAAAATCAACGTTCCCCATGCGCACGCTGTCGTGGTAGGTCCCCGCGCTCAGAATGATCTCCGGGTCTTCGGCCAGGCTCTCATCCAGATACACCGGCACGCCATACAACTCCCCGAACGCCGGAATCATCCCGCGCTCGCAATCCGGGAACACTTCGCTGAACTCTTCCACTTCCATCAACCGCACTCTTGCTCCAGTAATGGCAGACAATTTCTCCAAATTGATGTCGTACGAGGCGGGAAGCACCGCCAGGATTTCGCGATTCCCTGCGCGCAGCGCCACCGCTTTCGCCACTTCTTTGCCCGAGAGGTGCATGGCGGACGCCACCAGCTGCGCGCTGTCCGCGGGCGCGTGAAAGATCATGGAGTAGGGGATGTGCTTGTCAGCAAGGTGGTCTTCCAACCGGCGTGGCATCAGCATGGCAGTCTCCTGGGGGACATGGCAGCCGCGTTACACTCCGGCGCCGCCCCAACTTCCCTGTCTCCCTTATACCTCCCGGTGGGCACGCCCCTCTGTGACGCCCCTCACGCCTCCCCGTGACCGCCGGTACGTCGCGGGTCGCGCCATCCATTGCAAAGCTCTAACTTACGAATTTGGATTGACATACAACGGAAGGCCGGTCATGCGGGCGATTCGCGAAAAGTCCTTGTCCAGATTGAAGACGCTCGCGGAATGCTCTCGGGCAATCGATGCGATCAAGGCGTCGATTGTCGTCAGTGTGACGCCTTTCGCTCGCGCCAGCCGGAAGACGGACGCAGCATTTTGATAGGTCCCGAAGCCGCTCGGTTCGAGCATTTCCCATTGCGCAAGATACCGCTCGATTCGGGCCACATCCCGGGTCAGGCCTTGCAGGATCTCCGTGACCACCACGCCGGCGAGCGCCAGGGGTTCCGCATCGCCGATCATGCGTCGCAGTTCGGCACCGCCGGGTCCCGGCGACGAACTGAAAAAGTCGATCCACACCGAACTATCCACGAGGATCAACCGCGGTTTCTCCGCATGGCCTTCAGATTGCCTTTCCAGATTCCCTTGCCGTAGTAGCGCAGGATGCCTTTCCGGCTTTCCGAGCGCACCAGCAGCTCCAGCGCCTTATCCACGATTTCACGCTTCGTCTTGAGACCTGTCAGCTTGCGCGCTTTGCGCACCAGTTCGTCATCCAGCACAATGTTCGTTCTGCCCATGTTTGTATCATACACCATGTTCTAGGAATTGGGTGTATACATATAACCACGTCGGAACGCTTCTCCTGGTACCGAAGCAAGAACCGATTGTGTTTATGTTTGCTTCAGGCCTCATCGACTGACGATAAAATTGCTCAGCTCCCGCGGTTCGCGCAGAATAATAGGAGTGAGTCCGATCTCCTACGCAGAGTTTGGAACAGATGGAAATATCAACCCGAATATCAAGTCACCGCAGGATTGGCGATTCACGGCTTTCTTCGAAAAAATGCTGTCTACGTTCTCGTTCTACAAGTAGCGCCCCTTGGTGCAACTACAAGACAGACGATTCATCTTGCCAGCGGCACGCTCTTCTGTGACACCCCTCACACCTCCCCGTTGACCGCCTGGTACGCCTCCCTCCTCCCTATCGCAGCATTCGGACCTTCTCGTTTGCTATGTTGGAGAGCAGCCGCCAAACCTGCTTATGTTCATGTTTCTTCCATTTATGTTCATAACGTGCTAGAATGCCTGCGAAGGTCCAATAATGCCCGCAGCCCGCAATCGCGTCTCTCACAAACACTTCCAGCTCGACAACCAGAAGATCCGCCGGGCCCAGAAGCTTCTGCGTGCCAAAACAGAAACGGAGACAATCGAGCGGGCCCTCGACGCGATCATCGCTGAGCATCGACAGAACGTTTTGGCTGTTCGGGCCAACGAGCGCTTCCTCAAAAGTGGTATCGAAATTACGGACGTCTACGGCAAGCTGGCAAAGTAATGCGGCCGGTCCTTCTGGACACCTCGGTCTACATCACTGCGTTGCGGGCAGGCGGCGGCTCGATCCTCAAACTTCGTCGTTCTACTTCGGGCGCACCGGTTTGGCTGAGCTCCGTCGTCCTCGAAGAGTTGTATGCTGGCGCCAAACCGCAAGATGCAAGGGTTGTCGAGCGCCTCGAACGCGACTTTCATCGCGCCCGGCGAATTCTGATTCCCAATCTCAGCGATTGGACGGCTACTGGGAAAGCCTTGGCTTGGCTGGCTGCCAAACATGATTACGAGAGCCTCGGCCAGGCTCGCCTGACAAACGATGCGTTGTTGGCGATGAGTGCCGCGCGGTCCGGCATGACCGTGATCACCGCCAACCAGCGCGATTTCGCCCGCCTCGCGCAATTCCGCCCTTTCCAGTGGAGCATCAGCTTCGCCTCATAGCCGCTCAACGCCCACCACACAGTACGGAGGATCAGGTGCGGCTCAATCGCATCGCCCGCAAGTCCTCATTTGCGTCAACCGCCCCAAAGCGTCATACACAGATAGAGAGTCCGTGCCCTGCTCCGGTCTGCTCTCTCTTGCGATGAACTGTGAACTGTCAACTGTCGACCGTGGACTTCCTACAGCACCGCGACGACGTCGATTTCCACCAGCGCATCCTTGGGCAGCCGCGCCACTTGCACCGTCGTGCGCGCCGGCGGCGCCGAAGCGAAATACCGCCCATAGACTTCATTCATCGCTGTGAAATCGTTCATGTCCTTCAGGAACACCGACACTTTCACCACGTGCGCCATCTTTGTTCCCGCCGCTTCCACGATGCCCTTCAAATTCTCTAGCGTTCGTTCGGTTTGCTCTTGAGTACTTGTGCCCACGAGCGCGCCGGTCTTGGGATCCAGCCCCACCTGCCCGGACACAAACAAGAATCCGTTCGCGCGAATCGCCTGCGAATACGGTCCGATCGGCTTGGGGCTGTGGTCGGTCTGGACAACGTCTCTCATGGTCTAGTCTCCTTGTGTGGTTCCAGTGGATTGGTCGCTTGCGCCTCGGTAAGTCCGCCTGCTGCCGCCGTTTTCTCGTACCGCGCGCGAAATTCCTCAGGCACGCCCGGACGCTTCATCCAGTGTCGCACAAACTCCGCCACATTCTGGTGCGTTTCCTGTTCGAACGCGGCGATCAAATCGTCGAGTTCAAACCCACGCCCGCGCCGCGCATACAGCATATGCACAATCGCTTTGCGGAAAGCGTCCCGCCCGTAGTGGTCCTGCAGACCGTAGAAGAATAGAAAACTCTTCGCGCGCAGGACCCCGGCATTTTCCGCTTCGTGCGGGTTTGCCTTCGCGGGAACCATCCCCAGTGCGCGCCGGATCGTTTCGCCGCGCGTTTCCGTGCCCGCGGCAGCTTCCCTTCCGACTGCCGCCGCAAACGCCGGGAGTAGCGCCAGCGGTAGTTCCTGCTCGTAGAACGCGGGGTTTTGCCCGTACCCCAGCCAGCTCGCCGCCAGCGACGGCGCCGCTGCGGCTGCCAGTTTTGGCGTGCCGCCGCTCAAGTCCGCCACCATCGTGTCTTGCGAAATCATCTCCGCCGACGTGCGCTCGCTTTTCTCATCACCCAAGAGTCGCGCGGTTGCCGAATTCAAATTCGTAAAGCAATTTTCCTTCATCGGGCATTCCACGATCCAGGTTTCTTCCGCTTCTTTGCCGCGCTCTCCAAACGAAGCGTCGTACGCTGCAGCCACTCGCCCCAACACCTCGCTCGCCTCACGCATGCCGGCCGACTCTTGCGGCTGCAGCGTCCAGAGATGGATCTTTTCTCTTCCCTTGCCGATTTCTCCCGTGTGGTAGCGGCCGGCGATCACAAACGGATAGGGATCCTGCGCGCTTTGCTCCGCAAGAATCGTGAACTCTCCATTCCTTCGCGCGGTCTTCTTCTGCCGACCGCTCGCGTGCATTTGGAATCCGTTGGGCGCGGCGACCAGCAGTTCCCACATCTTTGGCGGCGTACCTCCTTCCGCGAAAAGACCGCTGGGCGGTAGCAGTTCTGGACTCCAGCCGGAGGCCGGAAGGAAGAACGCGTCGCGTGAAAAACGCAGCGCTGTCTCGCCTTCCTGAGCGCTGGAGAACTCCGCCGTCAGGCGCAGCGTGTGCCTCGCGGATTGATTCCACGGCTCGTGGAACGTCACTCGCATGTTGCGCGGATTGTCGGGAGATTTCTCCAACGCAAGTTCATGCGAATCCCAGCTGGCGCGCAGGTCGCTCGCCTGAAATCGGCGTCCGGGTAGACGCAGCTCCAGCTCGTTCAGGGAGCGCGTCCCCGTGTTCTTCAGTTGGAAATCCGCTTCGATTCGAATTCTGGGTTCCGGCTCTGGCGCCAACCGGACACGCACCTGTTGTTTCTCGATCGTGTAGCCTGGACCGAATGGCACCGCGCAGGAAGCCGCCCACGTCGAAGCCATCACGACGGACAACGCAGTCAATAAACGAAGATGCACTTTCGAACGCACAGCGCCTCGATTGTAACGGGGAAAGCGGGGAAGCAAAAGCGTGCAGCAGGCCTTCTTTGCAATCCGGAGAAATTCGCCTGGCTGTCAGGCGCGCTGCATTGGCTACGACTACAGCTGCGCTGTGCCCTTCAGCGGCGGCTGCCGCGGGTGTGCACGAATCCGGTGTTGGCGTGATTGCGAACGACTTCACGCGCTGTCGCTTCTTTGTCCGCCTGAGCATCGGTCATGCCGGAGTTGATGCGCTCCATAATCTGTTTTTCCGTGAGCCCAGTATTTTTCAGGCGGCCGATTTCCGCGCTGCTCAGCGTCGTCTGGCCCTTCATGCGCCGGTGCAAAATTACGTCCACCGCGGAACTCGAGAGGCCCACAAGCCGGAGCATCACCGCGTCGCCGCTGATCACATCGAGCTGATCGTTCTTGGAGATTTCCAGAATCATGGACTCGGGATATCCCGCGCGTAGCAGATTAACGGCGGAATCGGCGCTGGTAAAAAGATGGTGCCGCTGGTGCGCGTCGGTGACCATCGCTACGCAAGCATCGTCGCCGATCCCCCCCTGCTTCATTTTGACGAGCTGGGCCACTTCCTGGTCGGAGGTGTTCTGTTTCTTCAGCTCTTCGACGTTGCTCGAGAACATTCCGGCCTGGTCAAGCGGACGGTAGTCCGTCAGCGGATGCTGCTCGCATCCGAAGGCGCGAAACAGAAGCAGGGCGAGTGGGAACAGTTTGTACCGCATGCTTCCATTTTATCGGCAGCAAGCGCCGTAAGCGGGAAGTGTGCTGTGCGAGGCACCCGGCCAAAGGACAGGTGCGCATTGCGTGAATTCGCATTTTAGTGGCCGGTTTGGTAGACGCGCTCGACCCCGTAAACGCCGGAGATTTTCCGGATGTTGACGAGAATCGTCTCGAGCTGGCGCTTGTCGGCGATCTCCAGATTGGCGTCGACGCGCGCGTTTGCGCCGCGGTCTGGGCGGCTTTCGAGGTTGTGGATGTTGGAGCCAGCGCCGCTGATCACCGCTGTAATTTCCGCGAGCAATCCAGCGCGGTCCTTGGCACGGATGGAAAGCTGTACCGGGAACGTGAGCGTGCTCGCTCCGCCCCATTCGACGGCGATGCGGCGCTCGGTCTGGTACATCAGGTTCTGCACATTGGGGCACGCGCGTGTGTGCACCGCGACGCCGCGGCCGCGCGTGATGTAGCCTACGATTTCGTCGCCCGGAATGGGATTGCAGCATTTGGCGCGATAGACGAGCAAATCGTCGTGGCCCTTGACGATCAGCGGCGCCTCGCCAAAGCCCAGCATGCGCTTGACCGTCTTGACGAGCGTGGGCGCGGAATCCTCTGTGGGTGGCTCCTCGGGCTTGGCGGGCTCGCCGATGATGCGCGTGAGAATCTGCCGCGCCGAATATTTTCCGAAGCCGACGGCCGCAAACAAATCCTCGATTTTGGAAAGTCCATGATCAGCGGCGATCTTGAGCAGGTCCTCTTCGGGAATCTTCTTCAAGCTCCGGCCCAGGTGGCGCCCTTCGTTTTCGAGCAGGCGCTTGCCCATTTCCATGGCTTCTTCGCGCTCCTGCTCGTTGATCCAGTGGCGGATTTTGCTTTTCGCGGAAGAAGATTTGACGAAGCTGAGCCAATCCCGGCTGGGGTGATGGCCTTTTTGCGTGAGAATTTCGACCACGTCACCGCTCTGAATTTCGTGGCGCAGGGAAACCATCTGCCCATTCACCTTGGCGCCGACACACTGGTGGCCCACTTCGGTGTGCACCAGGTATGCGAAATCCACGGGTGTGGCGCCGCGCGGCAGCTCGAGCACGCGCCCCTTGGGCGTGAACGCATAGACCTCGACGGGCGCCAAGTCTACCTTGAGAGTCGTAAGAAACTCGCTTGGCTCTTGCAATTCCTGCGACCACTCGATGAGCTGACGCATCCAGGAGATGCGCTGGTCGTCGTCCTTCGCGCCGGGTTTGCCCGCTTTGTACTTCCAATGGGCGGCCACGCCTTCTTCCGCAATGCGATGCATTTCCTGCGTGCGGATTTGCACCTCGAACGCCTGCCCGCTGTGCATCACGGTGGTGTGCAGCGACTGGTACAGATTGGGCCGCGGAATGGCGATGTAGTCCTTGAAGCGGCCGGGCACGGGGCGCCAGATGTGGTGGACGACGCCCAGGGCGGCATAGCAGTTGCGCTCGGAATCGGTAATGACGCGCACGGCCAGCGTGTCGTAGACCTGCTCGAGTCCGGACTCCTGGCGCACCATCTTGCGATGCAGCGAATAGAGACTCTTCACGCGAGCTTCCAGCTCGGCGGGAATACCGGCTTCCACGAGTTTCGACTGGATAGTGGCCTGGACTTCTTCGAGAAATTTCTTGTGCTGCGCGGCTTTGTCGGTGATTTCCTTTTGCAGGGCGAAGAAGGCTTCGGGTTCGAGGTAGCGGAAGGAAAGATCTTCGAGTTCTCCGCGAATGACGCCCATCCCAAGGCGATGCGAGATGGGCGCGTAAATATCCAGAGTCTCGCGCGCGATGCGCTGTTGCTTCGACGGATCGAGATATTCGAGCGTGCGCATGTTGTGCAGCCGGTCGGCAAGCTTGACGAGCACGACGCGGACGTCGGTCACCATGGCCAGAAGCATCTTGCGAACGTTTTCCGCCTGGCGCGCTTCCGGCGCGGTGATGTTTAACCGGCCGATTTTCGTGACGCCTTCAACCAGATGCGCGACTTCCGCGCCGAAACGCTCCTCGATGCGCGAGACGGGATACTCGGTGTCTTCGATGGCGTCGTGAAGAATGGCGGCGGTCAGCGTGGTGGCGTCCAGGCGCATGTCCGCGAGGATGTGCGCAACTTCCAGCAGATGCGACAGGTACGGGTCGCCGGAGCTGCGGAACTGGTCGTGATGACGCTCCGAAGCGATTTCGTAGGCGCGGCGAACCATCCAGGGATCTTCGGAGGGCCGGTTCGCTTTGAGCTTTTCGAGGAGCTCTTCGAGGCGGGCGTCCAGCTGGCGTACCGCGCGGTCGCGGTTGAAGCTGAGGGGCAGATTGCTCGGCGAAGGCATGGGCTAGTTTACCCCCGGAGGTGAGGTAAGGGAAGTAAAGGAGGGCACCCCCCTCCCCCCTTTTCTTGCAAGTGTTGATTCTAAAGGTAGATAAAGTCCTTTGTTTTCATACGCTTTTGTAAGTGTTGATTCTAAAGGAGTTGCGACGTCTGTAAGTTCTTTGGAATGAATAGCTAATGAGGTACATGGAAGTGTTGATTCTAAAAGAGATAGAGGCCCGGTATTGCGCAGCGATTGCGGGAGCGGAGAGGATCGATGGTCGCGCATGGATATGGCCGGCACGACCCCAATCATGCTCAAGCAAAGGAATTATAGCAGAATCGTTAAGACTGTCAAGCGTAAAATTGGAGATTACCGCAAAGGCAGCTAGTTCAAGGCTATTTCTGACGATCCTAGCTGCGAGTCTCTTCGGCGAAGCACCCATACAGACTCGAATAGCCATCTGGCGCTGTACGGTAAGCGTCCAAAATAGCGAATACGCGCTCGCCGCGGCGAGGAGGAGCGCGAGCACCGCAAACCATTCTGCGGTTATTGCGCTTGCCCGATCCGTCGCTCCTGTGTCGGCGATCAACTTCGACATATCAGACCAACCGTCGAATAGCAGGTTATCTGATGTCGGCGGGCGACCTGGTGACGGCGCACTGCCCGTCGTCATCCTCGCACCAATCGCAAATCGAGTGCTTGCACTCCCTACCTTGGGCGTTATCGGAGTGCAGTAGAACTCCCTGGCCGCGCTGGTTCCCGGAGTTTTTGCGCCGCAGAACGCTCCTGCGGGCGGCTCGAGCGGTGGCGATGAGAGGCGCGCAAGGTTTGGGGCCGCGAGCGTTCTATAAGTGAGAGGTGACGGGAGCAAATGAAGGCGCGCATCTGGGGTGTGCTGGCTGCGGCGCTGCTCAGCGGCGTGCCCGTCTTTGGGCAATCGTGCCCGCGAGGAGAACCCGACATCGCGGAATTAAGCGTGAAAGTCGCGCAGGCCGCGCGCCAGTTCGAGCGGTATCTGCCGAATGACTCTGAGCATTCCGCCCCCGTGGACCGCACTATTATTCACCGCGCATCGGCGGTGGGGGGCAAGGCCATGATCCCCGCGCTGCGCCGCATCGCCAAGCCCGGAATGGGTCCCGAGACGGTACCTGGCGAGGCGCAGGTTGCGCTGGCCAAACTAGGCGATCACGCGGCGTTCGACGAAATCGTGCATGAACTTGAGTGGGGAAAAGGGGAAGGATATGCTGCCCAAAAACTTGGACAAGTCGGCAGCGTGGCGGCCGTGCGGGCTCTGCTGAAATATTTCTACGCGCATGCCGCAGATCCGGACCGGTTTCAATCCCACGGGGACTACGGCTCCGATGCCATGCGGGGTGTGGTTGAAGCGCTGGCCAGTTTTGTTCGCAATCCACCCTCGTTTGGAGGCTCGGTTTCGGGGGATGCCAAAGACTGGGCAACCTGGTGGGACCAGAACCGGAGCAACCCCCTGGCGTTTTCGTTCAGCGGCAGCCTGCGGAATCCCTTCCTGCAATGCCTGGCGCGAAAAGTGGAATGGGGATTCCCGGAGGCGATCCTGGACCTAGGGACGGCGGGGAGTCGAGAGGCTATCCCAGCGCTCAAGAGCTTGACGCAACTGGGTGACCAGCGCGTGCGCGCCTCCGGTATCGAAACCATTCGCGGCCGCGCGCAAGCAGCCCTGGCAAGGCTCGGTGACGCCGAAGAGTTCCAAGCCATCGTGAGGGAACTGGAAAGCCCGGGGTCGGTGGATGCGGTCCTGAAGATGCAATACATTGGCGGGCGAAGAGCGGCGGAGGCGATGCTGGAGAGCTTGAAGGGCGCAAAATTCCTCGACGACTATCCTGACTGGAAATATGACGGAAAAAACGCGCCGGGAATTCTCTTCGACCACGACGAAGCGATTGAAAATACTTTGATCAAAATGGTGGTGTCGCCTCCGGACACCACCGGCGAGCAGAGGAACAAGGGCAAATGGCTCGCATGGTGGGCGCAGAATAAAAACACGGCGCAATTTGTTCCCCCGCCCGTAGCGATGCATGAATAGCGGCTAGCCGCGTCGAGTTATGCTTCGGGCGTCACGCAAGGAACCACCTGGCGGCTGTGGCGACGGTAGACGCGGAAATCCTGGTCGGTGGTCAGGATGACAGGATCGGTGAGCGTTTCGGTCATGCGAACGAGACAGGCGTCGGCAAGGCTCATGGGAACGTCGGAGTATTTGTCGATCAGCTTCATAACGGGTTCGAAGTGTTGGGCAAGCGCGAAGGAAACAACGAGGGCGCGGCGGTGGAGCAGGGTGGCGAGGGGTGGCGTGCCTCGCGGTCCAAGAAGGTAGAAGGCCTCGGACAGAGCCGCTTCGCAGGTTGACCAAGGTGGAGGCAGGTTGTCCGCCTGAGTTACGGCCCATGCGTGGTGAGTGTCGCGGTTGCTCAGCAGCGCCACGAGAAAGCCTGCGTCAACGAGGACGTTTCTTGCCATAGCCCGTGGACCGCAAATAGCCCTTTTTGCGGGCGGATAGGTCGGCAGGCAATCCATCCACCGAACCGATGAGATCGGCTATTGCACGGAGCGAGGCGGCACGGCGCCGGCGCCTTCGGGGTGCGATCTCCAGCCGTTCGCGAACGACATCGGACTTCGAGATCTTTCGCCCGCGTGATTCGGCCTCGATGTCCGCCACGAGCGGCTCGGGCAATCGTACGGTGAGACTCTTCATGGAGAAAGTGTATTACATATCCGGCAGACGTGCAAGACACGATGGAAGCCGAGCGGGAGCACGCGGGTTGGGCAAGCCCCGCCCCTACAAGGCAATAGAATCCGGACTCTCCGTGCAGCAGACGCGCGGAGTCCCCACGCACCGGGGCAAAGCGAGGAGAGATTTCTCTCTGCACAGGCCGACGCATTCGCAGGAGCGAATGCGAAAGAAAAAGTCGGCCTTCTCCGTTCGAAATGACGGGGCGAGAGGCGCGCACGGAAATTCGAGGAGAAGCAGGTCCCTAGCGGCGGCGGGCCGGCGCGGCGGCACGGCATGCCGTGCCCCTACAAGGCGAGAGAAGATGCCGGGCTGAATCCGCTGAAATAACAGAAAACGTGAGCGGCCTGAGACATAGGTAACACATTGTACCGGACACATAGGTGACACTTTTCCCCGTAAAGGGGAGGGAGTGATGCCTTGGAAGGAGTGTTCGGTAATGGATGAAAGACTGCAGTTTGTGGCTCGCCGGCTAGC
>CAZGFL010000070.1:0-12872 GCA_964524985.1 uncultured Acidobacteriaceae bacterium
CTGGTATGGGAGTGCTTCCGGATTTATTTCGAATCAGGCGTGGCGAAGCTGATGAGCGGCGACCCGGAGTGGCGGAACTTCGCGGCGATGGACGAGTATTACCAGAACGGGCCGCTGCCGACGTGGATTGGCTGGTACATGCAACATTGGCCGCACTGGTTTCATGCGGCAACGGCGTTTGGAACGCTGACGCTGGAACTGGCGCTGGCGTGGATGATGTTCCTACCGCGGCGGTGGCGAATCGCGTGCTTTTGCATCGTGACACCGTGGCAGATCGGGATCATCCTTTCGGCGAATTACACGTTCCTGAACTACCTGGTGCTGGTGCTGGGATTCTTGTTGCTGGATGACCGGTTCATAGTTCGGTTCATGCCCGCGCGATGGAAAGATCGTTTTCTCGCCGCGAAGGAAGCGAAAACGCGCGCCGCGGAGGGGCCCGAACAAGATGGGGCGCAGCATGCTGCGCCCCTACAAAGCGCCTTAAGTCTGAAAGTGTCGGTGGGTGAGAAATGGCGAAAGACGCTGCGCGGGCAATTCTCTGCAGTAAAGCTCGCACTCGCGGCGGTGATGCTGACGTGGATCTTCTACGCGACATTGGTGGAAATGGTGTGGATGGTGAAGCCGGTAGAGCTGCCAACCACACCAGTGTCCGTGCTCGAGCCATTCCGAATCGCGAACCGGTACGGATTATTTGCTGTCATGACGCGTGGGCGGTACGAGATTGAGTTTCAAGGCTCGGCAGACGGGCAGACTTGGTACGTTTATCCCTTCCGGTTCAAACCGCAGGATCCGTCGAAAGCGCCAGGGATTTATGCGCCATACCAGCCGCGGTTCGACTGGAATCTGTGGTTCGCGTCGCTGAGTTCGTGGCGGCAGGAACCGATCGTACCGCGCACGGAGCAGGCGTTGTTGCGCGGAGACGGGGACGTGCTGCTGTTGTTTGCGGGGAATCCTTTTTCGAAAGCTCCGCCGAAACAAGTGCGGGCCGTGCTTTGGCAATACTGGTTCACGACGCCGGAGGAAAAGCGGGCGCAGAAGATGTGGTGGAGGCGGGAGCAGTTGGGATTGTATGCGCCGGTGCTGGAGCGGGAGGATGACGGGCGGATTGTGGTGCTCCAGTGGCCTGCGATGGAACCGCGGGAATAGAATAGCGGCGATTGGCAGAGAAGTAGGACTGGGACAAAGTCGTCTACTGTGAGCCAGCCTTTTTCGGGGCAGCGGCCTTCATTTTCGAAGCAACGCGTTCCAGGTGCCGTTTGAACTCGGGAACTCTCGCATCGTTGTTTTTGACGGCTACTTCGATGGCCTTCTCGAAGCTCTGCTTCGCGGCGCTGAACTCGCCCGCAGCTTCGAGACCCTCTCCCAAGCTGTCGTAAGTGTTTGCGGATTCCGGATAAAGCTCCACATTCTGCTTGAAGGCGGCGATGGCTTCCTCAAGTCGCTTTGCTTCCATGAGCCGATAGCCGAGGCCGTTCATCGTATTTTCCGGCACGGGAATGCTGTAGCCAAAACGCTCTGACAGCTTCCGGTAGTGTTCCTGCACGCCCGCGAGTCCGCCGCCCGGAAGCCTGGTCTTTTCATCGCGAGGCACTTGCCAGCCGGAAAAGATGGTTCGCAAACCGGCGTAGTGCGCCCGGAGCACGGTTGAACCGTGGTCTTCGTCGGGAAAACGCGCGGAGTCCCAAATCAGCCCTTTGGGGGCGCCCGCGGTTAAAGTCTTCTGCAATTCGTCGAAATTCTGGCCCATGGGCTTGTCCGTGGCACCCTCGTTGGCCAAAGAAAAGAAGAGCGCTTTCTTGAGCTCAGTGCGGGTGGCAAAGAACTTCTGGGCTTGATGCAGGGTATAACCTTCGTCCCACTGCAGGCTGGGGCTGACGGCGATGAGGGCTTGGAAGAGGTCGGGGCGAGAGATCAAGGCGTGGATAGCGAGGAGTCCACCCAGAGAATGGCCTGCGAAGATACGATAGGGTGCGGTGCGGTAGCGTTTTTCGATCTCCGGCATCAGCTCGGTCTGGATGAAATCGAGAAAACGATCCGCGCCGCCGCTGGTCGGGTAGGTGTCGACGGTACCGTCGGGATTCTTGAGATCCGCGTGCGTGGGTGTCAGGTCGCGCGTGCGATCGGTGTTGGCGATGCCCACGACGATCAGTTCGGGCATGCGGCCGTTGTCCACGAGGAAGTCGATGGAGCTGCCGATCTCGTTGATGTGGCCCGGCGCGTCCGTCTGATACAGGACTGGATAGATGGCCTTGCTTTGCTGATAGCCAGGCGGCGTGCGAACCCAAATGACGCGGTCTTCTTTGAGAATGTTGGAATGAATGTCGAGGCGCTGCGGAACTGGCGGAGCGAGTTCCTGCGCGGAGGAACTAATCGCCGCGAGACACAAGAGCCCGAAGAGAGAGGAAACGCGGAACTTCATGCTTAGAACTCTAATGGCAAGACGCCCTTGCAGGGGCAAGGGTAGCACGGACGCTCCTCAAGGAGCGATTCGTACGATTATTGCGGGAACTGCTTGATGCCGGTGACGTGCTCGCCGGTGAAGCGGACGAAGACGGTCTTGGAGGGCGGCTGGCCGTAAATCCAGTCCTCGATTTCGTTGCCTTCGGAGTCGCGCTCGCGGACTTTGTGATCGGGCTTGCCCATGGCGGCAATGAGTTCTTCGCGGTCCATACCGACGAGCGGCTTGCGTTCCTGGATGGCTTTTTTCATTTCCGGCGGCAGGGTGTCGATCCAATGGACGGCCGCGGAGCGTTCCTTGGCAAAATCGAGGAACGGCGAAAGAATGTGCTTCAACTCGTCCGGGGTCATGTCCGGGACAGACTTGTTCCAGTTCAGAAAAATCGTGCTGCCCAGGCCCGGTTGCATCCCAGGAGGCCCGGGATCCTGAGTCGAAGTGGAAGTCACCGAAGGCATGGGAGGGCCGCCAATGCCGATTTGCAGGTGATCGCGCCAGTGATGCTTGCCGCGGCCACCGCCGTTGATATCCACAACAATCTGGCGGTCGCGGAATTCGAGCTTGGTGATCTGGACGTTGTCGCCAGGATTAACCGCAGCACCGCGACTGGCAACCGCACGATCGAGGGTCTCAGCATTCAGCGGCTTTTCCACGTAGACGAGAAAACCTTCTTTGCCCGCCGGCAGGGCTTTGACGGCCTTTGCAAATTCACCGGACACGAAGCGAATCAGGACGAGCTTGGAAGTTTCCTGGAGGGGGCCGCTTTTCGCGGGAGTTTTGGATGGCGATTGATCATCCGAGGATGAGCCCGGTGGGAAAAGGGGGATTTCCTCAGTGGACGGGAAAACCGCAGGAGGCTTCTCGGGCGAACGAAGGCTATTGACGCGGGGGACGTCAGCGTCGGCCAAGAGCAAGAGAGCAAGAGGTAAGGCGAACCAATTCGACATAACCAGGCAGGCTGCCCTAGCAGCCCGCTATCCCTATTCTATGATGCCTGGAGGCCGGTGAATAGGTGCCAGAGGGGATTGCAAGGTTAACGGGAGACGACCTGGACGCCTTGCCGATCAATGGTCACTGGCAGGACTTTGCCACCGGCATCCTCAACGGCCTTTTCGACGCGTTCCCGGGCGTCCGGTTCGATCAGAAGGACGACGCAGCCGCCGCCCCCCGCTCCGCAGACTTTGCCGGCCAAAGCACCGTTACGGCGGGAGTTCTCGATGACGCGGTCGATGATTTTGGTGGAGATAGTCGGGAGGTTACGTTTGCGAAAGGACCATTCCTCACGCATCAGGCGGCCCGCCTCATCCCAGTCCGGCTTCTCGAAGGCAACGCGCATCTTCTGAGCGACGTCGGAGATGCGTTCGAGGCCATGTTGAACGGATTTTTTGCCGCCGATTTGTGCCTTGAAGACTTCCCAGTTGTTGATGCCGTGCTGGCGGGGCTTGCCGGTGTAGCAAACGATGAAGCGGCGCTCTAGCTCGTCGAGATTGATGCGCAGTTCCACGCGATGCTCGCCGCCGGCGGGCAGTTCAATGGCCGCGGCGCCGCCAAAAGCAGGAGGGTAGTGGTCCTGCGTGCCGGTGGGGACGTTAATGACGATAGCTTCGGCGTCGCGGCTGATGTGAATCCAATCGACTTTGCTCTTCCCTGCCCCGGTGAAACGATCCAGGGTGGCGCAAATGGCTACGGCCATGGCGCTGGAGCCGCCAATGCCGGCGCCGGCGGGTGCTTCGGAATCGGTCATCAGCGTGAAGCCGCCTTGCGGCTCGAAGAACTTGGTGATTTCCGCGAGGAGAGGAAGGCGGTAGCGCTTGGCCTTCACGAGCGCAGCGAAGGAAGGAAAGCTTTCTTCGCGTTGAATATCGCGGGAGACGAGCCGGATACGCTGGTCACCGGCGGGATGAGTTTCCAAGCGGCAGGAGGCGTAGAGGGAGATGGCGGCGTTGAGGGTGACGGAGCCGGGATGAAAGAGGTAGAGCGGCCAGATGTCGAGCGTGCTGCCGGCGAAGTCCACGCGAGTCGGTGCTTTGGATTCGATGATCATGAATGAAAGGAACGCTCGATTCTTCGAGATTTTTCGGACGAGCCAGTTTGACGGAAGCAAGAGGCAAGCTCAAGAAAAGTCCCGAAGGGTTGTCCCCGGAGAGACAACCTACGTACTGGCCCCAGTCCCGAAAGAAGCCGAACCGTTAGTCGCCGCCCGCGGAGGCGGCGCGATTGCGGGCGATGAGCTGGGGACCGTCCTTTTTCTCAACGGCGAGGGCTGGGTTGGGCTCGAAGCAGCGGCGGCAGCGGGCTTCGTAAGCGCCCATGGCGCCGACGACGATGAGTTCTTCGCTTTCGACAAGGCGCTGGGTGTGCACGGCGGGATTGCCGCAGCGGACGCAGATGGCGAGCAGCTTGGTGATTTCTTCCGCGATGGCGAGAAGGCGCGGCATGGGCTCGAAGGGGCGGCCGCGATAGTCGGTGTCCAGACCGGCGACGATGACGCGCTTCCCGAGATTGGCGAGCTTGGTGCAGACGTCGACGACTTCGTCGCCCAGGAATTGCGCCTCGTCGATGCCGACCACTTCGGTGCGCGGGGAGAGTTTTTCCACGATTTCGGCGGCCTTGCTCACGTTGTCCGAAGGGATGCCGAGACCGGAGTGCGAGACGATTTCGTTGGCGGCATAGCGCTCGTCGATGGCGGGTTTGAAAATCTGCACGCGCTGGCGGGCTATTTGCGCGCGGCGCAGGCGGCGGATGAGTTCTTCGCTCTTGCCGGAAAACATCGGACCGACGATGACTTCGATCCAACCCATATTGCCCTTGACGATGTCCACGGTTGCTCCTTGTCTATTAGATGCCGGTCCTGCACTCCGATGTCACTTAACGGCTTCCCTCGCCAGCCGAAACCCCTAAGGCCGTGCCGCTGTACATGCGGGCATTGTAAAACGGCGCGAAGGCGGCGATGACGGCAACGCGAAAGGCTTCCTGGCGCGAGATAATGTTGCCGGAAAGCACGCCCCAGGCACCCTGTCCGTCGCGAATCCCGGCCGCGCCTGCAAAGCGGTCGATGGCGTGTGCCAGTTCCACTCCATTCTCCAGGACTTCATGAGCCAAGGCTTCGGGGATTTCGATGCCACCGGAACGGCCGTAGTGGCCGTGAGTGCCGTCCGAAACGTAGGCCCAGCTCTCCAGGAAGACCCGGCGCTGCACTTTGCTTGAGGCGTCGGTAGCCGGCACCACGTCAAGACCGCCTTCGAGGCCGACAAAGTAGTCCCAGGACACGCCGCGTTCGGCGCCCGCACGAATTAATGCCTCTGCGCGCTGCCGAGCGCCGCGCATCAATTCTTCTCGCGAGGCGGGCGTATGACTGACACCACTTTGCACCTCGACAGGAAAAATCTCGAATCGGGTGCCAGCGGGAAAGGAAGCGGAAAGGGCGTCCAGGGCCTCGCGGACGGCGTTCACTTTGGGGCCGCGCTTGCTGCCAATGGCAATGGTGAGTGTTTGCATTCGTGGCGGATGCCGCTCCGGTGATTGTAACGGCAGAGCAAGAAAAAATTAACGAGGAAATTGCAGGGGCTGAGGAAAACTCGGAAGGCTAGTCTTCCGGCTCCTGGGTGACGATATGGACATCCACGGCGGGGGACTCACGAAGAAACCGATGAACGGCGGAGAGGTAGAGGTACTTCCTCCAATCATGCACAGGTGCCCGACCAAAGATAACCTGCGTGATGTGCTTGGAAACCACAAAATCGGCCACACTGTCAGCCACGCTCCTCCCCTTCAGACGGACAACCTGGGCACCAAGGCTTTCCGCGAAGCGCAGGTTGGCGGCTAGCGCGTTCTGATTGGACTCCTTGGGGCCGAATTCGCGATCGACGTGGACGACATACAATTCCGCGTCCATGCGGCGAGCCATCCGGGCGCTACGGGCAATCAAATATTGCCCGGCCGGATTGGCGGAAATGCAGACGGCCATGCGCTCGCGCACGCCCCAGTTCTTGCGGATGTCCTGCGCTTCCATGTAGGACTCAAGGCTGCGGTCCACCTGCTCGGCGACTTGGCGGAGAGCGAGTTCGCGCAAGGCGATCAAATTGCCGCGGCGGAAGAAATTCTTGAGCGACCGCTCGACTTTTTCCGCGCTGTAGACATCGCCGCGCTTCATGCGGTTTAGCAGCGCCTCGGGAGTGAGATCGACCATGACAGTTTCCGAGGCGGTCAGCGGCACCCAGTCGGGAACGGTCTCGCGGACGATGATTCCGGTGATGGAGCGGACGACCGGCGCAATGCTTTCAATGTGCTGGATATTCAGGGTGGAAAGCACGTCGATTTTTGCGGCCAGGATCTCCTGCACGTCCTCGTAGCGTTTGCGGTGCTTGCTGCCGGGAATGTTGGTGTGCGCGAGCTCATCCACCAGAACGACCGCCGGACGACGAGCGAGGATCGCAGCCACATCCATTTCCTCGAAAATCGTGCCTTTGTATTCGATTTTCGCGCGAGGGACAGACTCCATCTGTTCGGCAAGCTCTGCGATGCCCTTGCGGCCATGGGTCTCGATGAAGCCGATGACGACGTCTTCACCGCGGCGGCGGCGGCGCAAAGCTTCGCTGAGCATGCTGAAAGTCTTGCCGACACCCGGCGCATAGCCGAGAAAAAGCTTAAAGACGCCGCGCGCCTTCTCTGGCGGGGAAGCGACTTCCAGCCATTCTTCAGGCTTTTTCGGCACGGCTAGCTCCGCAGAAAGTGTGCGCACTGAGATAGAATGTGGCCATGCAGAGATTTCTTGGCGGGCGCATGGCGGGAGTGGTGGCGTCGCTTGTGGCGGTCGCTGGCATCGTTTCCTTTTATCGTCACGTAATGAAAGTCAATCAGACGACGGTGGCGCTGTCGTTTCTGCTGGCCATTTTAGCAGTTTCCGCCGTCTGGGGAATTGCGGTTTCGGCGTTCATGTCCCTCGTGGCGATGCTGGCATTTAACTATTATTTTCTGCCGCCAGTGGGGACGCTTACGATCGCCGATCCGCAGAACTGGGTGGCGTTGTTCGCATTTCTGGTTACGTCGATTACCGGGAGCCAGCTGTCTTCGCGGATTCGCAAGGAAGCTGACGAGGCGCACCAGCGAAGGCGCGAGGTGGAACGGCTGTACCGGTTCAGCCGGCAACTCCTGGGCGAAGGCAACGTCATCCAATTGATGAACGCAATTCCCGATTACATCGTGGAAAGTTTTGAAGCCGGAGCCGCTGATCTCTTCCTGCCGCAAAAGGAAAAGTTTTATCGATCCGGATTCGGCGCCGCGCACCTGGACGAAGAAAGGATGAAGACCACGTACCTGCGCGACGAAGCCGTGCTGGACACGGAGCATAGCGTGTACTTCATGCCAGTGCGATTGGGTGTTCGGCCGATCGGCAGCCTGGGGATTTCTGGAGCGCAACTTTCGCGGCAATCCCTGGAAGCCGTGGGCACGCTGGTGGCCATTGCGATTGAACGCGCGCGGGCCGTGGAGCAGCTTGGGCAGACGGAGGCGGAGCGACAAGGCGAGCGGCTGAAATCGGCGTTGCTCGATTCCATCACGCACGATTTTCGGACGCCACTGACGTCGATGAAGGCGGCAATAAGCAGCCTGTTGTCTTCCGGGAAGATCGATCCGGCGCAGTCGCGGGAGCTGCTAACCATTATTGACGAAGAGTGCGACCGGCTGAACCACCTTGTCGATGAGGCGGGAGAGATGGCCAAGCTGGAGGCCGGAGAAGTCGTTCTGAACCTGGAGCCGACGCCGATCGAGGAGATTATCCACGCGGCGTTGGCGCACTGTAAGAGCGGGCTGGCGGGCCGGCATGTCAACGCGCGCATCGCACCTGACCTGCCGCCGGTGCGCGCCGATCTCGAGCGCGTGAAAGAAGCCCTGGTGCAATTGATCGACAACGCGAATCTTTACTCGCCAAAAGACCAGCCCATTACGATTACAGCGGAACTGACCGGCGACTCAGTAACAACGAGTGTTGCCGACCGCGGCCCCGGTATCGATGACTTTGAGCAGACCATGATTTTCGATAAGTTCTACCGCGGCAAAGACCAGCGCTATTTGGTGCGGGGCACGGGAATGGGCTTGCCGATTGCCAAGGCCATCATTGCAGCAATGCAGGGGAGCATCAGCGTGACCAGCCAACTCGGACATGGTTCCGTTTTCTCGTTTACGTTGCCCGTGGACCATTCCCACAAGGAGACACGGTGAACACAGCCAACATCCTGGTCGTCGACGACGAACCGCAGATTCGCAGGGTGCTGCGCTCGACGCTTTCCGCGCATGGGTATGTCATCTTCGAAGCGAAGACCGGCGAAGAAGCGCTCGATTCCATGCGCAAAGAACGCCCTGATTTAGTGCTGCTTGACGTGAACATGCCGGGGATGGGAGGAATCGCGGCTTGCCGGGAGATACGCCGAGGTTCGGACGCGCCAGTCATTATGCTAACGGTGCGCAACGCGGAGCGCGACAAAGTCGCGGCTCTGGACGCGGGCGCTGACGATTATGTCGTGAAACCCTTTGGCATTGAAGAGTTGCTGGCACGGATCCGTGCAGCACTTCGCCGGTACGCGCCAGGAGATGCGCTTCCACCTTTCCAATCGAAGGATCTGACCATTGATTTCGAGACGCGCCGAGTGACGGTGCGGGACCGCGACGTGCATCTGACGCCCAAAGAATATGACGTATTGAAACACCTGGTGGCCAACCAGGGGAAGCCGCTGACGCACCGGCGGCTCTTGCAGGCGGTGTGGGGGCCGGACTACGGCGAGGAAACGGAGAGCTTGCGCGTGGTAATCAATCAACTGCGAAAGAAGCTAGAAGCGGATCCCGCGCGTCCGAAGTACATCCTTACGGAGCCATGGGTAGGCTACCGGTTTCAGCCGCCAAAGGCCGGCTCTGCCAAGACATCCGCGCGAAAAGAGTAGAGCGCTTGCCTGCTATTTGAGGGGATGGCTGGCGTCCAAATTCAGATTCAGTTCCAAAACGCGCACGCGAGGCTCTCCGAGAAAACCAAACTGCCTTCTCAGAGTGTGCTTTTGTACTAAGGCGCGAAGGTCCGCTTCGTTCATTCCGCGCTCCCGCGCGACGCGGGGAATCTGGAACTCCGCAGCGGCAGGGGAGATTTCCGGGTCGAGACCGGAACCCGAGGAAGTGACCAAGTCCACGGGAATTGGCTTGCCCGGATTTTCCGCTCGCAGCTTCTCGACGTCGCCCTTCACGCGATCAATCAATTGATGATTGGTAGGTCCCAGGGTGGAGCCGGAGGATTGCGAAGCGTCATAACCGGTTCCGGCAGATGACGGGCGCGAATGAAAATATCCCGGCGAGGAAAAGGACTGCCCAAGAAGTTCCGAGCCGATGACTTTGCCATTTTTCATCAGCAGGCTCCCATTGGCCTGGGAGGGAAAGAGGAACTGCGCCAGACCTGTCACACCCAGGGGATAAAGCACACCAAACAGAACCGTGGTTACGAGCGTGAAGAGAATCGCAATGCGCAGATTATTTTTCATAAACCAGTCTCACGCAAAATGGAGATAGGTGATCAAGAGATCGATCAGCTTGATGCCCACAAAAGGAGCTACCACGCCACCAAGCCCGTAAATCAGCAAGTTCTGCCGCAACAGCGCCGCCGCGCCGACCGGGCGATACTTCACGCCACGCAGTGCCAGTGGAATCAGGGCAATGATAATCAGCGCGTTGAAAATGACCGCAGACAAAATCGCGGACTGCGGCGTGGCCAGGTTCATGACATTCAGAACGTTAAGCTGCGGAAAGGCACCCGCAAACATCGCGGGAATGATCGCAAAGTACTTGGCCACGTCGTTGGCCACCGAAAAGGTCGTAAGCGCGCCACGCGTAATCAGCAACTGCTTGCCAATTTCCACGATTTCAATCAGCTTGGTGGGGTTGGAATCGAGATCGACCATGTTGCCGGCTTCCTTGGCGGCTTGCGTACCGGTGTTCATGGCCACGCCGACGTCGGCCTGAGCGAGTGCCGGCGCGTCGTTGGTTCCGTCACCAGTCATGGCCACGAGCTTACCCTTGGCCTGCTCGCGCTTGATCAGCGCCATTTTGTCTTCGGGGCGCGCCTCGGCCAGGAAGTCATCCACACCGGCCTGGCGAGCGATGGCTGCAGCCGTGAGCGGATTGTCGCCGGTGATCATCATGGTGCGAATGCCCATGGCGCGCAGATGGTCGAAGCGCTCGCGCATGCCGCCCTTTACGATGTCCGTCAAGGCGATGACGCCCAGTACGCGGCCGTTTTTCGCGACCAGAAGAGGCGTACCGCCACCGTTGGCAATGTCCATCACGTTTTGTTGGATTTCGGATGGAACCTGATTGCCGCGCTCGGCTACGTATTTTGCAATGGCTTCGGGCGCTCCCTTTCGAATTTGATCGCCGTCCATGTCCACGCCAGACATGCGCGTCTGCGCGGAAAAAGGGATAAACAGCGGAGCGGTGTGACCGAATTCGCGGCCGCGCAAACCGTACTTTTCCTTGGCCAGCACGACGATTGAACGGCCTTCGGGTGTTTCATCGGCGAGGGACGCCAACTGAGCGGCGCTGGCAAGATCACTCTCCAAAACGTTGGGGCACGGGTGAAACATGGTTGCCTGGCGATTGCCCAGAGTGATTGTGCCGGTTTTGTCCAGCAGGAGCACGTCCACATCACCGGACGCTTCGACAGCGCGACCCGACATGGCGATGACGTTTCGCTGAATCATGCGATCCATGCCGGCAATGCCGATCGCGGAAAGTAGTCCGCCAATGGTCGTCGGAATGAGGCACACCAGAAGAGAAACGAGCACGAAAATGTTCTGCGGCGCTCCAGAGTAGATGGCGAAGGGCTGCAGCGTAATGACTGCGAGCAGGAAGATGATGGTCAGTCCGGCTAACAGAATGTTGAGGGCGATTTCGTTCGGTGTTTTTTGCCGCGATGCGCCTTCCACCAGCTTGATCATGCGGTCCAAAAAGGTTTCGCCGGGATTTGAGGTGATCCGCACCTTGATCTGGTCGGAAAGAACGCGCGTGCCGCCGGTAACGGCCGAGCGGTCACCGCCGGATTCGCGAATCACGGGAGCGGACTCACCGGTAATGGCGGATTCATCGACTGAAGCGACGCCCTCGATAACTTCGCCATCGCCGGGAATGAAATCCCCGGCGCTCACGAGGACGACATCACCGGAACGCAGCTTGGAACTGGCCACGACTTCAATGGAACCGTCGCCGCGCAAGCGATTCGCATGGGTCTCGGCTCGCGCCTTGCGCAGAGTGTCCGCTTGCGCTTTGCCTCGTCCCTCGGCCATAGCCTCCGCAAAGTTGGCAAAAAGAACGGTGAACCACAGCCACAGGGTAATCTGCAGCCCGAAACCAAAGGCGCCAGTGTGGCGCATGGTGTCACGGATGAGTTGCAGGGTCGTCAGCACGGCTCCCACTTCGACGACGAACATGACCGGATTCTTGATCATCGCGCGGGGATGCAGCTTGACGAAGGAGTCAGTGATCGCACGCATCACAATGTGCTTGTCGGCGAGCGGCTTGGCTTTGACTTGACTCGAGGTGCTCATAAGGTCCTCAGAACGCCTTCCCAGCGGCCATCAACAAATGCTCAAGGATCGGTCCGAGGCTCAACGCCGGGAAAAACGTCAAGGCACCCACGATGAGAATTGTGGATACGAGCAGAGTGGTAAAGAGTGCTCCAGTCACTGGGAACGTGCCGGCGGACTCTGGCACCGTTTTCTTCGCCGCCAGACTTCCGGCGATGGCCATGATCGGAATGATCATGAAGAAACGGCCGAGGAGCTGTGCGATTGCGGTGCTAGTGTTGTACCACATAGTGTTCGCGTTAATGCCCGCAAAGGCTGAGCCGTTGTTGCCGGTGGAAGAGACGTAGGCGTAGAGAATTTGAGATAGACCATGGGGGCCGGGGTTGGTGATCCCGGCCGTGCCGTACGGCTTGACCACAGCGATCGCCGAGAATCCCAAAATCGTAAACGTCAAAACGAGCACGGCCAGCATGGCCATCTTGACGTCGTACGACTCGATCTTCTTGCCCAAATATTCCGGGGTGCGGCCCACCATCAAGCCCGCAATGAAGACCGCAAGAATGACAAACACGATGATGCCGTAGAGCCCGGCGCCCACGCCGCCAAAGACGACTTCGCCCAGCATGATGTTGATGAGCGGGATCATCCCGCCCAGCGGGGTGAAGGAATCGTGCATGCCGTTCACTGCGCCGCAACTCGCGTCTGTCGTAACCGTAGCGAACAGCGCCGAATTGGCGATGCCGAAGCGAGTCTCCTTCCCTTCCATGTTTCCGCCGGAATGCGTGACGCTGGCAGTCTGATCCACACCCGCGAGCTGCGGATTCCCCTTGGCCTCGGCCCAATACGCGGCGCCCACGCCC
>CAZGFL010000071.1:0-7947 GCA_964524985.1 uncultured Acidobacteriaceae bacterium
GCCTGAGAAAGCCACGATTCTGGAGACCGTCGGATCAGGAGTGGCTCTGCTGGATTACGACAACGACGGCTGGCTGGATATCTACCTCCTGAACGGCTCTACATTTCCAGCGATGAAGGGCAAGGAGCCGCAACCGCGAGCGATGCTGCTCCACAACAACCACGATGGAACCTTTACGGATGTGACTGAGAAGGCGGGCGTCGCCAACGAACGCTGGGGAATGGGCGTAGCGGTCGGCGACTACGACAACGACGGCTGGCCGGACATTTACGTTGCGAACTACGGCAAGAACCGGCTGTATCACAACAACCACGACGGAACGTTTACGGACGTCGCCGAGAAAGCCGGCGTGACGCTCGGTGGCTGGTCGGTTTCGCCCACATGGGGCGACTACGACCACGATGGCCGGCTCGATCTGTTCGTGCCGGGATACGTAAAATTCGACCTTGAGCATCCGCCGATTGCCGGACAGGGTGCGATTCCGCCGAATTTCTGCTTGTTTCGCGGCATTGCCGTGATGTGCGGACCCAGAGGCTTGCCGGGAGAGACAGACCATCTTTTTCACAACAATGGAGACGGCACGTTTACCGACGTAAGCGTGAAGGCCGGTGTGAGTGACCCGAGCCGCTACTACGGGTTGGCGTCAGCCTTCGTGGATGTGGACGACGACGGCTGGGTGGATTTGCTGGTGGCGAATGATTCGGTTCCGAACTATCTGTATCGCAACCGCCACGATGGAACGTTCGAAGACATCAGCTACGCGTCGGGTTTCGCGTTGAGCGAGGACGGCCGCGAACAGGCGTCAATGGGCATCGCCATCGGGGATTACAACCGAGATGGAAGAGTGGATCTCTTTACGACGACGTTTTCCGACGACTACAAGACGCTTTACCGCAACGATGGGGGCGGCAACTTTACCGACGTGACGTATCGCGCCGGGCTAGCGACCCCTACGATCCCGTTTCTATCGTGGGGCACGGGCTTTCTCGATTTCGACAACGACGGATTGCTGGATCTTTTCATCGCCAATGGCCATGTTTATCCGCAAGTAGACCAGCAGGATTGGGGCACGACGTTTGCGGAGCGGCCGCAGTTGTTTCGGAATCTGGATGGCGCGAAATTCCAGGAAGTCCCGCCGGCGACAGGGAGCGGCCTGGCGGACGTAATTCCGGCGCGCGGCGCGGCCTTTGGCGATCTTTTTAACGACGGTCATATCGATGTGGTGCTGAACAACCTGGATGCGGCGCCGGTTTTGTTGCGCAATGTGGTTCAAAATGGGAACCAATGGCTGACCATCCGGCTGATCGGCGGGTCCAAGAGCCCGCGGGACGCCGTGGGCGCAAAAGTTTTCTTGACGGCTGGCGGGTTTCGGCAGCGGATGGATGTGGTCAGCGGGGGCAGCTATGCCTCGAGTTCCGATTTTCGCGTGCACTTTGGATCGGGAGCAGCAAAAACGGTAAGCGCGCTGGAAATTCACTGGCCCAGCGGACTCAAGCAGACATTGGATGTAGGAGCCCTGAATCGCGCCGGTCTAAATCGCATCGTGACCATCCACGAAGGAGAAGCGATCGTCCTCTCCCTGGATCCGAAGGTTTCGGAAAAGAAAGCCCAGTAGGGCGATTCTCAGTGATCTGGAGCAAGCTAGCGAAAGCGGCGAATCACCAGGTTGTGACGGTCAGAGCGGTAAAACCCCAAGACATACATAATTGCTTTGCCGGTGGTGGAGAAGATGACCTGGCGAATCCGCAGAGCGGGTTCATGGCGGGGCACACCTAGCAGATCGGCCGTGCGCGGATCGACGGCGGTGGCGTCGACTTCTTCGTCGGCATAGCCAATCACGACTTTGTGGTCCCGCTCAAGGATGCGGAACAGCGACTCGCGCTGCAGCGGAGCGGAAAGTAAGCCGGAGAATTCATCCGCGGACAGGTAACAGGTTTCCAGGGCAAACGGCTGGCCAGCGGCGTGGCGAAGGCGTTCCAGTTTGAGGATTTTACTTTTTGGCGGGAGAGACAGGCGGGCAGCAGCCTCTTGCCCATCGTCGACAATTTTCGCGAAGAGAATTTTCGAAGCCGCCACCATGCTGCGGCTGGCCATCTGTTCCGTGTAGCTGGTCAACTTGTTGAAGTGAATCTTGGGAGTCGACACGAACGTGCCGATGCCGCGGCGGCGCTCCACCACGCCTTCACGTTCCAGGGAAGCCAATGCGTGGCGGGCCGTCATCAGACTCACCTGGTGCATTTTCGCCAAATCTCGCTCGGAAGGGACGACATCGCCTGTCCGCAATTCTCCGGACTCGATCCGCTTTCGCAGATTCACCTGAATCTTCTGATAGGCGGGCAATCCGTCATTGCGGGTCTTGGACGGCATTCTGTCTCCCAGGTTCGCGAGCACCGTTAACGCGGAAAGAGTTGCCACCGAAAAGCGCGGACTCAAATATCCGGGCACCGGGCCGGGTCATGATCCCGTACAGCAATCCCAAAAGAATCGGGAAGCGGCCAACGCGGCGGCTCGCGTGATATAGAGCAGGATGGAAATCCCGCTCTAGGCCGCTATACATCGCTCTCCCAGGAACTCTTATAAAACAACATTTTTCTCTTGACAAGCGGAAAAGCGTGCTATATAGCTATCCGCCATTCGGCCATATAGCAGGTTCGGGGTGCTGGCGATGATGCAGAGGATTTCACTAAGGGACGAGGCAGGGCAATGGCCGAAGCCTCGTCTAGAAGGACTTCACATGAAAAAAGTGCAAGGTTTGGGGTTGGGTATTTTGGCTTTGATGCTGATGGCACTGCTGGGCAGCGCGAATGCAGCGTGGGCCCAGGATGTAACGGCGACCATCACGGGTACGGTCACCGATCCAAGCGGCGCGCCGATTGTGGGAGCCACGGTGACAGCCCACGATACAGAACGTGGAACGAACTGGTCCTCGGTCACGAATGAGGTCGGGCTATACAACATCATCCGGGTTCCTGTCGGAAGCTACGACCTAAAAGTGGAAGCCAAGGGCTTTGAAACTGCCGTTCACGCGCCATTCACTTTGGTACTTAACCAGACGGCGCGAATCGACGTGCAGATGAAAGTAGGGTCGGTGAGCGCGACGGTGGAAGTGACCGGGGGCGCTCCGCTGCTGCAAACCGAGAGCACGGAAGTCAGCAATCTCGTCGACTCTCACACCATCACAACGCTGCCGCTGGCCGCGCGCAACTACGTCCAGCTTTCCCTGCTGTCTCCGGGCGCGACAACGGTCAATCCCAGCAGCCTCTCACAGCCACAGTTGATGACGGGTTCGGGGAGGCCGGACATCAATGGGAACCGCGAACAGTCAGTCGGCTTCCTTCTCGACGGCATCGTGAACCAGGAAGCCAAAAACAACGAAGTGGCCTACACGCCGAACGTGGATGCGCTCGAGGAATTCAATATCGTGACGCAGAATCCTGGCGCCGACTTCGGCAACTATGCTGGCGGCGTGATCAGCGCCACGATCAAGTCCGGCACCAACAATTACCACGGTGACGTCTTCGAGTTCCTGCGGAACGATTTCATGAACTCCAACTCGAAGTCAGCTTCCTGGGCCACCGGCACCGTCCAGCCCACACCTACACTCCGCTACAACATGTTTGGGGGCACCTTCGGCGGTCCGATCAAGAAAGACCGGTTGTTCTTCTTCGGCGATTATCAAGGGATGAGGATTCCGACCAGCAGCACGCAAAACGCGCAGCTATTGACTTCCAGCGAGCGCAGCGGCGACTTCGGGCAATTGTGCACGCAACTGCCCGCGGCCGAAGGTGGCCCGGGAACGTTTAACGGCGCAGGCGCATGCAGCAACCCCGCGGGGCAGCTCGTAGACCCCAAAAAGGGGAATGCCATCATTCCCTTCAACAAGATGGCCAACTCCACTCTTACGGAGAGCGCCGTTGCCTCGGCACTCTTTGCCGACACCAAAGATTACCCCGTCCCAACGCTGGACAGCGCGTACGGCTCGAACTACTCCTTCAAGGCTGGCAACCACTTCAACAGCGACCAGGGCGACTTGCGGATCGACTACAAGCCGGAAGATAAGGACTCCATCTTCGGGCGGTACTCTAAAATGGATACGAGCCAGGCCGTCTTTACTGGTCTTCCCTTCGCCAATGCGGGCGCCATTGAAGGCACGGATGAACCTGGATGGAGCAGTTCCGTTGATTGGACACATTCTTTCAATACGCATCTGCTGAACGACGCCAGGATCGGCGTGAATGTGTTTCGTTTCAATCAGAACCAGACTCCGACGACGGGCATGGGAAATGTCAGCGAGAAGCTCGGTGTTGCAGGAGCAAACGCGCAGGCGCCAGGCCTCCTCCAAATTACGATCCCGACCGGACTCGGAGGGAACGCGAGCCTGGGGTTGATCAACCTTTGGCAGATCTTCCGCGACACGGAGATTCAGCTTGAGGACAACCTCATTTATACCAAGGGACGGCACACCTTTAAGACGGGCTTCCAGTACATCCGGGAGCGCAACAACTATGTGTACCCCGGTAATGAAGGCGCGCTCGGAAACATCAACATCGCAACTACAACCAACAGTCTGGCACCGACGGCTGATCAGGTTGGCGTTGCAGATTTCTGGGCTGGAATCACCGCGGGAGGCGGCTTCCGCGACAGCGGCTCGGCCACCCTCGAGCAGCTTCGCGGGAGCATCTTCGGCGGTTACTTCCAGGACGATTGGAAGCTGAAGCCGAATCTGACGCTAAACCTGGGCATCCGCTTCGAGGACCATACGCCGCAATATGAGGTCCACAACCGTGTTGTCAACTTTGGCCTGACTTCGGGGGCGATCGAGACCGTGGTTCCCGGCGCTTCCGGTTACAGCGACCGAGCCCTCTACAACAATTACACGGGTCTCGGAGATTGGAACCCACGCCTTGGTTTGGCGTGGACGCCGCGCTTCCTGGGAGGCAAGACCGTGCTGCGCGCCGCCTATGGCAGCTCCTCCTATCTCGAAGGCGGAGGGAGCAACGAGGAACTTTCTCTGAACCTGCCCTATGGCAACTTCGAGTCAAACTATCCAGTGGGGGTCGGTGCTCTTGGGTCCGCCTGGACGGGCGCGCCGCCGTGTCCTGCGCCGCAGTTCAGCTGCTACGCGGGAAGCCGCATCCGCGTGTTCGACCAGAACTTCCGCCCAGCCCTCATTCAACAATGGAACTTTACGGTCGAACAGCAATTCAGCAACTCGCTCACCCTTCAGCTGGGATATGTCGGCCAGAAGGGTTCGCATCTCCTCAATTTCGAGGATATCGCACAGCGCGAAGGTTTGAACGCGCAGGGCACCGTCGCCCTTCCTGGACAGAAGATCGTCGGAGAAGCAGCCGGTCCGTTCCTCGGTGGGCTCGGAGGACCCTGCACATTTAATCCTCAGGGAGCGGGCGTTACGTCCGCTACTTCCTCGCAGGTGACTTATGCCGGCACGTGGAATTGCGGCACACCGGGTTCACTTTTCAATGCGGACTCGGGAGGCAATGGTGTAAACGCCTTCGGCGCACTCGCCGGAGCGAATATGTCCAATTCCAACCAGCGCTACGATGGACTGCAGGCGCTCCTCAAAGAGCGCGGCTACAAAGGATTGGATGGCCAACTGGCTTACACCTTTGCCAAGTGCCTGAGCAACTCGCCGGGCTATTTCGGCACCGGCTGGGGCAGCACCGGAGCACAGAGCTCCGGCGGGCAACCTGGTTGGCAAAACATTTACGACCCCAATGCCGACTCGGGGCCATGCTACTACGATCAAACGCAAATCATCAGCGCATACTTCAGCTACGATCTGCCCGTTGGCAAGGGCAAGCAATTTGGCAGCGACGCCGGCCCGGTTCTGGACCGCGTCATCGGCGGCTGGCAACTGAGCAGCATCATCACGCTGCACAGCGGAAACGCCCTGACCCTCAACGACTTCGGCGGCTGGGGTGCCTACGGCGATCACTCCGGCACGAACTCCATCGGCCCCTATACATTGGCCAATCTTCCGAACTGCAACGGGCCGATCAACATCGTGGACAAGTTCGTCCCCTTCAGTGGCGGTGTTCCGGGGCACATCCAGTGGTTTGACCCAAGTAACATTTCGACCGTACCTGGGCCAAGCGTCACTACGACCTATGTAAATACGGGCACGGCGGCCAATCCGGTTGCAGGTGCACCGATAGGCGCGGTCGCCACAGGAACAGGCGGTTCGTTCGGAACCTGCTCGGTAGGCAACATCCGCGGTCCCTGGACAAAAATCTTGGATATGAGCCTGCACAAGAACATCCCCGTCACCGAAGGCAAGACACTCCAGCTTCGCCTGGATGCTTTCAACGCCTTCAACACCGGCATCTGGACCTTTAGTGGCGGTCCGGCGAACGGTTCGTTTGACTCCGGCAGCGGTTCGCTCGGCTGGATCACCGGAACGCAAGGAGCCAGGCAGCTGCAACTCGCTGTGAAGTTTATCTTCTGAGTTTTCACCTCAACACCCCAAAGGGAATGGCAGGCGCTTCGGCGCCTGCCATTTCTTTTGAGCGCACGAATACGGCGGTGCTCTTCGATGTACAATTCGCTTATGCCGCGGTTCACTGCGAAGTGCGTTCTTGCTTCTTTGGCATCTCTTGTTGTATGCCTCTCATGCCTTGGGCAGGCCCCCGCGAAGAATGCTGCCCCCGCGCAGACGCAATCTTCACCTCAACGCGCCGTTGCCTTGGCGGAGTCCGGCCATTGCGTGGAGGCGCTTCCGCTTTTAAGAAAGCATGTACGTCAAGTCATGGATCGCGACGCCAAGAAGCATATCGGGCTCCTGGGCCTGAACTGCGCGATGACGCACAACGCTCCTTCCGACGCGCTCGATTTCCTGGCCGTCTTGCAACGTGAATTCCCGCGCGATCCAGAAGTTCTCTACGCCGCTGTCCATGCCTTCTCGGATCTTTCCTTGCGTGCTTCGCAGAATCTGGTGCGCGAGGCGCCCTTCTCTTACCAGGTGCACCTGCTCAGCGCCGAGGCCCTTGAAACACAAGGGAAAACGCAGGAAGCTGCTGCTGAATATCAGAAAATTCTCGACATCAATCCGATGCTGCCCGGAATTCACGCCCGGCTGGGCCGCGTGCTTCTCTCCGGCCAGCCAACGCCCGAAGCTGTCGCCCAGGCTAAAAAGAACTTTGAAGAAGAGCTGGAGATAGATCCCAGCAACGCGACTGCCGAATACGTCTTGGGCGAGCTGGCCAAGAATGCCGATGACATGTCTACGGCCATTCAACACTATTCGCGTGCGACAAAGATCGACACGGGTTTTGCCGAAGCTTATCTCGGCCTCGGATCTGCATTGGTGGCCACAAAGCAGTTTGCGGACGCACTCCCGCCGCTGGAAACGTACGAAAAACTCGCTCCCGACAGCCCTTCGGGGCATTACCAACTGGCGCTCGCCTATAACGGCGTTGGACGCAAAGAAGACGCTAACCGCGAAGCCGCGCTTCAGCGGGAGACCGCGAAGGCACTCGAACAGGTCAAGCGGCGCGTCGCCGAAGGCCTCGAACGCCAAAAACCTCCTCAGTGAAAACGCCTGTGTCTGCGCTCGCCCTGCTGCAAGAGCTTCTCGGCCGCAGAGAATTTCTTCGCGGGCTTGGCGGCTCCATGGCTGCCACCGCGTTCTTGCCTTGGAAAACGCCGTTCAACGAATCAAGCGCTGCGTATCCCTTTTCCGAAGTCACTGCAGCCAGTTCGGGCATTCATTTTGTCCACAGCAGTGGAAGCTCCGAGCAGAAGTATCTCCCGGAGTCGACCGGAGCAGGCTGCGCGTTCTTCGATTACGACAATGACGGCTGGATGGACATCTATCTGGTCAACAGCGGCCCGTGCGATTTCTGGACTCCACCCAAGTCGCTGCGCAACGCGCTCTATCGCAACAATCGCGATGGCACGTTCACCGACGTTACGGAGAAAGCAGGCGTT
>CAZGFL010000072.1:0-63694 GCA_964524985.1 uncultured Acidobacteriaceae bacterium
GACCTCCCGCAACGAGAATTCCGGCCTGGAAAGCGCCAAGAGTCAGCCTGACTCTGACACTCAACCTCCGGCGGAGCCGGCATCTTTGCGCGCGCAAACGGCCCCCACGGCGGACACTTCGAAAAGCTCTACGGCGGGTTCATCGCGTGGTGAAGTCCTGGACCAGGTGTTGCCAGAGGTTTCGGAGAAAGCCCAGGCCACGATTCAGGGGACGGTCCGCGTGACGGTTCTTCTTCACGTGGACGCTGCGGGCAACGTGTCCGATGCCACACTGGATTCTCCTGGGCCAAGCCAGTATTTTGCGAATCTTGCGCTGACAGCCGCGCGCCGCTGGGAGTTCACATCGCCGGAAGCGGACGGTCACAGTGTGCCCAGTGAATGGCGTGTGCGCTTCGAGTTCACGCAAACCGGCGTAAAGGCTTTCCCCAGGCAAACCGCCCCGTAAAATACGACGCTCGAAACGGCAGCAGCCGCTGGTCGTCGTCAGAACGGCGGTGAAGCAGCGCCGACTGCCGTGGCATAGTTGATGGGCGCATGATCCGCCAGATTGCGGAAGAATTCGTTCCCCGGTTTCCAGGCATAACTGAAAAAGTAAGAAATATTCGCGCGCAGACGGTCCGCGGCAATGAATTCGTCTCCCGGATTTGGCGTGATTTTGCGGCGGCGGTCGATGTACAGCGGATCGCCCACTTGCACGTGTCCGAGCAGCGGCGGAGGAACCGTGGTCACCACGTCGCAGCAGTCCACGTAGCGGAAATTCTTCACTCCACTTAGGGAGTCGGCAAATTCCTGGTCGCCCGTGCGCGGCGAGCCGATGGTATAAAGCGCGTCGGGCTTTTTCACTGCCGCCAGAATCGTCGCGAGCGAAGCACCCAGACTGTGTCCTGTAAATAGCAACCTGCAGGTCGCTCCTTCCACAACCGGGAGGATTTCCTTTGCGACTTCTTCAAAGGCGGTGTTGAATCCCGCAGAGATTCTTCCCTGCCCGCGCCAGGCTGCTAGTTGCGCTTCGACATCATCAAGCACATCTTTGGGATCGTCCTTGTTCGTGCCGCGGAACGCTACCACCATCAGGCCGTCTTCTTTCACGTTGCCCTGGCTAACGGCTACGAAGCAATGCGTTCCGCCTCTCTTGGTGCCATCCGCGCTCTCCGCGAATTTCACGGGCTGGAAACCAAGTGGTCGGAGATGAGCGGCGAGCTTGTCGCGGTCAAAGGCAAAGCTGGTGCCTTGATCGCAATAAGCCAAAAGTGACATCCAGGCGCAGAGTTCCGCGTCGGAGCTGGGGCGGGCCACCGGAAAGTGCTGCAGGTCTTTTGCTGGATAGAAGAGATCCTGCTTGCGCGCGCTGTACGGGACGCGCATAGAACCTCCCTGGCGAACTGCGTGAGCATATCACTCTGGCTGCGCACATAAAAACCGCAGAGAGCCCGCAACCCTTTTCCCCGTGTTCAGGGACAGGTATTGTCTCGTGGCTCTTGGCGGTGGCCGCGCTTGCAAACCAAAGATGCCCCATCTACGCTAACCAAAGGGGTAATCCGAAACGCTGATGCCGAATCTTTCGCCCGAAATACTGGCGCTGGGGTTTGTCTGGTATGTTGTTTTTCTTTTCTCCACCACGTGCCACGAAGCCGCGCACGCGCTGGCCGCAAAACTCGGTGGAGATGATACAGCGTTCCTTGGTGGCCAGGTCTCGCTCAATCCGGTTCCACACATTCAGCGCGAACCCTGGGGAATGGTTGTCTTCCCAATCCTGTCCTTAATCGTAACCAAGTCTCTGTTTGGCTGGGCCAGCGCGCCCTACGATCCGAACTGGCAGCGCCGTCATCCAAAAAGAGCAGCGTGGATGGCCCTGGCAGGTCCTGCCACAAATTATTCGCTCATGCTCGTTGCGGCTCTGGGGCTGCGAATTGGATTGGCACAGCATTGGGTTCACGCCGACCCGCTCACCGGCCGGCTGGACTTTGCTGGCAGCGTGCTGGGGGTCTTCTTTTTCCTCAATCTATTGTTGGGAACCTTCAATCTGTTGCCCGTTCCACCTCTCGATGGCAGCACGGCGATTATGCTGTTCATGGACGAGCCGCGGTCGCAGCGCTACCTGGATTGGCTCCGCGGGAGTGGCTACACGGTCTTTGGCTTGATTGTCGCGATCCTGGTCTTTCCCTATTTGTATGGTCCTATTGCCAGCAAATTCATCGGCCTGTTTCTTCCCGAAGCGCTTCTCGTGCCGCTGTTTCGGACGATTTTCCTGAGATAACCAAACTGCTTCATTTCTGAACATAAGCGGCAAGCCGTACCACCCGCGGACAGCTTCGGCGAAGCGAATCGCTCTAAGCTTCCTCTTTTCAGCCACTTGGTTTGGAACCCCATGGCATTGCGGCTGCTTTTTCCCCATCTGGAGGCCACGCATGGCATTGACAGCCCGCCAGCCGCTGACCAGTTCCTACAGCGTGGAAGTGTCAGGCTGGGACAATTCGCATACTTTCTTCGTAGAGAAGTCCGAACTCTTCTGGAACGAAGAAACCGGAAAGTTCCTCACGCTTGCGCATGAATTGCCGGAGCACACGATGATCTTAGTCCGCCTTCTTCAACCCAGTGCTTCGGACCGCGCGTTTCCTGTGGCCTACGAAGCGGAGCCTCAAGGGAGGACAGCAAATGGCCACCAGACGTTTCGCGTAACGCGCATGGTGCCGCGCAGCGCGGCGCCCTAGCAGAAGGGTATCAACCACCTCTGCAGCGAAGACGCAGACACAGTTGGGTTTTATGCATAAAAAGGTTGCTGCAATGCGGCGTGTGCCAGAATGGGAATTTAAGTCGAGCTTCCAAACTGATTTGGAACAGGCGACCGCGAATTGCAAACGATAGGTCAAGAACCCTCCCGCACGCCCACCGAAATGGACCTTATGACCGAAGGCGAACACCCGAAAATTCATGAACAAAAGCCGCATTTTCAACGGGATTTAGCTCCCTGAGTATTTCATTAGGATTATTAAATGGCCGCACAGCGGAGTTCACCATAAGTGCGTGCGGATGTGGCACACGCCGTGCCAGATAAGTCCGGCATTGTGGCACTCAGTGCGAGCAAAACCGCGGAACTCGTTACGAACAAGACTTCCCTGACCCCCTGCGTCCTGGACGATGATCCCGGGCAGCTGGAGATGATGTCCGAGGTGATCAGCTATCTGGGATACGAAGCCATTCCAACATCCGACCCCGAAGAGGCTTTGAAACTCATCCGGCGCGGGCGTTGCCGGCTGGCGCTCGTGGATGTGCATATGCCCTCGATGGATGGTTACGAGTTCCTGGAGCGCGCCTTGCGTTGCGATCCTGGCGTGCACATTGTGCTGATGACCGGCGATTACACGCTGGATTCCGCGCTGGAGGCCATCCGCCGCGGCGCCACTGATTTTCTGCCGAAACCGGTTGATCGGGCACACCTAAAGAAAATGCTTGACGATGCGGCCACGCTCTACGATCAGCGACGGCGCGTGCGCGTTCTTGAGGAACAACTGCTGAAGGATCTGGAGTTTCACGGCATCGTCGGGAAGAGCCCCGTGATGCTAGAGGTATTCGACTTCGCGCGCAAAGTGGCGCGGCATTACAGCAACGTGCTGCTGGTGAACTGGTGGCGCGCGCGATCCATCAACTCAGCCCCGTGAGCCAGCAAAAGATGGCGGTGTGCAATTGCTCGCAGGAAGCCTTCCTAACCCCTTGAAAAAGCAGCGATTGAACGGGCTTCTCTTTGGCAGTCGCCCCTGCACTTACAGTGTACGACCGAAACTGAAGCCCGCGGGTCGGTTGGCCAGATCAATTCGTAAGGAAGACAAAAGATTGCGCGAATCAGTGGGCTAATCGCGCGAGGTTTGCAAAGGTTCCTGCCAGCGGTTGTTCCGCAATCTGACCACTGCCAGCCTGCCAGAACCCCCTTGAGCGCTGCGTCACCGGTCCCCACCCGGAGCGCGGCGCTCATTCCCCAAATGGGGCCTAGAAAGAAGACGCTCCGGTAACTTGCGGTCTCAGTCCGTAAGTTCGGTGTGGTATGCTTTGAATCCCCGTTTCGCCAACCGAAGACCAGTCTGAAGGAGAAGAAACAGATGAGGAAGATGTCCCTGATGGGGATGCTTGTGGCGTTGTTTCTAATGGCCGGAGCTGCGGCCTCAGCCCAAGAGGTTACGCAGGCGGACAAGGAACGCGCGCTGCAATACCTGGAAACGACTAAAAAGAATGTGCTGGAAGCAACGAAAGGGCTTTCCGAAGCGCAATGGAATTTCAAGCCTGCGCCGGAGCGCTGGTCGGTGGCCCAAGTGATGGAGCATATCGCTGCCGCCGAAGACTTCATCCGCGATCTGGTGAAGCAACAACTCATGGCCGCCCCGGCGGGAGAGGCCGGACGCGACGTCAAGAAGAGCGACGACGCAGTACTGGCGATGGTGCCGGACCGCACCAACAAGGTTCAGGCGCCGGAACCGCTCGTGCCGACCAACCGCTTTGGCACTCCGGAAGGATCGATCAAGCATTTTGTGGAGAGCCGCACGACAACGGAAGAGTTTCTGAAGAGTGCGAGCGGCCTCCGCGATCACGTGATGGACAGCCCGATGGGCAAGCTCGATGGCTATGAGTTTGTGCTGCTCATCGCAGCGCACAGCGAACGGCACCTTAAGCAGATCAATGAAGTGAAGGCGGACCCGAACTTCCCAAAGAAGTAGGGGCGCAGAGAAGATAGGACAAGATTCACATAGAAAAGGCCGGCGGAATCGCCGGCCTTTTTTCTTCAATAACGCTAAGAATCGCGGCTCGCCGCAACGTGAGAGGTCAGCGCGAGCCGGAATAGCCGGAGGCGTTGGCGGCTACGCTTACCGGCACGGTGATGGTGTTGTCCATGCGAACGACCATGCCGGTTTGCGCAGGCAGCTCGACGTCTTTGCCTTTGCGCGCGACGACGTAGGCGGCGCTGCCGGCTAGGCCGATGCCGAAGCCGCGCACCACATGGCTGAAGACTGCGCCGATGAGCGTGCCGCCGCCCGTGCCCACCGTAGCAGCGAGAACGTCGCCCTTCACGTCGTGCTTTTCCTGGACCACCTGGCCCTCTTCAATCTTCACATCTTTGCGGCGCTTGGCGTCAGCCTGCCCGTGAAGCTGCTCGACGGCGATGATGCTCATCTGGACGGGAATCAACCGGCTATCGACTTCGATGGAGCGGAACGTGAGATTCATATAAGCCTGGCCACGAATCATGGAAAAATGGCGGGCCTTTTCAATGGTGCCGATCTGGCCGTTGACCCGAGTGCCCGCGGGAAGCAGCAATTGGCTGCCAAGATAAACGGATTCGGCGACCACGGCGACGAAGGGGTCGCCCTCTCTCGAAACATCGGTGCCGATCCGGCTGAGCAGCGTGAGATGCACCTGCGTGCCCTGGATGACCTGGCGCGGTTCCGCGTAGGACGAAGGCGCGGCGGAGCAAACGAGCGCGGCGGCCAAAAGAAGCGATACAACGACTTTCATGGATTTCCTCCTGCCCGTTGGAAAACGAGCGAACCCCGTAACGTGGGGCGGCAACGAGGCGATGCCTCGTTGCGTTCCGCTGGCGCGCGGACCCGGCGTTCGCTGCGGCGAGACCAGGTGGATGGGGAGGAACTCCATCCGAGAATAGCGTACGCGATTTTGAATTCTTAGAGAACGATTTTCTGCGATTGTTTCGTTTCGGGCAAGGAGGATGCGGGGCGTAAGGTGAACTGGGTGAACCCGTCGGAAATCCAACCACCGGATGCGCCAACTGCGGCGAAGCCGAACGTCAGTTGTTAGTTGTCAGTATTCAGCTCTCAGTTTTCACTTGTCCATTTTCGGAAGTCTGCGCGGAAGAGCTTGCGCCGCAGTTCTTCCTCAACTGAGTGTGTTAGAATTTTCTCCGCGGCGGCGCGGCTGAGCGCGGCTGCCGGAGCGTGGAACTTCGGGCTCTGTGCAACGAGGTCCCGCGAACCCCGCCAGGCCCGGAAGGGAGCAACGGTACCGGGAACGCCTCGGGTGCCGCAGATTACCCGAAGTTCCTCTCACCGGAAGAGGTTCGGTCATCCGTTTTCAGTTATAGACCTCTTTTGTGTGTGACTGAGAACTGAATCCTGAAACCGGGAACTCCAGAATGAGCTATCAGGTTATCGCGAGGAAGTGGCGGCCGCAGACATTCAACGATCTCGTGGGACAGCTGCACGTCACGGAGACGCTGAAGAACGCCATCAAGAACGACCGCGTGGCGCACGCGTACATTTTCTCGGGAGCGCGCGGCGTGGGGAAAACCACGGCGGCGCGCATCCTGGCGAAAGCGCTGAATTGCGTAAAGGGCCCGACGCCGGAGCCGTGCGGCGTGTGCGATTCGTGCAAGGAAATCGCCGCGGGAACGTCGCTAGACGTGATTGAAATTGATGCGGCCTCGAACCGCGGCATCGACCAGATCCGCGAATTGCGCGAAATGGTGCGCTACGCGCCTGCGGGTTCGCGGAACAAAGTCGTTATCCTCGACGAAGCCCACATGCTGACGGGCGAGGCTTCGAACGCGCTGCTGAAAACTCTGGAAGAACCACCAGACCGCGTGGTTTTCGTGATGGCCACGACCGAGCCGGAAAACCTCGAAGACACCATCCGCTCGCGCTCGCAGCATTTTCATTTTCGCGCGCTCACCTTTGGGGAAATCACCAGCCGGCTGGAAGAGATCGCCAAGAAGGAAGGATTGCATATCGAGCCGGGCGCGATGGCGGTGATCGCGCGGATGGCGGAAGGCAGCCTGCGCGACGCGCTGTCCCTGCTCGAGCAGGCGCGCGCGTATTGCGGAGACACAATTCCCGACGCGGAAGTGCGGGCGCTGCTCGGCGTAGTGCCGGAAGATGCGCTGGACGAACTGGTTGGCGCGATCGCGGAAGGATCGGCGGACCGCGCGCTGGGGCTGGTGCACACGTTTCAGAAAGAAGGAAGGAACCTGCAGCATTTCTGCCGCGAAGCCATCCGCCACATTCGCAATCTGCTGATCGCACGCGTGTGCGGAGCGGATTCGGACCTGATTGCCGCTACTCCGGACCAAAGACCCACAATTGAAAAGGCAGCAGCCCGGTTCAGCGAAGAGGACCTTACGCGATTTTTCCAAATCCTGCTGCAGACCGACGATGACTTGCGAAGGAAGCCGGATCCGCGCGTGCACCTGGAGATGGGGCTGCTGCGGCTGATCAATGCCGCGCGGCTAGCGCCACTGGAAGAGTTGCTGGGCGAGTTGAAGACCCGCACGGGCAGCGGTGGAGCAAGCACCAGCACAGCGCGCGCGAGTGCCGGCGTGGCGACCGCAACGCCGGTGCAGCAAGCGGCGCCTGCGCTCGCGCCAGCAATTCGAACGACGCCAAAGAGCGAGGCGCCCAGCTTCGAACCTGCGGAAAGAACGGCAAGCCCTTCGCCGAAGCCGCAGCTCTCTGCTCCGGTTTCCGCTCCGCCTGCAGCACCGAGTATGATGACACAGGCGCCAACATCAAAGAGCAATGGCGCCGCGGCGCGGGTCAGCGGAATTTCGCAAGAGCAAGTGACGGAAATCAAGTCGGCTATTCACGCGCAGCAGAAATTCCTCGGCGAACTCGTGGAACAGAGCAGTGCATGGGAACTCGAAGGCGCAGAGCTGCGCATTTATTTTTCGGCGAGCAACCGGACGTTCGCGGAATTGCTCGAAGGACGCGACACCCTCGAAAAGATCCGTAGCGTATCGAGCACGGTACTGGGGCGCGCGGTGCGCGTCTGTGCTAGACTGGAGTCGGTTGCGGCAGCGGCAGCGTCCGGCACGCAAGAGTTGCGCGCGCAATTCGAACGCGACCCGATGGTGCGTTCGATGCTGGAGCGCTTCGGAGGAAAAATCACCGAAGTGCGGGCGCGGCAGGAAGAAAAGTAAGTTCGGCAAGAAGGAACGAGAACGAATGGAAGTCGGTGCCATTCAACAAATGCTCTCGCGGCTGGGCAAGCTGCAGGAAGACTTGCAGCGCCAGGTGAATTCCGTCACTGTCGAAGCATCCGCGGGCGGCGGCATGGTCACAGTGAAAATGAACGGCCAGAAGCAGGTGGTGGATGTGAAGATCGAGCCGGAAGTTTTCGCCGGCAAAGATCAGGAAATGCTGCAGGATCTGGTGCGCGCGGCAGTGAATGAAGCCTCGCGGCGCGTCGACGAAGAACTCGCCAACCAAATGAGAAATCTCGCCGGTGGAATTCCCGGAATCGCCGGGCTGAAGATTCCCGGCCTCTTCTAGTTGCAGCTCACAGGTTCCCAGTTGTAACTAAAAATCCAATAGCACAGGCAGGAGTGCCTGTCTTACTTCACGAATTCCCCGTTGCGCACTTCGTATTCGACACGGAAGGGCTTGCGCTCCGTGCGTGATTCCCAGTGTTCCTGCGCGATGATGTTTTTGGCTTGCGCGAGCCGCTCGGAAGGCAGAGGGTGCGAGCGAAAGTATCCGGTCAGGCTGAGAATGGCCAGTTGCGAAAGCTCTTCGTCGGGGTTTTGCGCGTGGATGACGAATTCGTTGCAGAGCTTGCCGAAGCGCTCAAAGAGGTCCACGGCGCCGTAGGGTGAGTAGCCCGCCTGCACAGCCAGGTACATTCCTTCACGGTCCGCCTCGAATTCCTCGTCTTTGTGATAGCCGTCCTCCCACAAACTCAACGGAATGTTTACCAGCACGCTGACAACATCGAGATTGAGATTTTTCAGCTGGGCCTCCACCTGTACGCGCTCGACGCAATGATAGTGATCGATGTGCTCGACCTCGTGCGCCAGCACGTTGGCCAGCTCGTCTTCCGTGGTCATCTGGTCGAGCATCCCTTCGCCGATGTACACCGGCCCGCCGGGAAGCGAGAACGCGTTCATCATGTTGGGATCGGGAATCATCGCAAAGGTGTATGGAAGCCGGCGGTGCGCACGCACCGCAACGCTGCCTCCCACGCGGCGCAAGTATTTCTCGAGGCCCTGCTCCTCCGCAGTAAGCGGGCGCGCCTGCGTAGCGTATTGCGAGGCGAGTTCGCGGCCGATGGCGATCTCCTGATCGTCCGAGAGGCGCGTGATGTGCATGGGAATACGCGAGAGGTCGCGCTGCGCATCGGCGGCCATGTTGAGGATGGCGTTGGGCGAAACGGCGGTGGATTTTGCGCGGCGCTGGCTCCAGTAAAGCCCGGCAAGGGAAAAGCCCAGGATCAAAAAGAAAACGACGAAGACAACGGGGCGCTTCATAGGTACTGCCGAATCGTTTCCTTGTAACGAGTATAGAGAAACGAGACGAACGTCAGCGCAATGCCAACGACGATGAGCGTGATGTATTTATCGCGCAGTTGTAGGCCCCAGAAATCGAGGGCAAAGATCTTCGCGACGCAGAGAAGCAACAGGCCCAGGCCGGTGAGGCGGAAGCTGCGCTCGCTGACAGCAAGAGCAAACAAGAAAACTAGTACCGCTTCGACGCCCCACGACACGGTGATCATACCGGTCTTCATTTTCAGAGCGAGCATCACGGTGATCAAGATGGCAGGCACGAAAAATGGCAATTGCTCCGGGCGGCGGATGGCTGCATGGGCAAGCTGGGCCAGCCAGCCGGTATTCGGTGCAGGTTGGAAGCGGCCGCGAAGTTGGAACGCAAAAAACAGGCTCGCCAGCAAAATCGCAGCGGTGGAGCTGACCACGAGATAGTCGCCTTTCCAATCGCCCGTGCCAAAGTAACTTCCGCCAAAAAGATTGTGAGTCATGCCGCGGAAGAGCACGCCGAGGGTCAGCAGCAAGCCCTGATGCAGAAAGACCGCCTTGTCCAAAGCGAGCGCCACTCCCAACAGCACGAAGACCAAAGCGGCCCACGACGTGACCACCCACTCCATCGGAAACTGATAGTAGAAGAGCGCCACAAGTGCGGCAGTGCCGAGATAAACCACCAACACGTCGAAATGCAGACGGCGGTCGCGGGAGAGTTCTTCTTCCTGCTGCGGCAACTGCGCGTGGACGAAATAGAAAATCAGGATGAGCGGAACAATCGTATAGACGCGCGGACCCCAGAATTCGCCAGCTTCGCCCGCGGTGAGATTGGCGAAGAAGATGCGCGCGAAGGCCACCATCAGCGCAATGTAAGCCTGATAACGGAACTGCGTGATCTTACGAAGGATGCCGTATTCAAAGAGGACCAGGCCGAAGACCGCCCAGCCGACGGCAATGCTCAGTGGCTGCAGTTCGTACCAGAGCAGCAAGGAGACGAGAACCGAAGCAGCCCATGAATAGATGTGGTGCAGATCTCGGCGGCGCCACTCCTCGGGCATGCGAATCAAGCGCGAAAGCGCGTAGAAGATCACCGCCACGGTAGCCAGCGAGAGCAGCCGCACGCTCAGCCCATGCCACAAATCCTTCGTGTACAGATTGACGCTGAGTGCGCGCAGCAGAGTCATTGCTGCGAGAGCATGCGATTGCCAAGGCAGCTCTTCAAACTCGAGCCGCTGATCGACGAGCGCCAAGACCAGCGCGAACGTGGCCCAGATCGGCGCGAGCCAGCCATTGGGATATTCGACCCAGGCGAGGAGAGAGAGGAGCCCCGTAGCCGCAAACGAGTGGAAGAACGCAACGCCGCGCCGGAATCGTTCATCCGGGGCGGCCTGGCGCGAGAGGAAATACAAGCCGGCGGCGACGATACAAATCGTGAAGACCCGCAGCGTGATCGGTCCCCAGAAAGGCTGGGAAAGATCGTAATTGAAAAAGTAAGCGCGCAGCAGGGCCGATACGCCGACAACGTTGGCTTGCCACGCCAGTTGCGAGTAGCGGAACCCTCTCGCGGAAAGCGTGAGTGCAACAGCGAAAACGATCCAGCCGACGGCGATCCACGGCGCATGGAGCGCCTCCGCTAGAATCCAGAACATCACGCCGGTGCCGGCCCAGGTGTACGCGACTTGGGAGATGTCCAGGTGCCGCTGATTGATCACGCCGACGCGTTTCGCGAGCCAGTAAAGACCGGCCACGACAGGCAACGCACCAAGCGCATGCCACGGAATCGTGTGCCAGGTGTGCACGTTATAGGGATCGGCGGTGAACGCCGTGAACATGGCCAATCCGCCGAGGACATGTGAATGCCAGCCGATGGCGTGATGCGTCAGGGCGCGCGCGGCTTCGGAAAGAATCACGGCGAACGCGATGAACGCGAGCGGCTGCCACAGCTCCGGCACTTCGAACCAAATCAAGAGGGCGAGAAGCGCGGTCCCTGCAGCGGCGAAGAACGCGCGAAACGTGCGCTGCCCGGAATCGGCACTGTGGGCCGCCAGTTTTGCCGTGACATAGAAGACGGCGCCAAGGATAGGCAGCGTCAGCAGGCGCATGTTCACATGGGCGTGCGGCGCGGCTTCGAGATGCAAGTTGATGACGAGCGCGCGATAGAACGCGAGCGCGCCGATCAGCGCATACTGCGCTTGCAAGTGCTGCGACTCGATGGCGCGGCCGATGGCCGCGAGCGACAGCATGAGCAGCGCAAACGCGATGGCCGTCCAGTCCTGGAGGAAGAGGGCCCAAATCGCCGTGGCTGCCGAGAAAGCGCCCAAATAGGAATGAACGGTGAGGAACGAGCGGTCCGGCGAACTCTCAAAGAAGTCTTTCCATCGCGAGCCAAGGCCGAGATCGTTCAGGTAGAAGACCACGGCGCAGAACGCAAAGAGAATTCCCGCGCTGAGTTCGAGTTTTTCCGCGTGCAGGCGAAGGTCGATAAGCGCGCGGAAGTCCCATCCGATGAGACGGATGCCGACGAGCAAGCCGGTGAGCAAACCGAGACGGCGAAAGACGACTTCGTTCACCATCGCGCCGGCGATGAGAAATACTTCCGTGCCCACGAGCCAGAGAATGGCGACGTGGTTGTCCGTGTAATGCGAAGGAACGGCGGCCAACATGAGCGCCGTACCGGCAATGGTGAGAACGAGAAAAGCTTCGCGCCGCCGCTTGGTGATGGGCAGCTGCCCGCAACTAAACTCCACCGCGCCCACGCCGAAGAGCGCGAGATAGGCCAGGGTGGGATCGACGGATTGAAACCGCAGGCACGCCAACAGCAAGACCATGTTAAGAATTGCGGCTGCGGTGGAAACGTGCTCCTCGAGATCGGTTTTGATCGCGCGCCGGACGTAGGAGAACCGGAAGATGAGCCAGTAGAAAAACAGGATGGCCAGGCTTGCGTGATACTCGGGAAAAGCGTGGCCCTGCGCTCCGTTAATCCCGAGAATGCGGTAGAGCCAGTAAAGATGTGTGAAGTAGGTGGAGAGGATGCCGAAGATTTCCAGCTCGAACCAGCCCATCTTGAGGACGATGGACACGAGCCCGATGGCCAGAAAAACGCCCGCAGAGAGGCTGTAGACTTCGTTCTGGCTGAGCGCCACCGTGAAGTAGCCGAGCAAGAAGGCTAGACCGGTTACGAACTGCGAGCGGTAGCGCAGCGTGTGCAAGGCCATGGCGATGGCGACCGCCAGCATCAGCACGCAGTCGACCGTCAGCCATTGGATGCCGCTCGGGAAGATCCGCATGGCGTTGACGTAGTAGATCGCATACGTCGTGAAAAAAAGCAGCGCCCACCCGCCGCCAATGCCGCCTCGCCCGATCAAGCGATAGCGCTCCTTCTTTTCGAGCGCGATACCGCCGACCAAGAGCAAGAGCGCGGTGAAATAGGAGATTGCAGCTTTGCCGAGCGGGCCAAGAGTCCCGAGCTCGTGGATGCCGAAGAGTGCGACGCCGACGACCAGGATGATGATGCCGAGTTTGTAGAGCCAGTTCGTGCCGAGCGTTTCTTCAATCGAGGAAACCGCCTTCAACCGCTCCTGAAGTGTGGGCTTCGGGGCAGAAGATCTAGGCGGACTGACCTTAAACGCGGAAACGGGCAGGGGTACCGAGAGCCGTGCCTGCAGCGGCTCAGGTTGCGGCACCGCAGGCGGCCTTTGTGGCGGCATTGGCGGCGGCGCGGGCGGCGGCACCGGCAAGGACGGTGATTTTGCCGTTGCGGGAGGCGCCACGGTGGGCGCGCTGGGAATTTTTTGCGCGGTCAAGGGAGCCGCCGGCGAAGCGGGAGTCTTTGCCGCGGCGGGCAGCTCGGCAGAAGGAGCGAGCGGCGCAGCGGGCAACAGCGGCTTCTGCTGAGGCAATTTCACTGGCGGAGGGAGTTCTGTTGAAACTTCGGGGCGCGCGGACGGCGCGGGCACCTGCGCAGCGGGAGCAGGCACGGGAGCAACCGGACGCACCGTAGGTTGTTCAGCAGGAGAAGGCTGGGCAGGAGGAGCAGAAGCGACTTGCTTCTTAAGCTCCGTAAACTCTGCCTTCATTGCGCGGAGCTCTTTCCGCTGCTCTGTTTGAGCTTCGTCGAACTCCCGGCGCAGCTTGCTGTATTTGCCCAGTAAGTAGAGCGTAAGAAAGGGGGTGATTACCCCAAGAATGAGGAAGAGAACAGCAATGAATTCAAAGAACTGAGGCATAAGGCACTGGGCGTTTGAATGCCAAGCTCGTTGTTCCCATGTTAGAACGGTGGGGGGTGAGAATCTTGCGCTATTGTTCAGAGCCAAGCCGTTCCAGTAACTAAGCGCTCGCTAACCATTGCAGCATCAATGAGTTAGCAGGATTCTGGCAGTTTACACCTAATGAACGCTCGCTAGGCAGAGCGGAGGACCCAGGGACTACGAGGAGCCTCGCGAATTCTGGTTTGCGCAACATCCAGGATTCCCGGAATTTCGCCTACGCATGGCAAAATTAGGGAATGCAAATCCGGAAATTCACGGACGATGATGCGGGCGCCGTTTGGGCGATTCTCGAGCCCATCCTTCGTGCGGGCGAAACGTACACGCTGCCCCGCGACATAAGTCGCGCGGACGCACTCGCTTTCTGGCTTTCACCCGGCCACGAAGTCTTCGTTGCCGAGGACGAATGCAAAATCGTCGGCACCTACATCTTGCGGGCCAACCAACAGGGCGGCGGAGCGCACGTCGCCAACTGCGGCTACATGACGGCGCCGCATGCAACGGGGCGCGGCATAGCGCGAGCGATGTGCGCGCATTCGCTCGAGCGCGCAAAGGAGCACGGATTCCGCACCATGCAATTCAACTTTGTGGTCAGCACTAACGAACGTGCGGTCCGTTTGTGGCAAAGCTTTGGTTTTACAATCGTGGGCCGCTTGCCGAAGGCGTTCGAGCATCCAAGGCAAGGCTTTGTCGACGCGTTTGTGATGTACCGCGAACTCTAGTGCCGTTCCAACGATTGCACATAATTTCCCACCGCCAGCAATATAAAGCACTGCCCAAAACAGGGCCTTCAACCATCCCGCCAAAAAGTGGAACGGCACTAGCCGGTTTGCGCGATGCGCGCGCCTATGCTACACATGCTGCATGCCCGATTTTGCCGCTCCAGTCGAACGACTCATCGATGAATTGAAGCATCTTCCCGGCATTGGCCAGAAAACCGCGCAACGGCTAGCGTTTCACCTGCTGCGTGCCGCGCCGGAAGATGCCCTGGCCCTTGCGGAAGCGATTCGTGACGCCAAGGAAAAGATTCGCTCCTGCTCGACTTGCCACAACATCACGGATTCCGACCCGTGCCTGTATTGCTCGGGCCCAACGCGCAGCAAGAGGACGATCTGCGTGGTCGAGGAAGCACACAACATCCTGGCTATCGAGAAAACCCGCACTTACACCGGCATGTACCACGTGTTGGGCGGTTCGCTTTCGCCCCTCTCCGGCCGCGGCCCTGATCAGCTCAACATCAAATCCTTGATCGAACGGTTGAAAGGCGGCGCGGTCGAGGAAATCATCATCGCCACGAATCCCACCGCGGAAGGCGAAGCCACGGCGGTATATCTCTCGAAGCTCCTCAAACCGCTCGGCGTGCGCGTCACGCGCATCGGCGTGGGCATTCCTGTCGGCGCGGACCTGGAATACGCCGACGAAGTGACCATGCTGAAAGCCATGGAAGGGCGCCGCGATTTGTAACACTCCCAGGCCTTTGCAGAGGCCAGTACTTTCGGATTGCGCGTTCTGGGAGAGACGCGGCAAAACTCTCAGTACCTACAGGACGCTCTAGCCAATTCCTAAAAATCAGTATACATTCCTCTCGATGGCGGCCGTCCCTCACCTTCGGCTTGCCTGCGTTCCTGGACGGACAGGAGTGCGTTGATGCCGAACCTGGCGCGATACATGACGCAGTATGACCACGAGCACGAATCACCGTGGAACAAGCTGCTGCATGGCGTGGGCATTCCGATGATCTTCGCAGGGATCATCCTTTTGATTTTCATGAAGTGGATTTGGGCCGCGGGATTTTTCATGGGCGGCTGGGTGCTGTTGCTTCTTGGGCACCGCATTGAGGGAAACCGCCCGGCGTTTTTTCAGGGAGCGGTTTATTTGCTGGTCGGGCCAGTCTGGGTCGCGAAAGAAGCTTGGGAGTTTTTGACGGGAGCACACCGCAAGCCGGCCACAGAAGGTACCCCGCAGGGCACCGTCACAAAGTAGCGTGGCGGCTGCTGTTTGGCTGTGCAACAACGAAGATCACTGAGGCAGGGCGGCGGTTTGCATGAATGATTCAGGCGGCGACTTTGCCGATGAGACGGTCGAGATGATTTCCGAAGGTGTAGCCAACGCGGGCCCGGAACTGCGCAAGCGCCGCAGCACGCGCATCGTGCAAGCCGTTCCTCTGGTCGTGACTGGTGTCGACGCGCTGGGGCGGCCTTTCGTGGAGCGCACCTCCTCGCTCATCATCAACTGCCATGGCTGCCGCTACCAATCCAAACACTATGTCCTGAAAAACATGTGGGTGACGCTGGAAGTGCCGCACCCGGAAACCGGCCAGCCTCCACGCTCGGTGCGGGGCCGCGTGGCATGGATTCAGCGCCCGCGCACAGTGCGGCAACTCTTTCAGGTGGCCCTGGAATTGGAAGTTTCCGGCAACGTCTGGGGCATCGGATTTCCTCCGGAAGACTGGTTTGTTTTTCCGGAAGGGACCGCTCCGGTGCCGAAAATGGAGGCACCCATCGAAGCGCCGCAGTTGACTTCGTCCGTCGCGGAATCCGGAACGGAGTCGATGGTGGTAGAGACGGAGCTCCCGCTGACCAATGGCGTGGACAATGTGCGCGTCTTCCCTTCTCCTGTCAGCGCGACGGATGCTTCTTTGCAGCTGGCGCGGCAAGTCGCCCGTCTGGTCGCTGACGCCAAGCAACAGATTCAAGCAGCGGCGCGCGAGGCCGCCACGCTCGCCGTCTCTGCCGAGCGCCGGCTCTCCTTCGAGCAGTGGGAGCAGAAATTCGCCGCCGGACGCGCCGAAATCGTCAACGAAACCGCGCGCGCCATCGAAAAGCTGCAGCAGGAGACCGACGAGCACTCGCATGTGGCTCATGCGGCAGCGGCGGAAGCGTTGCGCACGGAACTGCCGCGCTGGTTGGCGCCGCAACTCGAACAATTGACGCACGACCTTACCAGCAAACTCTTGCAGGACGCGCAAGCGCAGGAAATCGAACACGAGAAACAAACGCAAGCCGCTGCCGAGACGTTGAAATCCGCGTGCCAGCAGGCGGAGGAGGTCGTGACGCGCCTGCGCACGCAGGCCGAACAGGCGGAAACTCAGATTGCCTCGCGCGCCGAATCGGCCGTTCGTGGCATCGAGGAAACTGCCAAACACGAAGTTGCCGCGGCGAATACGCAGCGCGAAAACCTGCGGGCTGCCGCGAGCGAAATTCAGCAGCGGACAACCGAGACATTGACCGGCGCTCAGGCTTCTTGGTACGAGCAGGTCACGAAGGAACTAGAAGCCGCACAGGAACGCTGGCGCAAGACTCTCGAAAGCACGCTTGCAGAAGCCCAGGAGCGCGCCGCCAAGGGACTTGGTGAGAACGTTCGTGGCCTGCTGGCGGAAATTCAAGAGGACATCGACCGGCACAGCACGCTGTTGCAACACGCGGCCGGCAGCGTGGTGGCGGAGTCAGATCAGCGCCTGGCCGGGCTGCGGGAGCAGTCGCAACGCTTGGAGTCCGCGCTGGCGCGCGCGGCAGAAACCACGGAGCGCATCGAGTGCCATTCTTCTCAGCTTCAGGATGCGCAGCAGCATGCCCTTGGCCAATTTCAATCGCAGTTGGATGATGTCCTGAGCCTGCATCGCAACCTGCTGCACCGCGACTCGGAATCGCTGTTCGAGCAAATGAATGCACGGATTCAGAAGACGTTCGAAGAGGCCAACCAGCGCTCGCTCGAGGAGTTTGACCGGCGCGTCCACGAACTCGTTCAGCCGCACGTCGCGCGCACCGAAGAAGCCATTCACCGCCTGGCGGGCGGACGGTCTTTGTTAGATGCCGCGCTAACGCTCCAGCAGGATCGCATCCGCGCCTCGGCCGACGAAGCGTTCGCGGAATCCGTGGCGCGCTTCCGGGAAAACCTCGGTGGCGTCGAGCAGATTCTTCACGAATCCTCGCAGACCATCACCGGACGCGTCCTGACGGACCTGGAAGGCAAAGTCAGCGACCTGAAGCATCAGGTGATCGAAGAATTGCTGAAGTCCGCGGAGTGGTACGAAAAGAAAGCGCAAACGCAGGTCCAGAATCACTCCGAACGCATGGTGGATCAGACGGTGAATCAGTTGCGCGAGAAGGCAGGAGAAATCTCGAGCGCCTTTGCGAGCGAACTGGATCACTCGAGCCGCAGCTTTGTGAGCCATGCGCAAACACAGATGGAGGACGTGGTACGTGAGTCGTTTGAACGCGCGCGGGCGCTTTTCGCCGAAGCTGCCGATACCACCGCCGCCGCGTTCACCGATGAAGTGCAGCGTACCGGCCGGCGCGAAGTCGATGGCTTCAACCAGGAAACCGCGCGGTCCAGAGAGGCTGCGCGTGCGGAGTTGGCGCAGCAAATCACGCAGGAGCAGGCAAGCTTCCTGAGCCGCTTCCAGTCCGCGCTGGGCGGCGCACTGGAGGCCGGCGTTCACGAAGCGCAGAAGCAGGTTTCTGAAGGGTTCGGCCCATTGCTCGCGCAATGGAAGTCCATGACCGACGCGCACCAAAAAGAGTTGCAGGCCGCCTATCAGCAGATGAGCGAACAGGCCGCCGACCAGTACAGGCACCGCCTCGAAGGCGTTTCCAACCAGTGGATGCTCGCCACGGTAGCTTCTCTCGATCACCAGTCGCGCGAGATGATCTCCGGAATCGCCGCCACTGCCGAGGAAAAACTTCGCGAAGCCTGCGCGCAGGTTTTCGCCGGCGTGGGCGATTCCTTGCGCGAACGCCTAAAGGAGATCGCCAAAGGCTTCGCGGTTTCGGCGGAAAATCCGCGCGCCAAATCGGCAAATACGGGGAGCTAGGTCCCAACCCGGCCCACAGATTTTCCGACTTCTGCAGTCCCGATTCGCTACTTCCCTTGTACCCCGCTATAATCCCGGAGGTTCACTCGATGGCCAATCATGCTTATCTGCGTGTCTGGACGCGCGATTTTTCGTTGAAAACGATGATTGCGGAGTTCGCGCGCTTCCTGACCACCGCGCCCTTGTCGGCTTCCCACGGCGCGTTTGAGGAATTAATCGTTCAGGCCGTGGACCCAAGCGAATCCCCCATCGCCGAGTGGGATTTGCGCCCCAACCAGGCCCGCCCCGCAGAAGTCGCGGCCCTGGCCGCGCAACACTTGAATGCAGATACCGCCTACTTCGTCAGCGCTAAATGGGATCTGTGGAGCCTCGACATCGAAACGCTCAAATGGCAGCGGAAGCCAGAGCCTCTGGAGTTGCTCTGTCACGGCCTCGAATACGACGATGGAATTGCCGCAACGTCTGGCCATTTCCTGGCGGATTTGGGTTTCGAGCATTTTTTCACCGGCCATAGCGGGTTTCTTGTTCCCGCGACAGCCGCTAATGCGTTTTCCGCCGAGGAGCACCCCATCGAGCACACCTTTCGCCAGTGGATGGCCGCCGGAAATAACCTGAAGGAATATCACGCCAAGACCCGCGAAAACATCCAACAGTTGTTCCTTTGGGTAGAAGCGGTCGAGCGGGCCCTGCCGGTGGAGCGGAGCGAACTGTGGTCCGAGGGCGAGGAAAACATGGAGGCCCGGCTGGACGCCATTCTCGCCCAGCGCTAGGAGTTTCCTAGCTCTGCAAAACCCGCGGGGAATTCTTTTCCGAAACGGCGGTAAACTATAGAATTGAAGACACGTGAGGCTGCCCCGATTCTGATGGAAAAAACCACGCCAAGCGACTGTTCGTGTGCTAACGGACGCATCACCGCTCCGTCCTTTCTACTGGGGATGGACCGCAGCGCCTCCGGCCGATTCGTCAGAAACTTTTTGCCATTAGTTGCTTTTGCTTTGTCTACAATCGCTTTGCTTTGCGGCTGCGGGACAGATGCGCCCAAACCCGCGGAAGTCCAAGCCAAGCCTGCTGAACCGGCCGTTCCGGAAGAGATGCAGGAGGCTGCCAAGGCTTTGCTGGGGAGCGAGACGAAAGTGCTGGCATTCGGGGATCTGGCAAAGACCGGGAAGGAACAGTTCCTTGCGGCCAACGTCGTTCCCAAGACGCCCACCAACAATTTGCCGGGCACCATCATTACGCGTGCCGTCGTGGTGGAGAACAACGACGGAAAATGGACAGAACTCCTGCGCTGCGACGAACATCTCAAGAATGAAAAGGGCTTCTTGGGCCTGACTCCGCTGGCCTCGATAACTGGCTGGCGCCTTCAGTACGAACAGAGCGACGACAAAGGGCTCGCGATGTACTTCACGCCGCTGAAGGGCGTCACCGATTTGCACGTCCTGCCGATCGGCGTGCGCTGGAATCCTGCAACGAAGCGCTATCAGTCGCTCGACCGCACCTACGAACATTTCCTGCTGGAAAACCCATCTCTGGAAGCCCCGAGGTCCAGCGTGCGATGAGCGAACCGGCCGTGCGTACCAGGTCTGTGCCATCCAGGACGGCGCAGGACGCTCCTCCCAGCAAAGACTTGCGCGGGCTGATGCCGTATCTTCGCCGGTACACGGGCAGCATCATCTTTGGCTTGTTGATGGTCGTGTTGATGGGGATCGTCGGAAACCTGCTGCCGCTGGCGACCGGTGTAATGACCGACACCATCAAGGGTGATCCCGCTCCGTTTCAGCATTCTGCGCAAAACGGAGCCGCGGCCGCTGCGGCACCTCACTTGTCCGCTCTCAGCCGCATGATCCCGTACTACGCACCGAAAAGCCGCCGGACTCTGGGAATTTATTGCCTGATCGTGATTCTCTGCGTGGCAATTAAGGGCGTGCTCTCCTTCGGTGCGCGCTGGATCCTCATCGGAGTCTCTCGCGACATTGAGTACGACATTCGTGGCGACCTCCTGAAACGGTTATTGGTCCTCGAACCGGAATTCTACGTGCGCAATCGCACGGGCGAGCTCATGTCTCGCGCGACTAACGACCTGAACTCGGTCCGCATGGTCCTTGGCCCGGGAATCATGTACAGCGCCACAACCATCGTGACGATGATCATGGCCATCATGGTGATGGTCATGCTTTCACCCTCGCTTACGCTTTGGGTTCTGGTGCCGGCGCCGGTGGTTGCTGTAGCCGTGTGGTATTTCGGCAAAATCATTCACGAGCTTTACGAAAAAATCCAGGCGGCGCTGGCCACACTTACTGCGCGCGTCCAGGAAAACCTCGCGGGGGTGCGCATCATTCGCGCCTATGCACAGGAAAAAGCGGAAATCCGCGCCTTTGACGAGCCCAATCGCGAATATGTTTCGCGCAACATTCGCTTGATCCGAACCTGGAGCATGTTCATGCCGTCGCTCATGGCTCTATCCGGCACAAGTTTTCTAGTTTTGCTGTGGCAGGGCGGCCACCAGCTCCTCAACGGACAGATTTCTCTCGGCGCGTTGATGGCTTTCAACGGGTACCTCGCAGTGCTGGTGTGGCCCATGATTGCGCTCGGATGGGTCACCAATATCTTCCAACGCGGCGCCGCTTCCATGGGCCGCCTGAACTTCATTTTGACTGCGAAGCCAAACATTGACGACCGCGGCGCGACGATTTCCAAGGAATCAACCCCGCTCGGGGAGATTGAGTTCCGCGATCTCACCTTTAGCTATCCGACCACGCTCTCTGGCGTTAGCGGTTCCAACGGGACGGCCAAAGCGAATGGCAGCGGCCCGCGCGCAGTTCTCTCCGACATCAACCTGAAGATTCCCGCTGGTTCTACTTTGGCAATCGTCGGTCCGACAGGCTGCGGCAAGACGACTCTCGCGGCCCTAGTCGCGCGCCTATGGGAGGCACCGGAAGGAACTGTCCTGATTGACGGTCACCCGATCCAGGAATGGCCGCTCGAAACACTTCGGCGCTCCATCGGCTTCGTCCCGCAAGACACCTATCTCTTCGGCGAGACGGTCGGCGGCAATATCGCGTTCGGCTTGCCGGAATACAATCACGAACGGGCGTGCGAGGCGGCGGAAATTGCCAGCTTGCATGGCGATATCAGTGGCTTTACGGCAGGCTATGAAACGATGGTGGGCGAGCGCGGAATCACGCTTTCGGGCGGCCAGAAGCAACGCACCGCCATTGCCCGGGCTGTGGTTCGTGACCCGCGCATCCTGATCCTCGACGATTCGCTCTCCAGCGTGGATACGCAAACCGAAGAAAAAATTCTTAGCGGCTTGCGCGGCATCATGCGCGGACGCACCACTATCCTGATTTCGCACCGCACGTCGACGGTGCAGAACGCCGACCAGATAGTGGTTTTGCGCGAAGGGCGCATTATTGAGCGCGGCACGCACGACGAGTTGCTCGCGCGGCGTGGCTACTACGCGGATTTGTATCAAAAGCAGTTGCTCGAGGCAGAGCTCGAAAACGCATGAGCACTTTGCACGAAGAAGAGGCCTTAGGCAAAGCGTACGACTCGCGCTTAATGCGGCGGCTCTTGCGCTACATGAAGCCGTACCGCTGGCACGTGGTGTTCGCGCTCGCGCTGGTGGCCATTGTTACGCCTCTGGAACTCGCTCCGCCAGCCATTTTCCAAAAGGCTATCGACGGTTATTTCGTGCCGGCGATGAACCATGCCGTTCCCGAGAACAAGGCCTGGATGGGTGTTATCTACCTGAGCCTTTTGTTCCTGGGTGTGCTTGCGTTCGATTTTCTCGCGCAGTACGTCCAGATTCGCATCATGCAGCGCGTGGGCCAGCAGACCATGTACGACATGCGGCGCGAGATCTTTGGCCATATGCAACGCCTGCCCATGAGCTATTTCGACCGGAACCCGGTCGGCCGCCTGGTTACGCGCGTGACGACGGATGTGGACGCGCTGAACGATCTCTTCGCCGCCGGCGTCGTCACCATGATCAACGATTTTTTCCTCCTGGCGGTCATGGCCGGCCTGCTTTTCAAAATCAATCCACGCCTTGCTTTGGATGCTCTTGCCGTCCTGCCGGGAATTCTGGTCGTCACGCTGATTTTCCGGAAATATGTGCGGGATGCCAATCGCCGCATCCGCACGGCCATTGCCCGCATTAACGCCTTCCTCCAGGAATACATCTCCGGTATGAGCGTCGTGCAGCTTTTCAATCGCGAGGAAAAAGCCCAACACGAGTTTGCTAAGCGCAATCGCGACAATATGCTTGCCTGGCGCGATGCCATTCTCGCGTACGCACTCTTCTACCCCGCCGTCGAGTTTTTGAGTTTCGCAACCATTGCCCTCATCTTTTGGGATGGCGGCAATCGTGTCCTTCACAGCACATTGACTCTTGGCGTCCTTATCGAGTTCACGATGTATGCCCAGCGCTTTTTCCGGCCCATCCAGGACTTAAGCGAAAAATTCAACATCTTGCAGTCCGCGATGGCGGCGTCCGAGCGCATCTTCAAATTGCTCGATGAACCGGTCACCATTGAATCCGATCCCGGTGCCATTCCGCTCGACAATCCCCGCGGCGAAATCGAGTTTCGAAACGTCTGGTTCAGTTATCGGAACGTTCCCGCGCCGGCGGACGAAGATTGGGTCCTCCGCGATGTTTCCTTCCGCATGTCGCCCGGACAGACCTTTGCCATCGTGGGCCACACCGGGGCCGGCAAAACCACGCTGATTTCCCTGCTGCTCCGTTTCTACGATGTGCAGCGCGGACAAATTCTCCTCGACGGGAAAGACATCCGCACGATCAACCTCCAGGACCTGCGCCGCCAGTTTGGCATCGTCCTCCAAGATCCATTCCTGTTCAGCGGCACGATTGAGACGAACGTCCGCCTGGGTACTCCCGGCATCGATGGCGACACCGTCGAGCGCGCCCTCGACGAGGTCGGCCTGGGAGAATTCGTGCGGTCGCTGAGCGCCGGTGTCGCTACCAGCGTCAACGAACGCGGCTCAACGCTTTCCGTCGGGCAGCGGCAGCTCATCAATTTTGCGCGCGCACTCGCACACAATCCGCGCTTCCTGATCCTCGACGAAGCCACCTCGAGTGTGGACACGAAAACCGAACTCCAGATTCGCGAAGCGCTTAGCCGCCTGCTTTCCGGCCGCACCGCTTTGGTCATCGCGCATCGCCTCAGCACCATCCAGCACGCCGACCGCATCCTTGTGTTTCACAAAGGCCGCCTCCGTGAGCATGGTGCGCACCAGGAACTGCTCCTTCAGCGCGGCATCTACTACCGGCTCTATCAGCTCCAGTACAAGGAGCAGGAGCTGCATGTTCCGATCGAGGCCGGCGGCGCTCCCGCTCCTTCCGTTCTTCCCGCCAGCGATTGACGGCCGCCACTCTGCAAATGCCGCCCATTCCGCTCCTTATTTCCGCAGGTGAAGCTTCCGGCGACATGTACGCCGCGCGACTGGCCTCGGCATTAAAGCAGCGTCTGGACGTCGCTCTTTTCGGCATGGGTGGTCCGCAGATGCGCACTGCGGGCGTCGAAATCGTCACCGATTATTCGGAGGTTTCGGTCGTCGGCATCACGGAAGTATTGAAACGCTTGCCGTCGCTGATTCGCGCGATGCGCCATCTCGTTGGTGAAGCGCAACGTCGCAGGCCGCCGCTGGCCATCCTCACCGATTTCCCCGGCTTTCATTTGAGGCTGGCGCGCAAGCTGGGGCCCAAAGGTATTCGCAACGTTTACTACATCTGTCCGCAGTTCTGGGCCTGGCGGCCTTGGCGCGCGAATCTGGTCCGCCGCCGCTTCGCCAAAGCACTATGCATCTTCCCCTTTGAAGAAAAGTTCTATTCTGACGCGGGCGTTTCAGTGAAATTCATCGGCCATCCGTTGGTTGGCAACGTCGATGCCACGCTGACGCGCGAATCCTTTTGCGAAAAATATGGCCTGAATCCTTCCGCGCGCATCCTCACGGTCCTCCCGGGCAGCCGCCGTGGCGAAATCGCGCACCACTTACCAATTCTGATCGAAGCCCTCGCCAGACTACGCCGCGCGCTTCCGGACCCGCTCGAGATTGCCGTGGCTGTAGCCCCAGAACTGGACCCGCTTCGCCTCAAAGAGAAATTCCCTGCTGACTTGCAGGTACGCTTCGTCACAAACGACACCTACAACGCCCTCGCGGCTGGGGACCTCGCCATCGTCTCCAGCGGCACCGCCACCGTGGAAACCGCGCTTTTGGGAACACCCATGATCGTTATCTATCGCCTTTCCCCGCTCACCGCCCACTTGGCCAAACCTCTCGTTCGGACAAAGTTCTTCAGCATGGTGAACTTGATCGCGGGCCGTGCCGTCGTTCCCGAGCTGATTCAAGGCGACTTCACGCCCCAGCGTCTGACTGCCGAAGCATCCGCCCTGCTGTCGAATAACCCCGAGGCGCAATCTCGCGTCCAAGAGATGAGGCGTGGCTTGCAGGAGGTACAACGCCTATTAGGCCCTCCGGGCGCCGTCGAACGGGCCGCGGACGAAATCGTCCAGCTTTTGCGCTCCAACGTAAGCAACGCAAAGTGAAGGGTTTGGTATCCTATTAGATGTACTCCTAGGTGCTCTGGCTCCAGGTAAAAAGGAATTGAAAGGGGTCCGATGACCCGCAGTAGAAACGCTTTTTATACGTTTTACACTCTTGCGCTGATGCTTGTTCTGTGCGCCGGCGCGCCCCTGTACGCTCAGACTCCGCGCCCGGTGACTTTCCTCGCCGAACACTACGATGTCTCCGCCACGCTGGACACCATCGGACAATCGATTTCCGCAACGGCAAAGGTCGATTTCACCGCCACGGAAGCCTCCAGCAGCGTGCGCGTTGAATTGCACCCTAACCTCATCGTCAAGGAAGTGAAAGGCGCGGACGGCAAGCCGCTCAACTTCGAGCGCGACAACCAGAGCCCCCTTTATGTGAACGTCCAGCTTCCGACTCCTGTGGCCGGCGGCGGCCACGTCACACTCACCTACACCTACGCCGGCCTGCTCTTTAACGAAGAGAACAGCCCCGTTCCCGGCCTCCGCCTCGCTTCCATCAATAAAGAGGGCGCATATCTTCTCCTGCCCTCGCGCTGGTTTCCTCTGACCAACTTCCCCTCCAATCGCTACACGGCCACCTTTCGCTTGAATGTTCCTGACATTTTCGCGGTCGCCGGCACGGGCAAGTCTTCCGCGCCAACTCCGGTGCCAGGCAAGAACGCGGTCGAGGGCGGCCGCCTCCTCTACACTTTCGAATGCAATCGTCCCGCGCCGCACGGCACGTTCGTTATCGGCAATTTGCAGCTGAATCCCAAGCAAGCCGAGGGTGTCAATGTAGCCGTGTATGCGCCGCGAGCGGCTTCCGCCAATGCGCAGGACTTCGCCGCCAGCGTGGCACGCTCGGCCATCATTTTCTCGGATCTCTTTGGTCCCATCCCTGACCCGTCGTTTTCCATCATCCAGATCCCGGACGGCACATTGCGCGAATTCGCCGGCCCCGGTGTCTTGCTTCTCAGCCAGCGCGGTTGGGATCCCAAGGCCAATGACCGGACGATCGCCCGCCTGGTCGCGTCGCAATGGTTCGGAGTGCAGATTCTTCCAGCCACGTCCGGCGATGTTTGGATCACCGATGGGCTCGCGCGCTATTGTGAAGCGCTTTACGCGGAGCAAAATGCCGGCAAGGAAGCCAGCCTCAAGGCGGTGGACGAGTTCGCCGTCGGCGCGCTGATGTATGAGGACGCCGCGCCCGTCGCCCAGGCGGCGCGCCTCATTCCCTACTCTCCCGACTACCGCTCGGTCGTCCTCAACAAAGGCGCGATGCTCTTTCACATGCTTCACGCCATGATGGGCGACGCCGCCTTCAAGGCCACGCTCCACGACTTCTACTTCCAGTTTGCGGAGAAGTCCGCGCGCATCGAAGATTTTGAAAACATTGCCCTGCGCCATGTGCAGGCTTCCGCGAAGCCCGGCCAGGAACCGCCCAACCTGCGCAACTTCTTCGCGCAATGGCTAAACTCCACCGGCATTCCCGAATTCACCATCGACTATGTCGTCTACCGCACGCCCAAAGGCTTCCGCATCGTCGGCAAAATCAAGCAGCCCCTCGACACCTTCCATATGCCTGTGGACCTGCGGATCGAGACCGAAGGCAATCCGGAGATCAAGACCGTCGACGTGACCGGCACGGAGTCTCAGTTCACGGTGGAAACCTTTGGCCGTCCGAAATCCGGCGGCCTGCGCGTCGATCCCAACAACGTCATCCTGAAGTCCAGCGTTGCGCTTCGCGCGCGCGCCGCCATCGCGCGCGGCGAAGATCTGGCCGAACAGGGCCGTTTCTACGATGCTGTTGCCCAATACCAGAAGGCCCTATCGATTCAGCCCGGGCGCTCGCTCGCCAACTTCCGGATGGGCGAAGCCTTCTTCTATCAAAAGAACTACCAGGCCTCCGCCAACGCTTTCCGGGAATCGCTCCAGAACGTTGCGGAGCCTTCGGAAAAGTGGACCGAGGTCTGGAGTCATATCTACCTGGGCATGATTTTCGATTTGCTAGGGCAGCGCGAACGCGCCGTCAACGAGTACAGCAAAGCCCGTCAAACCAACGATAATACCGGCGGCGCTCAAGGCCGAGCTGAATCACTTCTGAAGGCGGCTTACCAGGAAGGTGGCAAAGCGATGGACACCCCTGCGACGACAAAGCCCCAGATACCCACTGCCACTCTTCCGCCTCCCTCCTCGGGCGATAAGCCGGTTCTCAAGAAACCGAACCCGACTCCGCAGCAGTAGTCTTCTACTTCGTGAGGCGCAGCAAATGCAGGGAGCTCCGCACTCTTCTACCCCCTAGGAAGATACTTCGCCAGAAACTCCTTTATGTCCGCTTCCCAAATCTGCCATCCCTCTCTGCTGAAAATGAGGTGGCCGGGCGCAATCCCTCCGGCGTCTTTCGGCTTGAACGGCGGGTAGACGATGAGCTTCGCCGTCGCGCCGTGCTTCTCCGCTTCGTGCACGACGGTCTTCACCGAGTCCGTCGTGCGATCGTTTTGCGCCACCATCCCCAGCAGGGGAATCTTGATCTTCCGCGACGCTTCTCGTAGCGCGTCCTGCATCGCGGGACTATGGTCCCACGTTAGCGCCGCACCGGCCTGGTCCACGACCGCGTGAAACGCGTCGCTCCGGCTCGCCGCGAACACGCTCACGATTCCTCCGAACGACCAGCCCATCACCCCCATCCGCCCTGTGTCTGCGTATGGCAGCGTCTTCGCAAACTCCGCCGCAGCCAAAACGTCGTCCGTTTCTTCCTGCACGCGCGTCACGAAGCGCGGGCCGCGATCCTCTCCGACCGTGTCGCCAAATGTCGCCCCGTCCGATTTTCCGTACCCGCGCCGCTCCGGCACAATCACCACGTATCCGCTGCGCACCAACATTTCGCCTATATAGGCAAACGGCCGCTCCTCGCGGTCGTGTCCAGCGCGCGACCCATGGTTGTAAACCACTACCGGAAACGGCCCTGTCCCTTCCGGCTTGTATACATATGCTTCAATTTTCAGCTTTCCGCTGTTGTAGAAGACGGACTCGTAGTTCGCCGGCTTCTCGCTGATCTGCGCCGCTTCCCCGGCTGCGAGAGCCAGCGCGGCTACAGCCATCATCCATGCTCCGTTTAGGTCGCGCACGAACCCTCCATTCTTTTGCCGCTCGTGATTCGCAAGAGACTCGCACCATGCAGATACCGCACTTGTTATACTCCCGGAGCGCTGCTGGTGCACGGTAAGGCCGAGGGAAATGCGAATCCAGGTCGACAAAGTGTCGAAGAAGTTCGGCAGGGTCTGGGCACTCGAAGAGGTTTCGCTCGAACTCGACCCCAGCCAGGTCGTGGGTGTTCTCGGCGCCAACGGCGCCGGGAAGACCACTCTGCTCAACTGCCTCGCGGGAATCGTAACACCGAGCGGGGGCAAGATTTATTACGACGGCGAAGAGTTTCATCGCGGCCAGATGAACCTGCGCCGGCGCCTGATGTTCCTGCCCGACTTCCCCATGGCGTTCGCACGGATGAACGTCCTCGAACACATCGTCATGTGCGTGCGCTTGTATGAGCGGCCGGATCCCGATCCCGCCAACGTGGCGAAGATCCTCGATCAATTGAACATCCTGGCTCTGGCGGGTATGCCTCTCGGCACGATGTCGCGCGGGCAGTTGTACAAGGCGGGCCTCGCGGGCCTGCTGGTGATCGACCCGGAACTCTGGATCCTGGACGAACCCTTGGCCTCCGGCATGGACCCCATGGGCATCGCCTATTTCAAGCACGAGTCGAAAGCCGCAGCAGCACGCGGCCGCACCATCATCTACACCACGCAGATTCTCGAAATTGCCGAGAAGTTCTCCGATCGCATTTGCGTCCTGGACCACGGCGGCTTGCGCTTGACCGGCAAGGCCGGCGAACTCTGGGGCGGCGATGGCAACAAATCGCTCGAGCAGGTGCTTCTCAATTTGCGCGACCAGGATGAGGCGCGATGATGATTCGCCTGTTTGACGCCGGCTTGGTGCGCCGTTTGAAACGCGCCACAAGGGAACGCATTCGCCAAAGTGGCCGCAAAGGCCTGCGCGGGAAATGGTGGAAGGGCGCAAGCGGAAGCCGAGCCGGATGGTGGTGGCTCTGGTTGCTGGTCAACGCATCTCGCCTCATCGCCGATCAGTCCGGCAACACGGCGCAGCTGCGGATGTATTTCCTCAGTGGCATGAGCCTCGCCTTGGCAGGCATAGCGCTCTCCCGCGCACACAAGCTCGCCCAGAAATTAAGTGCCGATGCGGAAAGAATCGTCCTGCTCTTCTATCCCATTTCCGATGAGGACTTCTTCGCCTGGGCTACCGTGCGCTTTGCCGCCCGAACGGCCTGGATTCTCGCGCTTACGCTGATCGTCTATTTCCTGACCATCGACGCCCCCACCGCCGGCGGATGGGTGATTCGGTTCGTGGCCCCATTTGCAGAATCGTTCGTGGTCCTCGCCGCCATACTCGCGCTCCTTCCTCACACGGCAAAATACCCGAAGTGGCTGCCTCTGGCTTTTTATGCCGCTGCCGGCATTCTGCTTTTCTTCCCCGGTCAATTTGAGCTCGCTCTCCGCCCGCTGGCCTACGCCTTGCCGACCGGATGGATCCATCTGCTCCTGACCAGCGGTCTCTCCACGAAATGGATCGCCTGCATCATTCTGGCAGCGCTGCCCTTGCTCGCAGGGCTCTCCTGGAAGCTCTGGAATCAAGGCCAACGTTTCTACTGTTCCCTGCAGGCGCCCGTTCCACGGAAACCGATGCAAGTGGCGGAACGAGTGGCGCGAATCCCACACGTCGAGCCACAACCCGAGGACTACGAATTTGACGAGCCTTCGGAAACTCCTCAAGAAGCCGCGCTTCCTATTCAAGCCGCGTGGCAAAAGCAGAGGCTCGCCAATTGGGGAGCACAGATCACCGAATACGTTTGGCAGCGCCAGTGGATGCAACCTTGGGATTGGGAAAAACTACCGCCCATCGAGCGCGCCGCCGGTTGGCTCCTGAATCCGCGTCAAAGAGAGCAGGCGCAGTTCCTGCTGGGACCCACTCCGCCCACGTGGAGCGAAAAGTGGAAGCTCGCAGTGATCGCCACCGCCGTGGCCTTCGTCGTGATGTTGTCTGGCGTTGAGCTGTTGCGTTTTGTCGCCATTCTCGCCGCGGCCATCGCCATTGCCACGGGACTTCCCATTCTAGGTGGCGGCTGGCCCGCAACCAATCAAGGCAGGATTTCCGGAAAGTATTCACCGATCTTCAGTTGCTACCCGCTAAGTTATTGGCGGGCAAGCTGGACCATGTACAAATTGAATTTCGCGCGAACCCTCACCTGGTTGCCGCTCGGTCTGCTCTTCGGGGTTCTTGGCGCCAGAGCCGCGGGCGTCCCTCTGGCACAGGGCTGCTGGATCGCTGTAAAAGCCATTCTTCTCTTCCTGATGATGATGCCTATCCTCATTTCCGGAAAATTCTCTAAGGGCACCAACGACACGACCAACCTGCGCTTGCGCCTGCTGCCCTTGATTGGCTTTTTCCTCTTGATTGTATTTGCGCTCTTGACGCTGTGCGCCATGGCCATGTTCGTGCCGTCTCTGGCGTGGTCTCTGTTTGCCGTGGCTGCCTGCGGATTGGTCGCCTGGGGTACCTGGGCCGCCTATGGCTGGTATTTCGAACGCGCCCAGGTCGACCTCCTCCGCGACCAGCCCTGACCTTCTGTTCTGTATCCAACGCGACTTCATATACATCAAAAATGATGGACGAAACGGGATTGCTTGTCCCAACCCCCATCGTCGCAGCTTAGGAGAAGCCTCTACGCAACCTCGCGTCGACCTTCGAACGTACTGCCAGGCAGGAATCAAGCCTGTGCTCGATCTGGAAAAATACATTGCTTCAAGCGGGCTCGAGGAAAAGCTCATCCACCTGGTCAAAATGCGCGCCTCGCAAATCAACGGTTGCGCTTACTGCCTGGACATGCATTCTCTCGATGCGCGCGCTATTGGAGAAACCGAGCAGCGCCTGTACACGCTCGAAGCCTGGCGCGAAACGCCTTTCTTCACCGACCGCGAGCGCGCCGCGCTCGCCTGGACCGAAGCTCTCACGCTAATTTCGCAGACCCACGCCGCCGACGACGTCTACGACGAGCTAAAAAAGCATTTCAATGAAAAGGAAATTGTCGACTTGACTCTGGTCGTCGGCGCCATCAATCTCTGGAACCGCTTGGCCATCTCCCTGCGCGCCGTTCCAGGCCACTACAAGCCCGCCAAGGCCGCCGCCTCGTCCTGACTCTTTTCGCTGTGAGGCACAGTCTGAGCGCTTTTCAGGTTACAGCGCGGAATGGGACTGTTAGCCTCTCATTTCATTTTTCGCTGCACCAGTACCTGGAACCGCTCACCCATTCCCTCCGGATGGATTAGCGTCTTCAACTGCAACCGTGCGCGCACTTGATCGGCCTCGTTCTGGCCCTCGTCGTACAGGTCGGCAAACTCGTTCTTCTCTCCCAGCACCAGCAAGAATGCTGTCTGCGAAGTGAACTCCGCCGTTTCCAGGCCGGCGCGCTTGCCCCAGGTTTCAAGCGCCGTGAAATTTACGTGGGCCGTCAGGTCCTGCTCCCCGGGCGCCGCGTAGAACTCCTCACTGACTCGATGGTCTTTGTACGCCAGCAGCGTCCCGCGCATGTGGTGCTCGTTATACAGATCCGCAGCGGGATGCCCGTAGTCGATCGTCAGGATGTAGCCGCGTTCGAGCCGGCGCCCCACTTCCGTGATCCAGCCGCACGCTTCCAGCCCTGCTTCCGCGTGCTGGCCTTCCCGCAACGCGATCGATTGCGTCGCAAAATACTCATTGATTGCGCAGGTCGAAACCGGCGCAACGACATCCACAAATTTCCCGTCGTGCAGACCCACGAAAATCTCGCGCAGCCCATCCGCTTGCATCACCACGCGATGCACCGGCAGCGCATCGATCAATTCGTTCGAGAAAACGCACCCAGCGGGAATCGCCGATAGAATTTCCACCGATGCCCGGAAATGTCCCGCCGCCGCGTGCCGTTGCAATCGCCCTGCCGCTTGCTCGCGCCGCCCGAGCGATCGCTCCACGGCGACGTAGCGCATCGCCCTGTAGAGAGCCGCCAACTCTTTTTCGCTGAAATCCAGAATGTGCTCCGCCAGCCGCCCGACTCCCGCCCCTGCTTCCAACAGCAGGAATTCCTTGGGCCGCCCGAGGCTCTCCCACATTTCTGCAAACTTCCGCGCCAGCAAGCGCCCAAAAATCGGGTGCACATCCACGCTGGTGTAGTAGTCCGCGAACCGTAGCGATTCACTTTTGCTGTAGTAGCCGTGCACCGGATGGTACAAACATTCGCGCATGAAATCCGCGAATGTCATCGGCCCGTGGCGCCGAATCCGCTCCGCGAGCAGCTCTTCGAGCGGCGTCACGCGCCTTTTGCTCCCGCGCTTCCCGAGGTGGATTCCGCCTGGAGCCTCTTCCACGTATGATCGAACACTGCCTTCGCCGCTGCGTCGAACAAGACTAAGTAAATCGTCTCGACGCTCGTTTTTCCCTGGAGATGCGCTGCCGCCACGCGCAGCATGATGTCGGCACATTCTTGCAGCGGAAATCCCGCGATGCCCGTGCCCACGGCGGGAAGCGCAATCGTTTTCAATCCGCGCTCGTTAGCGATGCGCAGCGAATGCACTGTCGAGCTACGCAGCGCATCCGCGCTGGTCGCTCCGCCAAGGCGCATGCTTGCGGCATGAATCACGAACCGCGCCTTCAATTTTCCGCCTGTCGTAATTGCCGCGTAGCCGACCGGAATGCTTCCCACTTCATTGCACTCGCGCTGAATCTCATCTCCGCCCTTGCGACGGATTGCGCCAGCCACACCGCCGCCCAGAATCAGATCGTTGTTCGCGGCGTTGACGATGGCGTCCGTATCCATCTCCGTCAGGTCGCCCTGCTGAATCACGATTCTGTCCGCCAGCGGTTTCATCTTCGACCTGTTCGCTTTTGCCATATCCCGCCAAGCAGACCTACTTCGCCGCTTTCTTGTACGCTTCCTCATCGAACCCGAGGATCATCTGCCCGCCGCGGATCATGATGGGCCGCCGAATCAGGTTCGGCTCTTTGGCCATCAGCCGGATCGCTTCGCCGCGCGAAGGCGGATTCTCCTTCATGTTTCGCTCGCGGTATAGTTCGTTGCGTGGATTCAAAAACTCCCTGTAGTCGCGCTTGCCGATCAGTTCTTCGAGTTCCGCTTCGCTCAGCCGCTCTTTTCCTAAATCGCGTGACTCCAGTTCTACTCCCAGCTCCAGCAAGAGACCTCTTGCTTTGCGGCACGTCGTTCAAGTCGGCTTCCGCAGGAATTGTATTTTCGTCATGGAGATTCTTCTCGGAAATGAGTTGCCTCAATATCGCGGAACCGCCGGATCGATTTCGCGCGACCAGCGCTCGATTCCCCCGGCCAGCGATTTTGCTTTTGCGAATCCCTGGAAGCGCAGCCATGCCGCCGCGTCCAGGCTGCGCATGCCGTGGTGACAGTAGCAGATCACTTCGCCTTCGTCTTCATCCGGCAAGGTTTGCAGACTCGCCGCGAGCGACCCGAGCGGGATCAGCCGCGCCCCGTCGATCTTGCAAATCTGATGCTCCCACGGCTCGCGCACATCGACCAGAAATAACTTCTCTCCGCGGTCGAGCCGCGCCTTCACTTCCGCGGGCAGAATCTCCAGGGTCTCCATCTACTTTCCTTCCCACACTGGCTTGCGCTTTTCGAGGAAGGCGCGGATTCCCTCCGGTGCGTCGTGTGTCTTCATCAATTCGGAAAGATAAACGCGCTCCGCGTCAGCGAGCCGCTGCAGGAAATCGGGCGCGTGCAATCGTCTCAACGTTTTGCGCGTCAAGTGGAGAACGCTCGGGCTCAGCGTGCGCAGTTCTTCGAGCAGCGCGTTCGTTGCGGCGGGAAGTTCTTGTTCCGGGACGACGCGTGTAACCAGGCCGCAACGATGCGCTTCCGTCGCGTTGATTTGCTGCCCCGTCAGAATCAAATGCGTCGCGGCCCGGACTCCAATCAGGTGCGGCAGGATCACCATTGCCACGGGCGGGTAGCAACCCAGTTTGATTTCCGGCTGGCCAAACTGCGCGGACTCCGTGGCCAGAACGAAATCGCAAAACGATGCGAGTTCCATGCCACCGCCCAGGCAGTAGCCGTGAACCGCAGCCACGGTCACGCAATTGGCCATGGCGAGGCGGTGAAACACTGCATGAAACGCGGCAAGCATTTTCGCGACGCGCTCGGGAGCGTGGTCCGCGACTTCCGCGCCAGCGGAAAATCCTTTTGTCCCGGCGCCCTGGAACACCACGAAATCGCATTGTGGCAATGCGCCGGCAAGGGCCGCATCAAGCGATTCCATCATGGCGATGTTGAGAATGTTCAGCGGCGGGCGGTTCAGTGTAATCCAGGTGGTGCGGTGCTCGATGCGAGCCTGGATGGTTTCCTGGTGAGCAGTCATCTCTTTGCTTGTTCGAGTTTCCGAAACTATTTCCCCTGAAATTGCGGGGCGCGCTTTTCGAAGAAAGCGCGAATGCCCTCGCTGCAATCCTCGGAGAGGAAGCAGCGGACCTGCTCCTGGACTTCGTGTTCAAGCGCTTCCGCGAGCTTCTTCTTTTCACTGGCAAACAGCGCTTTCTTGACGGCGCGAACCGCCACAGGCGGTCCAAGCGCGATCTTTGCCGCCAGCGCCCTCGCTTCCGCTTCGAGTTGCGCACCGGGGACGACGTGGTTCACGATTCCGAGACGCAGCGCCGTTTTTGCGTCGATCATTTCGCCGGTATAAAAAAGCTCAGCGGCGACCGCCGACCCGACCAACTGCGGCAGAAAATAAGTGCCGCCAAAATCCGGAAACAGACCGACCTTGGCGAAATTCTGTCCAAACGTAGCCTCTTCGGCAGCGATTCGAATGTCTGCGGCCAACGCGATGTTCATTCCCGCGCCCGCCGCCGGACCATTCACCGCCGCAATCACCGGCTGAGGCATGACGCGCATGGTGATCACGATTTGCATTCCGGCGCGCAGAAGCGGTTCCAATTTGTGCGTCTCGCCACTGGCACGGCCTTTGCCAATCGCTCCGAGATCCCCGCCCGCGCAAAAGGCTCGCCCGGCGCCGCAGAGCACGACGACGCGAACAGATTCATCTTCAGCGATGCGCATCAGTGCGTCATTCAATCCAAGGGCCAGTTCGTTGCTGAGCGCGTTTAGACGGTCGGGGCGATTCATCGCCACGGTGGCGATGCCGTCCTGTCTGGTTTCCAAGATGATCGGCCCGGCTTGCGCCAGTTGCGGAGAGTGGCTCATGGTTTTCTCCAATCAGTGCCCCTGAGTTTCCCGCGCTTTTTCAATTTGCGCAACAAGTTGTGCGAGCTTGCGAAAGTGCTTGCGCTTCTCGGCACGGTTCTTGTTATTCGCGCCGCTCGTGGAGGGCAGAACATACACGCGCGCCCCGTAGAGCTGCTCCTTCTGAATGCCGTATTTGCATTTGCGCTGAGCGAACTGCTCGTAGGTCAATTTGCCGTTGAAAGCCACGACGCGCGGAGAAAATTCCTCCAGCTTCTGCGAAAGCACGATGCGCCCTTCGGCAAAATCCTCGCGCTTCAGCTCCTCGACACCCTTGGTTGGCCGCTTCACTAAATCGGTAAGACCGACGCCGAATTCGATCACGCGCTTATCGTCATGATAGTCGAAAGGCTCGGGCACAACCCCGCTCTCGTACAGAATGGGCCAGAACTCGTTGCCGCGTCCGGCATAGTAATGGCCGACGCGAACGGAAGATTCGCTGGGGTTGCAACCGACGATGACGAGTTTCATGCCTTTGCGGAGATGGTCCGGGAGCGTGCGCATGAGGAAAGCTTACTATGCCTTTCTGGTTTCTTACTTGCCCTTGAAGTGCGGTGCGCGCTTTTCGACATAGGCCGCCAAACCCTCTTTGGCATCCTCGCTGGTGAAGAGCAGTTGCTGCAGTTCCCGTTCGATGCCGAGAGCTTCACTGAAGGGGATTTCCGAACCGGTGACGACCGCGCGCTTGATGCGGCCGACGGCGCCTGCGGCTTTATTGGGCGGACAAAACTGCTTCGCGTAGGCCATGACGTCGCTCCAGAAGTTTGCGCCGTCGTAAATGTGATTGACCAGACCCATTTCCAGGGCGGCCTCGAAATCGAAAGTCTGGCCGCGGGCCATCAGTTCGAGAGCTTTGGAGCGGCCGATCACGCGGGCGAAGCGCTGCGTCCCGCCAGTGCCGGGAAGAACGCCGAGGTTCACTTCGGGCAAGCCGATTTTGCCGCCATCTTTCTTCGCGATGCGAATGTCGCACGCCAGCGCGACTTCCAGGCCGCCGCCGACAGTGTGGCCGTTAAGGGCGGCGATGACCAGCTTGGCAGTTTGCTCGAGGCGGCAAAGCGTCTCGTTGGCATGCAGGCAGAAATAGTATTTGTAAGTGGGATCGGCCTTGGTGAGCATGGAGATGCTCGCGCCGGCACAGAAAAACTTTTCCCCAGCTCCGCGAATCAGGAGGACGTGCACGCTCTCATCCATGCGCGCCTTGAGGATGGCGGCATCCAACTGCTGCATCATTTCGTAGCTATAGGTATTGGCGGGAGGATCGTCGAGTTCGAAGATTGCGATGCCGTCCTCGAGGCGATATTTGACGAGTTTTTTGCCGCTGATTGGGAATGTGGTGGCCATGCGTTGAGTTTCTCCGGGTGGTGTGATTCCAAAGGATACCGCGATCAAGACGTTGCGGCTATCGGGTCGGCCTTGAGCGCTGCTGAAATCAAGCCTGGATTCCTCTCGCCGCGTGCCCGCGGCAGGCAGGTTCGGAATGACAATCGCCCCTACGAAAGATCACTCTTCCACAACGGCAATTCACGACCGAGTTTCTTCTCGCGCGCGACCGCGTAGACTTTCATGGCCACAGCCAAATCCCACGAAGCAATGCCGTTGGACTTGAACAACGTGATCTCCGAATTGCTGGTCCGGCCGCTAACCTTGCCCGCGACGACGTCCGAGAGTTTTTTGACGCCCGTCCAGCAGATTTCATCGCCCTTGAATGCAAGGATGAGGTCGCCCGCTTCCTGGCGCGACTGCTCGACAGAGTCGACGACGATGACGTCCGCGCTGGCGACGGCTTCGTCATCGAGTTCGCGTTTGTGGGCATGGTTCGCGCCGATGGCGTTGATGTGCACGGCGGGAGTCAGATCGGCGCCCCAGACGACGGCCTGCGACGCCGTAGTCGCAGTGCAAACGATATCCGCGCCGCGCACAGCCTCCCCGGAAGATCGGCAGGGCGTGATGGGAATTCCCAGTTGCTCGGACATTTCGTTGCAAAACTTCTCGCGCTTTGTTCCATCACGGCCATAGACGCGGGCAAAATCCAGCTTGCGAACCGCGGCCACAGCCTGGAGTTGAGTCTTGGCCTGGCCACCCGTTCCGATAATGGCGGCGACGCGTGAATCTTCGCGCGCAAGATATTTTGTGGCGACGCCGGAAGCCGCACCGGTACGCAATTGGCCCATATAATCAGCCTCGATGAGCGCGAGGAGATCGCCGCTGGCTATCTCATAAAGGGGAACAAGAAAGCGCAGCTTGCCGCGCACGTACGTGTATTGCTTCATGGCCACGAAACCGGCGGAAAAATCTGCCGCAGCCATATAGTGAAAGAAACCCCCGCCTGGCAGTTCGAAGCGACGGCGCGGATGCACGACCACTTCGCCGGTAGCCTGCTTGCGCGAAATTTCTTCCACGGCCTCCAGGGCCTGGGCCATGGTCAGCACCTGGCGCACTTCCGCTTCGCTAATGTGCAACGTCATTCGGCAGTTCTCCGATTGAGCGGGATCATCCCGGGGAACGGGATTCCCAACACGGTAAATTATCTGGCCCCTGGTTTCGCGGACTTCCCCGCAGCACGCTTGCCCGAAGAGTCACCCGCTTCCCGGACGCGGCGGACAACGGTTTGCATCAGCCGGTAGACGCGCTCGTCCTTGTTGCCATCCATGACGCGGAAACGGAACTCGGGTTCGCCCTTGGGACCTTTGTCGAGACGAATGGGCAACTGGCCGCAGAGATCGTTCTCGATGAACGCCGTTTCGTACCGGCTCCTCTTGCCGTACCAGGTGTATACGCGGAGCGCAGTGAAGTCACAAATCTGTCCCTCGGGGCCACGCGCCGCAGCGACCAGATATTGGGGTTTGTCACCCGATGGATCCGGCACGCGATTCAATTCGAACCAGGCGAGCGGACGAATGTTGGCAGAGGAAGCGCCCTCTCGCACGGCATCCGGCAGGTCGAGCTCGATGAAGCGGGCAACGACCCAGCCGGCGATAGGCACCGTCTGATCGCCGGGCTGCGTCGTGGTGGTTTCGGTGGCGCTGGCGGATGTTTCGCCGGGCGGGCGCGTGGCAACGGCGCGGACGAGAAACCAGTCTTCTTTCTTGGTTTCCTGGGGTTCGTTGCCGGTATCTCTTTCGTCGGTCACTTGCACCCAGTCGGCGACGCCGCGCCCCACAATTTCGACGGGAACATTGCGGCCGAACTGGTAGAGACGCGGCTCCGTGCGGCCGGGAAGCACGCGCAGGTTCGTGGAGACTTTCGTGCGGCCGTGGGCCTGCACGGGCATATTGCGCACTTGCTCGAGCAGCTTGACGCTGCGCTGCCAGAGCGCGGGATCCATCAGTCCATGGCTATCCACCCAGCCGACGGCGCCGGCGCTCGTGCGGACCTTCAGATATTCATTGCGCTTGCCGATGACTTCGACGCGCTCGCCATAATGCAGCATGCCGATTTCCTGGCGCACCTGGGCGATGCTGCTCAACATGGGAGCGACTTTTTCGCTGACGAACGCCTCGCCGAGCGATTCGTGCCGGGGCCGAACGAGCCAGGCCACCAGGACCACGAGGCCGAGCAGCGGCACGGCGATGAGAAGCCGCCTTCTCATGCGGCGTCCACTTCGCCATTCACTTCGATGGCTTTCACGTCCATGCGAATCCTTATTAAAAATTTCTTTCTACGATTGTACCTGAAAGCGCGGCAGGGCCCGAGCCGTCCGCGGGCAAGATGCTTTTCTGCTAAGATTTTGCGTCGCTTCAATCTTTCATCACTCTGGATTGATGCGGGGAGGTCTTGCAAATGAAGTCTCTGAATGCGCTGCAACCGTTGGGCTTGCTGGCGCTGCGGATTGCGTTGGGAATCATTTTCTTTACACACGGGTATCCCAAGCTGGCTCATCTGGGCGCGGGAATGCAGGGATTTTTCGTGCAGCACGGGCTTCCCGGCTATTTCGTATACATTTCCGGAGCGCTGGAAGTGTTTGGAGGTGCGCTACTGGTTCTGGGATTGTTTACACGGCCGGCAGCGCTGCTGCTGGCCATCGAGATGGGCGTGGCCATCTGGAAAGTGCACAGCGTCAAGGGATACCTGGCGGTGCATGAGTACGAATTTCCGCTGGCGCTGCTGACGGCGTGCTTTGCGCTGGCAACGGTCGGCGCGGGAAAGATTTCGCTGGACCAGCCGTTGTTCGAGGGGGGCAGTCGCGGGGGATGGGGCAAGAGTGCAAAGGCAGGCCGATAGTTTTTACCCTTTTGTGCGCTGCTCACGGTGTAGAATGCAAGACGTCTGACAACCATCAGAGGGAACTCCCATGAAAAAACTTGCCGTTCGATTCCTGGCTCCAGCCATGCTGGCCGGCGTCGCTTCGCTGCTCGCTGCAGTGATGCAGGTGCCGGCGGCGGATGACACGGGAATGATGCCGGCACCTCCGGCGGCCAAGAAAGTTCCGAAGGTCACGGAAATTAACGGCCACAAGCTGGTGGACAACTACTTCTGGCTGCGCGACAAGCAGAATCCTGATGTGCGGGCGTATCTGGATGCGGAGAACGCCTACACCGATGCGGTGATGAAACCGACGGAGTCGCTGCAGAAAAAGCTGTACGACGAGATGCTGAGCCGCATCAAGGAAACGGACGTCGAGGTGCCGTACAAGGAAGGTGCCTACTTCTATTACGTGCGAACGGAAGCAGGCAAGCAGTATGCGATCCGCTGCCGGAAGAAGGGTAGCATGGGCGCGCCGGAAGAGGTGATTCTGGACGTGAACGAACTGGCAAAAGGACAGAAGTTCATGTCGCTGGGGGCGTTTGAAGTGAGCGACGACGGCAACTTGCTCGCGTACACGACGGACAACACGGGGTTCCGGCAATACACGCTGGCGGTGAAGGATTTGCGCGATGGGAAAGTGCTGGTGGACCATGCGGAGCGAGTAGATTCGATCGCGTGGGCCAACGACAACAAGACGATTTTCTATACCGTGGAAGATGCCACGACGAAGCGCGGTTACCAGATGTACCGGCATGCGCTAGGCACGACGGGAAAAGACTCTCTGGTCTACGAAGAAAAAGACGAACGATTTGATATCGGCACGGGCAAGACACGGAGCAAGGCGTACGTTTTTCTTTTTTCCGGCAGCCACACGACCACGGAAGTACGTTACATTCCCGCCAGCCAGCCAATGGCGGAATGGAAAGTCCTCGAGCCGCGCCAACAGGACGTCGAGTACTATCCGGATCACAGCGGCAATTTCTTTTACATTCGCGTGAACGACGCGGGACGGAATTTCCGGCTGGTGAAAGCGCCGGTTTCCGATCCTGGGAAGAAGAACTGGCAGGAAATCCTGCCGAACCGCACAGACGTGATGCTGGAAGACACGGACTACTTCAAGAACTACTACGTGTTGTACGAGCGCGAAAGAGGCTTGCCCCAGATGCGCGTGTGCAGCTTGCAAACCAGCGAATGCAAGCACATTGAGTTTCCGGAACCAGCGTATGTGAGCTATGCATACGCCAATCGTGAATTTGACACGACGAAGTTCCGTTACGGCTATCAGTCGTTCATCACGCCGCAGTCGGTGTACGAATACGACGTGGCCGCGGGCGGGTCAACGCTGCTGAAACAAAAAGAGGTGCCCGGCGGCTACGACCGCAACAAGTACGAGGTGGAGCGAATCCAGGCGACGGCGTCGGATGGCGTGAAAGTGCCCATCACCGTATTGCACTTGAAGGGCTTGAAGCGGGATGGCAAAGGGCCGATGTACCTGACGGGCTACGGTTCCTACGGCGCACCGTATGACATCGGCTTCAACTCGAATCTGTTCAGCATGGTGGACCGTGGCGTGGTGGCGGCGGTAGCGCACATTCGTGGCGGCGGCGAAATGGGCAAAGCCTGGCACGACGATGGGCGCATGATGCACAAGAAAAACACGTTCACAGACTTCATCGCGTGCGCGGACTACCTGGTCGCGCAAGGGTACGGCTCAAAAGACGGGCTGGCGATCGAAGGGCGCAGCGCCGGCGGGCTGCTGATGGGCGCAGTGCTGAACATGCGGCCGGACCTGTTTCACGCGGCGCTGGTGGGCGTTCCGTTTGTGGACGTGATGAACACGATGCTCGATGAAACGGTGCCGTTGACCGTTCCGGAGTTCGAGGAATGGGGCAATCCCAAGGAAAAAGCGGCGTTCGAGTACATGATCACCTATTCGCCGTACGACAACATCGAGAACAAGCCGTATCCGAACATTCTGGTGCGCACGTCGTTTAACGATAGCCAGGTAATGTACTGGGAGCCGGCGAAATACGTGGCGAAGATGCGCGCAATCCGTACGGACCACAACTTGCTCATTCTAAAGACCAAGATGGATCCCGGCGGCCACGGCGGGGCCTCGGGCAGGTACGATCGGCTCAAGGATAGCGCGTTTGATTACGCATTTTTCCTGACACAGATGGGAATTCAGAACTGAGCGTTGCGCAGCGGAAGCGGGCTAAGACGCTGGCGTTGCCCAAGCTGCGGTCCCTGTCGGACCCTCGGGAACCGCAATCCACAGAATGATGTAAGCCAAAATGTTCGGGCCTGGCACCAGCGTGGCCAGGAGCCAGAGGACGCGTACAAGCGTCGTGTCGATATCGAAGTAATCGGCCACCCCGGCGCAAACACCCGCCAGCTTGCGATCATTCGTGGAACGCACGAGTCTCTTGCGCATCGGCGGCGCGTACGCAGGAGGAACCGAGGACGCCGCGGGGGCTTCCGGCTGCTTGGCGCCGCAGTTGTAACAAAACCTGGAGCCAGCCGCGATGTCTTTCTGGCAATTCGGGCAGATCATGGAATCACTCCACAGAGCACATGGTTTTCGCGTTCCTATATAGAAATACGCAAAAACGGGCGGAAAAGTTCCAGAACTGAGGGCCAGTGTACACGCGCGGAGGTCAATATTCCAGAAGCTGCTTGACGGCGGCGGTGAGGTGCGCGACCTGCGGCAGAATCACGTCCTCGAGTTTCGGCTGATAGGCGCAGAACGTATCCATGGCTGCGACGCGACGGACCGGAGCGTCCAGTTCCTCGAAAAGCTCGTCGGCGATGCGCGAGGCGATCTCCGCGCCGTAACCCCAGCTCAACATGTCTTCGTACGCCACGATGACGCGATGCGTTTTGCGAACGGTCGCGGCAATGGAATCCCAGTCGTACGGCGAAAGGGAACGCAGGTCGATAATCTCGATGTTGATGCCCTCGCGCTGTAGCTGCGCCGCGGCCACCTCCGCGCGATGTACGACGGCGCCGTAAGTGATGAGGCTCAGGTCTGCGCCACCCTTCACTACGCGGGCCTTGCCGAAGGGAATGGTGAAATCGGGGCCGGGATTTTCCGAGCGGTTGTAGGGCTGGCGGTAGAGATGTTTGTGTTCAAGAAACATCACCGGGTCGTCGCAGCGAATCGCCGTGCGCAACAGACCCGCGACATCCAAGGCGGTCGACGGCATCACGACGCGCAAGCCCGGGCAGTGCGTGAAGATCGATTCGCCGCTCTGGCTGTGATAGACCCCTCCGCCGGTCAAGTAGCCGCCAATGGGCACGCGGAGCACGACGGGCGCTTTGAACGCGCCGTTGGAGCGCCAGCGCATCACGCAAAGTTCGTCGCGAATCTGCATCATGGCCGGCCAGATGTAATCGAAAAACTGAATTTCGGCGACCGGCTTCAACCCGCGCACGGCCATGCCGATGGCCCGGCCCACGATGCCGGCTTCCGCCAGAGGCGAATTGAAGACCCGGTCGTGGCCGTACTTGCGCTGAAGACCCGACGTCGCTTTGAAGACGCCGCCCTTTCCTTTCACCTGTTTGAGGTTCTCCTCGCGGCTGGCGTCGGCAACGTCTTCGCCAAAAATCACGATGCGCTCGTCGCGGGCCATCTCCTCCGAGAGCGTGGCCGCGACCATTTCGACCATGGTTTTGGGCGCGCCGTGAAAATTCGGCTGCGAATCGAACGTGAGGGAGGACGGATCGATTTCCGGCGAATACACATTGGTGCGAATCGAATCGATGGAAGGAGCTTCGGCGGCGAGCGCCTGATCGGCGGCGTCGCGGACTTGCTCGTCGATCTCCGCTTCGAGGCTTTCGATCTGCTTCTGGTCCAAAATTCCCTCGCGGACCAGCAAGAGCGCCATCTTGGAAATGGGATCGCGGCGCGCTTCGTTCTCGCGCTCCTCGGGCGACTTGTAGAGTTTTTCGTCATCGGAGAGCGAATGCGAATACGGCCGTGTCACGCGCGCGTGAACCAGTGCCGGCCCGCGCCGCTCGCGGGCATACTGCACAGCATCCTTACAGACTGCGTAGCTTTCAAAAGGGTCAGTGCCGTCGCATTCGGTGACCAGCAAACCGGGAAAGCTTTTCACAAGTTTCGAGATGCTGCCGCCGGCGGTCTGCACCTCAACCGGAACGGAAATAGCGTAACCGTTGTCCTCAATGAGGTAGACCAGCGGCAGCTTCTTCGCACTCGCGACGTTGAGCGATTCCCAGAACTCGCCTTCGCTGGTGGCGCCGTCGCCCCCCGAAACGTAGATGATTTCATCGCGTTGATGCGCAACGTGTTCCCCGAGCGGCGCTTTTTTGGCCTGCGCCAGGGCTTTGGACCGGTTCTCGTAATACAGGGTAGCTTCCGCTGCACCCACGGCATGGAGGAACTGCGTTCCCGTGCAGGAGGACTTGCTGACAATGTTCAAGCGCGGCTGGCCCCAGTGCGACGGCATTTGCCGGCCGCCGGAGCTCGGATCATCTTTCGCGCCGACTGCGGCGAGCAAAGTCTCCAGGGGCGTCACCCCAAGCATCAGGCATAAAGCGCGGTCGCGGTAATAGGGGAAAAGCCAATCGACGCCGGGACGCAAAAGCAACCCCATTGCCGCGCAGACTGCTTCGTGCCCCGCGCTCGAGATTTGGAAAAAGGTCTTGTTTTGGCGTTTGAGTTGGATTTCGCGGTCGTCCAGCCGCCGCGAAAGGTACATCGTGCGGTAGATGCGGACAAGCGTTTCGTAGTCGAGGCCCTGAACTTTGGGGGCGTCAAGCTTGGTAAGTTTGACGCGCGTGTGGACCGCCATTCGGTTCGCCCTCGTCTTGGAACTCGGGATGGTGCCTCAGCGGAATTCGATTATACCGGATTTCTGTTCAGGACCGCCCAAATTGGTCCTTTGCGCTTGGCTTCGGCGTCACCCCATTCCGGCCAATTTGGCCGCGAAAGCCGCATGCCAGCGCCGCGCGCGCTGGCGCGTCAGGTCAAGGCTTCAAATTGCTGGTCCGTGGTCTCAAATTCCGGGTCGTTATGGTGAATCACTTTGGGCGACGCGCTCTTGAACGGCTCTTCCGAAGGTATGCGGTCAATCCAGCGCTGCTCGGATAGCTTCTCGTGTGCCGAAAAGTACAAGCGAACCAGGAGTCCCACCTTGCCATCGGCCGCGGGTAAAGCTTCTGCCGCGGCGGATTCCGCCGGTTTTGCTGCGGCCTTCGCAGCAGATTTACCGGGCTTGGCTTTGGCTTTCGCGGATGCGTCGGACTTCTCAAGTGCCTCCGTTTTGGCCGCGGCCTCGCCGCTTGCGGCATCAGGACGATCTATCTTGTATTGCACTCGCTTGTCCAAACGGAACGCCTGCCGCCAGCCATCCAGCTTGTGCCGCGCCATCTGAGCCTTCTCTTCATCCTTGCCGAAATCAAATCGAATATAAGTATGGGCCATGCTTCGAGTCTGCGACGCAGCGAACTGCAAGTCAAGATTCCGGCCACCGATGCAATGCTTTCTTTTACGCTGTTGCAGCGTCCTTTCTGACGTATCATGGAAGGCAGTTTGGGGTATGAGCAGGCAAGTCCATAATCGAAGGCGTTCTCTCTTCGCAATCCTGTGCATGCTCGCTGTAGTGTCGCTTTACGCGCGTCCTGCCGCTGCGGCTTGGTCGGCGTATGCAAATTCCTGCTGCACCTCCGGCCAATGCAACATTAGAGCTCACCATCATCAACGGCAACGTGCGGCTGGCGACGATCACGGGATGGACTGCGGGCATGACATGTCCGGCATGACATCTTGCTCGATGACCTGTTGCCAGGATTCCGATCACGCCGCGGTTACCTCAGCGATCTTCATTTTGCCCGATGCGATGAGCGCTCCCGCTCAGGCGATTCACACGGCATCGGTGACGCTGGCGCGGCCAAGCGATCTCCTTCGTTCCATCGAACCTCTCTCTCCCCCTCCGCGCTTCCCTGCTGCGGCCTTCTAAGGGCCTCAGCTTCTCACTCTCGCTGATTCACTTATGCCGCGGCAACGCTGCCGCGCGACTCATTTCCTCTTAGGAGGGAAAGTTCCATGCGCCGCCTGTGGTTGTTCGCCGTTCTTCTATTTGCTGCGGCTTCTTTGGCCGCCACCGTGTTTGGCACGATTCGAGGCATTGTTCACGACCCGCAGCACCGGCCTATCCCCGGCGTCTCCGTTACGCTGAAGGCCAAAACGTCAGAGTTCACCCGGAACGCCCAAACTGATGGCGAGGGACAATTTCAATTCGACGCGGTTCCGCTCGGCGATTACACCGTGCTCATCGCCGATTCTGGATTTACGCCTGTCGAACAAACGGTCACCGTGCTCTCCGGCACTGCCCCCGTCCTCCACCTCGAGTTGCGGCTGGCGTCGCAAAACCAAACCGTTACCGTCTCCGCCGATGACACGCAAACGGAAAGCGTGACCCCAACAACGCTTGTCGACCGCATGCAAATTCAGGAAACGCCAGGGGCTTCGCTGTCGAACGGCCTCTCTATGATTACTGACTTCGTTCCCGGCACATATCTCGTTCACGATCAACTGCACATTCGCGGCGGCCACCAGATGAGCTGGTTCATCGACGGTGTCCCCATACCGAACACCAATATTGCGAGCAACCTCGGCCCCCAAATCGATCCCAAGGATATCGACACGCTCGAAACACAACGCGGCAGCTACTCCGCCGACTATGGCGACCGCACATACGGTATCTTCAATGTTTCGCCGCGTACTGGATTCGAGCGCAACAACGAAGCCGAGCTTCTCTTGGGCGCAGGCAATTTCTTCCAGACCGACGATCAGCTCAACTTCGGCGGCCACTCCAGCCGGTTCGCGTACTACGGCAGTCTCAGCGGCAATCGCAGCAACCTCGGCCTCGAAACGCCAACGTCGGTGATCCTTCACGACGCTGCCAACGGCTTTGGCGGTTTCACTTCTTTGATTTACAACGCGGATTCGCAAGACCAGCTCCGCCTGGTTGCGCAGGTTCGCCGGGATTTTTATCAGGTGCCCTTTGATCCGCACGACCCGGCCACGCAAGGACAGTTTCTCAGGGACACTAACCGTGAGAACGACTCGTTCGCGGCGTTTTCGTGGGTTCGCACGTTTACGCCCGGTCTTGTGCTCACCATCTCGCCCTTCTTTCACTACAACCGCGCCGATTATGAAAGCGCTCAGCAGGACTTGCCCAGTTCCGCGCGGGAGGATCGCAGCTCAGAATACGAAGGCGGCCAGGCCACGCTCTCTTGGGTGAAGAATCGCAACAATCTTCGGGCCGGTCTCTATTCTTTTGCGCAGCAGGACTATCAGTCATTCGGTCTGGTGTGTCACCCACCGGGGCAATGTTCGAGCGTGGACCCGCCGGAAATTACGAATCCCTCGGGGAGTCTATTCGCGGTTTATGTGGAAGATCAGTTCACACCTGCGTCTTGGCTGAGCCTCAATGTCGGCATACGGCAGACGCACTTTTCGGGAGGCGTGGTGGAAAACGCCACGAGCCCGCGTCTTGGCGCTTCCTTACGGGTCCCCAAGCTCAAATGGGTTTTCCGGGGTTTTTACGGCCACTTTTATCAGGCGCCACCGCTGCTGACCGTTTCCGGTCCGCTGCTTCAGGCTGCCAACAATCAAAATCTTGGCTTCATTCCGCTTCATGGCGAACGTGACGAAGAGCATCAGTTTGGGGTGACGATTCCCTTTCGAGGCTGGACCCTCGACGCCGACAACTTTCTGACGCGCGCGAAGAATTTCTTCGACCACAACAATTTCAACAATTCCGACTTGTTTTTCCCAATTACAGTCCAAGGCGCACGCATCAACGGCTGGGAACTCACGCTGCACTCCCCGCGAATCGGCCGTCACGCCCAGCTATATCTAACGTACTCGAACCAGCTCGCGCTCGGCTGCGGTGGCATTAATGGCGGGCTGACGGATTTCACCTTCGGCGGGGGGTGCGGCCTGCTCGACCACGACCAGCGCAACACTCTGCATGTGGGCGGAAGTTACGACCTGCCGTGGCATGCCTATGCCTCCACCGACGTCTATTATGCGTCCGGGTTCACCAACGGTAATCCGATGCTGCCGGGGGACCACCTGCAACCGCACACGACCTTTGATTTATCGCTGGGCAAGAGCTTAGGCGAACGCTTTTCCGTAAGCGTGCAGGGAATCAACGTCGCCAACCGGCGGGTTCTGCTGGATAACAGCTTCACGTTCGGCGGTACCCACTATCTGAACCCTCGGGAAATTTTGGTCCAGATGCGCTATCGCTTCCACTATTGAGTTTCAAGAGCAGGGGGCCTGTACGCGGGGCCAGTTTTTGTGACGAGCACACCTGTCCCGCAGTGGGATAGGACGGCGAAATTCGCCTTGCTACGCTCAACTCGTGACGGAAAGAGCATGCCGGGCGGAACGGCACACACCCCGGAGTTCGCAACGACCACAAAAGCCCCAGAGGATCAGGCCAATGAAAAACGAGAAGAGCGGATGGGTCAAGGTTGCAGCCTGCGCCCTGTTCGCGACTGCGATTAGCCTGTCAGCAGCAAACGTGCGTGCGCAAGAGACGACGCGCAAGGTAATTTCCAACCCGAGTCCAATTTATCCGGCACTCGCGAAACAGGTTCATCTCGCGGGAACCGTAAAAGTGCAAATCGTCATCGGAACAGACGGAAAGATCAAGGAAGTGAAAGTCATCGGGGGGCATCCTTTGCTGGTGGATGCAGTGCAGGACGCGCTGAAGAACTGGAAGTACGTACCCGCAAGCAGCGAAACTACTGCCATCCTTCAGTTTAGTTTCCACGAATAGTGGCAGGCAATCCTTCGGCTGGTCTTTCTGGCTGGTATCAGTTGCTGAAAACGGTGTTCGTCACTCGGAATCGTCGTCATCGGCCGATTCCAAGCCGGCTTTGCCAATGAGTCTGCGAAGGGCTGCCTCGCCGCCGGCGCCGCGCTGCGTTCCGGCAACGAAGCCTTCTCGATCAATCACCACATAAATGGGATAGACCGTAGCCTGATACATGGCGGCAAGATTGGTGTCCTCCATGAACACAATCTTGCAGTCGCGAGGATGCTGCTCGAGGTATTTCTTGACGGTCTTCTTGGATTCGCCTACGTCAATGGCTAGCAGGACGAGGCCCTTGGCCGCCATTTCCTTGCCGATTTTGTCGACAAATGCTGCCTCGTCAGCGCAATAGCCGCACCAAGTCGTCCAAAATTCCAGGAGAACGACTTTCCCTTTGACAGTTTCGTTGGAAAACTTCTCGCCCGCCGTGGTCATGGCAGTAAAGCGGGGTGCGACTTCCTTGTCCTTGGGAGCCGCCAAGCCCGCAATGCCAGCGAGCAAAAGTGCGACGCAGAGCGCGCCGCGGAGGATGAGGTTTCGCGTCGCCATGCGGAGACTGTAGCACAAGGCAGTAGTAAGAGGTTAGAAAACAGTACGGGGACGCTCTGTGGCCGCGAGCCGTGAGTCTGCTTCCTAGATTCTTCAGCCGTGCGCGGGAGTGGTATTCGCGAGCGGGCTGTGTTAAAGAGGGCGCGGAAGTGCTGGAGGTGCGCATGCGGAGAGAGCTAAGGTACGGCTTCGTTCTGCTGCTGGCGATCGTTGTAACCCCGGTGACCGGGCTGGCACAGGAACAGCCGGCGGACAAAACCATTACGGTATTTGGGCTATCGATTCATTACTGGGATGTAGGTTCCGGGCCTGTAGTGGTATTAGTGCACGGGCTGGGCAGCCGCAAAGACGACTGGATGCCGGTGCTGGAGCCGCCGGCGCAGAAATACCGCCTGCTGGTGCCCGACCAAATCGGTTTCGGCAAATCGGACAAGCCGCTGCTGGACTACAGCGTGCAGACCTACGTCGATTTCCTGAATGAATTTCTTCGTCAACTGAAAGTCGAGAAGGCAAACCTAGTAGGCGAATCGCTGGGCGGATGGATCTCCGCGCTGTACGCCGTGGAGTTTTCGGGAGGCGCGCATCTGGTGCCGCTCGACAAACTGGTGCTCGTGGACGCTGCGGGATTGAACGTGCAGAGGGACACGCCGATCCCAAACCTGAATCCGAGTTCGCTGGCGGGGATGCGCGGCGTGATGGAAGCGGTGTTCTACGACGCAAGCTGGCTGAACGACGATGCGCTGGGGAAGATTTTCACAGACAAGCTGTCGGTGCACGATGGGTACACGGTGCACAGCATCATGAGCAATCCAGCGCTGGGAGCGGAGCGCCTCGACGACAAACTGGCAAGCATCAAAACGCCGACGCTGGTCGTGTGGGGAAAGCAGGATAAGCTGGTGCCGCTTGCGGCAGGCGAACGCTACGCGGCGGGAATTGCAGGAGCGAAGCTAGCGAGCTTCGACAAGTGCGGGCACGTGCCGCCGATCGAGAAGACGGACGAGTTTGTGGCCGCGGTTACGGCGTTTCTCGGTGGGGCGGCAGCGACGCACTAGGAAGCAGCGGATGGTCGAGGGGAAATGGCAGTGAAGAAGAACGTGGAATTGCTGGCATCGTTTTGGACGCTGGCGGGAAAAGCGGAGCCGCATACCGACAAGGAATACAGCACGTTTGATTTCAAAGATCGCGTGGAGGCCGCGGTAAGAGTTGGATTTGCGGGGATTGGCATATGGGATCAGGATCTGGAGCACATCCGTCAGGCGCGCAGCTTGCAGGAAATGAAGCGGATCCTCGACGACAACGGGATGAAGTACGTCGAGCTGGAGTTCTTGCGGGACTGGTTCCTCGACGGCGAGCGCAAGAAGAAATCGGACATCGAGAAAAAGAAATTCTTTGAGGCCGCCGACGTGCTGAAGCCGCATCACTTGAAGGTGGGTGATTTTTACAAAGAGAAGTATGAAATGCCCCGCGTAATTGAAGCGTTTGCGGCGCTGTGCAACGACGCCGCGGAGCATGGCGTGACGATTGGCTTTGAGTTGATGCCCTTCGGAATGATCGACACGCTCGAAGACTGCATGACGATGATCAACGGCGCCGGCGCAAAGAATGGCGGAATCATCTTCGATATGTGGCATGTGGCAAAGATGGGAATTCCCTACGAAGAAGTGAGCCGCATCCCGGCCCAGCAGATTGTGTCCGTGGAGATCAACGACGGGACGTTTAAGTGCCCCTGGAGCCTGCACGAGGACACCGTCAATCACCGGCGGTTTTGCGGCGAAGGCGAGTTTGACATCAAGGGCTTTTTGGCGGCGCTGGAGAAGACGGGCTACTCCGGTCCGATTGGAATCGAAGTCCTTTCAAAGGACTTGCGGCCGCTGCCTTTGCACGAAGCGGTGACGAAGGCGTTCAAGACCACATTCGCCCAATTTCAGTAGTGCGATGTCACTGCCAACAAGGGTCTTCGCACTCGACCCATTGATTAGAACCTACAATCTTATCAATTTCGCTGGTAGCCTCAACGAATCGAGCCTGATGCCCATTGCGTGGACCGATGAACATCGTATCGCTTACGACTCTCTTGGCCCTCCCGTCAATAGAGACAAGTACTCCTGCGCTCGGTGAATCGAAACCCCAAGAGAAAGCCCTATCGTCTAGAGACATGAATTGAGCGCGGTCCAACCCAAGATTTCGACCACCTGTTGAGGGTGAATCGAGCTTGACCTTTGACCTTGAATTCTTGTGTGCATTCTACCTACGTACTCCAGCTGCCCGCTGCCGTGAATTGTGATTGTGTAGTTGGGACATGCCCCAAAGCATGGTCCTCGCGACAGTTGAACTGTCAGCGAGTCTCGGTCACGCGGACGAGTAAGTTGTGGGGAATTGTTTGGGCTCCAGACAGCCCATAAGACAAGAAAGGCGCCGACCGCTGCGATCCATAACCACATTCCGGGTTGATTCCCGCCAATGTCAGGAATACCCTGCAAAGGCTCTTGGCGACTCCGCATCCACACAAACGCTGAAAATGGGAAGATAAGCAGCAGCAAGTATTGCGCGTAGGGGGGATAAAACCAGACCCGAGCTTCTGGCCACAACACCGCCATCCAGAAGGCGTAATGGAAAAGCAAGATTGGAATCAACACTCTTTTGCCCAGAGTTCGTTTTCTCCGGGGGATCATAAGGACACTCAAACACGAAACTTCTAACAAGAATGCTAGGAAGGGCAAGCTGCCCCAGTAGGTGACGCGAGCAGGTGAGAAAGGCTCCCTTGACCAGTTCCAACTCAGCTTAGACACGCACAAGTAGCAAATGGGAGCCGCAAAGAGGGCTGAAACCAGATGAGTAGTACTGAACGCCCTCCGATAGAGCGAGGTTCGGCCCGCAAACTGAGCCAGAAGAACTAGCAGGGTTGCAGCCGCTGCTACGGTGAGGACAATTACAAGCTCCTCACCTACCTGACTCGATCGCGACGGAAACTGACGGGCTAACGTTGACGTTGAGACAGTTTCCACGGACCGCAATCGCAGAAAATCGCAGACTCGAAACGCACTCCGGAGGAAGTAGTACGTTGAGTCGTCCACGGGCGTCATGGAGGCCTGGTTTCTCGAAATGTAAACAAGAGATGCGAACCCGATGGCGCTAGACAGATTCAGGCTGAAAAGCACTTGGGGTGCACTCCAGATTCGACCACCTCTACTTTGTAGCGATTTGTTCATTCTTACTTGGTCATTAGACACCAATCATATGTGGTGTAGTTCCCGAGTCATGAAACGAGGTTCTATTTTTGGCTTGGCTTCTTTTCGGCCTGGGATTGGTTGGCGCGGAAGATCACGTAGGCGCGGATGGCGGCCGCGTCGTCATGCGAAAGATCCTTCTCAAACGAGACCATGCCGCGCGATTTCAGAATTCCCTTTAGCACGATATCGAACCACTGATCGCTGTCCAGCATTCCGGAAAAACGTAAGTCGGGGAGAACACCGCCACTAACGGCGACATCGCCGTGGCAGGGTGAGCAGATGCTCTGGTAAAGGGATTCGCCTTTCTTCACGGCTGGGGCGCTCGCGGTGGGCTTCGGCGGAGTCAGTTTCGGCGCCGTGTATTCCGGAAGGGGAGGCAGGCTGACTTTGCCGTTCAGCTTGAAGGCCAGCAGACGATAGACATTTTGCGGCCGGGCCGTGGCGTGGGCGACTTCGCCCGTGGCCAGAGAAAAAACGCCACCCCATCCGGCAAGCACGGTGACATACTGCTCGCCATTTACGGTGTAGGTCATGGGTGCCGCGACGATGCCGCTCTGCGCTTCAGCAGACCACAGCTTCTGGCCGTTGTCGGCACGATAGGCTTCCAGGCTGCCTTGCGCGGTACCTTCAAAAACGAGATTGCCGGCAGTGGAAAGGATGCCACCGTTCGCAGGAGTGGGCCGTTCGACGCGCCAGACTTCTTTCTGCTGCACGGGATCCCACGCAGCGAGATGGCCCTTGATGGTGCTGAGAATGGCTTTCTTCACTTCCGGCTGTTGCGGCATGCCGGCGGCGACGAAGTCGAGTCCCACGTTGTAGCCCACGGGGCGCTGCTGAAAATGTTCATCGGACTTATAGAGAAAGCCGGAATCCTGCACGGGGATATAGGCGAGATTTGTGACTGGACTGAACGACATGGAATGCCAACTGTGGCCGCCAAGAGGACCAGGAGTCATGGGGCCGGATTTTGCTTCTTCGTAGCGGGCCTGGGGATTCTCGATGGGGCGGCCGGTTTTCAGGTCGATGCCCGTGGCCCAGGAGACGGCGGTGTAAGGCTTGGCGGAGAGGAGTTCGCCGGTGGCGCGATCGAGGACATAGAAAAAGCCGTTCTTGGGGGCGTGGAGAAGGACTTTGCGCGGTGAACCGTTGATCGTGAGGTCGGCGAGAACGATGGCCTGCGCAGAATCGTAGTCCCAGGTGTCGCCGGGCGTTTCCTGATAATGCCAGACGTATTCGCCCGTCTCGGCTTTGACGGCGACCACGGAGCAGATAAAGAGATTGTCGCCGCCCTGTGCGCTGCGTTTGCGGCGGGGCCACGGAGTGCCGTTGCCTACGCCAAAGTAAACGATGTCGAGGTCAGGATCGTAGGCCATGGAGTCCCAGACGGTGCCGCCTGCCGGAAGCTTCCCGCGCGCGCCGGTCCAGGTCTTCGCGGCTTTTTCCATGGCGGCGTTTTCGGGGGCCTGCAAGGGATCGCCAGGGACCGTGTAGAAGCGCCAGGCCATTTTCCCCGTGGCGGCGTCGTAGGCCGAAATGTAGCCGCGCACGCCGTACTCGGCGCCGCCATTGCCGATGAGCACTTTTCCCTTCACCACGCGCGGAGCGCCCGTGATGGTGTAAGGAAACTTCGGGTCAATCGTGAGAGTTTCCCAGACAGGTGCTCCTGAAGCGGCATCGAGAGCGACAAGACGGCCATCCAGAGTGCCAACGTACACCTTGCCTTGCCAGACAGCCACGCCGCGATTGACAACGTCACAGCAGGCGTTAACGCCCCATTCGCGAGGAACCTTGGGATCGTAAGACCAGAGCCTTTCGCCGGTGGCGGCTTTCACGGCGTAGACTTTGCTCCACGCGGTCGTGTAATACATCACCCCGTCGACGACGAGGGGTGTCGCTTCTTCGCCACGCCGGGTATCGAGGTCGACGTACCACGCAAGTCCGAGCTGTCCGACGTTTTGATCGTTGATGAGTTTGAGCGGGCTGAAGCGCTGCTCGCTGTAGGTCCGGCCGTAGGTGAGCCAGTTGCCGGGCTCCTGGTCCGCGTGGGTGAGGCGGGAGCTGTCCACCGTGGCGGCTAAGGAGGAGCGGTCCAGAGAGGAAGGTGATTGGGGGCCACAGCCCGCAACAAAAACGGCCACGCCACTTAAGACGAGCACAGAAATGCGATTCCGGAACATTAGCGCTCCTGGGGAAGGTGTCGGGCCATTTTATACACTGATAGCGGGCGAATTTCCTAGCACGTTGCTGGTGGGTCTCACGTTCCATCTTTGCAGGGCGTAGTATGCCGGCCGGCCGCAGGCGGCCTGCCATTGGCTCACATTAGGCTGAGACGGGCTTAGGGCAAGCGGTAGAGGACGCGGAAGCGGCGCACGTCAGGCTCGTCGACGTCGGCGCGAATGTCGAACTGGAGTTCTTCCAGGCCAAACGCGGTGAAGGCGGACAGTTCCGCACGTGTAAGCGGCCAGGGCATCTGGCCTTCCGGCTCGGAAGGTTCACGTCCGCGAGCCACAACAAGCAGAAGGCCGCCGGGGCGAAGAAACGAAACCATGTTTTGCATGGCTTGCGGTCGAAGCGCGGCTGGCAAGACCTGGAGCGTGTACGCCTCAAAAATGAAATCAAAGCCGGCGCGCCAATGCGATGGAGGATCGAGCAGATTGGCGGCGTGATAACCGACGACGGAATTGGGGAAACGCTTTCGTGTGGCGCCGATGGCCGTTTCGGAAATATCGAATGCCGTGGTGCGAAATCCCCACTTGGCCAGTTGTTCGGCATCGTCGCCAAGGCCACAGCCGACGACGAGCGCTGATTTCCCGGCTGTCTCCAGCGGATGCGCCATCCAAAAGCTGATGAGATACGGATTCGGCCAGTAATCCAGCCAGGGGACATTGCTCTTCCCTGCCTGGCCTTCGCGATAAAGCACCTCGAACCAGCCGGTGGGGTGGCCTTTGCGGTGGAATTCGGCGGCCAGTTCGCGCGCGCGTCTGCGGTCTTTCATCGAGGCGATTCTAGCGCGCGGGAGTTCACCGGCGCCACGCGAATCATATGGATATGAGGCGTGAAACCGTCAGAGGGGAACCTTGGTATGCTCATCAGCAGGAGAACGGTGATGAATGGAGAGCAGAGACCGGGCGGGAGCGAGATGCCCACGGCTGAAGCGGTGGTGCTCGCGGACCTAGTCAATTATCAAACGGGATCAGTGGTGAGCCGGACGATTGTGAAGCGCCCAACGGGAACCGTGACGCTATTCGCGTTCGACAAGAGCGAGGGGCTGAGCGAACACACCGCGGCGTTCGACGCGCTGGCGCACATTCTGGAAGGCGAAGCAGAGATTGTGATTTCCGGCAAACCCATCTGCGCCAAGGCGGGTGAAGCAGTGCTGATGCCGGCGCACCAGCCGCACGCCTTGAAGGCAACCACACGCTTCAAAATGGCGCTCACGATGATCCGGGCTTAGAAAAGCCGCAGCGCCGCGAGCGCGATCGGAAATCAGGAGACAGGAACAGGCTTTGCGGCGCTGGGTTTGTCTTCGCGCGCGGGCTTGATGGTAAATTCCGAGGCTCGGGTGACCGTCTTGTTGCTCAGCAGATCGATGGCCGTGACTTCGATCGTGTAGCGGCCGGGCTCCAGCGTATTTACCGGAAGAAACCGCTCGATGGTAAGCTGCTCACCGCCCTGGTGCAAATGATCCGCGGTCTCGACGGCGCTCCAGACTTCCTGCTGGTCCTTGGTAATCCGATATGCCACTGAAACCTCGGTTTTGCGCGTCTCCGGGTCGAGTTGCAGGTTGTACAGCTGAAGATAGATGCCGAGTTTATCCGAGCCGGAGAATTCCTGGCTCAAGCGCGGTCGAACTTTGTAGGCCCCCAGAACGAACTGGCCTGCCCCCAGAAGGTTTGAGGCCACCGGGTCGATCTGGTCGGCGAGAATCAGAGAGCTGGCGTCGAGTTTTCCTTCCTCATAGCGCGGGACGCGTAGCGCGCTGCTCTGGATGCCGATGTTGCCGCTGTGCGTGTCTTTGATGACGAGGTCCAGGCGGTAAAGGCCGGAACGAAGTGGAACCGATTTTTGATAGATCGAAGAGAGCTCGAGTGACGCAGAGAAAAGCGACTCCGGAAAATCGCGTGAAACGATGTCGTCAAATGCCTGAACGGTGCGGCCACCAAGATCCGTGATGCGCCCGTAGACGTCCAGCACCGCGGATTGCAGGCCCTGCTTGCCCTGGAAGCTCAGGTCGCGATTGCGCAACTGCACGGTGATGGGAACGAGAACGGTCGTGCTCGTGGCGCGAAGAAAATCGGCGCGATACGTAAAGGGCAGCGTGTTGGCGACAATGCGCGAGTTTACTTTTTGTTCGAGATCGCGGAAATGCCCAAAAGCGTGCTGAACTTTAAAGGTGCGCTCGATATTCTCGAATTCATCTGCATTGGCGCTCATGCCGCCCAAGGGCATGGGACAGGTCGTGCCGTTGCTGTTGGTGAAACGACCGACCTTGGAACCGCCGTTCATGATTTCCGACAGACTCAACCCCGCACCGGGAACATGCGTGAGCGCGTCCTTTTCACACGGATCGGACGTGATGTGATACTCGCCGGTTCCGGAAGGATCGACGAACTCAATCTCAATGTTTTCTCCCACGCCATCCAGGTGGCGATAGCGCCAGAGTTCCCAGGGATAAGCTGTCGACTCGCCACCACCTTGCTGAGGCGACCGCTGATACGTGCCGCCGGTGGGATGCGACTCGATTTCGTCCGGCGGTCCCCAGATGATGTAGATGTGGCCGCGGTCAGTCTTCCTGCCGGGGATTCCAGAGGCAAAATGCTCATCGGCATACGCGAGCCGGCGGTAGTGCTCTTCCTTGAAAGCGTTCACCGGTGATTCAGGATCGGGATTCCGACTCTGCCAAAAAATCTCGCGAGCCTGCTCACGTTCCTCACTGGTAGATAGCTCCAGGTAAGCCTTCTTCTCGTCAGGGGTGATGATGTCGGGTACATCGTAGTCCACCCAAATTCTGTCTGGATCGGAAAGCTCCTTGTAGAGCTTCTTCTGCCGCTTGTTCGTGTCTCTTGAGGTTGCGGGCTTGGCGGAATTGTCTTGCTGCGAAAGCGGCGCCTGGGCCGACGCAAAGGCGGGCCAAGCAAGACAAATCGCATACAGAAGACGGGATAGCCGGCGAAGACGCATTCTCATCAGGACACCTCACCCGGGAGCCGGTTGCGATTGGTAGCCGCAGAAGCTCAAGAATCACCGGCCGTTCGTCTAATACTCCTTTCAGAATCCCAAGTGGCTTGGGAGGTTGCCTCAAGATGGGAGGCCGCTCACAGTGCGTAGTCCGGCTATTGGCGTTTGGACAACGCGCTGCCGGGATGTGATTGAACCCCGGCGAAATGGGGGTAGCCTTGGGGTAAGGGGTACCATCGGAGGCGGCCATCGAATACAAAGAAAGACGTCGCGGGCCCAGATACCCGTTTATCGCCAGCGCCGAACTCATCGAGGAGAAGGCGGACGTGCGCATTGCGTCACGCGTGAGCGAGCTGAGCGCCAACGGCTGCTATCTCGACATGATGAACCCGTTCCCGACAGGCAGCCTTGTGCTGGTGAAGATCTACGCGGGCGAAGCTTTCTTTCAGGCCAAAGGCAAAGTCGTCTATTCGCAGATGAACATGGGCGCGGGCGTGGGATTTTCCGAGATCGATAAGGATTCGCAAGTGGTGTTGAACCGCTGGCTCGAAGAAGCGGCCAAGGAAGCGGCAAGACAGGCATAGCACCGGCTCCTTTCCCTGCCTTCAGAAGCAAATCTCTAGACAAAGACAGAATCGGGTTTAGCCGTTCCGGGGTTTGGTTCCCACAAATCAGAAGTCAAAGTAAATCAACATCCGATCAACAAATGGATTGCGTCAGATGGCGTTCTTCTTCATCTCCGAAAGAAGGTAGTCACACGAACGGACGCAGAGCGCCATAATGGTAAGGGTGGGATTCTGGCAGGGATTGGAAGTGAAGCCGGAGGCGTCCATGACGAAGAGATTCTTGATGTCGTGCGTCTGCTGGAACTGGTTGAGCACAGACTTCTTTGGGTCAGAGCCCATGCGGGCGATGCCAGCTTCGTGAAGAGCCCAACGCGGAGCGGACGGATGGGCGTAGGTCTTGATGTTTCTTGCGCCCGCGGCTTCCAGCATTTCACCAGCGGAATCGCCAATGTCTTGAATCATGGCGCGCTCGTTTTCGCCGTCGGACATTTGAATTCTCAGGACGGGGATGCCGTAGACGTCCTTCGCCGAAGGATCGATTTCCACGAAATTGTCCCAGCGCGGGAGCACTTCCCCGAAGCCGGTAATTTCGAGGCTGGTACTCGGCTCCAGGACAGCTTTCTTGTAATCCTCGCCGAAGCCCGGCGCGCCCCAGTTGAAAGAGATCCCTGATTCGCCCTCGTAGCCAAAGGCGCGCAGGAATTTCTTGTAAGGCGGATCCTTGGGGAGATTGCGGAAGCGCGCGATATAGATTCCCAGTGGTTTGTGAGGTCCGCCGCCTTCGACCGTCGGCTTTGCCCCGAAGGAAGGAAATTCGCCCGAGCCCCCGCCGCTGCGCACATGAGCGGTCAGATAATGGCCAAGAACGCCGCTGGAGTTGGCCAAGCCGTTGGAATACTGCGGCGTGGCGGAATTAAGCAAGATGCGGACAGATTCCTGCGACTGCGCGCAGAGTATGACCGCGCGGGCACTGACTTCGCGGGGCTGGTGCGTCGTGCGATCGATGTAAAGAACGCCTCGCGCGCGGCTGTGGTCGGCATCCATCAAGACTTTGTAGGCCATGGCGTTCGAGATCAACGTGCAATTGCCAGTGGCGAGCGCGTCGGCGACGGTGGTGAACGCGGAGTTGAAATAGGAGTGGGTCATGCACCCGCGTTCACAGGGTCCGCAATAGTGGCATGGCCCGCGGCCATTGAGCGGCTTCGTTAAATTTGCGGTGCGCGCGGGCATCACTGCGCGACCTAGCTTCTCCTTGACGCGATTGCGGAAGAGCGTTTCCTGGCAGGTCAGCGCGACCGGCGGTTGAAATTGCCCGTCGGGGAGATGCTCGAGTCCCTCGGCGCTTCCGGTGATGCCGACATATTTTTCGACGAGGTCGTAGTAGGGCTTGATGTCCTTGTAGCCGAGCGGCCAATCCTCGCCGTAGCCGTCGTGGGAAGCGGCCTTGAAATCCAAATCGCTGAAGCGCAGGCTTACGCGTCCCCAGACATTCGTGCGGCCGCCGGTGATGCGCAGGCGGCCCATCCAGAGAAACGGCTTGTCCGAAGGCGTGGTGTACGGTTCCTCCAGATCGTTGACGAACCAATCGGCGTTGTATTCATCGCAAGCGAATCGGGCCTGGATGGGGCGGGTCTTGCGGAGGATTTCCCTGGCCTTGTTGCGGTATTTCAGCTCGAACTCAGGTTTATGCTCAGAGAAATTCTGGTCCGATTGCGGCTTGCCGGCCTCGAGCAGCACGACTTTCAGTCCTGCTTCGGAGAGCCGCTTGCAAGCCCATCCGCCGGAGGCGCCCGAACCGACGACAATCACGTCATGGGATTGTGTTTTGCTTTGTGGCATACGCATCGATGAAAGAGCGGATGCTAGCAGGGCCGCGCGGAGCGGTCAATCCAGCAGCAGCGAAGTGTTCTCGTGGTTCTTGTGAGCGATGTCCGAGGGGTGATAGCATCGTCGCGCAAAAACGACGGCCGGAACATGACAGCAGCCGCAACAAAAGAATTGCCCGTGCTCCAGCGCGTAAGCCGTGCTGGCGGCGCCCTGTCGCGACGAGAGATAGTGCGACAGCTGGTGGCTGGGATAAGCGCGGGCGCGGTGTGGCCGCTAGCTGCTGCAGCGCACCCCATTTACGGACATTTTCAGGATGCGATTCTCGAGCGAGCCGAGAACCTGAGTACTGCTGGCTGGAAGCCGGTCTTCTTGAGCGCGCAGCAAAATGAGTCTTTGATTGCGTTGGCGGAAGCCATCGTGCCGGGGTCCGCAAAAGCGGAAGTGAATCGCTTCCTCGACCTGCTGTTAAGCGTGGACAAGCCAGAGAACCAGCGCCAGTTTGTCGAATCGCTTGCCGCGTTTGATGCGGAAGCGCAAGCACGGTTTGGGAAAAACCTCTCTTCTCTCGAAGACAGCCAGAAAAACGCCTTGCTCGCGGATGCGTCATCAGAGCCACGCCGTGATAAGGATTCCACGCTGCCGAACGCCACGGAGACGAAATCCGGACTCCATGCACATTTTGAAAACCTGAAAGGCTGTGTGAGCGGCGCGTACTACTCTTCGGAAGCAGGAATGCGCGAACTGGGCTGGACGGGAGACTACGTTTTTGAAAAATTTCCGGGCTGTGAGCATCTGGAAGGACACCGATGAGAGGAAACTCATGAATCACATTTCAGGACGAAGAGAATTCCTAAGAACAGCCGCACTGACGGGGACGGGGCTGGCGCTGGCCAAGCGTCTGGCCGCGGCTTCCAGCAAATCTGTGCTGGTCTTCACGAAGTCCTCGGGCTTTGAACACGATGTGGTGAAGCAGATCGGCGGAAATCACAGCATCATGGACGAGGCCATCACGGCTCTCGGCAACAAATACGGCTTTCATGTGGAGGTAACCAAGGACGGCCGAGTCTTCGACGAAGAAAAGTTGCATTCTTACGCTGCTATGGTGTTTTTCACAACTGGGGATCTCACCACCCCCGGCACCGACGGCAAGCCGCCCATGTCTCCTGAAGGAAAGAAGAAGCTCCTGGACGCGATTCAAAAAGGAATGGGGTTTGTGGGCGTCCACGCGGCAAGCGACACCTTTCACCCGTTGCCGGATTCTCCCGCGAATCGCTACGTGGCCCATGGTGAAAACCAGGATCCCTACCTGAAAATGCTGGGCGCCGAATTTATAACCCATGGCAGTAACCCGCGCCTGCAGGACGCCGACGTGATTGTCAACGACGCGAAATTCCCTGGCCTGGAAGGAGTCACTTCTCCAGTCAAGTTGAACGAAGAATGGTACTCCCTCAAGGATTTTCAGCCGGACCTGCACGTAATTCTCACTGTTGATACCCACGGGATGAAGGGCAATTGTTATCAGCGCGCGCCGTACCCGGCCGTGTGGGCCAGGATGCAAGGCAAGGGCCGGGTGTTCTTTACGGCCATAGGCGACCGCCCGGACAACTGGAAGAATGAGTTCTGCCTGAACGTGCTCGGCGGGGGAATCCGCTGGGCCATCGGGGATGTGAATGCCAACGTGGACGCCAACCTCAAGCAAGCGGCTCCCGGTTACGCGGAGATCCCTCCACCGGAACCGGCCCGGAAATGAGAGCTTGCCACTTCTAATGCGCGGCCTTCCCTGCGGATAAAGGCGCAGCGCAAGGCTAATAGCGCAGTTCGAGGGCAATCCCGGTTGTCCGCGAGAATGCTATCTCTTTTCCAGACAACACGTTAGACGAGCGGGCTGCGTCGGCAATTTGGTCCGGCTCATGCACTTAACCTTAATGAATGCTTCCGGTCAAAGTGTGGGGATTCGACCCGGTCTTGGGAAGCGCCTTGCGCCTTGATTGCCAACAACCCTGCCGTGGCATACGGGAGCAAAGGCACAGGTGGACCCGGATTGCCCAGAACAGGCGATTACGGAACAGTTGAACTGGGGATTGAGGTGTGAGATGAGAGTCATGATTGCCATTGACGGTTCGAGTTCGTCCGAAATTGTGCTCGCGGAGGCGCTGGGGCGCCCGTGGCCGGAATGGACGCGCTTCTGCCTGATTACCGCGATCGATCCTTTCTTCTTTACCCGCGCTCCCTTGCTCCTCAGCGACGCAAAGGACGCTGCCGCCAAGTTCCTGGGGCAGGCGGCGGAAAGGCTTGGCGCAGTGGGCTGGAAAACCGAAGTCGAGGTGACGCTGGGAAATCCCCGGCATGCGATCGCGGAGACGGCGGAACGATGGCGAGCCGATCTGCTGATGGTCGGTTCACATGGACTGCATGCGTTGGCGCGGCTGGCGTTTGGGAGCACCGTGCGGGCCGTGTTGCGCCAAGCGAATTGCTCAGTGGAGATCGTCAGAGCGCCGAGAAAAGAGGCGATTCCCGGCAAGCGTGGGAAGCGAATACTGTTAGCCACCGACGGTTCCGGATTTTCAGCAGCGGCAGTGCAATCGGTTGCGGAACGTCCCTGGCCCAAGGACACCGAAGTGAAAATCATTTCGGTTCCGGAATTCTCGCTCTGGCTGGGAGAGTTTCCCAGCTTCCAGCTCGCGCAGGTCACGGAGCTCAACGAATCTGCTTTGGATGCGGCCCGTGCGGCCGTAGCGCTTGCCAAGGAGGCCCTGCGGAGATCGGACCTTTCCGTAAGCACCCATGTGCCCGTGGAACGCGAGGCAACGGCAAGAGTCATCCTCGGGGAAGCCGAACAATGGGGCGCGGACTTGATTTTCGCGGGTTCGCACGGGCGGCGTGGATTTGACCGCATCGCACTGGGAAGCATCTCCGAAGCCTTGGCGATGCATGCGCAATGCTCGGTTGAAGTCGTGCGTAAGCCGCAAAGAGCGGAAGCATCGGAGAAAGTGGGGGAAGCTCATGAGAGTGAAAGAAGTCATGATGGGCACGCCGTACACGTGTCCTGAAGACGCCAATCTGGGGGCAGCCACCGAACTGATGTGGAAGGCCAACTGCGGTTTCCTGCCCGTGACGCGACCTGACGGAAAGGTCTGCGCGGTGATCACGGACCGCGACATTTGTATCGCCCTTGGCACGCGCAGTAAGGTTGCGGGCCAAGTGCTCGTCAGCGAAGTGGCGAGCGACAGGCTGTATGCGTGCTCGCCCGAGGACGAAATCCATGTGGCGCTGCTGACCATGCGCGAAGGAAAAGTGCGCCGGTTGCCGGTCGTCAATGCCGACGGCAAAGCCGTAGGCGTGCTGTCGATGGACGACGTCCTGCTCCATGCGGAGCCCTCTGGCTCCGGCCGAATCGTGGAATTGTCCACTGACGAGGTCGTGCGCACCTTCCGCGCCATCAACCGGCGCGAATTGCCTCAAGCGACGAAGAAGCTGGCTGCAGCGGCTTGAGGAAAAAACCTGCACGTTCTTAGATCAAGAAAAAAGCGGAATGCAACAGCTCACATCGGTATGGGCTGATTGATCCGCGGTTTGACATACCAGCACGGTGAATATCCTGCATGCGGGAATACCGAGTGCACACAGGTAACTGTCTGTTCGGGATTCAGCTGATCAATCTCGTAGCTGACCTTGCCATTTTTCTCGGGTATGGCAAGCACGCGCGGGGCTTTGAGAGTTTCGAGTGGGTCTGTCGGCTTCGGATGCCTCATGCGCACACGAAATGAGACATAGTCCCCCAGATAAAGAACGACAAAAGTCAGAATAACAATGACCAGAAAACGTTTGAGGAGGGTTCGCGGAGATGCCACGTGAGCGGCCTGAGACATAGGTAACACATTGTACCGGACACATAGGTGACACTTTTCCCCGTAAAGGGGAGGGAGTGATGCCTTGGAAGGAGTGTTCGGTAATGGATGAAAGACTGCAGTTTGTGGCTCGCCGGCTAGC
>CAZGFL010000073.1:0-178146 GCA_964524985.1 uncultured Acidobacteriaceae bacterium
GTCGCTCGGAAGCTTATCCCCGGTGATCGGTGACCAGATAAAATAATTAGACGAGGCGATGTGCTTCACCTCCACCGCAAACGTGCGCACCCCTTTGTACTCGCTTCCTGGAATGTTCAAGCCCTCCGGCGAAAAGTTGAACTTCTCCTCCGGCATCGCCTCGGCAGCGTCCACAATCAACTTTTCGACGGTGCTGATCTGGCGGTCTAGGATGGAGGCAACGGTCGGCGCAGCCTCCTGCGACCGCTGTGATTGTTGCGCGCCGGCCACGGTCGCCACGAACAGAAGTAGCGTCAACGCCAAGTAGATTCGTATTTGTTTCACTCCAGTGATTCCCCCATTTCTTTAGCCAACAAGACTGGGCACCAAACCTCTCCCTTGTCATTCTGAGAGCATCCGGCGAGGATGCTCGAAGAACCTCAACGTAAACTGCAAGCACAACTGTAAGTTGAGACCGCTCCGACTCTCTTCCTACTGACGCGATTCCGGTGGCACCAGGTTGATCGCGCGGTAGTAGACCACCAGTTGCCCGAAATGCTCGCTGCTGTGCTCGATGCCGCTCATCCAGATGTACGAGACGTGAGAGACATGCCTCCCGGTTTCCCACCCAAACGGCATCGTCTTGTCGAGTCCCGCGTCGCCCTGCTGTCGGATGACCGCCGCGCCGTCCGCGACCGCCGCTTCGAGCAGCTTCACCACCTCGGCCTTGGTCTTGAACATGTCCGGCGGCGGGTTGTGCTTATCCTTTCCGAAGTCAGGCCCCATGTGCGATCCGGCAATCCTGCTGATTAGGTCATAATCGACAGCAGCGACGTGCACAAGATTTTGCGCAAACGTGCGCTGGTCCGCCTGCACTTTGAAGTCGTACTTGTCTTCGGGAAAATCCTTGGCCATGGCGATCAGCTTCTTGCCGATCTGGTTCCACCATTCGGCCGTCTCCTCGGCCCGCGAACTCACCGCCTGCGCCGCCTGACTCCGCCCCTGCCCCTGCGCACAAGCGCTCGTCCCGGCCAGGCCCAACAGCACAACCGCCAAACTAGAAAAGTGTGAGTGCCTGAACCGCGTGCCCCATCCTTTGCGCTTTTGCCTGCCCCCAGCTGGCATGCAAAGGCTGGGCTCTGCATACGCTTTCATCGTGCTCATTCCCATGATCCACCTCCTCGATCCGATCAACTTTGGATGAACACGTCCCTGTCCGTCCTTAGACGCCGGGGATTCCAACTCGTTTGCTGCGTCGCAGGGACCGAGTCCAGCGACCGAGTCCAAGGATGATTTTGGGGGCCGCCTGCGATTTTCAGCGTGCGATTGCACTGGCTTTCGAATCGAGCCACCCATCTCGCTGCAAACAAACCACTTATATTTATCTTGACAGGACATTAACACCTATAGTAATATGCCGTGTGATTTCGAGGCCTCAGTCCCGAAGGGCAAGCGGTCGGCCCGCCACTTTCTCATCGCTCCCGGTCCTCGAAGCCCGTCCTACTCCCCCTTGGTTCTGGTACCCAATCTCATCTCCATTCCTTTCTATCGCTTACAAACTGCCCAGTTTGCAACTCCTTTCTTTTTATAATCTTACAAACTGCCCCCCACCCCCCTCTTCTCTGCTCGCAGCCAGGCCTCAAATGCGCTGGTCGTCTCCTGGGCGAACCTCTGTGTCCGGTGTTTACCCCGACTCGGTCTGCAGCACCTTTGCGTTATCTTTTCCCGGTGCAAACGAACGCAGTCGCACAATTCCGCGTGCTCCTCTCTCCTTTACCTCCCATACCTCCCTTACTTCCTTTACCTCCTGCCGCGTCGTACACTCGTCCTATCTCAGTTTTTCACAAGGACGCGTCCATGACCACGCCAGCGCATTTCGTTCCGGCATCGCAGCTCACGCGAACCGCGAAGAGCGACGAAGTTGTCGCCAAGCATAAGAAATACCTATGGCCCTCGGTCACCAACTATTTCCAGCAACCTCTGGTCGCCGATCGCGGCGAAATGCAGCACATCTGGGATCTGGACGGCAACAAGTACCTCGACTTCTTCGGCGGCATCCTCACCGTTTCCGTGGGCCACTGCAATCCCAAGGTCTCCAGCAAAGTCGCCGCGCAGGTGAACCGCCTGCAGCACACTTCGACGCTCTATCCCACGGAACAAATCGTCGCGCTGGCCGAAAAAATCGCGCAGATTACTCCCGGCAACCTGAAGTCGAGCTTCTTCACCAACTCCGGCACGGAGGCCAACGAGGCCGCGCTGCTGCTCGCGCGCATGTCTACAGGAAGTTTTGACGTGGTCGCGTTGCGCCACGCCTACTCCGGCGGCTCCTCGCTCGCCAAAGGCGTGACGGCGCACGCGGCGTATCGCAAGGGCGGCGTCGTCGCCGTCGGCATCTCGCATGCCGTGAACGCCTACTGCTACCGCTGCCCGCTGCATTTGAAATACCCCGATTGCGAAGTGGCTTGCGCCTACGACGTCGAGAACCTCATCCAGACCGGCACGAGCGGCAACATCGCCGCGTTCATCGCTGAGCCGATTCAAGGCGTCGGGGGCTTCATCACGCCACCGAAGGAATATTTCAAAATTGTTTTCAAGATTGTGAAGCAGTACGGCGCGCTGTTCATCTCCGACGAAGTGCAAACCGGCTGGGGCCGCACCGGCAAGAAATGGTTCGGCATCGAGCAGTGGGAGGTCGTTCCGGACATGATTACCAGCGCGAAAGGCATGGCCAATGGCGCGCCCGTCGGCCTTACCGTCACGACTCCGGAAATCGCCGGCAGCTTCCGGGGCGCGAACATTGCCACGTTCGGCGGAAATCCCGTTACCAGCGTCGCCGCCAAAGCCACCATTGAATTGATCGAGGAAGAAAATCTGCTCGAAAACGCGCACGTCGTCGGCGCGCACTTCCGCAAAAAGCTCGAAGAGTTGCAGCAGAAGCACTCGCTCATTGGCGATGTGCGCGGCATGGGTTTGATGCAGGCGCTCGAACTGGTGAAAGACCGCAAAACCAAAGAGCCCGCTCCCGAAGCGACCACTCAAGTGATGGAGCGCGCCCGCCAGAACGGCCTGCTCATCGGCAAAGGCGGCCTCTACGGCAACACGCTGCGCCTCGCGCCCATGCTCAACACCACCAAGCCCGACGTCGACGAGGCCATCCGCCTCCTCGACAAATCCTTCTCCGAAGTGAGGCAGTAAAGGTGATTGTGCGGTCGACAAATCTGTCATTCCGAGCGCAGCGAGGAATCCCTCAGACCTTCCTCGCAGTGCTTCTCGCTGTTTCACTGCTTCAGGCGCAGGGAAAGCCGGTTTGGAAGTCGGTGGAATTTGCCATTGTGAAATTCAATGACGAAGCGCCGAAATCCTGGAACCTCTATCACACGGAAAAGAAGGGCGTCTTCCTGCTGCACCTCTGGAAACGCTATTTGTTCGTCGATATGAAAGAGGAGGAAGTCTACGAAATCGATCCGCAAACGGTGAAGCCCGCGGGCGACAACGTGGAATGGTCGCTCTCCGACAAACCGAGCGAGCCCATCGAAACGATCGAATGGAAGTCACGCGATATCGGCCCTATGCGCCGCACCACTTTCCGTCTCGGCAAGAACGGCCACGTCGTCGATCTGCAAATCCCGCTGAAGATCAACGGCCAGCCGATGTACTGAGCACTTGTAGGGGCGCAGCATGCTGCGCCCCAGTTGTTGTGTGAAAAATTGAGGAGGATTTGAAGTCGAAAAAGCGACTCGGAGTCACCGGCGATACATGTCGTAGTACCAGGGAATTCCCAGCGCGCCAGGTTCGACCCCAACGACCACTGCATCGCCGGCTTTGAAGCGGTCGTAGTCATATTGACTCACAGCCAGCCGCTCGTACTTTTGGCCGTCGCGCCACGAGCGCACGAACAAGCGGCGCGTCCCGCGCACGATTCCCGGCATATTGTAGCGGCTGTCGATGATCGCCGGGTGATACGTGATGTTTTTCTGTGAATCCAGCTTGCCGTTGAGAAAAAGCGTGGCGGCGAGAATCCATGGCAGCGGAATGAATCCGGAGTAAATGCGCTTGAGATGTTCCAGTTCCTGGCGCGCGCGGGCGCGGCGTTCGAGGATAATCGCCAGCGTCAGCGCGACAAAGAACAGCACGCCATAGAACACCAGCATCAGGTCCACGTCGAGCGGAGGGAAAATCTGGCTGACGTAGGGAAAAGCAATCGAGCCGGCAAGAAACACCGCCGTGCGCTTGACGAAGCGCCGGCGGAACATCACTTCAGCCGCGGCGGACGTCAACCCGCAAGCAGGGCACTGATCGGCGGTTCGCGGCGATCCGCAATCAAGGCAGCGAGTCATTTCCCACACGCGACCCTCGCACCATGGGGGTCTACGGTAGTATACGGCGGGCTCAAGCGCCTGGGGGAGAGAGTGAGGAAAGGAGGTCCTGAAACAGCTTCTGGCTTTCGGATTCGGGGACGGCGATGGAAACGCCCATGCCCCGGCCGGGCTCGACGCGCTTCACCGAGCAATCGAGCTTCACGGGCTGAGCCAGATTCAATCGTGCGGTAAAGCCAGCGCCTATCCAGAGCGGATCGGCCGCTTCGATGAACATGCCGTTGGAACTGATGTCGCGCGTGCTGGCGCGCAGGACGGCGGAACCCCATTCGATCTCGAGGTCGGCGCGGAAAGGAAAACGCGGCGCCCAGCGGCGTTCGAGATGCCGCGGCGGTTGTTGCCCAGTGCTCATGGCTCGGACACAACCCCCTGCCAGGGAAACGGAACTGCGGCACCCAGGCAACGCTGCCGCTAGGACGTCTTAAGGATACGCTAATCGCAGGCACAGGTCATACGACGCCGGTGGACGATGTTTTGTTCCCGGCAATCTGCGCATGGCGCAGGACAACCGCGAAAAACGATATTCTAGCGGACCCGTGAGACTCTCAGCGAAGGCGCTCCTTCGGACTTATTGTCCTTTGGACGCGGGAGAGCCTCCGGGGGAAGCGCCAGAGCGAAGGCGGCGCTGCACTTCGGCTTGAATGTAGCGGCGCAAGTTTTCGGGCACGATGCCGGGAGCGGAGAGTTCGCGCAGGTCGGAAAGAGTGAGCTGCGGCAGGAAGGAGAGAATCGTGGAAAGGGGGGCGGAAGGCTGGCGAAGCAGTGCGATGCGAACGTTGTATGAGATGGACCATTTGCGGTGACGAATAATGGCGGGGACGACGGGAGCAGGAAGTTTCTCGCGCGAGAGTGATTTCAGGATTTGCGCTTCGGTCAGGTAAGGATTGTCGAGAACGACGGTGAGAACTTGCGGGTGGCCTTCGGCAAGCAGCGCACCCGCGACCCGCGCAGGGCCGCGGCGTGCCAGCGTGATTTTCTGCCCGAGCGGGATTTGCGCGAGCCGTGCGAGCAGCTGCTCTTCGCCATTGCGCTTCAGTTCCGCAGGTACGCCAGGCGAAAGCGTCAGTTGCACCAAATCCATCAGGTAAAGATCGCGGAGCAGGCGGAGAGTCGCAAGGCGCGGCGCGCGCGGATGAAAACAGAGGGCGCGTTTGACCCGATAGCTTTTCAGCAGCGGCTTTCGCTTCCCCACTTCCTCAAGAATCTCGCCGGGAAGATCCTTTCGTTCGAGCAACAGGCAGAGATGGGATTCATCCAGCGCGGGATTATCGAGAAGCGCGAGAAGCACATCCGTGGAAGGATGGTGCAGGAGCGCGGCTAGGTCGTCGCCGGTAGCGGCGCGCGCGCGTTCGCGGTCATTGGTAACAGGCTCGGGTGCAACAGACTCCGGCATGAACTAACTTTCAGGGATTTGGAGAGGACTCGTCAAGGCGTTGCGAGCAAGCTGGGCCGCGGATTCGGCAACTGGCCGAGGGAGCGGGCCGATGCGTGCTGTGGGGAACAATCTCTGAATCAAGGCGTCGAAATGCTCATTAAGAAAGGGACTGCCATCAAAAACTCCACCGATCTTCGCTAGGAAGAAGTTGGTGCCTTGCAAATGGAGCTGCCCAACCACTTCGCGGACTTGTTCCACCAAATCGAGGGCGGCCATGGATAGGCGGGCGCGGGCATGGAGGTCACCCGATTCTGCGGCCTTCGCGACGATGGGGAATATTTTGGGAAAAATTACCGTAGGTTCTGCGCGTGCCATATCTACAAATTGGTCCCACTTGCATTCAAACGAACGGAGGATTTCCTCTGTAAGAAGAAACTTTTCGTTATTGAGAAACTTCTGAAAGCAAAGGGCAACGGTTTTTCTGCCGATGTCGTTGGCGCTTCCGGGATCTCCGATGATGGGTCCGAATCCGCCCGCGCGGGCAAGTTTCAGCGGCGAAGTTCGACCGAGCACGGCGGAGCCTGTTCCCGCAATCACGACCAGACTGGGGATTTCGCCCGTGGCCGCAAGAGAAAGGACCAAGTCGCTCGTGATGACAATCGAAGCCTTGGGAAAGCTGGGCTGCAAATGCGATTGAATCTCCGCGCGTAACGCCGGTTCACCTGCGCCGGAAATACCGGCAAGAATGTGGGCGACTTCGGAGGGTTGCTTCGCAGCAGTACGAAGCGCTTGCAGGCCAGCGTCCGCGAGAGCCCTGGCAGAAGATTCGGCGCCAACATTCACGGCGTTGGAAGCACCGGAACGCGAGCGCGCCAAGACCACGCCGGATTCGTCCATGAGGACGCATTCGGTTTTGGTGCCGCCGCCATCAAAACCAAGAACGCAGGGCATGGTGACAGCATAAAGGAGAAGCGCGTGATTTTGCGCTGATCCTGCTGGACCGTGTGTAATCAGGCTTGGGCTGGAGTCTGGTAAGATGCTCGACAAACGGGCGAGTTTCTGGGCCAGGAAAGCAGAGCACGATGAACTTCACGATCAATCACGCGCGGGCGTTCACCGGGAACGACATCTACGTGAAGGTTGTGGCGGACAGCGGGGAAACACTGGCGATGGTCCAGACGGTTCTGGATGGTTTTGAGCTCGCCAACGACTCTGTGACGGACGGAAGCCTCTCGTATGAGCGAGTCTTTCCGCGCGCGGGCGACGCCGGCTCCGGAAAAGAACATTCCCTAAAGGTTACAGCTACAAAAGCCGATGGGGCCAGTCACAGTGCTACTTCCATGTGGACGGATCCTGTTTAGTCCCAGATTTTGAGCCCATTTCAGCAGACGCAAAAGCAAAACGGTTGCGGCAGTTAGGCCGCAGTAGTACAAGTATGCCTACCCACGATGGCATCTGTTCCTAGGATCGCATCGAGACATCTCTTGCGCTGGCGAGATGTCTACAGCGAGGCGGAACTGTACAAGGCTGCGGTGCGCGTCTACACCAAGCCGGTCTTCCAGTGGCGCAAGGCGTTGTGTACTTCGACCGACGGCAAAACGCTCTATGACTTCGCGGCGCGAGGACTGAAGCGCCTGGATGCGATTCATGGTGAGCTGCAGCGCCGGAACTTCGAGTTTCGTCCGGCGGTGGCGCGGCACTACAACTTCAACGGCAAGCACCGCACGCTCTACATTCCGCCCTGGGAAGAGCGCATTGTGGACCTGTTGCTGTACCGCGTCTTGAACCGGAGACTTCACAATTGGTTTTCGCTGAATTCGTACGCGTACCGAGATCGCAAATACAGTCTGGATGCGTGTCAGACGCGGATCGCGAGCGTACTGCGATCGGCGAAGACTCCGCTGTACATCGTGAAACGCGATATTTCGGACTACTTTGCCAGCATCAATCACGATCTGCTTCTGAGGAAACTGGCTTCGCTGGTCGATCCGGCTGATTATCTCTACAGGCTGCTGGCGCAGCGCGTGCGGTTTGTGTACGATGAACGCGGCAGCCTGCAAACCGCGACGATGGGGATTCCCTTCGGCACATCCGTCGCGTGCCTGCTCGCGAATATCTACCTGACGGAGCTGGATCGCGAGATTGAAAGCATTCCAGCACTTCAATACTACCGGTATGCCGACGACTTGCTGTTGCTGACCGCCAATCGCGAAACGGCGGCGCACGCAGCCTTGCGCCTGGGAGGGTTGCTGACCAGCTTGTGTTTAAAAACAAAGCCAAGCCATCAAGCCGACATCCTGCTTACAAATGAACCTGCTTCGGACGAAACGTTCCACAGGGCACACAATTTCCGTCACTTGGGATTGCTGTTTCGCGCCGGCGGAGGTGTAGCGCTCTCGCGCGACAAGACGCGGAAAATCCAGAATTTGTTTCGTTTCGCGTTTCGCCGCAAGCGACGCTGGAAGAGGGAGACCGATCCGCGGTTGCGGGCGCAGATTCTGGCTAGTGTTGCCGCAGAAACCATCGAAAGGGGGATTCGCAACGTCGCCATCCTCGACTATTATCTCAAACACGTAAACGACGAGCAGCAATTGCAATTGTTGGATCGCTGGCTGGCGGAAGAAATCCTCAGCAGAGTTTTTTGCGGCCATCGGAAGAGCCATTTTCGCAGGATTTCTTTCGCCGCGCTTCGCGCCATGGGATTGCCGTCGCTCTTGCACCGGCGGCGCATGATCTTGAACGGGCGGATCGAAAGCCCGTTTTTTATTTGGCAGAGAGAAAAGGCCACTCGAGCCTTCAGGGGGACGGTTGCCAGGCTGTGCCGGTCCGCCGGCGAAACAGCTTTCTCTCCGTTCCCAGAAGCAGCAGCCGAAAAAAGCCCGTGAGAGAGGGCGGCTGCCTGTAGACGGGTGTTATGGAAGAACGATGTTGGCTAAAGCCAATCGTTCGTTTTCTCCAACCGTCCCCCTGAATGCTCGGAGTGGTAGTCTGTGGAGTACGTATGGGATTTTTGGATGCGCTATTCGGAAAGGCCAAGTGCCCACAGTGCGGCACAAAGGGAGCGCGCACGAAAGACGGTAAGACGAGGTGCCCGAATCCTTCGTGCCAATACTTCGATGGGACTTTAGGCCGAAGCGGAGTGCTTCGCGCCGCTGGACTACGGCGGCCGCGGCGCGCCGATTATTCGCCCGCAAACGCACTGGAGATTCGCTACCGCAATTTTCGAGGCGAGGAGAAGACTTTTACGGCCGATGCCGATTCGCTGCAGCGAAAACGGAACCACGTCATTGCGGCGGTAAAGCCAACAGGCGAAAAGATAGCTCTTTCGTGTGAGCGCATCCAGAACCTGAGTGAAGTGGAAGAGGCACTGCCCAAGGCAGCCGAACCGGATGCGCGGTCTAGTCCGACGGCGCGCGAGCGGCAAGTGCTGAGCTTTCACCTGAGATACAAAAGCACGTCACCCTTGTACGAGAAGATCCGTGCAAAGTATCCGGACTGGGTTCCTCCTGACTTGCGTAATTCCTGAATTGAAAACCCCACCGAAAACTGCCGGAGAACGCGCGGCCGCGGCGGCTCTCTCTCTAGTGTCATTGCTTGCGTTCATCACACTCCTCGCGTGCTGGATACCCGCGCGGCGAGCGATGCGCGTCGATCCGATGGTAGCGCTGCGGTACGAGTAAGCCACAAAAGCCCCACATACGAGGCGGAACTTCAAAAAACTCTCCGGCGCGCCAGTAGGCGGTGCGTATAATCCCTGCGGCATGCCGACTCGCGCGCTTAACTTTCTGATTGGGCTGACGATTTTCGCGAGTGCGTTCCTGCTCTTTCAGGTGGAACCGCTCATCGCGAAGATCATCCTCCCCTGGTTCGGGGGCAGCGCCGCGGTTTGGACCGTTTGCCTGCTGTTTTTTCAAGTGGTGCTGCTGCTCGGGTATCTTTATGCGCATGTTCTGACGCGCATTTTTGGCGCGCGTCTGCAGGGTTGCCTGCATGGCGCTTTGCTTGCGGCAAGTTTGTTGTTTCTTCCGATCTTGCCGAAGGACTCCTGGAAGCCGTCGGGGCCGGAGCATCCCGCTTGGCACATCCTGTGGGTCCTCGCGCTGGCGGTCGGGCTGCCATTCTTTCTTCTGTCCGCGACGAGCCCGCTCCTGCAGGCTTGGCTGTCAGGGGCAAAGAAAAGCGACGAAGTCTATCGTTTATATGCGCTCTCAAACGCCGGTTCGCTCCTGGGCTTGCTGAGTTATCCCACCCTGGTTGAACCGCGGCTCTCCACGGTGCGCCAGGCATGGAGCTGGTCGGCGGCGTATGCGGCGGTCGCGTTGCTGTGCGGCGCGATCAGTGTGTTGCAACGGAGCAACCGGGGAACGGCCGTCTCAGACACTGGGGCGCGGGCGGCAACTCCCCCAGACTGGAACCGCAGAATGCTTTGGGTAGCCCTCACGGCGTGCAGCTCTGCGCTCCTTCTGTCTGTCACGAATCACATTTCCCAAAACATTGCCGCGGTCCCATTTTTGTGGGTCCTCCCGCTCAGCCTGTACATGCTGAGCTTCATTCTCAGTTTTGCAGGGCCGCGCTGGTATCCGCGAAGACTTTTTCTGCGACTTCTAGCCGTCGCCATCGGCGCAATCACTTATGCCCTGTTCCCGTCTTTCAGCGGATTGCCACTGTGGCTCCTGATTCTGCTTTTCTGCGCCGCGCTCTTCATTTGCTGCATGTTCTGCCACGGCGAACTGGCGCGTCTGAAACCCGAACCTTCGCACCTGACCTCTTTTTACGCCCTTTCCTCGCTTGGCAGCGTGCTGGGCGCGGTTTTCGTGGCCATTGTCGCGCCGCGTCTGTTCTCCGGGTTTTACGAGTTGCACGTCGCGCTAGCGATGTGCGCGTTGCTCGTGGTGGTGATTCACCGCGGCGATCCTGAAAGTCCGCTACGGCATGGGGATTCCCAGTTGCCCTGGCTGGCTCTCAACGGCCTAGCAGCAGGGGTGGTGGTGGCGTTGTTTTTCGCCGCCCGGGCGGAGCTGGCCGACACGCCGCTCATGGTTCGCAACTTTTACGGAGTGTTGAGGGTAAGCGAGGAGGTAGCCCCTAACGTCGTGCTACTTCAGAAGGGAAACCAGCCGCCGGAGGACGAAGCGCGATTCCGCCGTTTGATGAATGGCACCATCAGCCATGGCTTGCAGTTTCTGGGAGCCGCTCGGCGCGATCAGCCCACTTCCTACTACGGACCGAATTCTGGTATCGGTGTGACGCTCCGCACCCTGGCGCAGCATGCAGGCCCGCTCCACGTCGGCGTGATCGGTCTTGGCGTAGGCACGATTGCCGCCTACGGGCGCGCGGGAGACGAATACACCTTCTACGAGATCAATCCCTTGGTTCTTCGCCTCGCGCAGGAACAGTTCAGCTTTCTGCGCAATGCAAAGGCACATCTCGGGTTCGAGATGGGCGACGCGCGGCTTACGCTGGAGCGCCAGCCTCCACAGCAATTCGACGTGCTGGCCGTGGACGCGTTTTCGAGCGACGCGATTCCCGTTCATCTCCTCACCCTGGAAGCGTTTCAACTCTATTTCCGCCACCTCAAGCCTGACGGCATACTGGCTGTGCACATCTCGAATCGCCATCTGAATCTGGCACCGGTGGTCACGGCGGCCGCGGCGCGGCTCCGCAAAGATGCCATACTCATCAGCAATCCGAACGATCGCGCAAACGGGATTTCTTTGGCCAATTGGGTTCTCCTCGCAAATCACGACGTTTTCGGGGGGCTGCCCGCCATCGGAAGAGCTGGGCAGTCGCTCACCGCCAGTGGAAGCGAAACACTATGGACGGATTCCTACAGCAGCCTTTTCGCGGTCCTGAAGTAAATTCACGGCAATCCACAATTCTCGGAAAAAAAGTGCGGGGAATCTGCCCGACCTCCCTATAATCTCTGCGCCATGCGCATCCATCCGGTTGACCTGGCTATCGTCATTGTTTATTTGCTCGGCGTGACCGCGCTGGGCGTGCGCTTCCGCCGCAGCCAGCAACGCGCCGCAACCGATAGCGCCGCCGCAGGCCGCGAGTATTTTCTCGGCGGGCGGACGGCGCCGTGGTGGGCGCTGGCGTTTTCGATTGTCGCCACGGAAACCTCCACGCTTACGATTATTGGAACGCCGGCAATCGCCTATGCTAGTAACCTCACGTTTCTGCAATTGGTGTTCGGCTATTTGCTCGGCCGCGTCCTGATCGTGCTCTTGCTCTTGCCCGGCTACTTTCGTGGCGAATTCTTCACCGCGTATGCACTCATCGAAAAACGTTTTGGCGAAAGAATGCGCGCGGTGGCCGCGAGCACGTTCCTCGTTACGCGCGCGGTTGCCGAAGGCGTGCGTGTTTCGGCGATCGCCCTCGTCGTAAGCGTCGTTCTCGGCACCTCCGAACGGCTTGCCGTCTTCATCGTGATCGCGCTGACGATTCTCTACACGTTTGAAGGCGGCATGAAAGCAGTGATTTGGACCGACGTCGCGCAATTGCTGGTATATCTGACCGGCAGCGCCGTTACGTTTTTTGTGCTGCTCCACCGCATCCCCGGCGGCTGGAACGAAGTGACGCTGGCCGCCGCCGCGGCTGGTCACAAATTGCAGCTTCTCGATTTTTCCTGGAACGTCGCGACGAAATATACCTTCTGGTCAGGACTCATCGGCGGCGCGTTTCTCACCATGGCCAGCCATGGAACGGACCAGACCATTGTGCAGCGCCTTCTGGCCGCAAAAAGTGAAGCGGACAGCCGGCGCGCTTTGCTGATCAGTGGCGTAATTGTCCTGGTCCAATTCACGGTGTTCCTGCTGATTGGCGTTTCGCTCTTCGTCTTCGCGCAGCATGCGCCTTTGCTCGCCGCCGGAGAAAGGACCGACCGCATCCTTCCGCTCTTTCTCGTGCGCGAAATGCCTGTCGGCCTGGCGGGTCTGCTGCTCGCATCGATCGTAGCCGTGGCCATGTCCAACGCCAGCGGCTCGCTGAATTCACTGGCCGCGTCCAGCGTGCTCGATTTCGCAAAACTGCGCGGGCGCAGCACGGACGCGCAGCAATTCTTGCGGCTGTCCCGCAGCATGACGCTCGTTTGGGGGCTGGTTCTGATCGCCTTCGGCCTTGTCCACTGGGGACCGCTTCTCGAGGCTGGCCTGACCGTGGCATCGCTTCCCTTTGGGAGCCTGCTGGGCTTGTTTCTGCTCGGCACTCTTGATCGCGGGGCGAACGCGCGCGGCGCACTCGCCGGCATGTTCGCGGGACTCGCCGCGGTCCTGAGCGTATTTCAGTTCACGAAAGTGGCGTTTACATGGTATGTGCTTATCGGCGCCTGCGTGACCTTTGCGGTCGGCTCGCTCGTCAGCCGGCTCATTCGAACGCCGCAACTCGAACAACCCGGAGAACCATGACCGAAAAACGACCCGAACTCGTGCAAGGCCTTGGCCCCTGGGCGACTATGGCTATGGTGGTAGGCCACATTATCGGCACCGGCGTGTTTCTTGTGCCAAGCGCCATGGCGCGCGCCACGAGTTCGGTCGGCCTCGTCTTCCTCGTGTGGATTGCCGGCGGAGCGCTTTCGCTTTTTGGAGCGCTGACGATTGCCGAACTCGGCGCCGCCATGCCGAAAGCGGGCGGAGCATACGTCTACCTCAGGCGGGGCTTTAGTCCGGTATGGGGATTCCTCTTCGGTTGGATGAACAACCTCGTCGGCAAGCCTGCTTCCATCGCCACAATCTCCGCGGGCTTCTTGATCTTCCTCGGCTTCTTTTTTCCGGGATTGCGGTCGCCTCTTTTCACGTTGCACCTGCGCGTACCGTTCACTGAGCACAGTTCAGACTTCGTATTCACCTGGGCGCAACCAGTCGCCGCCGCAGCCATCGCATTCATGAGCTTCATCAACTACCTCGGTGTTCGCTTGGCCGGCCGGCTGCAGGTCGCGCTGACCGCCCTGAAAATTGCCGCGATTCTCGCGGTGGTAGTGTTGGGTTTGCTGCTCGCGGGACATCGCCCGCCAAGCGCGCAGCCGCTTTTTCCGCCTTCGCTGAATCTTGGAGTGTTCACCGGCTTTCTCACCGCTATGGTGGGCGCGCTTTGGGCTTACGACGGCTGGATGGACTTGACGTTTGCGGGTTCGGAAGTCATTGAACCACAAAAAAATATTCCGCGCGCGCTGGTCGGCGGCACCGTTACCGTGGGTGTGATCTACCTGCTGGCGAATATCGTTTATTTCCGCGTACTGCCGATTGAGGCCGTGGCCGCGGCCAGCAATGTTGCCTCGGAGACCGTTCGCGCCTTTGCGGGAGCGCGCGCCGCTGCCTGGATCACGGCGGCCATGGTGCTCTCCGCGTTCACCACGCTGAATTCCTCCGTGCTGACCGGCTCGCGCGTGCCGTTTGCCATGGCGCGCGACGGCCTCTTCTTCCGCGTCGCCGATGGCATCCATCCTCGGTACCACACCCCCGCTGGCGCAATCGCCTTTCAGGCCATTGTCTCCTGCATCATGGTCCTGACGGGCAAGTTCGAGGACCTTTTCTCGCTTTTCATTTTTGCCCAGTGGATTTTTTATGCGCTGTCCGTAGCATCGGTTTATGGCTCGCGCCGTAAAGAGCCGGACCTCCCTCGGCCCTATCGCGCCTGGGGCTACCCGGTGGTGCCGGCGATTTTTGTGCTGGGCGGCTTCGCGCTCACCGTGAATCTGTTCATCCAGCGGCCCGTGCGCTCGGCTATTGGCCTGCTGCTGATTCTGGCGGGTTTGCCGTTTTATTGGTTTTGGAGCCGTGCCAGCTCACTGGCCAGCGATACTGCGAACGCTTAGCCGTCGCGAAAAATAGAGGTGCGCAGGCAGTCCCCCCGCGAGCAGGGCTACGGCCGGCAGCATCACCCACGCGACTAAACCGACGAAAAACGCGCTGAACATGATGTTGTGGGCCACGTGTTCGTCAATGATTAGGGCGATAGGCAAGCCAATCAGAAAAAATGTCAAGTACGGCAGAACCGGAAAAAGGATGGAGAGCAACACCACCCTTTGCGATGCGCCGGCACGACCGGATAGGTAGGCTCCCAGTGCCCCGATCAAAGGCAATGACAAGAGCCAGGGAACGTACACCACGGCAACGGGCGCGATGAGACTCCAGCCGCTCTTGCGCGCTGCCAACCAAGGACTGGGACCGAAGATCTGAATAAGCATGAGAAGACCCATCGAAAGCAATAGCGTCAAGAAAGCCGGCAGCCAAATCTGCGACACGCGGTTGGTCATAAAGTTCTCCTTTGTCCTGGTGTTCTGAATTCTTCGGCCCAAATCCTGCCAATCCGAAACCTGCGCAAGCGTTCGATGGATCGCGTCTTTCTCAGGCAAGCCTTCTTCCCGGAAGGCCGCGTACGATTCTTCCAGGTGACCGGCAAGTTCCGCGTGGACTTCATCCTTTCCGGCGGCATCCAGTGCAAGCCCGGAGAGTCGTTGGCGAACCAGATTTTGCCAGTCGGGCATCCCGTGGCCTTTCTTAACTAGTGGCTGTTTCGCGGGGCGTCGACCGCCGCGAAAGAAAATACTGCATTGGCAAACCACCCATCAGGAGCGCTGCCCCCGGAACCAGCACCCAGCCAATCAGCGCCATCAGAAAGGCGGTCATGAAGATATTGAAGTCGACTTGGTGGCCAACGACCCGTTCGATGACCAAACCCACCGGAAGCATGAAAAGGAACGTGGCCGCAAGAGTGAACGCAGGAAAAATGCTCGCGAGTAGCACGGCTCCCCGCGACGCACCGGCCCGGGAGGAAAGATAGGCGCCCAGCGCTCCGAATAATGGAAGGGAAAAGAGCCACGGCAAATAAAAAAGGACAGTGCCGGGGCCACTCCAGGAGACAATTCGCGGCCGGAATCCATATTTTTGGAGCATCATCAGAAAGATCGTGGAAAGCGTGAGCGTCAGGAATCCCGGTATCCAAAGCTGGTACACCCGTTTCTGCATAAGACTTGCTCCCTTCTTCGCGAGGAAGATTTCGCGCTGCAACTCTTTCCAATCTGTAACCTGCAGGAGCGTTTGTTGCATCGCTGCTTGTTCTGGTAGACCGTTTGATCGCAGCGATTCATACGAATCATCCAGGTGCGCGGCGAGCTCGGTGTGGACTTCGTCCTTCCCGGCGGCATCCAGCGCAAGCCCGGAGAGTCGTTGGCGAACCAGTTTTTGCCAGTCGGGCATCCCGTGGCCTTTCTTAATTAGTGGGTGTTTCGCGGGGCGTCGGCCGCCGCGACAGAAAAAGCAGCGTGGGCAGTCCGCCCGCGAGGAGAGCAATTCCTGGAATCGCCAGCCATTCCACGAAAGCGCGGAGAAAACCTGCAATCCTGATTTTGTGGCTGACCTGGGAATCGACGATGGAGCTCACTGGGAGAACCAAGAACAGGAAAGCCGCGAGCGTGAGCACGGGAAAGATGCTGGCGAGAAGAACTTTGCCGCCGGAAGCGCCCGCACGCTGCGAGAGGTAAGCCCCGAAAGCCCCAAGGACGGGAAGCGCCAGCAGCCACGGAGTGTACAGGAGAATATTGTCGGGACCGCCCCAGGAAACGACGCGCGGCTGGAACCCGTGTTTCTGGAGGGTCATCAGGAAAACCGTGGAGAGCGTCAGCGTCAGGAACCCAGGAATCCAGAGCTGTTGCACGCGTTTTTGCAAGGGATTTCCTCCGTTCTTGGCGATCGAGATTTCGCGCTGCAAGTCCTGCCAATCTGTAACTTGCGCGAGAGCCCGCTGCGTCGCTTCCCGCTCGGGCAGACCTCTTGTTCGGAGCGATTCGTAAGAATCCTGAAGATGGGCAGCCAGTTCGGCATGCACTTCGTCCCTGGCGGCAGCATCCAGGGCAAGGCCGGCGAGCTTCTGGCGAACCAGTTCGTGCCAATCAGCCATGCGCCACCTTCGTTAGCTGATGCAAGGCGCGGAACAGTTCCGCCCATTCCCGGCGGAGCGGCGAGAGCTTCTTCTTCCCTGCGGGGGTGAGGCGATAGCAGCGGCGGCGCCGGCCATTGACGCTGGTTTCCCAGGCGCCACGAATCCATCTTTGCTGCTCCATGCGGTAGAGCATCGGATAGAGAGCCGCCAGTGTGAAGCGCAGCGCGCCGTCGGTTTGCTGCTCGATGCGCCGGGCCAGCTCGTAACCGTGCAGCGGGCCATCTTCGAGAACGCTGAGCACTGCCAGTTCCGCCGTGCCGCGTTTGATCTCCGAACCAATCATAGCTTTCCCCCTTACATATAGGATTCTTACATATGCGAAGCTGCTTGTCAACTGGTCCGAAGGACAGGGGATGAGAAGCCGAACAACTAAGCCGTGGCGGCTCGCGCGGCTCTCGGTGACGGGATCGTGAGAATCGCGGACTCGCCTTCCACTGACACGGAAACAGCAGGCTGGAACACCTTGGCCAGAATCTCCATGCCCGTCACCAGACGCGGGCCAGGACGCGAGAAATAACTGTTGGCGTTCAGAGCGTAAACACGGTTGTTCCGCACAGCCGGAATGGCGTTCCACTGATCGGGCAGATCGAGCGAGCCATATTCTTCACGCGCTTGCTGCGCCGTATAACCGCACGGGGCGATCAGCACGATTTCCGGCTCCGCCTCAACGACGTCCTGCAAATGTAGCCGGAACGACGGAGTGCGCGCGCTGCCGAGCACATCTTCCCCGCCGGCCTGGTGAATCATCTCCGGCACCCAGTGCCCACCAGCGTAGAAAGGCTGCAGCCATTCGAGGAAGGCCACGCGTGGGCGCCGCGCAGAGAAATCTAATTGCCTCTCCAGACTTCCGAGGCGCCGGCCGATCTTTTCAAGCAGCGCTTCCGCTTGCGGACCGTGGCCCGTCGCTTCTCCAACAAGAAGAATGTCGCGCCAAACGTCGCCCAAATCCTGCGGGTTGAGGCAAAGAACTTCCGGGCGGGGGTCGAAACCGGAGAGTGCCGTGACCAGATCGTCCGGCGAAGCGGCGCAAACGTGACACAAGTCCTGTGTGAGGATCAGGTCCGGATGCAGTTCTTCGAGTACTTCCGCATCGACCGCGTAGAGGCTCTCGCCGCGTGAAACGTATTCACGGACCAGCCGGTCGATCTCCGCGGGAGAAGCGTCGTGCGGCAGACGCGAATGAATGACGACCGGCTTGGTTCGGGCACTGGGAGGAAAGTCGCACTCGCGGCTGACGCCGACGATTTCTTGGTCGAGTCCGAATGCAAAAAGAATTTCCGTGGCCGACGGAAGCAAGGACACGATGCGCATGGCAAGGCAACTCTAGCACAACTTCAAAGCCGGCTACTTATAGAGAAAATATTTGCGGCGAGCCTGATCGAAAGTTGCAAGGGCGTCCGACCAGCTGGCGACAATCTTTTCGGGGGCTACGCCCGATTGCAACTGCTGGACTGTGTCGGCGTTCCCCAGAAGATCGATCAGTTTCGCGGTGGCAAACTGCTGCGGATAAAGCTTCTGGAGAACTGTGGCTATCTCAAGACCCATGCGCATCGCGCGCACTGCGCCCCGTTCGGTGATGCGAATGCCGACGCCGCCGCAATGCTCACCACTATAAGGACCTCCCACGGGAATGAACGGCTGCGATACAAAGTGCAGGCCCGGAAGATGCCGGTCGTTCAGCGCCGCTGCAACCTCGTCCCCGTTCATCCACGGTGCGCCGAATTGCTCGAAAGGCGCTTGCGTGCCGCGCCCGACGGAAACGCCGGCATTTTGTAAGATTTCGATTCCCGGATAGAGAATCGCTCCCTTCGTCGTGCGCAGCGCGGGAGAAGGTGGAATCCATTTGATGCCGGTGCTCTCGAAGAAGTAATTCCGGTGCCAGTTCTTCATGGCGATGACATGAAGATCCGCGCCGATATGATTTTCCGCATTGAAGAATTGCGCCAGCTCTCCGATCGTCAGGCCATAACGCACCGCGGTGGGATAGTACGCGATAAAACTGGTTTTGTCGGGATCGAGCATGGGGCCCTCGACGATGTCGCCGCCCATTGGGTTGGGACGATCGAGCACAAAGAACGCGATGTTGCGTTTTGCCGCTTCTTCCATGCAATAGGCCATGGTCACCGTATAAGTGTAGAAGCGCACACCGGCGTCCTGAATATCGAAGACCAGCGCGTCGATGCCCTGAAGCATTTCGTCGGTGGGCCGGCGGGTTTCGCCGTACAGGCTGTAAACCGGGAGCCCCGTCGTGGGATCCTTCGCAGAGGAAACGTTTTCGTTGTTGCGCCCGGCCAGCCCGTGCTCGGGACTGAAGAGCGCGACGAGCTGCACGCCGGGGGCTTTGGAGAAGAGCTCGATGTTGCGGCGGTCTTGAGAATCCACGCCGGTGTGATTTGTAATCAAGCCGATGTGCTTGCCCTTCAGTGGCGCGAATTTCTGCGCGGCCAGGACGTCCAGCCCCGTTTGCACGCGCGCGGCGTGTCCGGAGTGTTTCGAAGATGCGTTTGCGGAAGGCGAAGCCAGGGCAAGAAGTGCGAGGCAAGTTGTGATCAGCAGAATTGTGACGGGCGCAATCTTCTTGGCGATCAAATCGTCCCCCTGGTCAGCAACAATACAATGATATTCTGGAACGCGCCGGCCCAGGCTGCGTTGAGAGCACAGAGTGCGTGTGCTATGTATACATGCAGACAGCGGGCTGCGCGGGGAGATTGTAACTGATGGAAGGACGCCGCGTCCGCTTTCTGTTCGTGATTCCTGTCTTATCGCTCATCCTTATGGCCCAAAAAGCACGCAGCCAAAGCGCGACGCCATCCGCAAAGAAGAGTTTTCCTGCAAGCCGCGGAGAAAGCGCAAGAGCCAACGCGAGGAAACTCTCACCCGCAGCGAGCGCCTGGGTGGAGTCCACGCTCCGCAAAATGACCGTGGACGAAAAGATCGGCCAGTTGCTTTTCACCACGTATTACGGCGGGTTTACGGCGACGGACACACCGGCGTACGCGCAGATCATGCATGCTGTACAAGATCTTCACGTCGGCGGCTTTATCGTCATCACGCACGGGTCGCCGCTCGGTATTGTGAAAAGCCAGGCGTATCCGACAGCCGCGCTAATCAATCAGCTCCAAAGCAAATCGAAGCTGCCGCTGCTCGTGGGCGCGGACTTCGAGCGCGGCACGGCCATGCGCTACGACGAAGGCACGTCGTTCCCCACGGCCATGGCGGTGGCGGCCGGAGGCGATCCCAAAGACGCGTATACGATGGGAAAAATCACGGCCCTTGAGGCACGTGCCACCGGAGTGCAATGGGTTTATGCGCCGGTGTCCGATGTGAACAACAACCCGAGTAATCCCATCATCAACACGCGTTCCTTTGGGGAAGACCCAGCGCGCGTCGCTGAGTTTGTGAAACAGTTCGTGCGGGGCGTTGAAGAAAACGGCGGGCTCGCGACGGCAAAGCATTTTCCGGGACATGGAGACACGGCCGCGGACTCGCACATCGACTTGCCGGTAATTTCCGCGAATCGCGAGCGCCTGGACAAACTGGAGTTGGTTCCCTTCCGAGCAGCGATTGCCGCGGGTGTGGACACGATCATGACGGGACACTTGAACGTGCCGGCGCTGGAGCCCGATCCCAACACGCCTGCAACTTTGTCGCACAACATTCTCACCGGTTTGTTGCGCGAACAGCTCCGATTTCAAGGGCTGATCGTCACGGACGCAATGGATATGGGCGGTATCACCGTGCGGTACGCGCCGGGAGAAGCGGCGGTGCGCGCAGTGGCAGCGGGCGTGGACTGTTTGTTGATGCCGCCGGTGGCGGACGCGGCGTTTGAAGCACTGCAGGGAGCGGTGAAATCCGGGAGGATATCCAAGGAGCGCCTGGACGAATCGGTGCGGCGGATTCTGCAGGCGAAGGCGCGGTTGGGTTTGCAGCACAACCGTTTGGTGGATTTGAACGCGCTGAATCACAAATTCGGCGGCGCGGCGTGGCAGAAAGAGGCGCAGGAGATTTCCGACCGCGGCGTGACGCTGCTGCGCGACACGCCACATCGCTTGCCTCTCGATGGCGCGAAGCCGTCGCGGGCGCTGCTCCTGGCCTTTTACGCGGATCCGGAGCCGTATCCTGGAGAAGATCTCGAACGCGAATTGCGCGCGCGATTTGATTCCGTAACCACTTTGCGCGCGGACACGCGCTTCGTCAATGCGAGCATTCTGAAGTTGCCGCCACCGGATTCGTACGACGTCGCGATTCTTGCGCTCTTTGTGCGCGTAAGCGACCGCAAGGGAAACGTCGATGTGCCTACGGAGCAGGCGGCATTGGCGGAGCAACTGTTCAAGACCGGGAAGCCAGTGATTGCGGTTGGATTTGGCAGTCCCTATTTGATCGAGCGGTTCCCGCAGGCAGAAACGTGGCTCGGCGCATTCGGCATCAGCGACGTTGCGCAGATTTCCGTGGCGCACGCCCTCTTTGGAGAAATTTCGGTGCGCGGACACTTGCCGGTGACAATTCCAGGTGTGAACCTGAAGGCGGGGTTCGGCATTGAGCTGCCGGCAAATCCGATGAAGTTCGAAGCAATGGACGTGCGTGGCGAGGCTCAGTTGCAGCCGGCGTACGACGTGATCGAAAGAGCGGTGAAGGACAAAGCATTCCCTGGAGCGACCCTCGCGGTGGGCTATCGCGGGAAAGTGGCGATTCACGCGTTCGGGAAACTGAGTTATGAAGCGAACGCGGCGCACGTTGTACCCACGACGATGTATGACATCGCGTCGCTGACGAAAGTTGTGGCAACGACGACGCTGGTGGCAAAACTCGCCGAAGGCGACTTCGCAGTGCCGTTGGATTTGGATGCGAAGATCGAGCGCTATCTGCCGGAGTGGGCGAGCGGGCCGAATCCCGACTGGCGGCATCGTGTGACCGTGCGACATTTGCTAACGCACACCTCGGGGCTTCCGCCTTTTAAGGAGTACTGGCGAACATCGAAGAGCAAGCAGGACACGCTGACGAAGATTTTTGCCGAGCCGCTGGACTACGAACCGGGAACAAAAGAAGTCTACTCGGACCTGGGAATTATTCTGATGGCGGAGATTATCGAGCGGCTTACGGGCAGAACGCTGGACGATTTGGCGAGGACCTACATTTTCTCGCCGCTGGGAATGAAGGACTCGATGTACCGGCCGCCAAAAAGACTCTGGCCGACGATTGCGCCGACGGAGATCGACAACAACTTCAGGCACCGGCTGATCCAGGGAGAGGTGCACGACGAAAATGCGTTTGCAATCGGGGGCGTATCGGGGCACGCGGGAGTGTTCAGCACAGCGCCGGACCTGGCGGCGTTTTGCCAGATGCTGCTGAATGGCGGCGTGTACGCGCACCAACGAATCTTGCGCCGCGCGACCGTGGCGCAGTTCACGGTACCACAGCAACTCTCAAACGGAACGCGCACGCTGGGCTGGGCGGTGCCGACCCCGGGCGGGTTGAGCGGACATTATTTCTCAGAGCATAGCTTCGGCCACACAGGGTTCACCGGAACGTCCATTTGGATCGATCCGGACCGGCAACTGTTTGTGGTGTTCCTGACCAACCGCGTGCACCCAACGCGTGAGAATCAGAAGATTCAACAAGTCCGAAGAGACCTCCACGACGCGGTGATGCAGGCGCTGGGATTCGCCACCGCAGCGGCGCACTGAAAGAGTGGTCAGTTTCAGGCCGCAGTCTCCACTCTCAATCGACCTCTTTAAGGAGGGTTTGGATCTCGTGTTCAAACGCCTCTTTGTCGACCATGCCGGGATGCACGTCGGCGATTTTGCCGGCGCGATCGATGAGCAAAGATACAGGCATTCCTTTGTCCACCCCGAATTGCTTCGCTGATTCCATGGTTCCAATGACAATGCGGTAGTTGATCTTGTGCTGGCGCAGGTAGGGTTTGACGGACTTCCAGCCGTTGTCGTCCAGGGAAGCGCCAATAACAGTTAGCCCGGCCTTATCGTATTTGTTCTGAAATTCCATGAACCAGGGGATTTCTTCCTTGCAGCCCTCACACCACGTGGCCCAGAAATCGAGCAATACAACGCGGCCTTTGTAGGCGGAGAGATTGACGGACGCGCCTTTGGAATCAGTGATCGCAACGTCTGGAAGGGGCTTTCGGGATTCGGGTGGAGTGAGATCGGCCGGCGCGGACGCGGGCACCATCAAAACAACTATAAGAGTGGCGGTTGCGATAATAGGCCGAAACATTGTCGTGCCTCCTTGCGTGATCCGAATCAGCTGGCCGCGAGTCCGCGTACTGCCAGCGCCCTGAACTTTCTGACCGTCACTCCTGCAACAACCAGAGCGCTCAATTCCACGGCGTTCAGAGCCCAGTAGGTACCAAATTCGAAAACCGACGACTGATCCGACACCCTCCGGGCCAGCCAAGGAAAAAGAAGAGGCAACATTAGGACGCCACGACTGATGCTCAGGGCTATGGTGGCGACCACTTCTCTCCCTTTTGCGGATGCGGCGACCAAGCAGCCGATAACCAGCGACTGCATGACCCTAGCTATTGGGATGCCACAGGTCACAAACCGTATGTACGCCGCAACGTGCAGGTTGGAATAGGGCCGTTGCGTGCGAAGCAGAGCGACGATCAGCCCCTCCGGGAGGTCAGCGCCAACCCACATCATTAAAAAGCCGAATAGTACGGTGCCCCAGAATGGCAACGACGAGCAGCGAATTGCCGAGCCCGCAAGATGAGTGATGCTCTTCAGGCACTGGCGCCAGTACCAGAGGTGGGCGGAGACGACTCGCGACCTTGAAGCGAGGTCTGAGAATTCCTCCGCGAGGTCGCCGAGGATGCATTCCGCCTGATCTGCAGAAGTGAACAGCTCAACAAGCCAAGCAGCAAGACGCGGTGGTTGCCAACGAGCTTGCGTCATGATTGGCTCCCGAATAGTGTGAGCCCTTCCGTGAGGCAGCGGAGCGCGCGGTGCGTGCGATTGACGGCGGACACTCCCTGAGCCGTGACGCGAAAGAAGCGCTTCGAGCGTCCGCCGCGCTCAGGTGTGGGGTCCCCAAGCCGCGATTGCACGTAGCCTTTTTTTTGCAAACGATCGAGCGTGGCATAAATGGCGCCAATCGATACTTCCCGCTTGGCACGCGATTCGATTTCCTTGCGGATAGTCACGCCGTAGGCTTGGTCGCCGAGCTGTAGCAGAGCCAGGAGCACAATGTGCTCGAATTCCCCAAGGTAGTTGCGCTCCGACATTAGTCATACAATATAGAGGAAATTGGGACGCGTCAACAACGAATTCATCAGGATAGCAAACAGCATGATTACAGGAGGACTCTCTGCTGCAAGTCGGCGGCGGCTTGGGAAAGGTCGGAAGGGCGGCCAAGGTCGCGCCAGTAGTATTCGTCGGCGCGGAAGGCGAGGATCTTTTCTCCTTGGGCGGCAAGGCGGACGTAGGCGTCGATGATGGAGAAGACGCCGGTTTCGGTAAGGAGCGGGAGAAGGCGCGGGGAAATCATGTGGATGCCGGAAAAAGCAAGGGACGAACGAATAGAAGCTAAGCCCGAGATTGTCCGATCGCCAATAGCGTGGGCTGAAGGTTTGCCAGGATCCCTCGCTTCGCTCGGGATGACACTCTCTCCTTGACGCGGGGCGCGGCCGACGAGTTGGAGGTGGTCGTCGAAGAGGAGGAGGCGGGAAGAATCACGGGATTGACCGGCAAGCGTTGCGAGGGCGCCTTGTTCGTTATGGAACTGGAGCATGCGGCGAAAGTCGATGTTGCTGATGACGTCGACGTTGTGAAGAAGGAACGGTCTCTCTGAACTTCCTGAAGAGTCGCGCGCCGCACCGGTGCTTGACTGGGCTGACCCGCTGCCAGGATTCCTCGCTTCGCCTGTCTCCGCAGGCAGACTCGGAATGACAGCTCCCCCATCTTTGTCGGCGGCTCGTCGGGAGTGTTCAAGGAAAAACCAGGAGGCTTTTTTCAGGCCGCCGCCGGTGTCGAGCAGGAGATCCTCTTCGTGGGAGATTTCAATGCGCATGCCGAAGTTCTCGTGTGCCTTCAGGTAGTCGACGACCATCTCGGCAAAATGATGGACGTTGACGATGACTTCGGTGATGCCGAAGGAACGCAGGCGGGTGAGCGTGATCTCGAGGAGCGTGCGGCCATTGAGCTCGACGAGGGCTTTGGGGCGCGAGTCGGTAATCGGACGAAGGCGCGTCCCAAGCCCGGCGGCGAGGATCATGGCTTTCATAGGAAACCCAGTGGCGAGTGGCGAGTGGCGAGTGGCGAGAAGAGAAAAGAATTAACACAGAGGGCACAGAGAACGCAGAGGTCACAGAGCGGAGAATGACGGGAAGAATAGAGAGATTCAACGGGCAGGAACCACCCGCTTTGCTCGGAATGATAGTTATGGAGCATAAGGGCGATCATTTGCCCTGTTTCTCCAGTTCGAGATGACGCAAGGCCACTTCGACGCCGCTCTTGCCGCGAAGTCGCTTCGCGAGCTGCTCGGCAAGGAAGACGGAGCGGTGCTGGCCGCCCGTACAGCCAAATCCCACTAACAAATTCTTGAAGCCGCGGCGCTGGTATTCGGCGACGCTGGACTCGACGAGCGAATAGACGCTGGCGAGAAACTGATGAACGCTTTCCTGCTGCTGAAGATACTCGATAACGGGCGCATCCTTGCCAGTGAGCGGCTTGAAGCGCTCTTCCCTGCCGGGATTCGGGAGGCTGCGGCCATCGAAAATGAAGCCGCCGCCGTTGCCGGATTCGTCGCGCGGCAAATCGTGGTGAAACGAAAAACTGAAGATGCGGACGACGAGGTTGTCGGCTTCGACCGCCAAGCCTTGCAGTTTTTCCGACGCGAGCATGCCTTGGAACGCGCCAAGCAGGCTGGGCAACGCAACGGGCAAAGTGACGTTGTGAATGAGCCAGCGAATGTTTTTCAGGGCGTAGGGCACGCTTTGCAGGAAATGCGCCCGGCGCTCGAAGAAGCCACGATAACCATACGCGCCAAGCGCCTGCATGATGCGCACGTAGACGTAGGCGTAGTAATGGCCCTGGAACTCGTAGCGATCCACGGGAATGTGATTAGCGAGCGCGCGAAGATAATCGTAGTAAAGCTGTTCGCGAAGCTCGGGCGGGAGATCGGCCTTAGCATCAAAGAGAAGCGAAGCAAGGTCGTATTGCAAGGCACCCTTGCGGCCGCCCTGGTAGTCGACGAAGAAAGGCTGGCCATCCCGGAGCATCACGTTGCGCGACTGAAAATCACGATAGAGAAAATATTCGCGGGGCGCGGCGAGCAAGAAATCGGTGAGACGCGTGAAATCGTCTTCGAGGGCGTGCTCGTTGAAGGGAATGCCAGCGAGGCGAAGGAAATAGTATTTGAAGTAGTTCAGGTCCCAGGCGATGGACTGGCGGTCGAAGCTGCCGATGGGATAGCAGACAGAGTAATCGAGATCGCGGCCGGCTTCGACCTGGAAGCGCGGGAGGACGGCGACGACTTTGCGATAGGCCTCGACGACGGCAGGTGCGATGGATTCGCCGGAGCGATTCTTGGATAGAAACTCGAATAGGGTGGTGTCGCCGAGATCTTCTTCGAGATAGGCGCAATGCTCGAGATCTTCGGCGTAGATTTCCGGAACGGGCAGGCCGTGGCGGCGAAAATGGCGGGAGAAGGAGAGGAACGCGGCGTTTTCTTCGCGCACGCCGTATAGGATACCGATGGCGGTAACCTTGTCATTTGACAGACGAATGATTTTGCGGCCGGAACCACCGAGTTCGCCCTGGAGGGGCACGACGCGGGTCGGCGGCGCGTGGAAATGCTGCTCGAAGAGTTGTTTAAGAACTTCCATGGAAATGGGTTCCGCCAATACGCCCTGCTACAAAATGAACCTGGCGAGTTTTTAGCATAGCCGAATACCGAAGAAGAAGAGTGGACCAGCGCGGTCGTTTGTGCCCAGAAGTGTGTGACACCGAGTGTGTACCAGAATGATTGTGAGACACCGGGCAAATCGGCCTCACGGCTATAATGGAACGATGTCCAGGCCTTTGCAAAAATCTTCAAGAAAAGAACGACGAGACACCGAGCAAAGAAATCCTGCGTCACCCAAGCTGGACCGCATGACGGCGCAGGAGATTGTGCGGTTGATGAATCGCGAGGACCGCACCGTGGCAGCCGCGGTGCGGCGTGAGTTGCCTTCGATTGCGCGCGCGGTGGACGCGATTGTCGCGGGGATGCGCAACGGCGGAAGGCTGATTTATGTGGGTGCCGGATCGAGCGGACGAATCGGCGTGCTGGATGCGGCGGAGTGCCCGCCGACGTTCGGCACTTCGCCGAAGCGCGTGCGCGCGCTGATTGCCGGCGGACGGCGGGCGATTACGAGCGCAGTTGAGGGAGCCGAGGATGCCGCGCGAAACGGGGAGAGAGATTTGCGGCGGATCAAGTTGAACCGTAACGACGTGGTCGTGGGAATCGCGGCAAGCGGGACCACTCCGTATGTGTTAGGTGCGATGAAATATGCACACCGGCGCGGGTGCATGACGATTGCGGTGACGTCGAATTTGCGCATGCCACTGGGCCGCATGGCGAAAATCGTCATCGCTCCAGAAGTTGGACCGGAAGTACTGACGGGCTCGACGCGGTTGAAGGCTGGCACGTCGCAAAAAATGGTGCTGAACATGCTCAGTACGGCAGTGATGGCGCGGCTTGGACATGTTTATGAGAACTTGATGATCGACATGATGCTGACGAATGAAAAACTTGCAGACCGCGCGCTGCGGATCCTGGCGGAGGCGAGCGGGAAGGGTGTGTCTGCGGCAGGACATGCTTTGCGTGCGGCGGGACACGATATGCGCGTGGCGCTGGTGATGCTGAAGCGGGGCGCGGACGTCAGAGGGGCAAAAAGGAGACTAAAGACAACGCAAGGAGATTTGCGGAAGGCGCTCGGGGAATGAAGCCTTAACACAGAGGTCGCACAGAACACAGAGAAGAAAGCGGCGGCAAGGGCTGCCGTAGTCCAAAGGGCCGGTTAGAAGCCAGCGCTACAAGACGTAAATGAAAGACGGCGACGTAAAGTCGCCGCTACAGGAAGAAGGGCCGGGCTAAAGCCCGGCCTCGACAAAGAGAAGAGCGGGGGGAATGGACAAGTTTCTTATCAAGGGCGGAAAGGCGCTGCACGGCGCGGTAGTAATAAGCGGGGCGAAGAACTCCGCGCTGCCGGCGATGGCAGCGGCGTTGCTCACGGCAGAGCGCGTGACGCTGCACAACGTGCCCAAGGTGCGCGACCTCATCACCATGAGTAAGCTGCTGGCATTCATCGACGCCAAGGTTTCTGTTGCCGCGATGCCAGCCAGCGATTATGTGATCGAAGCGCCGACACTAAATCATGCAGAGGCGCCGTACGAACTGGTGAAGACCATGCGCGCATCGATTTTGACGCTGGGACCGCTGATGGCGCGCGTGGGCATGGCACGCGTATCACTGCCGGGAGGATGTGCGATCGGGGCGCGGCCCGTGGACTTGCACTTGAAGGCGCTCGAGCAGATGGGGGCGGAGATTGCAACGTCGCACGGATATATCGAAGCAAAGGTGCCGGGGAACGGTTCAAAGGGACGGCGGTTGAAGGGCGCGCACATCACATTTGAGAAAATCACCGTGACTGGAACGGAGAATATCTTGATGGCTGCAGCGCTCGCCGAAGGCGAGACAGTGTTGGAAAACGCCGCGCGCGAACCGGAAGTGACCGACTTGATTGTGTTGCTACGGAAGATGGGTGCACAGATTTGCGGAGATGGGACGTCGACACTGTGGATTCACGGCGTGGAGGAACTGCACGGCGCCGAGCATAGCGTAATTCCCGACCGCATCGAGGCTGGAACCTTCTTGGTGGCGGGGGCAATTACGAACGGGGACTTGACGATCCGGAATTGCGCGCCAGAACATCTGGGTGCTGTGATAGCAAAGCTGCAGCAGACGGGAGCGCGAATCGAAGCTGTGGATGCGGCGACGATACGCGTGCGAGGCGCGCACCGCCTGGTAGCGGCGGACGTGACCACGGAAGAGTATCCGGGATTCGCGACGGACATGCAGGCGCAGTTCATGGCGCTGGCGACGCAGTCCGAAGGAACGTCGGTAATTACAGAGCGGATCTTCGAGAACCGCTTCCTGCACGCGAGCGAGATGATGCGCATGGGCGCAAACATTTCAATCGAAGGACACACGGCGACAGTGCGCGGGCCGGCACAATTGTCCGGCTCGACGGTGCAAGCTTCCGATTTGCGGGCCAGCGCCGGCCTGGTGCTCGCGGGATTGGTCGCGCAGGGCGAGACGATCATTGAGCGCGTGTATCACATCGATCGCGGGTACGAAGGCATCGTTGAAAAGTTGCAAGCCGTTGGCGCGAAGATTGAGCGCGTACACGCACCAGCGCAATAGCCTCCCGCGTTTCCACAGATCCTATCCAACAACTACTGCGTCGAGCGGGGCCCTTGGTTGACAGCGTCAGGAAGTTGCGGGATAGTCGCGCGGCGAGGGGTGAGTGGTCATGGAATCGTGGAAAGAGCGTGTTTCCAGAAGAAATGCGTTGAGATTCCTGGGGGCGGCGGGCGGCTCACTAGCTTTCGGAAAATGGTTTGGCAGGGGCCGTTATGCGGCATTGGCACAAGAACGCCCGGACGCAAAAACTCTCGAAACCTTTACAGGACCGGAGCCCAATCCTCATTGGAGTTCGGTCGGGCCTTATGTCAGCGAGCCGCAGAAGGCGCCTCTGATTTTGCTGACGGACAGGCCGGTGCAGCTCGAGACACCCAGGAACTACTTCCGGACGGCGTTCACTCCAAACGAAGCGTTTTACGTGCGGTGGCATTTGTCGGAGATTCCGAACAGCGTGGACCTCACGACATGGAGACTGAAGATCGAAGGCAACGTCAACAAGCCGGTGGCGCTGAGCCTGAGCGACCTCACCGACAAATTCAAGCCAATCTCTGTCGCCGCGGTCAACCAGTGCTCGGGGAATTCGCGCAGCCGGCTTCAGCCGCGCGTACCCGGTGGGCAATGGGGCAACGGGGCGATGGGGAACGCCCTGTGGACCGGAGTTCGATTGCGCGAGTTGCTGGATGCCGCAGGCGTGAAAAGCGGCTCACTGCAAGCACAGTTTCAAGGGCTGGAAACGGGAGCGGGGCCAAAAGGATTCGGTTCAAATCTGTTCTTGAAATCGCTGGAGCTTTCGAATCCCGTGCTCGATGACACGGTTGTCGCATACCTGATGAACGGCGTGCCGCTGCCCATGCTGAATGGATTCCCGGTGCGGCTCGTGGTGCCCGGCTATTTCGCGACGTACTGGATGAAATGCCTGACGTGGATTCGTGTTCTGGACACGCCGGATGAAAATTTCTGGATGAAGACGGCGTATCGCATCCCGGATACGCCGCGCGGGCACACGACGCCCGAAGAAGTAAAAGCGGGGACCGTGAAAACGGTTCCCATTGCGCGGATGCCGGTGCGCTCGTTCCTGATTTCGCCGGACGGCGCAACGAAAATTCCGGCAGGCTTGCCGGTGAAGCTGCGCGGGGTTGCGTTCAGTGGCTACGGCCGCGTCATAAGGGTGGAAGTCTCTGATGACGGAATGAAAAAATGGAAATCAGCAAACCTCGGTGGAGACCATGGTCCTTACTCGTTCAGGACTTGGGAGGCAGAGTGGACTCCAAAGACGCCCGGGCGCTACACGCTAGCCGTTCGCGCCACGGACGAAAAAGGAAATGTGCAGCCCGATGAACCTGTGTGGAATCCAGGCGGATACATGTGGAACAAGATCGAGAAGCAGGAATTCGTGGCCGGAAGAGCGAGTTGAGGGAAACGATGCAAAACCAACGGATGAACGCGGGACTACTGAGTGCAGCGTTGATTTTGATCGCAGTGGGCGGCGTCGTGTCAGCGCAAGTGAGAAGCGGTGCGTACAGCTCCGGGAAGGCAGACAGTCTCAGGCAAGCGGCATTGCGGGATCTCGCACCAGATGCAGCGTACGGCGTGAGCCCGTTCGCATCGTTCCCCGCTGATTTGGCAGAGGGAGAGGGCCTGGCAGAAACACAGAGCTTTTGCGCCATGTGTCACAGCACGCGCTACGTCACGATGCAGCCGCCGCTGCCGGCAGCGGTCTGGGAGACGGAAGTCAACAAAATGATCAGAACTTATGGAGCGCCGATTCCCGAGGCTTCGGCGAAAAAAATCACATCCTATCTCCTGGCGCATTACACGCCGGAAAACCGGAAGCTTTAGCCACAGGCTAAGCTCCGCGGTGTGCCCCGAACGGGAGAATACAGGCAAATAGAAGGGCGGGCCGAGGCCCACCCGATGACATGCCGCGACGGAATGCCTGCGCTTGAATGAAAAGGGGCGCAGCATGCTGCACCCCTACAAAAGCGATCCAAAGAAACAAATCGAGATGTTATTCGTGGGCGCCGGAATCGCCGCCGGAACCAGATTCGCCGGAGGAGCCGGGGTTGTGCGAGCCACCACCCCCAGCCGCGGCCTTCTGCTGTTTTTCGCGGGCTTCGCGGATGAGCGCCTTGCGCGAGAGGCGAACCTTGTTGCCCTCGATGGAGAGCACTTTCACCAAAACCTGATCGCCAAGTTTCAGTTCGTCGCGAACGTCGCGGATGCGGTGCTCGGAGATTTCGCTGATGTGCAGCAAGCCGTCGGTGCCGGGGAAAAGTTCGACGAACGCGCCAAACTCCGCCAGGCGAACGACTTTGCCGAGATAGGTCTTGCCGATTTCAGCGCTGGCCGTGACTTCGCGGACCATAGCCAAGGCAGCATCGCCGCCCGCACCGCTGGTCGAGAAGATGTGTACGGTACCGTCTTCCAGCACGTCAATCTTGACGCCCGTCTGCTCGATGATGGATTTGATCTTCTTGCCGCCAGGACCGATGAGGTCGCGGATTTTGTCCTGCGGGATCTTCAGCTTGAAAAGACGCGGGGCGTAAGCGGAAATGGCGGTGCGCGCTTCGCTGAGCGTCTTCTCCATAGTGTCGAGAATCTGGAGGCGGGCTTTCTTGGCCTGGGCCAGAGCTTCACGCATCATGGCAATGCTGATGCCGAGAACCTTGATGTCCATTTGCAACGCGGTGATGCCCGCGCGCGTGCCGGCGACTTTGAAGTCCATGTCGCCGTAGTGGTCTTCAGCTCCGGCAATGTCCGTGAGGATCGAGTACTTGTGGCTATCGCCAACCACGAGGCCCATGGCAATGCCCGCGCACGCGGCCTTCAAAGGAACGCCGGCATCCATGAGAGCGAGCGATCCGCCGCAAACAGTGGCCATTGAGGAGGAACCGTTGGATTCCAAAATGTCGGAAACGAGGCGCATGGCGTAAGGAAAGTCCGCTTCGGGAGGAAGCAGATTCATGAGCGCGCGCTCGGCAAGAGCGCCATGGCCGATTTCGCGGCGGCCCGGGCCGCGGAGAAATTTCACTTCGCCGACGCTGAATGGCGGGAAGTTGTAATGCAACATGAAGCGCTTGAACTGATCCTGCTCGAAGAGCAGGTCGAGTCGCTGCATGTCTTCCTTGGTGCCAAGAGTCAGAGTGGCGAGCGCCTGCGTTTCGCCGCGGGTAAAGAGGGCGGAACCGTGCACGCGCGGGAGCAAGCCAACTTCGCAAGTGATCAAGCGAATCTGGTCGAAGGCGCGGCCGTCGGGGCGGCGGCGGGCATTTAGCACATCATCACGGAAGATGTTTTCGCGCAGGCGTTCAAAGGCGCGCTTGGTGAGCGTGCGCTTCTCGTCCATTTCCTTCTTGGGCTCTTCGGGGATCAGCTTGATGATCTCTTCCTTGAGCGCGTCAACCAAGTGATAGCTTTCCTTCTTGGGATGCTTTTCTGTGTTGACCGCGTCGTGGAGCCTGTCGCCGTACTTTTTCTGAAGATCCTTGTAGATGGCTTCGTCGAAGGGCAACGGAGGGACGACAACTTTCTTGGGCTCGATCTGTGCGTGGAGTTCCTTGATGGCAGCGACGATCTTTTTGATTTGCGCGTGGCCAAACTCGAGGGCATCCGCAACCGCTTCTTCGGAAACTTCGAGCGCGCCCGATTCCACCATGACTATGGCTTCATCGGTGCCGGCAATGATGATATTCATCAAACTTTTCTTCTGGTCGGCGACGGTAGGATTGATCACCAACTGGCCGTCCACGAGGCCGACGCGGACACAGGCGATGGGCTTCTCGAACGGGAGATCCGAGCAGTAAGCCGCAGCGGAGGCGCTGGTTACGGCAATGACATCGGGGTCATTCTCGCTGTCCGCGGATAGCACCATGGAAACGATTTGAGTTTCGTTGCGCCAGGAATCGGGGAAGAGAGGGCGCATGGGGCGGTCAATCAGGCGGGAGGTGAGAACTTCTTTTTCGGAGGGGCGGCCTTCGCGCTTGAAGAAGCCGCCAGGAATTTTTCCGGCGGAGTAGGTATTCTCGCGGTAGTCCACGGTGAGCGGCAGGAAGTCGCGATCGTTCATGGCCGAGGCCATGCAAGCGGTGGTCAGCACGACGGTATCGCCGTAGCGCGCGGTGATGGCGCCATTGGCCTGTTTGGCAATTTTTCCTGTTTCGAGAATCAGGCTACGGCCGCCGACTTCGACCGTAACGATATGCGGTGCGGGAGCGTTTGTGTTTTCGGGCATAGATCATTCCTTTGGCCCCGGGACGGCCGGGGCGTTTCCAGCGCGTTCGGCAAGCGAACGGCTACCGACAAATCCAGTCTCTGCTTGTGTCAGAAAGAAAAGAGGCAAGAATCAAAAAGCGACGACCGAACGCGACGGACCACACCCCGAGAAACTCCGGCCACAATTCAGCCGGACGCCTGGAGACAGACTCCGTGGGGAATTTGTCACTTCAAGAGAACGCAGTGGATACCGTCCCGAATTGCAAACGCCAGGACGGTTACTTGCGCAGGCTAAGACGATCAACAATCTCGCGGTACCGATCCGGGTCGCGGCGGTTGAGATAGTCCAGCAAACGGCGGCGCTTATTGACCATCATGATCAATCCGCGACGAGATGCATGGTCTTTCACGTGGGACTTGAGGTGCGTGGTCAGATAGTTGATCCGCTCGCTGAGAAGCGCAATCTGCACTTCGGGCGAGCCTGTATCCTTGACGTGGGTCCGGAATTGTTCGATCAACACTGTTTTCGTCGCGCTCAAGTGCCCTCTCCGTCGTCCCCTAAATTTTTTCTCTTCTCTTCGACACATTCAGGCTAACACAACTTTCTTCTGCGTGTAAAGAGAAGTCAAACAACAAATTTTAGCCGCTGCGACCGGCCGAGGCCCCGCAATAATGCCTCTCTTTCGGCGTCGCGGACGAAGAAAACCAGCAAACCATGCGGGGTTTCCTGCGTCTGTTAGGAGTGGCGCTCCGACAGTTGCGCTGGAACGGCAAATCCGGTTCAATGCTGGGAGGAAGTTCCAAGGGGGAAGAATGAAAAGGACATTTGCATTTTTGGGAGCGGGATGTTTAGCGATTGGCCTGATGGCGGCACTCGGCTCGGCGCAAATGGACAAGAGCGCGCGGCCCAGCCCGCCAGCGTCGGCTTCCTGCGATCTCGGGGGCGGTGCGACGATCAAGACAGATTATTCCAGTCCGCGTTTGAAGGGACGCAAGATGATCGGCGGGGTCGAACCCTATGGCAAGGTGTGGCGCAACGGCGCCAATGAAGCGACAACGTTTGTGACCACAACCGATTTGATGGTCGGCGGGGCCCATGTGCCCGCCGGCAGCTACACCCTGTTTGTCATCCCCAACACTGACAAGTGGACGCTCATCATCAACAGAAAGACCGGGGAATGGGGCATCCCCTACAAGTATGAGAGTGAGGAACTCGCCCGCGTCGATATGAAGCTGTCTACGCTTCCCGCGTCCGTCGAGAACTTCACCATTGCCTACGACAAGACCGCGAAGGGTTGCACGCTCCGCGAAGAGTGGGACACAACGCGGGCCACGGTGGACATCTCGAAGATGTAAGGGCTAACTCGAGAAAAAACAAAGAGGGTGCGTTCGGGCGAGCTGCCAGACGCACCCTTTTTCGGTTTGCGGAAGTGAAAAAGCTAGAGGCGCTGTGGCAGACGCGCCATGCCGCGGTCCACGAGCACGATCGCGCCGATGACCATTGCCGCAGCAATCACGACATTGAGAGTGACGGCTTCGCCCGCCAGCAACCAGCCTAGCAGGACCGCGACAATGGGATTCACATACGTATGAGTAGCGACAAGCGTCGGCGAATAATGCTCGAGCAACCAGTTGTATGCCGTAAACGCCACAACGGAACCGAAAACGATGAGGTAGCCCAGCGAAAGCCACGAACGCAGTGAGACAGAAGCCAACGAAAACCCGCGGTATTCCCCGGCAAGGGTGCCAACCAAAAGCAATTGCACCGATCCGGAAAGCAGGGACAACGCCGACAGCAGCAGTGGGTGGCCCGAAAGATGCGACTTCCGTGAATACACCACTCCCACCGACCACGACAAAGCTCCAAGCAGAATCGCCAACGAACCCAGAAACATTCCCGAACCGGGCGTCAGCGCGCTCCGGCCCACCAACAAACCGACGCCTCCGAAGCCAAGGCAAATACCCGCCAGGAGCCAACCATTCCAGTGCCATTGCTTCGCGACTGCCGCCGAAAGGATAAAAACAAAAATTGGCTCGGTAGCCACCAGCAGTGACGCGAGCCCGGAGGGCACATGCTGTTCGGCCCAATGCAGCGACCCGTGCCCGATCAGAAAGAAAAACGTGCCAATCACAAGGCTGGCCCGAATCTGCGCCCACGTGGGGCGAAGCCGTTTGGCGAGGCACCACAACAACAAAACGATACCCGCGGTTAGGTGCCGCAGGCCCGCGGTGTAGAGAGGAGGAATACTCTCGACCGCGTAGCGAATGGCCAAATACGTCGAGCCCCAAATCAAGTAGATGGACAGGAAACAAGCGATGACTGTAAATCGGTGGCCGCGAGCCACAGACGGTGAGGGCGTGGAAGAAGCCTCTTCGAGAATAAGGGGTGTTTGTTCCGTCGCCATGCGCGGCCTTGAACGCAATCGTAGCAGTCGAGGCGCTAGACGCCAGCGCCAAAATGGCAGCCGCTTCGGTTAAGACTTTCTGGGGCGGATCAGGGCGAGAAATTCGTCGCGGGTCTGTTTGTTGTGGCGGAACGCACCGAGCATGGCGCTGGTGACCGCTTGCCCGCACTGCTTTTCCACGCCGCGCATCTGCATACACAGGTGGCGGGCTTCGATAATCACGCCGACACCCTGCGGCGCGATTTTCTCCTGAATGGCTTCCGCGATTTGGCTGGTCATGCGCTCCTGAATTTGCAGCCGCCGGCCAAACATGTTCACCAGGCGGGCGATTTTGCTGAGCCCGAGCACACGCTTGTTGGGAAGATAGGCGATGTGGGCCTTGCCGAAAAACGGCAGCAAGTGGTGCTCGCAGAGGCTGAAGAACTCGATGTCCCTGACGATGACCATCTCGTCGTAGGCCACACTGAAGGTCGCGCCGTTCAGGACGTGATCGATATTCTGGTGATACCCGCTGGTGAGAAACTTGAAGGCCTTCTCAAAGCGCTCCGGCGTCTTTCGCAGGCCCTCGCGATTCGGATCTTCGCCGATCAGCTTGATGATTTCGCGCACGTGACAGGCGATAGTGCGGGCGTCAAGCGCCTTGCCCTCATTCTGGTCATTCAGCAAAATCTCTTCGATTGGTTTGGTCACGAGCCTTGGCCCTCCGGGCTTTCCCCTGCATATTCAAAGCTATTGTTGCCTGTCTCTTGGATGCGGACGCGCTCGAGATGGGCATAAGGAAATCTCTTCAAGCGGCGAAAGATCTCGATACACAGGTTCTCGGTGGTCGGCACCTTCTCGCGAAAGGCCGGGACGTCCTCGTTCAACGACTTGTGGTCGAATTCCTCGAGAACCTGCCGCTCCACGAAGGCATCCAAGTCGGCAAGGTTGGCGATCATCCCCGTGGCCGGATCGACCTCTCCCGAAAGACTGACTTCGACAACGTAATTGTGCCCGTGGCCATGCGGATTATTGCACTTGCCAAAAACCCGCCAGTTTTCTACCTCGCTCAGTTGCGGGCTGTGCAGGCGGTGCGATGCCGCAAAGTGATAGCGGCGTCCCAGCTCGATTTTGAGAGGCGCACTCATCCGTTCTTCGCTCCGCTCGTGCCGTTGCGGTAGCAGTCCGCAAAAAGGTCCGGCGACTCATACAGCCGCACACGGTGCAATTTCCCTTGCGTGATTTTTGGTTCGAGCAATTGCCAGATGACGCGTGCGATGTTTTCGCAAGTGGGAATCTGGCCAGCCAACTCCGGCACTTCGTAGTTGAGATGCCTATGATCCATACGCTGCATCACTTCCCGTTCGAGAATGTCTTTCAATTCCTTCAAGTCCAGAACCATGCCCGTAACGGGATCAGGCTCACCTGCAACGGTGACTTCCAGCGTGTAGTTGTGCCCATGGCCATGGGGATTGTTGCACTTGCCAAAGATGCGGCGGTTCTCCTCCGCCGAAAAGTTCGGATTATGGTAGAGGTGCGAAGCGGAAAACTCGATTTTGCGCGTGAGCAGAACCATGGCTTCCTATCTATTTTACAGATTCCGGCGTCCCAATCGAATATTCCCGGCCTTTCCAGGCGATCCGTCCCCTCACGTGTCCGCGGTAGGAGGCCCAAAGGACGCCGGCATAAAGAAAAGCTCCGGGGACGTAATAGAAGATGAGGGAAAAAGGAAAACCGTTACGGACGAGCTCGAAGCCATAAATGGTCTGTCGGGCGATGAGAAGCAAGACTCCAAGAAAGAGCACCAGCGGGTACTTGAAGCCAACGAGCATTAGCACGAAGGGAATCCACGGCAGACTGGATTCGATCTCGCGAAATGCAAGCCATGGCGTCCCGCCTATCAAGCGATACAGGTTCTTTTTCCAGCCTTCCCACATCGCCCCAAACTCACGGTACATGCGCGTGCGAACAATGCCCTGCCCTGAGCCGAACCAAATGCGATGCCCTGCCTGCTTCGCGCGATGGGCCAGTGCCACGTCTTCCAGCACTTCGCCCGCCACACTGGAATGGCCGCCGATGGCATCGTAGACGTCGCGGCGAATCATCAGGAATTGGCCGTTGGCGGCGGCCACCGGCGTGCCAGGATCGTTCACCTGGTCGTAGGTGAACCGCCTTGCCAGGCGCACGTATACCTGGGGAATGAGCGCTTTTTCGTACCACTCGACGGTGACCTGTTCCGGTGAGAAAGAAACCACGCTGGCGTCGTGTTCCCGGGCAATTTGCAAAGCGCGTGCGGCGGAGTTTGCTTCGTGCTGCGCGTCCGCGTCTGTAAACAGTAGCCACGCACTCTTCGCTTCTTGGACGCCGACCCAAAGCGCGTGGTTTTTTCCCACCCAGCCATCCGGCAAGCTGGTGGTCTCCAGTAATCGCAAACGTGGAATTTTATTCATGAAGCCGCGCACAACCTGGGCCGTTCCGTCGGAAGATTGATCGTTCACGACCAGGATCTCCGAAATCTCCGCCTGGCAACTCAGCGATTCAATGCACGCAGCGATCACAGCTTCCTCATTTCGCGCTGGAACAATCGCGCTCACGGACTCGGAAGTCGGCCCGCTGGAGACGGCCTTGGGGCGCGGATTGGATTGCTCGCTGGCCATAGGTCTTATGGATGCGGAAGAACCATTTCTGAATTAGTGGAGATGAGCTAGTATAACATTATGCAAGCAATGCTAAGAAAAGCGGCCGCGTGGGTCGTTGTGGCGTTTTGCGCGCTGGTGGTGGTGCTTTTTTCCCGGCCAATGTACCGCCAGGGCGAGCCCACCGTTGCTGGCAAAACCGCTCTGGATTTCCCAACGGAGATCGATGGCAAGCCCGGGCGGTTAAGCGACCTCCGCGGAAAAGTTGTCGTCCTGAATTTCTGGGCGACCTGGTGCCCTCCCTGCGTGGAGGAGACGCCCTCGCTCAACAAGCTGCAGAAATATATCGAGTCCCGGAATGCGCTTGTTCTGGGCGTAAGCGTGGATGAAGATCCCGACGCTTACCAAAAGTTTCTGAGAGATCAAGGAGTCATCTTTCCTACTCTACGAGATCCCTCGGTTCACCGAGACCCTTCGACCAACGTTTTAATCGCGCCGATCGCGAATGCGTACGGCACGCCGGTTTTCCCCGATACTTATGTCATCGACCGTCACGGAAAGATCGCGCGCAAGTTTTACGGCCCGCAGCAGTGGGACTCCCCGGACATGCTCGCCTATTTCGACGCCATCCTCGGCCAGAGTTGAGCCGTACAACGAGCCCTACAGATTTCCTACGCGATCCTGATGGTTGTTGTTGCCACACTAGGGCTACTTGGAGTCGGACACAGAACCGAGTAACTGAGGTTTATTCGTAGCGCAGAGCTTCGACCGGGTCCAGCTTGGCCGCTTGCATGGCTGGTAGCCAGCCGCTGATCACTCCCACCAGAACGAGCACAATCGTCGACATCAGCATGGTAAAGAAGGAAAGCGTCAGGTGAATATCTACCTTCCCGGAATCATCCTCATAAGCCGGCCCGAGGAACGGCAATGTACCGATTGCCGTCGTTAGCCCCCAAGACAGAAGCATGCCAATAACGCCCGCTGCCAGCGTCATCACAAGCGCTTCGAGGAGGAACTGCGAGCGAATGTGCGACTTTCTTGCGCCCAGCGCGCGACGGAGACCAATCTCGCGCACGCGCTCGTCCACCGACACCAGCATGATGTTCATCACGCCCACGCCGCCGATGCCCAGTGTCATCGCGCCAATGAAAAACAGCAGCGCCTCCACGCCAATGGTGATGCCTTCCATGATGGGCTTAAACTCTTCCCGGCCGAACATGGTGATGGCGCGCTTGTCATTGGGCGAAAAATGCTGGCGATTGGCGATGGCAGTGCGGAACTGCTGCATCGCCTGGGCCTCAAACACCGGCGCAACCGGCTCGAACACCATGACGCTCGAATACTTGGTGTCCCAAAGATCGTTCGCCGCGGTGTAGGGGATGAACGCGGACTCGTCATCACAGTTGAAGTAACAACTGTCGGAAAACTTCATATCCATCGAGCCGATGACGGTAAAGGGGACGCCTATGATGCGAACAATCTCCCCGACGGCGGGTTCGCCGCTGAAGAGCTTCTTCCGTAGGCGCGCGCCAAGAAACACGACGCGCCGGCGCTCGGCAATATCTTCGGGGGTAATCCACCGGCCGTCAGTTGGGATTTCATTGCGCATCTCACCGTATTCCGGGAAAACGCCACGCACCGCGGAGTCGGAGAGGCGCTCGCCGTTGGATACGCCTTGGAAGCGCACCGTCTCGCGAGTGACCCGCTTCACGAGCGGCGACTGCGCTTTCACCCATTCGGCATCTTCCTCTTCAAAGCGCACCGGCTTGCCGGCGCGCTCGCCGCCAGCCTGTTCGCTGGTCGTGCCGGGCCAGGCAATCACGGCGCCTTTTCCGAATACCTCAAAGGTGTACATCAACACACTGCGAAAACCGGAGCCGTAGCTGAGCAGCAGCGTGACCGCGACAATGCCCCAAGATATTCCGGACATCGTCAGGAAGCTGCGGATGGGGTTGCGTCCCAGCGCTGTCCACGCCTGTCTGAAGATTTCGACCAGCATCATCCCCCCGCTTCAAAACGCAGCGCTTCGATCGGATCGACGGACGCCGCTCGGTTTGCCGGGTAAAGCGCGGAAAGAATCGAAATCAGGCCCAGCAAAAGAATCGACATTGCCGCGATCTTCCAGCTTGTGAGCATGCCACTGAAAAAGGGCGGCATCGGAGCAAGGTTGACCAGGGCGCAGAAGCCGTACGAGATAAACAGGCCCACGCCTCCACTGATGGCCACCACAAAGATCGTTTCGACGAAAAACTGGCGCAGGATCGACCGCCGCGTGGCGCCCAGGGCCATGCGCACGCCGATTTCACGCGTGCGCTCGCGGACGCTGACCAGCATGACGTTCATCACACTGAGGCCGCCGAGAAACAACGTGGCGATGCCCACGGCGCCCATGAAGATTTCCATGCCGACAATAATCATGCGGTTGGCCTGTGCGTTTTTCACTGTGTCCCAGATGCTGGCCGCTTCTTCGTCGCGCGGATCGAAATTGTGGAGCCGCCCGAGGGTGCGGCGAACCTGATGTACGCAATCCATGTGCGTTGAGAGCGACCAGGGCGCCACCAGCAGGCGGTCCACGCTGTGCTCGACGGAAGGTGGCTTATTGGGAAAATCGCGGCGCATGGCGTTGAATGGGATGAAAATCTTGCGCGTATCAAAGCCGTCGTAACTGGAGTTCTGGTCTTTGGCTTTCATCACGCCGATGACCGTATATGGGATGCCGTTCAACCACACGGTCTGACCCAGGGCGTCGCGCTCGGCGAAAAGTTGCTTCTTGGTGTCGCTGCCGAGAAACGCCACGTTGCGGCCTTCTTCATTGTCTTGATCGTTATAGAACCGCCCCTCCGCCGTAGCCACGCTGCGGATTTCGGAGAATGGTGGGAGGGCACCGACCACTTGGATTGTGCCGCTATTGAAGAGGCTGCGGACCTGCACATCATTGCCGAGTTCTGGCATCACGTACTTGCACGCTGGCGCTTCTTTGGCAACCTGGACGTAATCGTCCTCCAGCCAGCGGATCATCCGGCCGGAACGCGTGCCGCCCGCTTGCATGCTGGTGCGCCCGCCGAAGACGATCATCACGTCCTTGCCAAACGTCTCCTGATTCTTCTGGATGCCGTCGCCCAGGCCTTCTCCTGCGGCCACCATGATGGTGATCGAGATGATGCCCCAGGCGATGCCGAACATGGTGAGCAACGTGCGCCGCTTGTGCGCCCAGAGCGTAGCCAGGGTGTCGCGCAATAGGTCGCGGAAAGACACAGGGTCCTCTCGCTTACTGCAGGATGACGTTTTGCTTTTCGTTCAGGCCGGCGAGGATCTCCGTCTTCACGCCGTTGGAGATGCCCAGCTTCACGCTGATTTTCTTCTTGCCGTTTTCGCCCTTGGGATCGGGGATTTCCACCTGGGCATTGCGATCCTTGTCGTAAATCATGGCCGCTTCCGGGGCCATCAAGACGTTTTTCTTTTCCTCGAGCAGGATTTCCGCGTTGGCGCTCATATTCGCTTTGAGCTCTCCACCGGGATTGGAGATCGACACGCGCACTTCAAATGTGGTGACGTTATCCTTTTCTTTGCCGAGCGGCGAAATCTTGGTCACTTTGCCGGTGAACTTCTTGTCCTTGAACGATTCCACCACGATGCGCGCCGGCTGATCCATGTACACTTTGCCGATATCCGCTTCATCCACTTTGCCCTGCACGTACACTTCACTCACGTCGCCCAAGGTCATGATCAACGTCGCTTGCGAACCCAGGATGAGGATCGAGCTGACCGCGTCTCCGACGTTCACGTCGCGCGAGAGCACCAGGCCATCAATCGGGCTGATGATTGTGGAGTTGCGCAAATCTTCTTCCGCGTTTTCCAGCGAAGCCTTCGCCTGCGCCACCTGCGCGTCGCACTTGGCAATCTCCGCTTGCGAAACGGCCAGATTGCGCTGCGCGCTGACCTGCTTGTTCAAAGCGAGCTGGTAATTCTTTTCGGCATCCTCCACCAGGCTCTTGGACATGACGCCGTCCTTGAACATGGTTTCGGCGCGCTCCATGTTGAGCTTCAGAAAAGGAACGTCGGGGCCTTCGGCGTCCACCTTATTGCGCTCGAGCGTGGCTTTGGCGGATTCCAACGCAGCTTGCGCAGCTTGGAAGTTCGCACTGTAGGCCCGCACAGCGGCTTCCAGCTGGACTTTGTCGAGTTCTGCGAGCAGTTGCCCCTGCTTCACATGATCCCCGTAATCCACATACAGCTTTTTCACGATGCCGCTGGCTTTGGACTTCACTTCGACTTTCGAGAGGGGCTGAATCTTTCCCGTGGCCACGACCACGCGAGCCAGGTCTCCGCGCTCCACCACCGCCAGCTTAGAAGGATCAATATTGTGGTTAGGGCTTAGCGCGGCCTTGACGCCATAGCCGCCGCCCCCCAGAACGACGAGCGCAATGGACGCCCAGATAATCCGCCGGCGCCGCTTCTTGCCATTCTTGCCGTTTGTTAATCCGTTGCCGTTGCTGGACATACCCGACCCCCGCTGGCCTACATCTCGCTGCTATACAGAAGTACGAAACACTTCGGGAAAAGTTCCCTCTTTCTGCAGGATTAGACGATGGCAACGCCGTTTGGTCAGGTGGGTAGGATGGTTGGGCAAGCGTAGCCGCAAAACCAATGTGCTATTAACACCGCAGCCCACGGTGGGGGGGCCGCTCGGAAGGAGGGTTTCGCGTTCAACCTGGCTTGCAGAGCTAGTCAGCAGAAGCAACGAAATCTACAAGTTAACCTTGCGCAGTCTCAGCGCGTTGGCGATTACCGAAACCGAGCTGAAACTCATCGCTGCGCTGGCCAGCATGGGGCTCAGCAGCCACCCGAGCAAGGGATAGAAGACCCCTGCGGCAATGGGGATACCAATCACATTGTAGAGAAAAGCCCAGGCGAGATTCTGCTTGATGTTGCGAATCGTAGCACGGCTCAGCTTTCGCGCGCGGACGATTCCCCGCAGGTCGCCCTTGAGCAGCGTGATGCCGGCGTTTTCGATGGCCACATCGGTGCCCGTGCCCATCGCGATTCCGACGTTTGCCGCGGCCAGCGCCGGCGCGTCATTGATTCCATCTCCCGCCATCGCCACCACGCGTCCTTCTTCTTTCAAGCGCTCAACGACCTCTCTCTTTTGGTGCGGGAGCACCTCTGCTTCGACGTCATCTAACCCCAAGGCACGCGCCACTGCCGTCGCCGCCTCGCGACGGTCCCCCGTGAGCATCACAACTCGAATCGCTTCCGCTTGCAGGGTCTTCAGCGCCTCGGGCGCATGACTTTTAATCTGGTCCGCCACGGCAATGAGTCCCGCCGCCTTTGAGTTCACAACTACGAAGATCGGCGTCAAGCTTCCTTCTGGGGCAATGAGCGAATCGTCGAATTTGTCCTCAGCGTCTGTAACTCCTAGACTCCCCAGGTAGTCCTGCGAACCAATCGCCACGCGCCGCCCGCCGACTTGCCCTTGAACCCCCAAACCTCCCGCCGAACGGAAATCCCTCGGCTCCTCCAATGCGATTCCCTGGTCGCGCGCCGCGGTCACGATCGCTTTCGCTAGTGGGTGTTCACTCGCTTGCTCCACGCTGGCCGCCAATCGTAGGAGCTCCTGCTCATTTAATCCCGAACTCCGCGCAACCCACACGCGCACCACGCGTGGCTTTCCTTCGGTGAGGGTGCCAGTCTTATCGACGACGAGAGTATCGACCTTGGCAAGCGTTTCCAGGGCTTCGGCGTTGCGGATAAGCACCCCAGCGTGCGCGCCGCGGCCAACGGCAACCATGATGGACATCGGAGTTGCAAGTCCTAGCGCGCAAGGGCAGGCAATGATCAGCACCGAGACGGCCGCGACGAGCGCGTGAGCGAAACGCGGCTCAGGGCCAAAGAAAAACCAGCCGAAGAAGGCGAGCGCCGCTGCCAGAACGACGGCCGGAACGAAGTAGGATGCGACGCGATCCGCCAGCCGCTGCATCGGCGCGCGGCTGCGCTGCGCTTCGCTGACCAGCTTCACAATCTGCGCGAGCATTGTCTCGCTGCCGACGCGCTGCGCTTCCATCACAAAACTGCCGCTGGTGTTCAGCGTGCCGCCGGTGACGCTGTCACCGGCGCCCTTCTCCACCGGCATCGGCTCGCCCGTGATCATGGATTCGTCGACGGCGCTCGCGCCGTCGCAAATTACGCCATCGACCGGAACGCGTTCGCCGGGACGAACGCGCAACCGGTCGCCCCCCTTCACAGTATCAAGCGCCACATCTCGTTCCGGGCCGTCACCCGTTAGCAAATGTGCTTGCTGCGGCGCGAGATTCAGCAGCGCGCGAATCGCGCTGCTGGTGCGCTGCCGCGCACGCAGTTCGAGAACCTGCCCGAGCAACACCAGCGTGGTGATGACGGCCGCGGCTTCGAAATAAACCGGTGCGGCACCGGCCATACCGCGAAACGACGCGGGAAAGGCTTGCGGGAAGAACGTCGCGACGACACTTTCCAGGTAGGCAGCTCCCGTCCCCAGACCGATCAGCGTGAACATGTTCGGGCTGCGGTTCACGAGCGAAGCCCAGAAGCGCTCGAAAAACGGCCAACCTCCCCAAAGCACGACCGGCGTGGCCAGCAAAAACTCGATCGCGTTTCTGAGACCGTGCGACAAACCCATGCCTAGTGTTTCGCCGAACATCGATAGCAGCAAAACCGGCAGGGACAATGCCGCGCTCACCCAAAACCGCCGGCGCATCGACTCGTACTCCGGATCTGCCTCAACCTCAGCGAGGAAATCCATCGGCTCGAGCGCCATCCCGCACTTGGGACATGACCCCGGACCGATCTGAACCACTTCCGGGTGCATCGGGCAGGTATAGCGCACGGTCTTCGCACCCGAGACCACAGGTGCGGCGGCCGCGGCTTGCGTCGTCCCATGTACCGCGTGATTGCGGCTGTGCGCAGCGCCGCCGTGCATGGGCTCCATTCCAGCCTGACCGGGCGCAGCCAGAAACTTCTCGGGACCTTGTGAAAACCGCTCCGCGCAACGCTTTGAGCAAAAGTAGTAGGTCTTGCCGTTGTGCTCGACCTTGCCCCCAGCTTTGGCGGGATCCACGGACATGCCGCACACCGGATCCTTGACTCTTGGTGGGCCAGACAAAACGGGCAAGCTCGCGGCCGGCAATTTCGGGTTCGGGGGCAGTTCAGACATGAGGTTATATTAGATGACTTGGAGCTGCATCCGAATACATCAGACTTACTCCGCGGCTGGTATACTTCGGACTCGCGTAGGGTATCGGGGAGTTCGCGCCTTGTATTCCGCAGCCATTTCGAGCGTCAGTGCACCAGCGCCATTGCGTGTGGAAGCGCTGGTGAAGCGCTTCGGCCAGGTGGCTGCGGTTGACGGCATCACGCTGGAATTGCCCAGCGGAGAATGCCTGGGCCTGCTTGGCCCTAATGGAGCCGGCAAGAGCACGTTGATTCGCAGCATTGTGGGCCGCGTCATTCCCGACGCGGGCACAATCACGGTTTTCGGCGCGCGTGCCGATTCTTCTGCGGCGCGCAACGCTCTCGGTTGGATCCCGCAGGAACTCGCGCTCTATCCCCGGCTCACCTGCAGCGAGAATTTGCAGTCGTTCGGACGCTATCACGGACTTAACGGCGCGGCACTCGAGCAGGCCGTTGCGCGCTGCCTCGGCTGGGCGACCCTCACCGATCGTGCGGGCGAACTCGTCAGGAATCTCTCCGGTGGCATGAAGCGGCGCCTCAACATGGCGGCCGGGCTCATTCACCAGCCAAAGCTCGTTCTCATGGATGAGCCGACCGTGGGCGTCGATCCACAATCACGCAATCACATTTTCGAAATGATAGAGAAGTTGCACGCCGAGGGCATGTCGCTCATCTACACCACGCACTACATGGAAGAAGCCGAGCGTCTCTGCGACCGGATCGCCATTATCGATCACGGCAAAATCATCGCGCTTGGCACGCAAGCTGAGCTCGTTCGCACCTCCTTTGGCTCGCGCAGCCAGGTGCTGGCGCGTTTCGCTGGTGGAAACGAGCGCGTTGCCGCTTGGGTGACGCAACACGGCGGGCACTCCGTGGATGGCGCCGCGCAATTCACAATCGACCATCCCGCCGAAATTGGCGCTCTGCTCGAAGCATCCGCAAAGGCTGGACTCGAGCTGATCGACGTTTCCATCCGCAAGCCGAACCTCGAATCGGTCTTCCTGCACTTGACCGGAAGGGAGTTGCGCGATTGATTTTCGCCATCATTCGCACTGCCACGGCTTCCCTGCGCCGCGACCGGGGTGCGCTAGTGCTGAGTTTTGTTTTGCCGTTGGCTTTCTTCAGTATTTTCGCGGTTATCTTCGGCGGACGCCGCGACACCACGCCTAAAGTCAGCCTTATCGCTGTGGATGAAGACCATAGCCGCGCCTCGCAGCGCCTGCTTCAGGGCCTAAAGGAAGAGGGATCACTGGTCGTGAAGACGCGGCCCGAACCTGTAAAAGGTGCGGAGCAGCCTGCATACACGGCAGCCACCGCGGAAGCGGCGGTCAAAGCGGGAACCGCGCCCGTTGCGCTGATCATTCCGCACGGTTTCGGCGAGAACCCGATTTCCTTCGGTCCCGAGGATGCCAGTCGCCCCAGGATCCAGTTGCTCGAAGACAGCAGCGATGCGGTTGCACCTCAAGTGGTCTCGGGTCTTCTTCAGAAAGTGGCGATGACTTCCATGCCCGACGTGATGGCCGAGCAGGGATCAAAATATTTTGATCAATTTGCCGGCGGCCTGACGCGCGAGCAGCGGGAGCGGATTGACGAAAACCTTAGCCGTCTACGCAAGCAAACCGACAGCGGCAGCGGGGCGGTCAATTCCAGCTCCAGCAACGGCGGAATCATCGCGGTCACCGCGCGCGCGGTCGTCGGCGAAAACAAGAACAATCCCATGGTTTCGTTCTATGCCGCCGCCATCGGCGTGATGTTTCTGCTCTTTACCGCCAGCGGCGCCGCGGGAGCCTTGCTTGACGAAGCCGAGAGCGGCACTCTCGACCGCGTGCTCAGCTCTCGCGTCACCATGACCTCGCTGATGCTGGGCAAACTCACTTTCAACGCGCTGCTGGCCTTTTCGCAACTCGTCCTGATGTTCCTCTGGGGATGGGCGGTCTTCAAGCTGGACTTCTGGTCGCACATCCCAGGGTTCATCATTATGGGTGTCTGCAGCGCGGTGGCTGTGGCTTCTTTTGGCTTGTTGCTGGCCAGCATTTGCCGCACGCGCGCGCAGTTGGGCGCGCTTTCCACGCTCGTCATTCTCGTCATGTCCTCTGTTGGCGGCAGTATGTTTCCGCGGTTCCTGATGCCGGAGGCCATGCAGAAAGCGGGCTTGCTGACAATTAACGCGTGGGCGATTGACGGATTCACAAAAGTTTTCTGGCGCGACGAGCCGGTCTCTCATCTTTGGCCGCAGGTTCTCGTTCTCTTGGGCATTACCGTATCCTTGTTCGCTATCGCCCGCCGAGTGGCTCGGCGCTGGGAATATGCGTAAGACCTGCCGTTCTTATGCCTCTCTGTTTAGCTGTGGAAGCTTGCCGCGGCTGCTATAATCACGCCATGACCCTCGTGGAAGTCACCTATGAATTGCAGTCTCCCCTGAGCGAAGACCAATTGCGCCAGCTCGGTGAATTCGCCAACACCTACGGCCTGCGACGTTTTCGGTTGGACGATTCAAAGAAGCAGTTGTCGTTTGAATATGACGCCTCGCGCCTTCGCGAGACGCAGGTGGCGCACGCCCTCGGTCAAGCCAGCATCGCCGTAGCGCGCAAAATCAACTGAGCTGACGCGAGAAAATCCCCGCTCCGTCTCAGCCCTTTGCCGGCCACGCAATCTGGCCGCCTCGGTGAAACGCCAGATTTGCCAGGTGTCCGGCACGCGCCGCCGCAACTCCCGTCTCAACCGGAGCGTTGGGTTCCTTGCGGCTTCGCACGCAATCCAAGAAATTCTGCATGTGATCGATCGTTCCGTCGCGGAAACTCTCCGCTTTCATAACAGGATTGCTCTGGTTCGGCACACCTTCGTGAAAAATGCTGAAGCCGCCGCGGTTGATCTTCAGTGTCGCGTCGGTGCCGCGAAACTCCAGTCCGCCGTCGTCAATCGACGACGCCATCATTCCTTCGTAAACGACGTTGAACGACGGATATCGAACAGCCGCCTGCACGGTGTCGGGACATTCCCACTGGTCGAAGATGCGCTTGTCGCCCTGCATTAGCACGTCTTTCGGCTGGTCCGCCTTCATCGCCCAGTGCACCACGTCGATCCAATGCGTGAACAAGTCGGTCATCGCCCCGCCGCCGAAATTCCAAAACCAGCGCCAACGGTAAAACTTTTCTTCGCTGAAAGGCTGATCCGGCGCGCCGCCGAGCCACTGTTTCCAATCGAGTTTGTCGGTTTCGATCGCCTTTTGCGTGCCGTGCGCCAGGTAGTTCTGCCACCAGTAGGTTCTGACCTGGGGCACGCGGCCGATGCTCCCGCCTTGAATCAAGTCCACGGCGTCGCGAAAGTGGCTCCAGCTCCGCTGTTGCATGCCGCATTGCAGGATTTGTTTGCTCGAGCGCACGGCTGCCGTCAGCACCGCGCCTTCTTCCAGCGTGTGCGTCACGGGCTTTTCCAGATAGACGTCTTTGCCGGCTTTAATGGCGTCGACGGCCATGCGCACGTGCCAGTGGTCGGGAGCGGCGATGATGACCGCGTCGAGCGGTTGCTGGAGCAGATCCCGATAATTCGCGTGGACCGTGGCTGCGCCGCCATTCGCTCTTTGTCGGATGGCGTCGCAGCGCGGCCCATAAACGTCGGTCACCGCCGCGATCTGGTAGCCCCCGGTCCTGTCCGCGTCATTGAGCAGGCCATTCATGCGCCCGCCCGCGCCGATCACTCCAACACGGATCGTATCGTTGGCGCCAAGGACGCGCGTCGATGCAAGCGCGGTCAATCCCCCGGCAATGATAAAATTGCGGCGATTCAGTTGGTAGCTCATGCCGAGCATCTTAGCCATTTGGGTTTCCCGGTCAATGGTGAAAGTGGACCCCGCGTGACAGATACCATTGAGAGCCTGATCCTCGATCTTCTGGAATGGGTTAAGCAGAAAGAACGCACCTACGACGAAACCATGGGCGCCTGGCGCACCTCATGTCCGAGACTTCCGGTATGGGAAGAATCGAATGACCGCGGACTGCTCGAGGCGGCCTCCGCAAACGGTCGTTCGACGGTTCGCCTTACGCCGGCTGGCCTCGCTTTGCTCGAACAAAAGAGACCAAAATCCTAAGCACGGTTAGCTCTGTGCTAAAATCCCCGCGCTCTTAGACCCGCATCTGTTCAGAGTAGATTTGCCTGAATCGTCTTCTTTCTTCACTGAGGAGCTTCCATGACACGCATTGCTCGCCGACTCACCCCACCGCTGCTCGGAATCATGCTCGGAGCGTCCTTCTTTGCAACAACTACCGCGGCGCAAACCACCTCCTCACAATCCGCGCCCGCCACTCTGCCCAACGAAACGCCCGCACGCTTCCAGGTCGCGCAGGACACCTGGAACTACTCCCGCCGCGACGTCATGATTCCCATGCGCGACGGCATCAAGCTCCACACCGTCATTCTTGTCCCCAAAGGTGCGAAGGACGCGTCGATTCTCTTGACCCGCACGCCCTACAGCGCTACCGAACTCACTTCCCACGCGCAGAGCGCCCACCTCGGCCCCATCCTCTACGGCTACGACAACGCCACCGACGTAATCGTTGAAGGTGGCTACATTCGCGTCGTGCAGGACGTCCGCGGCAAGTACGACTCCGAGGGCGACTACGTCATGAACCGCCCGCTCCACGGCCCGCTCAATCCCACTCCTGTAGATCACTCCACTGACACGTACGACACCATCGACTGGCTGGTCAAAAATCTTCCGGAGAGCAACGGCAAAGTTGGCATCCTGGGCATCTCCTACGATGGCTTCCTTCCCCTCATGGCGCTGGTGAATCCGCATCCCGCACTGAAAGTCTCCGTCCCCATGAACCCCATGGTCGACGGCTGGATGGGCGACGACTGGTTCCACAACGGCGCCTTCCGCCAGCAGAACCTGCCCTATATCTACGAGCAGGTCGCCACGCGCGACAACAAAGCCAAATGGTGGGTCAGCCACTTCGACGATTACGATGAGTACATGGCCGCGGGCTCCGCGGGTGAACTTGGCCGCATTCACGGTCTCGAGCAGGTGGGCTTCTGGCGCAAAATTCTCGAGCACCCCGGCTACGACTCGTTCTGGCAACAGCAGGCCATGGACAAAATTCTCAGCGCGCAACCGTTGAAAGTCCCAACTATGTTGGTGCACAGCCTGTGGGATCAGGAGGACATCTACGGCGCAATCGCGGTCTACAAAGCCATCAAGCCGAAAGACACCAACAACGACAAAGTCTTCCTCGTCATGGGGCCGTGGCATCACGGCCAGGAAATCGAGAACGCCAGCTCGCTCGGCGCACTGAAATTCTCCAGCGACACCGGCCTCTATTTCCGCAAGGAGATTCTCGCGCCGTTTCTCGCGCAATATTTGAAGGACGGCGCGCCAAAAGCGGACGTCGCACCCGTGAATGCGTTCGAAACCGGCACGAATAAATGGCTCCGCTTGCCGGTGTGGCCTGCCGGTTGCTCAAGCGGCTGTACCGTCCGCGCCACGCCGCTTTACCTTCTTTCAGGGTTGCGATTGAGTCTCTCTGAATCGCCCGCGACGATAGGCGGTTCGGGGTTTGACGAATATGTTTCTGACCCGGCCAAGCCCGTTCCCTTCCGCGCCCGCCCCAACCAGCCGGTGGGATACAGCGGTCGATTCACCTGGCCACAGTGGCTCGTCGATGACCAGCGCGAAGCTTCCGGGCGGCCAGACGTACTGGCCTACGTCTCAGACGAATTGAAAGCGCCGATGAAAATCAGCGGCCAACCCGTCGCGAATCTCTTTGCTTCCACCAGCGGTACGGATTCGGACTGGGTCGTGAAACTCATCGACGTCTATCCCGACGAAGTCGCCGGCCAGGAAGAAATGGGTGGCTACCAACTCATGGTCTCCGCGGACATCTTCCGCGGCCGCTACCGCGAAAGCCTGGAAACGCCGAAGCCCCTCACGCAGAACGCGGTGCAGGTGTATCGCTTCAATCTCCCGACCGCAAATCACGTCTTCCTTCCGGGTCATCGCATCATGGTGCAGATTCAATCGAGCTGGTTTCCACTGTACGACCGCAATCCCCAAACGTTCGTGCCGAATATCTTCTGGGCCAAACCCGGCGACTATAAGAAAGCCACACAGCGAATTTATCACTCGCCGATGCAGTCCAGCTTCATCGAATTGCCGCTGGTGGCGATCCCCTGAACACGCCGCAACGCGTGACTTGCTTCGCCGAAACGGATCCATCGAATGACGGACTCAAGATCGCGCCAATGAACCCTGAGCAAGAACGCAAAACTTTCTTCTTTGAAGGAAACGCTGTCGGCTATTTCATGGAGGAACCCTTACCAAAGGCCCCGGGCCGCTACCGCTACGTGCCGTATCGCGGCCCTGGTCATTACCGCCTTGGAGTTGCGTTGAGTTCCTCAGGTCCGCAGTGCTGTCACTATGTCGCTGACGGAAAGAAAATACAGTTCACCGTAAAGGCGTGGGTCTCGTACGGATTGCTGGAATTGAGTGGCTTCGAACTTTCAGAAACCTGAGGGCAAGAGTGGAAGCAAAAAAGGGGCCCCCGCTTGGGATCGGGGGCCCCAGAAGGCGCGTTTCAATTGCTGGCGTCGTTTTCACACCAGCGCGTGGGGTCATCCATCCTAGCTTCCCTCTCAGAGGCAGGTGGGAACGACCTGAAAAAAGTGACCAGCAAGCCCCTTCCCCCTCGCATGTCTCTCTCTACGGGCCGTCTTATGAAACGCGCCCACGGCTCCCCTTAATGCACGGTCTTGGCCATTGAGGCACTTCCGCTGCTCCGAGATAAGTCTTTTAGTATGTTTGTGTTATCGTTCTGACTCTGCTCCGCAACTGCACCAAAAACGCACACTTAATTCAATTCGGAACTCCCCTCAATTTGATTCGGGAATCGCCCATCTTCGGAGCTAGTTCGTGAGCAGTCAACCTGGTTCCAGAACCCCGGTAACAAAACTACCGAACTCCCTGGGCTATCGGTTTTTTTGTCGCCCCCCTTCAAAATCAGCCTCATGTTCGTGCGCTTTCAGCAAATTATCTCCAGCGTCCTTCCCTTCCTCAAGCTTCTTGGTCTGGGAGTTTGCCTGCTGGCGTGTTCTCTTCCGCTGACGGCGGACACTCCTGGAATGCTGCGCCACGCCACTGCCACCGGCTGCTTCTGCGGTTGTCCGGCAGCCAAGGCGCACGGCGGCTGCGTCAAAATGTGCGATTCCAAACGCTACGCTTCGCGTTGGTGGGTCCACACCTGCGCCAAGCCGCACATGCAGTCGCCCGCTCGCGATTCCCATGCCGGACCGCACTTCCCTCATCCCGGCCGCGCCGAACACGCGCAACTTCGGCAGTAGTCTTCAGCTTCTATCTCTGAATACAATTTGACTGGGCAAGGGCCTATAAAGAGCCGCCTGTGATTTGCGCGCCTTTGACCAAAACGCGCTCGAGAAAATCCGCCGTAGCTTTATACCCGCGCACCCACGAGCGCCACAGCAGAAAATCGTGAATCTCGTCGGGAAAAACAATCTGCTCAAAAGGAACCTTCTGCGCGCGCAAGCGCTGCACGAGGTCCACCATCTGGCTGAAATCCACGTTGCGGTCGTCATCGCCTTGAATGAGCAGCACCGGTGACTTCCACGAACTGATGGACGCGTTTGGCGAAGACTCAAACGCCAGGCGCTGAGCTTCGGCGCGATCGGGTGGACCGCCGCCTTCTTGCGGGCCGCGCCCAAACCGCGCCGACCAGTCGTGAACGCCGTGAAAATCCACGCCCGCGGCGAAGATGTCCGAATTGCGCGCCAGGCCCATCGCTGTCAAGAAGCCGCCGTAGGAGCCTCCCCAAAGGCCAATCTTCTTCGCGTCCACGATGGGAAGCGTCTGGAGATATTTTCCCGCAGCGACAATGTCCTGATACTCCTCGGCGCCGCGCGGCCCGCCTTTGTCGCGCTCGCGAAACGCGCGCCCATACATGATGCCCGTGCGATAGTTGACCGAGAGAACCACGAAGCCGCGCGAAGCGAGGTATTGATTCTCCGCGTAGGCATTGTGGTAGTACTGCATGTAATGAAAGCCGAGCATCATCTGGCGCCGCGAACCGCCGTGCATAAAAACCAGCGCCGGGCCTGGGCCAGTGCGTGCACGCGGAACAAAAAGCTGGCCATGGATCGTTAACCCATCGGCAGCCAGGAAAGTCACTTGCTTGGGGACCACAAGCTGTGCCGAAGGAAATTCGGCGGGAAGCTGGGCAATCATCTCGCGTCCGGAAGACGTCAGGCGATACGGCATAGCCGGTGAAGTTGCTGTTGAGCCAAGGCAAACGATAGTGCGGCCGTCGGAAAGTTCCGCGGGAGACCACTCCATCGTCTCGCCCTTACTGAGAGCTTCGGGCTTACCTCCTTCGACGCTAACCCGCCAGAGATGCCGGCGGTCAACGTCGTCCTGGTTCGAAGAGTAAATGACCCAACGGGAATCGCGCGAGATGCCGACGTCTTCCACTTCGAATTCGCCCGGAGTAAGCAGCGTGGCGGCGCCGCCGGATGCAGCAATCGAGTACAGATGGTTCCAGCCATCCTGCTCCGACGCGAAGACGATGCGATTGCCTGCGAAATGAAACGATTTGTTTTCCGTGAGGTTGGGCAACGAACCAGTGAGTTCTTCCGTGCTGCGCCAGATCGCACGGCCTTCTCCGGTTGAGGCATCTGCCAAATAAATAGCCCAAGGATTGGGCCGAATCTGAAGAAGGGGCAGTCGTTCTTCGAGACCGTGGATCCGGACAAACGCAATCTGTTTCCCATCCTGCGACCATCGTGGCATCGAGTCGCGGTCCACGGAAGGAGCGAGGTAACGAATGGAATCGCGGCCGAAATTGTAAATCGCGATGAAACTGTGATCGCCGCGGTGGGAGACAAACGCGATCTCCGACCCATCGGGCGACCACTGCGGTGAATCATTTTCACCACGCACGAAGACGAGCTGACGCGCCTGTTGCGCTCCGGACACCGGCGCAATCCAAAGCTGCCCGCGCGCGGCCCACACGGCCATCGCGCCATCGGGCGAAACCTCGATATCTTCGCAACCTTCGCGCGTGCAATTCAGGTCCCCAAGATAACGCGGCTCTCCCTTGTCCACGTCCACGGCCCAAATTTGTTGGTTCGGTCGCGTGACGTTGTTCGTGGGGTCGGCTACCTCCCCGGCAGAATTAAGTTCACTTCCCCGCGCGTAAACCACCGTGCGCCCATCGGGCGTCAGCCGCACGCTGGCAAGCGCCATGCCGTCATCGTCCGAGTAGTGCGTAACCTGGCGCGCCGCGAAGCTGGGCGCGTCGGCAACCCAAATGTTGCGCACACCCTTGGAATCGAAAGCCCAGGCAATACGTGGCGCGCGCGACGCTGCGGTCAAACCTTCAGGAAACGGCGAACTCATGACCTGTTCGACGGTGAACCCCTGCGCCCAGGCAGCCGCTGCACAGAACGATGCAAAAGAAAAGTAGACAGCCAGACGACCAAGCGATTTCCTTGCAATCGAGCTCGATTCTGTTCTCATAGGGAGCTCCTTGTGCTTCAAAGCCGCACAATTGTACGCCTATCTGCTTTGCCCACAACGGAAGGAAGTTTCGGAGGACAGCACCGGATGCAACCGGAACGTCGCGTAAGTGACGGGCCGGTTACGACGTTCCGGCGAGGCGTCTACCGAACACGTGAAAATGGTTCGGGTTTGTCCGCCAAAACGGTCTGGATGGCTCTCTCCTTGACAATCTACCTATCCCCAGTTTACATATGTCGAATGTCTAGGAGGAAAGATGCCAATTGAGAAGTCGGACTTGCTGCAAGGCACGTTGGACATGCTGATTCTGAAGATTGTGGCGCTGGGCCCAATTCATGGATATGGCATCTCGCTGCGTTTGCGGCAGATCTCCGAACAAGTGCTGCTGGTGCAGCAAGGCTCGCTTTACCCCGCTCTCCACCGGCTGGAAAAGCGCGGCTGGCTGGCCGCAGAGTGGGGCGAATCGGACAACGGACGTCAGGCCAAGTTCTACAAGTTGTCGGCAAAGGGTAAGAAACAATTGAGCAAAGAGGAATCCAATTGGAATCGTTTGGCGGGAGCGGTGGCCCGGATCCTTCAGACAGCGCAATAGGAGCAGGTCATGCCATTGTGGAAGTTTCCTCTTCGCAAGCGCACGCTCGATAAGCAGCTCGATTCCGAGCTTCGGTTTCACGCGGACGAGTTGGCGAAGGAATATATCGCCGAAGGCATGGCGCCGGAGGAGGCACGGAGGCGTGCCGCGCTCGAACTTGGCGGCCCGGAGCAAATCAAGGAGGAACTGCGAGATGTTCATCGCGTTCCTATCCTGGAGACCATGTTGAATAACCTTAAATGGGCTCTGCGCCTCATTCGTAAGTCCCCGTCCTTTTCCGTTGTCGTTATCGTGACACTGGCCTTGGGCATTGGCGCAAACAGCGCTGTTTTTTCCGCCATCGACGCGATTCTCCTGCGGCCTCTGCCCTTTCCCAACGGCGATCAACTCATGTCCCTGCATCAATACAACACCAAGGTGAAAGGCCCGCAAAACGAACTCTCGACTCTGCGGTTGGAAGACTGGAATCGAATGAATTCCACGTTTCGCGCGATCGCCGGGTACTACATTGCCGACAGCTCAGAGACTTCCGGCGCGCTCCCTGAAAAGGTAACGGAAGCTTTTGTAACGCCACGCTTCCTGGAGGTGTTGGGAGTCTCGCCGGTCTTGGGCCGCGATTTTAGTCCAGAAGAAGAGCATTTTGGCGGGCCGGACACTGTCATTATCAGTGAGCGGTTTTGGCGCCGTCGCTTTGCCGCCGATCGAAATGTTCTTGGAAAGAAACTGCGGATTAATGGCTACTCCGATTCGATCATCGGCATTATGCCTGGCTCGTTCGGGTTCCCGGGCCGCGACGTGGACGTTTGGTCCTCTGTCCCGACAGATGCTCCCTACGCACAAGATAGGGGCTCAACCTGGTACGTCACCTTCGGACGCCTGAAGCCAGGGGTCTCGCTTGCACAGGCGCGTGCCAATCTGGCCACGGTCCAGGCGCAACTGGGCAAACAATACCCAAAGACCGATGGGGAACTGGCTGTTTGGGTCGAACCGCTCAAGGAAACAACCATCGGAGGCGTGCGCAGTTCGATGTGGATGTTGTTTGGATCGGTGTCCCTGCTTTTGCTCATTGCCTGCATCAATATTGTGACGCTGCTGCTGGCCCGGGCGTCGCAGCGTCAGCATGAAATCTCCGTACGATATTCGCTTGGTGCTCCGCGGTCCGCCATTGTGGCACAGCTGCTCACGGAGATTTTTGTGCTGGCCCTTGCGGGAGCGCTGCTTGGTCTGATCGTAGTGGGCGGAGCGTCTAAAGTGTTTCGCACGCTGGCGGCCAGCCTGCCCCGGGTTGAAGAAATCCATCTGGACATGCGAATCGTGGCGTACTCGCTGCTCTGCTCGGTCGTGGCGACCATTCTCTGCGGCGTGTGGCCCGCAGTTCGCGGAACGCGAAAGAATCTGTCGAGTTCCCTCGCGCAGAACAGCCGCAGCCAAGTCTCGCGGGGGATTCGACTGCAGTGGGTGCTGGTAGGACTGCAGGTGGCTCTTGCGGTCACGCTTCTAGCTGGTGCAGGTTTGCTGCTGCGCAGCTTTCAGGCCCTCGGCCGGGTCTCGCCGGGTTTTGAGGCGAGCCATGTATTGACTTTCCACGTTAGTGGTTCATGGGGAGAAACCGCGGATATGAAAGGGCTGGTCCAGCGCATCGATCGCATTATCGAGACCCTGCGAAACACTCCTGGCGTGCAGGCGGCTGCGGATTCTTCAGAACTGCCAGGTGTCCCGGCAGAGTTTCAAACGGAACTCAAGTTCGCGGAGGGTCCGGTCGATCCGGAACACAAGATCCTGGCAGACAGTCGTTTCGTTTCTCCCGGATATTTCTCGACGATGCAGATTCCGCAACTTGCGGGGGGTTCCTGCCAAGAGCCAAAACTCATTGCTAGCCCCAGTAGTCCGGGCGGCGTTCGCGTGGAAGCTGGCTCCGTAACTGTTCTTGTAAATCGCAGCTTCGCCGATACGTATCTCTCCGGCTCAAACATCATCGGTCGACATCTTCAGGTTCTGGGAAATGCTTTCCTCCGGCCCGAGGATGCCGGCGAGATTCGGGGGATTGTAGGGGACGCGCGAGAAGAAGGCCTGAACCGCGAACCCGGTCCCACAGTCTACTGGTGTATCAGCGCCCCCAGCCCTGACCCGCACTATCTGGTCCGCACGCAGACGGAGCCCATGGCATTGGCGGAGACGGTCCGAAAAGAGATCCGTGACATCGAGCCGGCGCGCTCAGTATTCGAAATCATGCCCCTGGAACAGCATTTGGACGGAGCCTTCGGGGAGAATCGTCTGCGCACCATCCTCCTGACCTTTTTTGCTGTTACCGCGGTCTCCCTGGCGAGCGTCGGCCTATTCGGAACTTTGAGCTATTCCGTATCCCTCCGGCGGCGCGAAGTAGGTTTGCGGCTTGCCCTGGGAGCTTTGCAGGGACAGATCGCGAAGCACTTTCTTCTGCAAGGGCTAGCAGTGACTTTCGTGGGTTGCGTGGTGGGCTGGGGTTTGGCGGCCGTGTCCGGACGGTTGCTTTCCGGAATGCTTTATGGCGTCTCGCCCACGGACGGCGTCACCCTCTCAACCGTGGTCATTCTCATGCTCCTTGTCGCAGCTTCCGCCGCGTTGATACCAGCGATTCGTGCTGCGCACGTCGACCCTATGCAGGTTCTGCGGGAAGAGTAGCGCGACCCAATCATGCTTGGATTTCTGTCGTAATTTCCCAGGAAGTGGAGTCCCTGCCCGGGCTGTCGGCAAGTTGTAAGTGATCGAGCAATCTCGTCAACGGATCAGCGAAGTTGCCTGCGAGAAATCACAATCAGTCGGCTTTCGAGGCGCGAACGAATTCCTCATCCCGCTCCCCCCTGTGGCACGACTCGCCCAGAAGAGTTGTGAGGATTTCGGGGATTTCGAAAACAGCACGATTGTCGAGCGCCGCAACGTTCTTGCGAAACTCTTCGAGATTCGCGGGCTTCAACATCTCCCGCACGCCTTCCACGACATCCGCGAAACTCTTTAGCACGATGCCCACCTTCTTTTCCTTCACCCACTCGGTGTTTATAGCGCTCCTGCGGCATCGTCCACGCGTTGCACTCGATCAACACCGGCAGTTTGCGAACCATCGCTTCGGCAATGCTTCCAGGTCCCGGCTTGCCAATCAGAAAATCCGCAGCGCGCATCAATCGATGCACTTCTTTGGTGAAGCCGATAATGTGCACGGGCATCTTCCAGCGCCGCGCGCGCAGCTTCGCCGCCAGTGCTTCGTTGCGCCCGCAAATCAAAATCAGTTGCAGCGGCAGATCCGCCGCGTCCAGCCGCTCGGTGATGTCGTACATCACTTTCGAGCCGTGGCCGCCGAACAGAACAATCCCAGTCGTCAGTTTGGGCAGCAATCCCATTTCTTCGCGCAGCGCGACTGGGTTGGAATGATCTTCCGCATAAAAATCCGGCCGCAGAATCATCCCTGACGTGAGAAAAACATGCGCGTCGTCGTGCCCCATTGCTCGCGCCTGCTCCGCCGCTTTTTCCGTGCCCGCGATGACGTATTGCTCCGCGATCGGCTCGATCCAGAAACGCGGTGGAAAATCGGCCAGGTCCGTAATGATCGTTACAAAAGGCCGGTCGGGATAAACCTTCTTCCAGCTCTCGCAAATTTGCCGGTTAAAATGTGGAATCACCGATACCAAAATGTCCGCGGGATTCTCCCGCCAGAATTTCTCCAGCAGATTCACCAGCGGCCGGTGAAACAACCGAATCGTCGCCTGCAGCACCCGCAAAAGATACGTGCTGCCCAGTGTCCACCCATTTTGTAAAAGAATGTTGTATTGCTGCTGGATGCGGATTCCGGTGAGTTTGCGCAGAACGTCAAGCCGGTCCGTCAGGTCCTGAAACTGGACCAACTCGACTTTCCAATCGCATTGCTGCTGGGAAATGACCGTCTGAAGGGCGACGGCGGCGTTGCGGTGACCTCCTCCTGCGTCGTGGTAGACGATATGGAGTTTTTCCATTGCGGAGGATTGTGCCACAAGGAGTTGTGGTTGTGAACCCAGCACGCTCCATGCCTTGTGGATAATTTTGTAAACCTAATGTGTTCAATGAGTTCCATGAACACATTTACTCAGATTTCTCTACCTCTTTACGGCCTGTTCATATTCCCCACTCAAAATTGACACCATGCGATGCGACCTTCATGTTCATACGATCGCTTCCGGAATGTTCACCGCTCCCGTTCTCAACCGCTTTTGCCGGGAGTCCTACAACGATCCCCATGAAGTCTATAACCTCTTGAAAAAAAGAGGGATGTCCGTCGTCACTCTTACCGACCATGACTCCATCGAGGCCGCCGAAGGTCTGCGGTCTCACCCCGACTTCTTCCTCAGCGAAGAAGTGACCGTCCGCATGCCCAGCGGCACGGAAATGCACCTGGGCGTCTATGGCCTGACCGAAAAGGACCACCTCGAGATCCAAAAGCGCCGCACCGACTTCCTCTCCCTGCTTATGTATCTGACGGAACGGAAGTTGTTCTTCAGCGTGAATCACGTCTTCTCGGGCCTCACTGGCCGGCGCGCGGAAGAGGACTTCCGCTGGTTTGAGTCCTACGTGCCCGCCTACGAGACCCGCAACGGTAAGATGTGGAAGGAAGCCAATGCCAACGCCGAAAGGCTCGCGACCCGGCTCGGCAAAATCGGTATCGCCGGCAGCGATTCGCACGCCCTGTTCGGGGTGGGCCTCACCTACACCGAAGTGCCCGGAGCGCGGACCGTTGTCGACTTCTTCTCTGGCCTGCGCGCCGGCCGCGGACGCATTCTCGGAGAGCATGGAAGCTGCGGCGGCATCACCATCGAAGTGCTCAGCATCGTGAAGTCGCTCTTCCTGGATAACCCGTTGTGCTTCCTGCTCTCGCCGCTCGTGCTGCTGGTGCCGGCGTTCACGTTGAATCACTGGATCAACGAAATCCGTTTCTGCAAGAAGTGGTCCGCCGCGATGGAATCCGCTGCGGGAAGCAAGCGCAGGCTCTGGGAAATCGATCCCACGCTCGAGGCGAACTGGGCGAGTTAAGGCCATGGCCGTGGCACGCAACCTCTGGGGCTACATCGAACGCCGCGATTACCGCGTGATGCGGCGCGTTAACCGGTGGCGTGCGCCCCGGTGGATTCGCCTCTGGATGATCTGGGCAACGCGCCTCGGCGACGGCTGGATTTGGTACGGCTTGGGCTTCCTGCTCCTCACGTTTGGCGGACCGCAGCGCTATGCCGCGGTATCCGCGGCGGGTGGCGCGGCGCTTGCCGGAATTCTTGTCTTTAAGGCGCTGAAGCACCTGAGCCAGCGCGCGCGTCCTTGCCAGATCGAGCCGCACTGCTGGTCAAAAGTCCTGCCGCCGGACCGCTTTTCGTTTCCTTCCGGCCACGCCATGACGGCTTTTTCGATTGCGCTGGTGCTGAGCTACTTCTACCGCCCGCTGGAAGGCCCGCTTTTCTTCATGGCGCTGAGCATCGCCATTTCGCGCATCCTGCTCGGCATGCACTTCCTCAGCGACGTGCTCGCCGGTATCGTTTTGGGAGTGGCCCTGGGCTGTGGCTCGGTCACGGCGTTTGCCGCCATGGGCCTCGCCTAGTCCGCATCTCCTTCCCCGAACGTGTCACATCGGCTTCGGATGAGCCGCCAGCGCATCGCGGAACGATTGCAGGTTCTTCTTGTCCACGATGGCCGTACCCGTATCCACCCACGCCGGCATGGGCGGCGCAGGGGCAGTCTTCCAGTCTTTAAACTCGTGCACGGCGTTATGGTAGAGATCGTCCACAAATTTTAGCCCGTAGTAGCTCATCACGTAAGGTTTCTGAACCACAGTCGCCGCAATCCCGCCGCGTTGAATCCAGTCCAAAGTTTCCGGGTCCTTGTCGAACGCCACGATGGGAACTTTGCCGTCCAAGTCCATGCGGTGCAGCGCGCCGGCCGCGCCCGAGCCGCCCGATGCCTCCAGGCCGATGATGCCGTCCGGCTTTTCTTTGCCCTGCAAGAGCGCGGAAACGGCGTCAAAGGCGTTGCGCGAATCGCCTTTGTCATCGAGCGTCTTAGTGATCTTGATCCCCGGATATTTCTTCAGGGCTTCGTTGACGCCGCGAATCCGTTCATCGAGATTGAATTGCCCAGGAATCGTGATGACCACGAGCTTGCCCTGGCCCGCCAGGATATCAGCCATCCGCTTGCCGCTCTCCTGCCCCGCGCGGAAATTGTCTGTGCCCACGAAGAGCACACGATTGGAAGCGGGCACATCCGCGTCGACGCAAATCACGGGGATGCCTTGCAGCACCGCTTCGTTGATGGGCGACTTGAACAGATCGGGGTTCGCGGCCGAGACCAGGATTCCCGCAGGCTTTTGCGCCACGGCCTGCTGAAAAGCCTTCAACTCATCGGTGGGGGAAAACGCCTCCGGCCCTGTGAGTTCCGCCTTGACACCCATTTGTTTCGCGGCATCGGTCAGTCCGGCCTCCGCTTCCTGCCAGTAGGGCAGGCTGGTGTTGAACGCAACAAAGATATAGCGCTCCTCAGGCTGATGATATGGCTGCGCGCAGGACGCGAGAAAGCCGGCAAAAAGTAGCGCGGAGAAAAACGCGGGACTGGGTCGAAGTTTCATGGGAACCTCCTCTCGGAATTCCAGCGGTGAGACTCACTCGGAGGAGCAGACTCATGCGGGTCTGCTTCGGCGGCTAGCCTATCACACCTCTCGCCAAGCGATGCGTGTTCCCTTGCCGCTTCCTTGTGTAGGCGCGCAACAGCCTGTCCTGACCTTGTCGGGATGCTTCACACTTATTGGAGTGCGGCGTCTCGACGCCGTTTTCTCTGTTCTTTCATTTGCAGGCGCACGATACTGCGAGCCCGTTTTTTCCCCATCCTACCAATGCCATTTGCCCGCAATGCTACACTCGACGCGCGCAGTCGTGTGCGCGTCGAGGCGCGAGTGGCGAAACGCTTTCTTCTCGAAATCAGTGTGCAAACGGTCGAGGCCGCGCAGGCCGCGGAACGCGGCGGCGCGGACCGCGTCGAGTTGTGCGCCGACTTGTCGGCGGGCGGGCTCACGCCGCCCCGCGAGCTGCTGCGCGCCGCGCGCGCAGCCGTCCGCATCCCGATTTTCTCCATGGTGCGTCCGCGCGCCGGCGACTTTGCCTATTCGCCGGCGGAGTTCGACGGAATGAAACACGCCATCGCCGTCGCCCGCGAATGCGGGATGAATGGCGTCGTCCTTGGCATCCTTCACAAGGATCACCGCGTGGACGTCGAGCGCACGCGCGAGCTCGTCGAACTCGCGCGGCCATTGCCAGTGACGTTTCACCGGGCGTTTGATGAGTGCTCGCGCAAGCGCTCGGGCGACGACTGCCCCGACCTCTCGCAGGCGCTCGAAGACGTCGTCCGTACCGGCGCGGCGCGCATCCTCACCTCCGGCGGCGCCAAAAGTGCCCTGGCAGGCGCTGCCCGCTTGCGCACCCTCGTCGAAGCCGCTGGAAATCGCCTCATCATCCTTCCTGGCGCGGGCATCAGCGCCGAGAATCTTGCCGAAGTCGCCCGCCAAACCGCCGCGCCCGAATTTCACTCCGGTCTGAGCAGCATGCTGCCGTACTCTAGCCGCGACTTCGCCCGCTTCGAGGCCGAAGTCGCGAAGCTGGCGCGGGGATTGAGTTAGTGGGCCTTCGCTCGTCAACGTAAACAAGAGGCGAGTTGCCTTTCGAAGCTCCGGGTAAACGAGTTGGAAGTGAATGACCGGGGGTACCCGGCAGTTCGCATCGCTATCAAAACAAAGGGCTTGCAAATTCGCAGTTCACAACCCATTGAAAAGAAAAGAGATCGTGCCTGGTACCGGAACCGAGCTCTGTTTGTGCGTAGGGTCCGCAACAACTTGAGAGGTTGGCGAGCGTGAAGCCGAGAATTCACAAGCCAGGATACAGCAATGTGATGAGTGGCGAGTGACGAGTTTGAGATAGCGCCACACCCCGAATCAGGCTTTCGAGGTTGGCAGTGCAGGAAGGTTGGAACGTCAACCAGAAGAGAAATGAGCCGTATACTCCTTGAGCGGGGCAATCGCGAAGATACAACAGGGGGACGGCTTATGCCTTTGGAGATCACACAACATGAGGCCAATGGAATCTGCATCCTGGCGCTGAGGGGGCGACTGGTGCTGGGACAGGAAAGCAGCGGATTTCGCACGACGGTTGACAATCTCCTCTCCTCGGGGACCAAGAGAATTGTCATTAATCTGGAACACGCCAACTATATTGATAGCGCCGGGCTTGGCGCACTCATCGAAACGCATCGAACCACGAAAGAAAAAGGCGGGCGGCTGGCGCTTTGTAGTCTGGGCCCAAACTTCAGGCAAGCCTTGGAATACGCGAAACTCCTCCCGATATTTGAGACGTTTCCGAACCAGGATGCTGCGGTGCAGAGTTTTGGAGCGTGATGGACTAGCAGGTTGTTGAGTACCAGAGAAAAGGACTCTCCTCGTCGCCCACTCCCCGCAGTTAGGCAGCCCTGCATATAGCGACCTCGCCAGCGTTCGGTCTAAGCCAGGATCCCTCGCTCCGCTCGGGATGACACGAAACAAAGAGTGGCGACGTAAAGTCGCCGCTACAAAGGGACGGCCTGAAGCCCGCCCCTACACAAGCCAAATGGAAGCGCGGCGCTACCGAATAGGGCACGATAGATCTCGCCCCAAGCCGCCGCAAAATTAGGCTTCTTGGGATTGGCGGCGCAAGGCTAAGCCTTTTGGGCTTGCCTGCGCAGGAAGGTCGGGACGTCCAGATCGTCCGCGGGAACTTCGGCGCTGACTTCGCGGACGTTTTGCTGGACCTGATGGACGACGTTGGGCAGCTGCTGCTGCATGGGAACGTCGGGAGCTTCGCGGCCGGCGCGCCAGGTCTTCGGCAAGAACGACTGTTTCTGGTAGCCCTTCTTGTTGGCGTCCTTGAAGCCCGCGGCGATGACGGTAATTTTTACGGCGTCCTTCATGGAGTCATCCTGCACGGCACCAAAAATAATGTTGGCGTTTTCGTGCGCGGCTTTCTGGATGACGCTCGAAGCCTCGTGCACTTCATGGAGCGAGAGGCTGGAGCTGCCGGAAATGTTGATAAGAATGCCTTGCGCGCCCTGAATGGAGTTGTCCTCGAGAAGCGGCGAGGAGATGGCGCGGTTGGCGGCATCGATGGCGCGGTTCTGGCCGGTGGCGACAGCCGTTCCCATCACCGCGTAGCCCTGGCCGTGCATGATGGTTTTCACGTCGGCAAAGTCGCGATTGATGATGCCGGGAACGGTGATGATGTCCGAAATGCCCTGAACGGCCTGTCGAAGAATGTCGTCGGCGATGCGGAAGGCGTCAAAAAAGCTGGTGCCCCGCTCGACAGTGTCCATCAGGCGCTCGTTGGGAATGACGATGACGGTATCGACGGCGCCGATGAGTTCCTGGAGCGCCTGCTCGGCCTGGAGCATGCGGCGCTTGCCCTCGAAGGCGAAGGGCTTGGTGACGACGGCAACGCTGAGCGCGCCGAGTTCGCTGGCAAGCGAAGCGACGACCGGAGCCGCGCCGCTGCCGGTGCCGCCGCCGAGGCCGGACGTGATGAAAATCATGTCCGAGCCTTCGAGCGCTTCGATGATTTTCTCGGTGTCTTCGAGCGCGGCTTTGCGGCCGACCTCAGGATTGGCGCCGGCACCGAGCCCCTTGGTGAGCTTCGCGCCGAGCTGAAGCTTCACGGGCGCCTGCGACAGCTTCAGCGCCTGCAAGTCCGTGTTGGCCGCGATGAACTCGACGCCTTCCAGCTTGGCGCGGATCATGCGGTTCACGGCGTTGCATCCGCCCCCGCCCACGCCGATGACTTTGATTTTCGCCGGCTGCAGCTCCTCGCTGAAGCTCATGCGGATTCCTGCATCTTTTCCTGTCATGCTCTCCTCAACCTTTCCCTGTTTCGCAGCGGTCCCCAGGCAGGGTCACGAGGCGCCGGCGAACATGGATTTCAATTTTGTTACGAGATTTCCCCCGCGCGGCGGCGCGGAACGTCGCGCCTTCGCGCTGTACAAAACCAAACCCACCACCGTGGCGTATTCCGGCTGGGCGACCTGCTCGGGCAGGTCGGCTAAGCCGCGCGGCTCGGCGATACGCACCGGCAGGTGGAAGGAGCGCTCGACGAGGTCGTCCAAACCGAGCAGGCGCGCGCCCCCACCGGCGAGAACAAAGCCTGCAGGGATCTGGCCGTCGAGGCCAGCGCGCTGGAGGTCGTCGCGGATGAGCGAAAGCAATTCCATCGCGCGCGGCTCAATGATGTCGGTGAGCATGTGAGGGAAGATGGTGCGCGGCGGGCGATCGCCGACGCTGGCGATCTCGATGGCTGTGTTTTCCTTCAAGAAGGAAGAAGCGGCCCAGCCGTGGTGGCGCTTGATGCGCTCGGCTTCGGGAATGGGAGTGCGCAGGCCGACGGCAAGGTCGTTGGTGAAATGGTCGCCGCCGATAGGAACCGCGCTGGTGTGGCGCACCACACCGCCGCCGAAGACGATTAATTCCGTGGTGCCTCCGCCGATGTCGAGCAGGCAGCAGCCGAGGTCACGTTCGTCCTGCAGGAGGCAGGCTTCCGCGGAAGCGAGCGGCTCGAGGATAGTGTCGCTGACAAGAATGCCGGCTTTGTTTGCGGCGGTGACAAGATTTTGCGTGGCGGCGACGGAAGAAGTTACCACATGGACGTTGGCTTCCAGGCGCTGGCCGACCATGCCGATGGCGTCGTGAATGCCGGCTTGGGCATCGACCATGAATTCGTGCGGGAGGACGTGGAGAACTTCGCGATCGTCAGGGAGAGAAATGTTGCGCGCGGCATCGACGGCGCGGCGAACGTCTTCGCGCTCGATGTCGCGGGGCCGACTGCCGAGGGAGATACCGGCGCGGCTGTTGACTCCGCGGACGTGGCTGCCGGCGACGCCGACGAGGGCTTCTTCGACTGGAACGTTAGCGACGCCTTCGGCTTCTTCGACGGCCCGGCGGATGGAGCTCACGGTGGCGTCGAGATTGACGATGAGCCCTTTGCGCAAGCCCTTGGACTCGGCGGCGCCGAGCGCCAGGAACTTGACGAGTTCGCCTTCGAGTTCCGCGATGAGAACAGAAGTTTTCGTGCTGCCGATATCCAAACCAACCAGGTATTTGTCTTTCTTCGCCAAGCCGCCGCCCCCCAGTGAAATGAATCTCTTCAAACTGCTCAACAACTGCTGCGCCCTTGCCGTTCGCTAGCGCTCTGCAGGTTGAAGTCTGTGTTACTGGTCCTTCTTACTTTGTGCTGCAACCTCCCGGTTCCGGATTGATGACCGGATACTTGTATTGCAGATCGATGGACCGGAAGCAGCCGTTCTCCGCGCGCCACTGCGAGAAATTGTCCAGGAGCGTTTTGTACTTCCGGGAAAAGTCGCTGGAGCCAAAGTGAATAGCCACGGCCTGCGAATCGGTGGAACGGGCGAGGCCGGTCATGACCACGCGCAGATCCTTGGGGTTCGAGAGATCGGCTTCGCTGACATTCTGAGAAGAGCCGCCGCGGACAAGCTCGATATCCTTGATGAATTCGTTGTAGAGCTGCATGCGCTTCTCGCGCTGGTCGTCGGAGACGTCAGCGGAGACGCCGGTCACGACTGGAAACTGAAACTCCTGGCCTTCGGGACGGTCGAGAAGAACGCCGTGCGCGTCGATAAGGCTCAACTCATTGCCGTTGCGCGCGAAGGCGACGGGCGTGCGTTCGGTCAATTCGATGCGCACGCGGTTGGGCAACACGCGCTGGACCGTTGCCGATTCGACCCAGGCGATCTTCTGGAGATGGGCGCGGCGATCGTCCAAAGGAATGCGCAAGACGCTGTGGTCGCGGTCTTGCGCGAACTCCTGAAGGACGGCCTCGCGGCTGACCATGTGATTGCCAGCCAAGTCGATCTGTTCGGGATGAAGTAAAAGCATGGATGGCGAGTAGAGAAGGAAGCGGGCGCCGTAAACGGAAACCGTGAGAAGCACACCGGCAACGGCGGCCCAGATCAGCAGACGCCGATAAAAAGCCCAGCCGCGGCTGGCGAGTTTCTTGCGGCGGATTTCGACGGGCTTCTGACGGCGGAGGTAGCGCGGCTCGTCGTCGGCGATGAGCTCAGGGCGGTAGCGGTCAGCGGTGTCGGTGGCCGCGGTGGCGTTCCGCTGTATGGGCTTCAAGCGTTCCAAACCACTACCTCGTTCTCGAGAGCTACGCCGTAGGACTTTTCGACGCGGGCGCGGACGTCAGCGATAAGCGAGAGCATGTCTTTGGCGCTGGCTTGGCCGGTGTTGACGAAAAAGTTGGCATGGCGGTCGCTGACGCGGGCGTCGCCGACGGAAAGACCCTTGAGGCCGAGCTCATCGATCATGCGTCCGGCGGACGCACCCGCAGGGTTCTTGAAGATGCAACCGGCGCTTTTTTCCCCGAGCGGCTGACTGGCGCGCCGTTTTTCGTTGCAGATACGAATTCCTTTTAGGATTTCACTGTACGGTTTGGAGGGTAGTTCCAGCTTCACTGCCAGCATCATATCATCAGGCGAAAAAGAAGTGTGACGGTATTCGAAAGAAATTTGATGGCCACGAAGGGTTTCGAGCTGGCGTGTGGCGGCGCGGTAGAGCTTGACTTCGCGGACATAGGTGCCGATTTGCATGCCGTAGGCACCAGCGTTCATGCGGAGAGCGCCGCCGACGGTACCGGGGACGCCGATGAGCCCCTCCATACCGCCAAGATCATGTTTGGCGCAGAAAGTTACAGTGCGGCCGAGGTCGGCGGCAGCATCCACATGAGCGAGATTCCCTTCTAAAACGACGTCCGGCTCCGGAGAAACGAGTTGCAATACGACCCAAGGAAGTTCTCCATCGCTGACGAGGAGGTTCGAGCCGCCGCCGAGGAATTTGTGCGGGATGTGGCTGGCGTCGAGAAGATTCAGAAGACCGGGAATGGATTCGTGGCGAGTGATGCGGAGCAAGTCGGTCGAGCCGCCGATGCCGAGAGAGGTGAGCTCGGACAGTTTCGCGGAGGGGCGAAGCTCGACGGCAAGTTCGGCGAGTTGCTGAACGATCCTGGGGTCGCTAATACGCATGGGACGCGGGGTTTTCGGCTCCGAGAAGGACCAGGAATTCGCCAGCGGCGCGGCTGATGTTGCCGGCGCCGATGGTGAGAATGGCGTCACCGGGGCGCGCTTCCTTCAATAGAAATTCGATGCCTTCCTGCATGGAGTGCGAGTAGTGGACGTTTTTGTGACCGGCATCGCGAAGGGCCGCTGCGAGGGCTTCGCTGGTGATGCCTGGAATCGGGGCTTCGCTGGCGGCGTAAATGTCGGTGAGGACGAGGATGTCTGCCTGATTGAAGGCGCGGCAGAAGTCGTCCCAGAGATGCTGGGTGCGCGTGAAGCGGTGGGGCTGAAAAATGACCAATAAGCGGTTGAACTTGCAGCCGCGGGCGGCCTCGAGCGTGGCGCGGATTTCGGATGGGTGATGCCCGTAGTCGTCGATGACGGTGATGTCGTTAACCGTGCCTTTGATGTCGAAGCGGCGGCCCACGCCGGCGAATTTGGCGAGGCCTTCGCGAATGAGATCGGAGGCGACGTTGAGATAGAGAGCGACGGCGGCAGCAGCGGCGGCATTGCGCACGTTGTGCATGCCGGGGGGATGCGCGAGGCGGAAAAGGCCGAGGTCATCGCCTTTGTAAGTGAGGCGGAACTCGCTGCCAAGGCCGTCGAGCGAGACGTCGCTGATGACCAGATCGGCCTGGCTAGACGTGCCATAGGTAATGATGGGGCGCTTGACGCTGGGAATGATGGCCTGGACGTTGGGTTCGTCGAGGCAAAGAATCGCGGCGCCGTAAAACGGGACACGGTTGACGAACTGGATGAAGGCGCCCTGAATGTCTTCGAGAGAGGAGTACTGATCGAGGTGCTCGCGGTCGATGGTGGTGACGACGGCGACGACGGGGGCGAGCATCAGGAAGCTGCGGTCGCTTTCGTCCGCTTCGACGACAAAGTATTCGCCTTTGCCAAGGCGCGCGGTGGTGCCGGCCTGATTGACGCGGCCACCGACGACGAACGTGGGATCGAGATGGGCAGCGGCGAGGACGGAGGCGACCATGGAGGTTGTGGTCGTCTTACCGTGAGCGCCAGCCACGGCGATGCCGTACTTGAGGCGCATCAACTCCGCGAGCATTTCCGCGCGTGGAATGACGGGGATCTTCCGCTTGTGGGCCTCGAGGACTTCGGGGTTGTCGGGCTTAACGGCGGAAGAGGTGACAACGACGTGCGCGCCATCAGCGTTGGAGGCTTTGTGGCCCTCGAAAATGGTGGCGCCAAGATTTTGCAAACGCTCAGTGATGTTCGAGAGTTTGACGTCCGAACCGGAAACCGAATAGCCGAGAGTGAGAAGCACTTCGGCGATGCCGCTCATGCCGATACCGCCGATGCCGACCATGTGAATGCGCTGAAAGTTGCGGAACGAGACCATCATGGATTTGTCCTCAGCGCTTTTTCTTGCACGTTGGCGGCCTCTTCAATGAGGTTGACGATGTCGCGTGCGGCGTGAGGGCGTGCGAGCGCGCGGGCGGCCGAGGAAATGGCGGCGATCTGGTCGGGCTGGTCGAGAAGCGCGAAAATCTCGCTGGTTAGTTTTTCTGCCGTTAGTTCTGGTTCCGCAATGAGACGTCCGGCGCCAGCCCGCGCCATTTCCTGGGCGTTGCGCAACTGATGGCTGTCGGTGGCTCTTCCGAAGGGGATGAAGATAGCGGCGCGGCCAGCAGCGGCAACTTCCGCCGCGGTGATGGCTCCTGCCCGACAAACGATGAGATCTGCCCAGGCAAAGCGCTCCGGCATGTTGGTGAGGAAGGGAACGACCTCCGCGTTGATTTCGCGCCGCGCGTAGGCGGTGCGTACCGCATTATAGTCGCGTTCGCCGGTCTGATGCACGATGGTCAGCTCGTTCTTTCGCGCGGCAAGGCCATCCATGGCGCCGATAAACGCGCGATTGACGGGGAGGGCGCCCTGGCTGCCGCCAGTGATGAGCAACCGAAACGGCTTTTGCGGGGCACATGGAGGGCTGGAAAAGAATTCCGGGCGCACGGGGCAGCCGGTTACGACGGCTTTTTTTCCCCAGGTGCGTGCAGAAATTTCATAGCCGATGGCGATGCGGGTGGAGATGCGCGCGAGGATTTTGTTGGTCAAGCCGGGCTCGGCGTTGGGCTCGAAGATGATGTTCGGCACGCGCGCGAGCCACGTCGCCAACATCATCGGCCCAGCGGCATAGCCGCCCACGCCAAACGCCGCGACGGGCTGGTGCTTGCGAAAGACGCGGCGCGCATCGAGCATGGCGGGCACGAGCATGGCGACATTCTTGACCAGCGTGAGCCCGCCTTTGCCTTTCAGTCCGGCGACGCGCAGCGTTTCCAGCGGCAGCCCGGCCTGCGGCACCAGCTTCATTTCAAGTCCACGTTCGGTTCCCACCAGCACGACCTCTCTCTCGTTTCCGCGTGACAGCCATTCGCGCGCGATCGCAATCGCCGGGAAAACATGCCCGCCAGTGCCGCCGCCTGCGATCAGCAATTTCACAGGGCGCGGCTCCTCAAACCTGGGTGGCTTGTTGCGAAATGTTCAAGAGCACGCCCGTGCCGAGAAGCATCACGAGCAAATTCGAGCCGCCATAACTGATAAACGGCAGCGGAATGCCTTTGGTCGGCAGCATGCCGAGCACGACGGCGAAATTGATGAGTGCCTGGCACAAGACCATGGTGGTGATTCCCAGCGCGAGCAGGCGGCCAAACGTATCGGGAGCGGCAAACGCTGCACGAATCCCGCGCCGGCCGTAAACGACGAAAAGAGCAATGACCACCAGTGCGCCGATAAATCCGAGCTCTTCGCAAATCACCGCATAGATGAAATCGGTGTGCGCTTCCGGCAGATAGAAGAGTTTCTGCTTGCTTTCCATCAACCCGACGCCAGTCAAGCCGCCAGAGCCCACGGCGATGAGCGATTGGCGAAGCTGGAAGCCGGCGCCTTGCGGGTCGGAACTGGGATTGATGAACGCCAGCAAGCGCGCCCATCGATACGGAGCGAGAAGAATCAGCAGGCCGAGCGCAGGAATCGCGGCGGCGGCGCCGGTGGCCATCCATTTCCAGGAGAGGCCGGCCACAAAAAGAACTGCCGTGGCGATGAGCGCGATATCAACGGAGGTGCCGAGGTCCGGCTGCGCGAGGACCAAGGCCAGGCAAACGAGGACAGGTGCGATCGCCGGCAGCAAGTTCTGCAAGAAATCTTCCTTGCAGAATTCCATTCCGGCATGACTGCGGCGCCGATGGTCCAGGAACCAGGCCAGATATAAAATGACCGCAAGCTTGGCAAGCTCAGAAGGCTGAATACCCAGAGGGCCAAAGCGAATCCAGCGGTGCGTGGCATGCGATTTGCCCATAAAAAACGCACCAAGGAGCAACAGCAGGACCACGCAGAGAATCGGGCAGACCACCGCAGGTTCGCGCAGCTTGTGATAATCCGTGCGCATGAGGAGGAACATGCCGAGCAAGCCGAACAAAAGCCAAGCGGCCTGACGAACGAGGAAGTAGTAACCGTGGCCGAATTGCTGCTCCGCGGTCATCGCGGAAGCGCTTAATACCATCACCGCGCCAAAGAGGCAGAGCGCGAGCGTCACGCCAAACAGCCAGCGGTCGTTTTCGGATCGTCTCGGCAAGGCTTACCTTCCTCCTAAAGTCGTGCCGGCAGCGTGTCGCTCGAGTTGGTGGACGAGTTCTTTGAAGACGCGGCCACGATGCTCGTAATTTTGAAACTGGTCGAAGCTGGCGCAGGCGGGCGCTAGCAACACGATGTCGCCAGGACGAGCGGCGTGTGCGGCGGTCTCCGCGGCGCGTTCCAGCGTTCCGGCCTGTTCGATGGCCACGCTCCCGGCGATTTGCTTTTCAATCTTGTCCGCGGCGGCGCCAATGAGCAGGGCAAGGATGGCTTTTTCGCGTAGCGGCGCTTGGAGCACGGTGTAATCGCTGCCTTTGTCCTTGCCGCCAAGGATGATGAGGATTCTGCCGGGAAAGGCGTCCAGGGCCTTCAACGTGGCGTCAACGTTGGTGGCTTTGGAATCGTTGAAATAGCGCACGCCGGCAATTTCGGCGACAAATTCGAGGCGATGCTCAACACCCGCAAACGAACGAACGCCGGTGGCGATGGCTTCCGGTTCGGCTCCTGCGAGTCGCGTCGCGGCCACCGCGGCCAGAATGTTTTCGACGTTGTGTGCGCCAGGCAGTGGAATATCAGCGAGTTTCAAGACGAATTCGTCGATCCCCTTGCGACAAAATCGGATTTCGTTGCCTTTTACGAACGCGCCCTGCGCGACCGGCTGCTTCCGACTGAACCAATACACCTGTGGCCGGCGCGGCGCGAGAGCAGCCGTCGGCGCATCATCGGCATTGAGCACGGCGTTGTCGGCTTCCGTTTGATTTTCGAAGATGCGCGCTTTGGCCGCGCCATAGGCTTCGAGTGTGCCGTGGCGATCCAAATGATCGGGAGTCAGGTTCAGAAACACACTGATATCTGGCCGAAACGTGTCGATGAGTTCGAGCTGAAAGCTGCTGAGTTCGACAACGGTGAACGTGTTGTCGGTCGAGTGTTCGACAACTGAAATCAAGGGCGTTCCAATATTCCCGGCGAGGATGATGGAGAATCCGGCTTTCCGGAGAATATGTTCGATCAACGAGGTGGTTGTGGTTTTACCGTTCGAACCGGTGATGCCGATTAGTCGCCCGTTCAGAAAACGGTCCGCGAGTTCGATCTCACTCCAGATGGTTATGCCTTTCGCGCGCGCAGAAACCAGCAACGGGGCATCGGCGGGCACGCCGGGGCTGGGGATAAGCAAATCCTGATGAACGAAAGTGGACTCGCGGTGACCGCCGAGTTCAAGCGCAATGCCGGCGGCGCGCAGGCGAGGAATGGCATCGCCAATCGCGGCTTCGGTCCGCACATCCGTGGCGGTCACGTGAGCGCCGCGGGCGGCGCAAAACAAGGCCGTGGCTACACCGGTGCGGGCCAGCCCCACGACCAGCACGTGCTTCCCTCGCAACTCGGACGCGTTTGCCATCGCTATCGCTTGAGTCTTTCAACAAAATTCCGTGCTACCTCAGTTTCAACGTCGTCAGCGCGAACAGGGCGAATACCAGCGCGGCAATCCAGAAGCGCACGATCACTTTGGATTCGCTCCAGCCCAGCAACTCGAAATGGTGATGGATGGGCGCCATGCGGAAGATGCGCTTCCCGCGCAGCTTGAAGGAGCCGACTTGCAAAATCACAGAGAGCGCCTCGATGACGAAAATGCCGCCGACAAAGAAGAGCAAAATCTCCTGTTTGATGATGACGGCGACGGTGCCGAGCGTTCCGCCGAGAGATAGAGAGCCGACGTCGCCCATAAAGACTTCCGCGGGATGCGCGTTATACCAGAGGAAGCCGAGAGATGCACCGACGAGCGCACCGCAGAAGATGGTTAGTTCTCCGACGCGCGGGATGTACTGAATTTCGAGATACGTGGCCCAGCGGAAGTTGCTGCTGACGTAGGTCAGGACGGTCAGCGCGCCGGCGGCGATGACCGTGCAGCCTATCGCCAGACCGTCGAGTCCGTCGGTCAAGTTCACCGCGTTCGAAGAACCTACAATGACAATGGCCGTGGCCACGAGGAACGGCACAAACGCCAGCGGCCAGAGATGCCCGCCGAGGTGAGAAGAGTTCAGCAGTGAATGAATCACGAGGTCCGGGTGAAAGCGCTTCACAAACGGAAACATGAACTGCGTGGAATAGGCGCTGTAAGTCGCCAATACCAGCAGGACCACACCCACGACAAGGCTTACGAAAGCCTGAAAGTAGATTTTCTTCTTCGCGGTAAGGCCCAGGTTGTGCTGCTTGGAGACTTTTGCGTAGTCGTCGATGAAGCCGATTGCAGCAAAGCCGATGAGAGCAAAGAGCGAAAGTAGGATAAAAGGATTGGTCAGGTCGGCCCAGAGGAGCACGGGCACAGCGGTCGAAAAAACGATCAGCACCCCGCCCATGGTGGGCGTTCCGGCTTTCGTTTTGTGCGCCTCCGGGCCTTCTTCGCGGATGAACTGGCCGATCTGCAATTCGCGCAAGCGCCGGATGAGCCAGGGACCGAAGACCAGCCCGAGAAACATCGCCGTGAGGCTCGCGTACACCGTGCGTACAGTGATGTAGCGAAACACGTTCAACGGACTGAAGTAGTGCTGGAGGACGTGGTAGAGGAGGTAGTAGAGCATTTCAGTGCTTTACCCCCTGGCCGGAGAATTCGCCCGGCGCGGCATACTTTGTGATCAGCGCTTCGACAATCTGTTCCATTTTCACGCCGCGCGAGCCTTTTACGAGCAGCAGAGTGCCGGAATTCATCAGGTCCCCGAGGAATTCCGCGGCTTCCAGAGGCGTGGCGAAGAATTTCGTCTTCGCGCGAGGAAACCCGGCGGCGACGGCGCCTTCCACGATTTGCACGGCGTCCCCCGCAACACCGATGATCCACTCGAGCTTTCCGGTGCTCGCGGCAAACTGGCCGGCTGCGCGGTGCAATTCCGGCGAAGCCGTGCCGAGTTCGCGCATTTCACCGGCTGCGAGGATGCGGCGCTGGAAGTTTGGCGTGGCGGCCAACAACTCGGTCATGGCTTGCAGAGCCGCAGGACTCGAGTTGTAACTGTCGTTGATGAGCGCCGCTCCATTCGAAAATCGCAAGAGTTCCCCGCGCATGGCCGGCGCACGCAAGCTGCGCAAAACGTGCTGCGCTTCCGCCGCGCCGATTCCCCATACGCTGGCCGCCGCCAACGCCGCCAAAGCGTTAGCGATCGCATGGCGGCCGGGAACAGACAAGTCCAGACGCACCCGCCCCTCCGGGCTGACGTACTCAAACGTCGAGCCCAAGGCTCCGCGGTCTTCAATCTGCTGCGCCATAAAGAACGCCTGCTTTACGATGCCGTACGTGAGCACGCGGCCCGGAGCATACGCACCAAACGCGGCAACGCGTGGGTCGTCCGCGTTTAACACAGCCGTGGATCCGCGACCGTTCAAGCCTTCAATCAGCTCGCGCTTTGCGAGAGCAATCTCGTCCACCGACGAAAAGAACTCCAGATGCGCGGGCGCGACGCGCGTCACCACTCCGACATCCGGCCGCGCAATCGCCGCCAAGCGCGCCAGTTCGCCCCGGCGCGACATGCCCATCTCCAGCACCGCGGCCTGGTCCGTTTCTTCCAAACGAAAGAGCGTCAGCGGCAGCCCATACTCGTTATTAAAGTTTCCTTCCGATTTCAGGACCCGAAGCTTCGTGCCCAGCAATGCCGCCAGGATTTCCTTCGTGGTGGTCTTGCCAACGGAACCCGTGACCCCGGCAATTTTTCCACCCCATGCTTCGCGCACGGCGCGGGCCAGTTGCTTGAGCGCCTCGAACGTGTCGCCCACGGCGATGCACCGGGAGCCGACGGCTTCCGAATAGCGGGAAAGGCAAGTCTCCGCCACCACCGCCGCGCGGGCTCCTTTCTCCAAAGCAGCCACCACGTGGTCGTGTCCATCGTGACGCGGTCCGTGGATGGCCACGAACAGTTCTCCGGGACGTACCGTGCGAGAATCAATCGACACACCGGCCAGCCGGGCCACGGGGTCGAGTCCGGCCCCCGGCCGAGTACCCAAAGCGCCAGCCACTTGTGCAATCGTCCACCGCATAAGTTCCTCAAAGGATTGCTCTTAACCCAGGCCCCTACGGCTCGCTCGGTTTTCAACGTTTTGAGGGCTCCTCCTTTCGAGAGGTCACCAATTGGCTGCCCGGGCTGTGCCGGGATCCAAGCGCCCTCGCATCCCCTGCGGAAACAAGCGCGCTAGGTGCCAAACCCTTATCCGTTGCCCTGTCCGCCATTCCGCGCCTTCGCCGGCGGCCCTTCAAAACCACGTTCGCGAAGCGCGCGCCGCGCCATTTCGCGATCGTCAAATTTCAGTGTGCGGTCCGCGAGAATTTGATAGTCCTCGTGGCCTTTGCCTGCGAGCAGCACGATGTCGTCGGCACGCGCTTCGTCCATGGCCATTCCGATGGCTTTTTCGCGATCGGGTTCAATCAAATATTTGCCGGCGGTTTTCTGCAGCCCCACAATGATGTCGCTGATGATTTTGAGCGGGTCTTCTGTGCGCGGATTGTCGCTCGAAAGAATCGTCAGGTCACTCAATCTCCCGGTAACTTCTCCCATCACGGGCCGTTTGGTTCTATCCTTGAGACCGCCGCATCCGAAAAGCGTGATAATGCGTCCCTTGGGATTCAGCTCGCGTGCTGTGTGAATGAGATTTTCCAAGGCGTCGTCCGTGTGCGCATAATCCACAACCACGAAGAACGGCTGCCCCAAATCAATTCGCTGGAAGCGCCCGGAGACGCTTTCCAGATTGCGAATGCCCTGCTCAATGACTTCGTTCGCAAGCCCAAGCGCCTGTGCCGCGCCGATGGCGGCAAGCAAGTTGTAGACGTTGATGCGGCCAACGAGTCGCGAAACAACTTGTACTTTTCCTCCCGGCGTGCTGGCGGTGAAACTCAGACCGTCGAAGGTCAGTTGATATCTCTTCGTCGTGATGTCCCCTTCCGATTCCAGGCCGTAGGTGACCGTCGACTTGGCAAGTCCATTAAGCTTCTTGCCCCATTCGTCGTCTATGTTCAGAACTGCCACTTCCGGAGCGCCCGCGCCAGTGCCTTCAAAAAGCCGCCTTTTCGCCGCGAAGTAATCTTCAAACGTTTTGTGATAATCCATGTGCTCGCGGGTCAGGTTGGTGAAAACGGCCGCTTGAAAGTGGCAGCCCCACAGCCGGTCCATAGCCAGGGAATGCGAGCTGGCCTCGAGCACCGCGAATTTCCCGCCTTCGTCACGAATCTCCGCCAGGAAGCCCTGCAAATCGACGGACTCAGGCGTGGTGTTTGGTGCGGGATAATCGCCGCGGGGAGTATGGTACGCAATGGTGCCGAACAATCCGGTTTTCGCCCCCGAAGCTTTCACGATGGCATCGATCAAGGAAGTCGTTGTCGTCTTCCCGTTCGTGCCCGTTACAGCGACAAGCTGAAGAGCGCTCGCCGGATGCCGAAAGAAGTTTGCCGCTGTGATCGCCAGCGCTTTCCGCGCTTCTTTCACTTGGATCCAGGTTTCACCCTTTGGAGTCGCAGCAGGCACCGGTTCTTCACTCGCGATTGCCACCGCGCCACGCTTCAGCGCGTCCTGGGTGAAAGCATTTCCGTCCTCTTTCGCACCATACAGCGCGAAGAAGAGTGAGCCCGGCTGGACTTTTCGCGAATCACAAGCGACTTGGCGGATCACCAGGTCCTGGGCTGCGCTGGGGACTTGCCCATCTACACCTTGGAACAACTCGCCGAGCTTCAGGGAAGAATCAGTGGTGCTGTCTTGCGCAGAAGTGTCGCGCGGCTGTTCGGAGGCGTGCGTAGTGTGGTCCAGTATTTCTTCTTGGCTCAATCCAGTTTTCATCCTACCGCCTGGCCTTCTGGGACGTCTTCGGCAACTTCGGCCCTGGTGTCCCGAATTGCACGGTGAGTTTCGCCCCACGGCGCAGCTTGCTTTCCGTCACCGGCCTCTGATTCAGTGCAAGGCCAGTGCCAACCAGCACAGGCTCGAAGCCCAACCGCAAGCACGCCTCGGTCACCTCGCGAACGGTCTTTCCGGTGAAATCGGGAACGGCAATGTCACCGCCGTCGTCCACCGCTACCGTCACAGGTGGCGCTTCCTTCTTGTTTCTCCTCGTGGCCCCAGTCGAGAGTTGCCCAGGCGGCTGGTCAGGAAGCGCCGAAAAATCCGTAGCCGAGAAATCGTTCAACTCCGCTCCCTCTTCGTCGTGGCCCTTTTGATACGAAGCCTGCAGCAGGCGTGGGCCTAGAGGCACATCCCGCGGTACCTCCAGGTAAGGTAAAACCTGCTCGGCAATGCGCTTAAACACGGGGGCTGCCACCTGGCCGCCCTCGTGCTCGCCGACGGGCGAATCCAGCGAAACGAGAATCGTCACGGCCGGGTTGCTAATCGGCGCAAATCCAGTAAACGAGGCAATGTATTGCGTCAGCGAATAGCGCGATGTGTCGGGGTCAATCTTTTGAGCGGAACCGGTCTTCCCCGCAGCGGTCCAACCATCGAGGCGCGCTGGCGTTCCGGTACCATGCAGAACGACTCCTTCCATCACCCGGCGCAACGTCGCGGCGGTTTCGGGACGAATCACGCGCTTCGGCTCGACCGGCGCGAGTAAGCCTTCCGCCGGCAACTTCTGGTCTCCGCGGCGCAGTTCGGCAATCACATGAGGCCGATAAAGCATCCCGCCATTGGCAATCGCGGACACGGCAGTAACGAGTTGAATTGGCGTCACGCCGATTTCCTGCCCCATGGAGACCGATCCGATGGAAATGGCCGACCAGGTTTCCAGCCCCTGTAGCATTCCCTTGCTCTCTCCGGGAAGGTCCACATGAGTGAATTGCCCGAATCCGAATGCGCGGATGTAGTCGTAAAACTTGGGAGCGCCCAAGCGCAGCGCAATCTTGATGGCGCCGACGTCGCTCGATTGGGCCAGAATGTCAGAAACACTGAGCAAACCGAACGGCTTGTGGTCGCGGATGCGATGCCCGGCGATGTACACCGCGCCATTCTCGCAATTGAAGACCTCCTCCGGGCGCGTGGCCCCTTGATCAAACGCGGCAGCCAGGGTAATCAGCTTGAACGTGGAACCCGGCTCGTAGATGGCACTCACCGCGCGGTTCATGCGCGTTTCAGCAGGGGCATCGGTCGCTGTGTTTGGATTGAATCTGGGCCAATTGGCGAGAGCCAAAATCTCGCCGTTGTTGGGGTTCAACACAATCACGGTGCCCGCGAGGGCGTGCGTCTTGGCGATCGCTGCAGCAAGCTCCCTCTCGGCGATGTACTGCACTTTTTCATCCAGCGTCAGGATGACGTCCACGCCGCGATCGCGCTGCGCTTCGCCCCCATCGAACCAGCGCTGGCGGGCGTCCGCCATCACCACGATTTTCTCACTCTTGCCGCCGATTTTGTTTTCCAGCTCGGATTCGATTCCACCGATCCCTTTTTCATCCAGGTTGACGAAGCCCAAAACATGGGCCGCCAGTTCCCGCTTCGGGTAGATGCGCTGATTTTCTTTTTGAAAATAGATGCCTTTCAGATTCAGCGCCTCGACGGCCTCCCTTTTGTCGGGAGGAATTTTTCGCGAAATCCAGGCAAAGCTCTGTGACGACTCCATCCGCGCTTGCAGCACGTCGCGCGGAGTGCCGAGCACTCCCGAGAGCAGTTGTGCTTCGAGCTGGCGGTCTCCTAATTCCGACGGCACGGCAAATACCGAATCCACCGGGATGCTCATCGCCAGCGGGTGCAGATTCCGGTCGTAAATTGCGCCACGCTTCGGAGTAATCTCGATAATCCGCTGCTGTTGCTTGGCAGCATGCTTCAGGTATTCGCTATGTTGGAAAAGCTGCAAATAAGCGAGGCGGCCAAAGACAGCGATCATCCACAGAAAGGCGCAGGCTGCCACGATTACTACGCGTTTGGCTGCCACGTCCGTACGCGCGCCTGGGCCTGCTCTGCGTTGCGTCTTCGCGAGGTGCGCACGATTTTGAGACATGGTGAGTTCAGCTCTGCAAATGCTCTGCCTGAAAGTTCATTGAAGCAGCCGCAAAATCTCGTTGGATATGCTCAAGAAAATGGCTACTGGGCACGGTTTTTAGGGGAATAGCGCACGGCGGCCACTTCCGCGCCGGGTGGAACCTGGTATTCCTGCACTTGCATCGGGAGCGGTTCGGTCAGGCCCAGCTGGCGGCGCGCAATCACGTCGATGCGCATCGGATTGCGCAGGCCGGCAATCTCCAGCTTCAGCGACGAATTCAGTGTGGCCGCTTCCGCTTGCTGGATTTTCCATTGTTCGAGCTGAAAACTCAGGTCGATGCAGCGAAAATGCTGGTAAATGTAAAGCACAAAGAAAACCGCCACGATGCTCCCGAGCGCCACCATGCGGTAGTAATTCCTCAGCTTCACCGGCGCGACGTGGCGCACCAGCCGCGAATTGTCGATTCGCTTGACGGTCTGAAATTCCATCATGCCTGCTGCTTTTTTCTTTTTCGCCATCGCTACACTCTTTCCACGCACCGCAGTTTCGCGCTTCGCGAACGCGGGTTGCCCGCCATCTCTTCCTCGCTGGGCTGAATCACATGTTTGGTCAGCACGCGCAGCGTCCCCTGACGTTCTCCCTCCTGAAACGCGCGCTTCACCAGGCGGTCTTCCCGCGAGTGGTAGCTCAACACCACCCAGCGGCCGCCGGAATTTAATGCAGCAGGGGTCCGAGAAAGAAACTGCCCGAGTTCCTCCATCTCTCGATTCACCGCTATCCGCAGCGCCAGAAACGTTTTTGTTGCGGGATGCAGTCTCTGCCTTCCCCATACCTTTCGGGCCCCTGCTACAATCGCTGCCAGGTGCGCGGTGTCCCGTATCGGCCGCGCTCTCATGATCGCCCTGGCGATCCTTCTGGAATCGTGCTCATCCGCTTCGCGGTAGAGCAAATCGGCCAGCTCTCTCTCCGGCCATCGATTCACAATCTCGTCTGCCGTCAATTCGTCCCCGGCGCTCATGCGCATGTCCAGGGGACCAGCTTCGCGGAACGAAAATCCCCTCGCCGCCTGGTCAAGCTGCATGCTCGAAACTCCCAAGTCGGCCAAGACCCCGTCCACCGGCGGAATCCCCAACTCGCGCGCGACCTCCGCAATCCTCGAGAACGGAGACAGCGCCAGCGTCACCTTCGCGCCGAAACTCTTCAGCCGCTCCCGCGCTAGCTCCAACGCCTGTGCGTCCCGGTCCAGGCTGATCAAGCGGCCGGAAGTTAATCTTCTTGCGATTGCTTCCGAATGTCCGCCCCCTCCCAGCGTTGTGTCGATGTACGTTCCTTCCGGTTTTATGCGCAGCCATTCGAGCACCTCTTCCAACAGCACCGGCGTGTGCGGCGCAGCCAATCTCGAACAACCTTAAATTCCCAAATCTTCCAAAGCCTTGTCGTCTTCTTCCGTGTACGGCGAATTCTTCAGGTCATCCAGCACGCGCGTGTGATTCATCACCTCGAGGTAATCGAGGTTCCCGAAGACATCGACTTCGCCTTTCATCTGCGCCGACTCGCGCAGCACCGCCGGAACCAACACCCTTCCCTGACCGTCCATCTCCACCGTCTGTCCGTAGTAGCTGGTCCGCATCAAGAACTTCCTCTTGGCCCGATTCTGGCTCGATACTTTGGCCAGTTTCTCTTCAATCGCTTCCCAAACCTTGATGGGATAAATCCGTGCCGACTCGCCCGTAGGGCTGGTGATATAGAAGTGGTTGCCGTACTCCTTCAGGGCTTCCAAAAACACGGCAGGTATCTTCAAACGACCCTTCTCGTCCACCTTCGCCGGACAGTTGCCCCTCAGATTCATTCGCCCCACTCAAGGCAACCCCAAATTCCAAGGGATCGCGCACAAAAATGTGGTCTAGAATGGCCAAAATGCCCACTTTCACCACAAGCCGGAAAAGTCTCTACTTTGCCCCAGCGCTTGCTACAGTGCCCTACTTCTACCCACTTCTTACCACTTTTCGCCACATCCTACGCGCATTTCAGTGCTTGTCAAGAGAAAACATACATTCCTGTTCAAATTTTTTCGCTTAAGGAAATCGATCGTGCCGGCAGATTCGTACTACGAGGGATTGGGTTCATTCGCGGAAAAACTTCAAGCTATTGTGGGTCGCTTCGCGGGTGCTTTGGAAGGACCTTTTCAGTTCGGCTTGCTAGCCCCTCCGGAACTCGCGGTCTGCGGGGAGATGCTCTCCACGGTAATCAGATTGGTCTTCGCATCCAGCGTTCCCACCACCTTCACTTTCATTCCCAGCCATTGTTCGGCCAGCGCCTGCGCATCCAGTTTGTAAACTTCTCCGCTCTTGGTCTGAAGCACAAACCTCCCTCCTCGCTCTTTCACGCAATACCGGACACAGTCCGCGTCCGTTTTGATTTCCGGTTTCATCCCCATCATTTCTTTGTGGGACCGGCTGAGCGAATGCACGTTCAGCGCGCATTGGGAGTCTGCAATTTCTCCATGGAAGGTTTTCGCCTCGCCGCCGCGAGCGTTCAATGAAAACAGCACGACGCACGTCAAACCTGCGAACCACGCGATCGCGCGCCTTCTTTGCAACATCATATTTCTCCTCAACTCCAGGGGCTTGGGGTCATCATGATTCCGGGAAATCACGGCAAAACCACAAACTTCATACTCATTCCCTCATGATCCTGACTGCAAACTACCGTGCATACGACAATGTACTCGCCCGGTTCCTTTGGTGCTTCCAGCGTAAACTCGTGCGTCCCGGGCTTCACTGTAAAATCCCACTCGGCAACGGGGCTGCGATCCTTCGCACGAAGCAAGGTAAACCCATGAACATCGCCGTTGCGATTGACGTTTTTCGCCCTCTTGGCCGTGATACGAAGGGTAATGAGCTCGCCGGCCTTGACGGTGATCACCGGCTGTTTCTGGCCCTCCATTTTGTACCGGCTATCATGATCCGCCAGAACTTCAATCACGCGCCCTTGCGGCTGTGGAGTCTGCGCCGGGCTCGAAAGGCCACAAAGCGTGCCGGCCGTTAGCAACAGCGGGCCCAACATGGATTTTGCCGTATTCACAGCGAGGCCTCGGTTCATTGCGTCATATACCGCAGGATGTAACGCATGTCCTCGTCGGTGATCAACGCGCGCACGCGCATGTGACGAATCGCCGCCGCCATCACTCGCGGCGGAAACTTATGCGGCGCCTGGTGGCAACGACCACAGTTGGTGCGAAATCTCCGCTCGCCCTCCAGCCTTGCGATTCGGTCATCTGTCGCGGCATTTGGGCTGGCAGGCGACGAAGTTTCATGCGTGGCCGTCGCACTTGCAGGCGGCGCAGATGCTGTCAGACTCGACGTTTTCTCGGCCTTCGCGCGTTCCTGCGCGACCGCGGAACCAAGGAACATGCCCAGCAGTCCGAGCGTGCACAAGAAAAGGGAGCGGCGCCGCATCACTTTGCCCCTCCTGGTCCTAAGGGAATCACAAATCGATAAGTCAGAGCCATGGTCCACACGTTGACGTTCCCTGCCGGACTGAATTGCCGCCCATAGTTGGAAGCGGCCTTTAAGCCATCGATGAAGTAATAGTTCAGCCCAAATTCAAACACCTTCGTATTTACGGGTATCAGCGCCTGGGCCGGATCTTGCCCCACGAAATACTGCTGCATGCGGGCGACGAGCTGTGTTCGCCGAAATTGATTCTGGTGAAATGGCACTTGGGCCAAACGATAGGCCGCTTCCGCCCAGTAGCCACTACCCTCAACGGACCGTGCATATTCCGTCCGAAGGTCGAGCGGTAACGCCGGCGGTTGCCAAATGGCGTGGAAGCCAAATGCATTGGTCCGCGCGTCCTGGAGTCCATGCTGAAAAGACCCACCGATCTCCAGCCGCGCCGGAGGCACAAAGATTCCCGCACGGCCGCCTGCGAAGCGCGCCGAGTCCACGGGTGTCACCGTGGAGAGAGCCGAAAAATAGGCCGCATAGTTGACATTGAACTTAGGGTGCGCTTTGAAGCCTCCTCGCACCATGACTCCCGTACTCGCGTTGCTCGGTCCTACTCCAATCGGCAAAATCAGCGGATCCGTCTGCAGGTTTCGAATCCAGATGGGGTAAAGCCTTTCATTGAAGATGCCAAATGGGGTCAAAAACCGCCCCACGGTCACAGTCATGTAGGGGTTAGCAATGAAGTCCAGTTGCGCGTATTCCACTTCCTTCTGCACCGGGCCGCCGTGATAGCCGCTTCTCCCTGGTACTTGCACTAAGTCGTTCTCGAAAGTGGCGCGCGTCTCAAACACCCACCGCTGCCCGATCGGGACGAGAAGCAGCGGCGTCACAATGGGGTGCATATCCGGCTGTCCGCCGGTAAAGTCGGAGATAAAACCCGCGCTCCCTGTCAGGAGCGGTATCGGTTTGACGTCATCCTCGATGGGGGATTGTGCAAACAGGGGAGAACCCACAAGCAGAAGAACGGTCGATGCCCGCAATAGGACTGGGATCAGGACCTTTTTGGTTCTAGGCCAGATTCCCCATGACCTGAACACGGAGCCTGAATGCGTGGCCGGTTTGGTGCCCTTCATACATCACCCTAGGAGCTAGGTCTTGATTCAACATCCAGCTTGGGTGAGCCCCTATAAGGGGTCAAGTCACGATACTAGTACTGTGTTCGGATGGCTATTTCCTGATACGACTCGCAGAGACTATCCGCTTGGAATAATCTGCGGAAAGGCACGTTATTGCCAAAGGCCCTCGTCAGCCAAATACGCCGGTGCCCTGTCATTGGTTTTCTTGCCGAAGGTATTCCCTTATCGATGATTTTGTGCTAGCCTTGTAGGGTTGTCGAACATTTGCATCCTGGAGGAGCCTGCACCATGGAATGGACGACCCCTCAGCACGAAGAGATCGACCTCAACTGCGAAGTCAGCTCGTACGCCAACGCCGAACTCTAATTCCCTGCGCCGTCTACAGCGGCCAGTGGAAGATGTGCCGGAATGCGCGTAAAAGTCCTCGGCTCCGCAGCCGGGGGCGGTTTTCCTCAATGGAATTGTAGTTGTGCAAACTGCTCTGGCGTCCGCCAGAGCGGCGCGAAGTTGCGTTCGCGCATGCAAGCGCAAGTGGCGGTCTCGCCAAATTCCTCCGCCTGGTTTCTCTTGAATGCTTCCCCCGATCTTCGCCAGCAATTACTCACTACTCCCGAGTTGGCGCCTTCCGCTTCGGCACCGGTTTCCCCCATTTCGACCATCTTCTTAACCAGCGCCGATGTGGACTGCGTCATGGGTCTTTTGCACCTCCGGGAATTTCAGCCACTGCACATTTATTCCACTCCCGCCATACGGCGCATCCTCACCGAAGAAAACAACATCTTCCGGGTTCTCGGGCGTTCCAATCCGCCCGTGCGCTGGGAAAATCTGGCGCTGGATCGGCTGTTCCCTTTGATGCCACCTTCGGCGCTCGGCGCAAAGGATGGATTTTTTTGCAAGGCCGTGTCGCTTGGCGGGAACTTCCCCGATTTCGTCAGCGACTCCCTTCGCCACAGCCTCTCGCCGGATGAGGCCGTCGTCGGACTCGAGTTTATCCAGAAAGAGAAGCGCCTGTTCTACGCTCCCAGCCTTCCGGGCGTGGGCGACGCCTGGCGCCGTGCGGTGGACGAAAGCGACCTCGCACTGATCGATGGAACCTTCTGGAAAGACGATGAACTCATTGCCTCCAAACGCAGCCGCAAATCGGCTCGTGAAATAGGACACATTCCCTTGTCTGGTACGCATGGGCTGCTAAACCAGCCCTTGCGCCTGGGAAAAACGCGCCGGGTCCTCATTCATATCAACAATACAAATCCCGTGCTGAACGAAGAGAGCCCGGAACATCGCGCCGTACGTGAAGCCGGCTTCGAAATCGCCTATGATGGAATGGAGTTCAACCTATGATTCCTTCCATCGCTAGCCCTGCAGATGCACCGCTGCTTTCTGAGGCTGAATTCATCGCAGGCTTTCAAGCCATTGGGGAAGAGCGCTATCACCATAAGCACCCATTCCACTTGCTCATGCACGAGGGCAAGCTCACGCGCGGTCAATTGCAAGCTTGGGCGCTCAACCGCTATTTTTACCAAAGCCGACTTCCCATTAAGGACGCCGCGATTCTTGCGCGCAGCGAAGATCCGGATTTCCGGCTGGCCTGGCGCAAACGCATCCTCGATCATGACGGCGACGGCACGAAGCCCGGCGGCATTGAAAAATGGCTCAAGCTCGTTGAGGCTACGGGGCTTTCACGCGAACTGGCGATCCGCGGCGACGGTATCCTTCCCGCCACTCGCTTTGCCGTCCAAGCCTACGTCGATTTCGTTTCCACGCGCTCGCATCTCGAAGCCGTCGCTTCGTCCCTCACTGAACTCTTTTCCCACAAACTCATTGCCCTCCGTATGGATTGCATGCGGCAGCACTACCCCTGGCTCTCCGGCGGCCTCGACTATTTCACCGGCCGCCTCACGCAGGCACCCGAAGACGCGGAGTTCGCCCTCGCCTGGGTCGTGAAACACGCGAGCACTCGCGAAGAACAGGACAAGGCTCACGCTGCACTGCGCGCCAAATGCGACATCCTGTGGGCGCAGCTGGACGCTCTCTATTTCGCCTACGTAAATCCCGGCTGGCCTCCTCCCGGCGCATTTCAGCCGGCCAAGGAATCGTGATGGCTGTCGATCCGAACAGCCGTCCGCGCCTCGCCCCCGGTTGCCGCCTGGGAGAGAACAATCAGCAGAGCGTCCTGCTCATGCCAGAACGGGCGCTTCGCCTCCACGGCCCCAGCCTCGAAATTGTCCAGCGCTGCGACGGCAAGCATTCCGTCCAGCAAATCATTTCCGACTTGCAGGTAATCTATTCCAAGGCCCAGCCGCAAAAGGTGGAAGCCGACATTCTCGGCTATCTGCAATTGCTGCACGACCAGCGCGCCCTGGATTTTGAGCCGGGCGTGCCAATGTAGCGAGCCGCCTTTCAGGCGCGCCGCCGATTGCAAGTTTGCAGCGACGCTTAGAAGCGTCTGTCATTCTGAGCGAAGCGAGGAATCTCTCTTCCATGGTCGATGTTGTTTCCAACCCGCTTGCGCTTGTCGCCGAACTCACGCATCGCTGTCCACTGCATTGCGTCTATTGCTCGAATCCACGCGAGTTGCAATCCCGTTCCAATGAACTTTCAACCGAAGTCTGGTCCCGCGTCTTCCAGGAAGCCGCTGCCACCGGCGTTCTCCAGGCCGACTTCACGGGCGGCGAGCCGCTCGCGCGGCCGGATATCGTGAGTCTCGTCCGCAACGCGCTCACCGCCGGACTCTACGTCAGCCTGATCACCTCCGGGCTTCCACTGGATGAAGTCAAGCTCGATGCCCTCGTCGATGCGGGCTTGGATCATTTTCAGCTCAGCTTCCAGGGTGCGACGGAGGAAACCGCGAACGAAATTTCCGGCACGAAATCTCATGAACAGAAGCTGCGCGTTCTGGAATGGTTGAAGCGCTACCGCATTGGCGTAACTCTGAATTTCGTCATCCATCGCCGCAACATCGACCAACTCGAAGCGATGCTGGCGATCGTGGAATCCTCGAGCCCAGGCTGCGTGGAATTCGCCAGCGTGCAATATTACGGTTGGGGTTTTGCCAATCGCGAGCAGCTCATGCCCACGCGCGCGCAATTGGACCGCTGCGTCGAGCTTCTCGAGCGCGCCGAAGAACGCCTGCGCGGCAAGACGCGCGTACTTTTCGTTGTGCCCGACTACTACGCGAAATACCCCAAGCCCTGCGTAGGCGGCTGGGGCCGCAAGCTGATGCTGATCCAGCCGAATGGCGACGCACTTCCGTGCCATGCCGCCCAAGTCATTCCCGGCATGAAATTTGAAAACGTGAAGAACCGCAGCCTGCGCGAAATCTGGGAACATTCGGAGGCGTTTCAGAAATTCCGCGGTGAGGATTGGATGCAGGAGCCGTGCAAAACCTGCGATCGCCGTACACAGGACTTTGGCGGGTGCCGCTGCCAAGCGCTTCTCCTCGCCGGCGATGCCAGCGCGACTGATCCGGTCTGCTCCCTGTCACCGCAGCGTCCCAAAGTGGACGCGATTCTCGCAAGGATAAATGACGCTCAGTCGGGAGGGACGGCACTTCCCTTGCCCGCAGCCGATTCCCTTATGAAGCCAGAGTGGCTCTATCGTCCGAACCCCGCCTGAGGGCCTTTTCCGCTGCCAAAGCGCATTGATTCAAGGAGTTGTGGGCGCACTTCAAGTGTTACTTTAAACTTTGTGCGACAAAGAAGTCTGCGGCTGGTCCGACCATTAGTCCATTTAATGAAATCCCCGACAGAAGACACTCAAGCTCTTTCCTTTTAATCACTTGCGCTGGTAGATGGGGCTCCATTGGCACCCTTTTGCAACTTCAGAACTACAAGTGAAACGAACGCCAAGCTTCCCAGCAACACCAACGATCCAAACACCGTCAGCGTGCGGGGTGCGCCGATGCGCTTGGCGATGCCGCCGGCGATGAGCGCGCCGATGGGTTGCACGCCCATGAACATCGTCGCGTAAACTGCCATGACGCGGCTGCGCAGTTCGTCGGGGACGCGATTCTGAACGAGCGTGTTCGTGGCCGCCATCTGCGATGTCGCCGCGAAGCCCACGACGAACAGCACCGGCACGCACAACCAGAAGACCTTTGCCTCTGAAAAAATCAGCAAGCCGATGGCGCACGTCGTCGACGTCGCCGCAATCCACCGCGCCAGTCCCCGATAATCCGTTCGCGCTGCAAAATGTAGTGCGCCGAGGACAGCTCCGACCCCCGCCGCGCTCATCAAGTATCCTTGCGTCCGTGCGTCTCCCTTCAAAATGTCCAGCGCGTAAATCGGCATGAACACGGAATACTGCAAGCCAAAGAGGCTCAGCACACTGAGCAGACAAAGCGCTGAACGTACGGGCAAATCGCTCATCGCAAAATGGAACCCCTGCATAAGACTCTTTAGCGGCGACTCCTTCCCCGGCATCGTTTGTACACGCTCGATCTTCATCATCACCAGCGCTACGATTACCGCTACAAAGCTCAGCCCGTTGAGAAAAAAACACCAGCCCTCTCCGACCCATGCAACCGTAAACGCTCCGATCGCCGGGCCCACAACCCGTGCGGCATTAAAAATCGAAGAATTCAGTGCAATGGCATTCGGCAGGTCGTCCTTCCCCACCATCTGCACCAAAAACGCCTGGCGGATAGGCACGTCGAACGCGTTCACGACGCCCACCAGCAGTGCGATCGCAACAAGCACCCAGGCTCCGCGCCAACCCTGAACCCTGCCCGTCAAGGTCATCCCAGCCAAGACAAACGCCAACACCATCGAGAAGGTCTGTGTGGTGATCACTCCGCGGTGCCGGTTATAGTGATCTCCCACGTATCCGCCCAGCGACGAGAGAAACAGCATCGGCACCTGACTCGCAAAACCAAACACGCCAAGCAACACCGCGGAATGCGTCAGGCGATAGACGAGCCACTGCTGCGCCATGTTTTGCATCCACGTCCCAATTAACGAAATAAGCTGTCCGGCGATGAAAAGCTGAAAATTGCGATGCTGCAAGGCGCGGAAGCGCGTGGAAACTATCGGAGAGCTCGGGGGTGCGGACGAAATATCTTCCTCCACTCGTTCGATGCGGCGAATGTGAAGTAGTCACCTTGCCGCGAACGAATGGGCGTTGTCAACGCAGGACGGAGGTTTCGAGAGGGCCGAATTGGAGTCCAACAGAAAGCCAGAAGACAGGGTTTGGATCCAAGATCGCGAGGCTGCAGAATCCACAACTTACAACGGAAACCTACTCGGTAGGGGGATCTGGAGCGCCAACGTGCATGTGGCTCAAGTCACGCAGCATCGACTTGTCTTCCTCGGTCATGCCCCGAGTGAAGTTCGGGTCGTTCAAATGCTGGTTCCTGGCCGATTCCGGCATGTTCTGTAGAACACCCAAACGATTCTTGATTGCGTTTCGCCGAGCTGTTGGCAGTTGCTTCCATGCCGGGAGCACATCGTTCTTAATGTGGCTCTGTTGCTCCGGTGTCAGCTTCTGCCAATTCCTGGCGGCCTCCCTCATCTCCTGCTGCTTCTGGGGTGGCAAGCGGTTGAACTTCTCCAGATTCTGCCTCTGCTGCGGCGTCAAGTCCTTTGGGCGAACCGTTGCGTTTGGCGGCCGGTTCGGGTTGTAGTTTGGCCGTTGCCCAGTCTGGTTATTTGGATTCGTCGGCCGATTTACATTCGGGTTGGTATTTTCGTTCGGTCGTGAATTCGCATTAGGGCCATTTTGTCCGCCCGGGTTTCGCGGTGGCCTGTCAGCTTGTTTCGGCGCTCTAGGCGGATTCGCCGGCTTGTTTGCCGGGCGATTCTGGGCGGCCCCTCCGCCATGCGGCTTTTGCGCCATGCATGGAAATGCAAATGCTGCGCTGATCCCCAGAGCCATCAAGAGCCCACCGAATTGGAGTCGCAGTTTCATGTCACCTTACATCGTCTGATTCGTTTGTGGTGCCTCGTCCGCTTGAACCGGCTGCGGCAGGTCTGACAGCGCGTCGAAGTTCGAGAGCACGTCGTAATTCTCCAGCACCGGAATGTCATCCTGCGCCACTTGAGACTGATTGGGCGCCGAGTACATTCCCACCCACACGCTCAACAGCAGCAGCATGGATGCCGCAAACGCCACTCTCGGAGAAGGAGTAAACCAGGCCCACCAGCTCTGCTTCGCGGGTTCGGCCGCTACACGCGCGCGCACGCGCACGTCAAACGCCGGCGAAGGCTCGATCACCGGCAGCTCATCCAGCAGCGCGTTCACAGAGCGAAACTCGTTCACGCGCAGCTGGCAGACCGCGCAGGTCGTGAGATGCTTCTCCATCTCCAGCCGTTCGCCTTCCTTCAGGCGCCCGTCCACGTACGCCAAAATCTTGTTTTCCATGCGGCTGCAATTCATGACTACCTTCCTTCTGGCCCGACTTCTACTTCCCTTGCTGCGCCACGAGGGGGGCGAGTTCCACTCGCAGCGTTTCGTATGCCCGGAAGAGCAGCGACTTCAACGCGCTCTCGGAACAATCCAAAATCTTCGAAATCTCTCCATAATCCAGCTCCTGATACTTGTGCAGGAGTAAGGCAGCCCTTTGCTTCTCGGGCAATTTTTCGATCGCGTGACGAATCATCTTCTTGCGCGTCTCTTCCACTAGGTACTGCTCGATGTTCGGATTTTTCTCGGCCACATCCAGCGTTTTCTCTTCGCCGTCTTCCGCGTCAACCGTCACCGGGGCATCCAGTGAGATTTCCATGCGCTGGTAACGGTTGTCTCGTACCGAGTTCAGCGCCAGGTTGGTCGCGATCCGGAAGAGCCAGGTCGTGAACTTAGCGCTGGGGACGTAATCTTCCCGCGCTCGGTACACTCGCAAAAAAACTTCCTGGGCTAGATCTTCCGCCTGTTCCCGGTTCCGAACCATCCGGTACAGGAAGTTGACCAAGGGAGTCCGGTAGCGATGCAGGAGCAGCGCGAACGACTGTTCGTCGCCCGCCTTCACGTCCAGCATCAGTTGGACGTCCGACCTGGCCATAGCCGCCACACTGTATCAAACCCAGGCGGTCTCAGAAAGTTGCGATTGAAAAGGCCCTCAAAGCATTGGTAGGACAGGTTTTAGCCAGACAGTTTATGTCACGTTTAAGTTGGCCAAGTGGCCGTCAGACATGGAATAAGTGCTGCATTATCAATAGGCTAGCCACCCCAACGAACACCAGCAGCGCCATCCGCCAGTTTGGCTCCCGATTCACTTCGGGCAGCAAATCTGTCGCCGCCACGTACACCGTGACACCTCCCGACAGCGGCAGTGCATATTTCAACTGCCCCTGCAGCGCGCTCGTCAGGAGCACTCCAACCAGCGTCGCCGCTCCTAATAACCCCGCTCCCAGAATGGCGTTGCGCTTCCCGCGCCCGCTCGCCAGCGCCACGGACGCAATCGTGAACCCTTCCGGCAGCTTGTGCAGGAACACCGCCACAAACAGCACGACTCCCAGCCACATCGAGACCAAAAATCCCGCCGCAATTGCCACGCCGTCAAAAAAAGTGTGAATCACCATCCCCAGCAGCACCGTGCGGCTGGCATGCTCGTGGCTGAACTCCTCGTGGTGCGTCTCTTCCCCGAAATGAAAATGCGGCGCAATGGTGTGCTCGAACAAATGGACGAGGAAGAATCCAATTAGCACGTAAAGCAGGGCGGTTTCTCCGGAGAGGCGCACCGATTCCGGGATCACTTCGAGAAATGCCACCGCCAGCATGTATCCAGCGCCGAGTGCGAGGAAGTATTGGAGGAATTGGCGCGGCCAGTCCCTGCGGACGACGAAGTAGCCGCCGAGCAGATTGCCGGCCGCCGCTACCAAGCCCAGTAGCGCTGCCAGGCTAGTCCGAAATGCCACGTCATGTGCCATTGCAGTGATCGGTCACCAGAGAACGGAGATCCGAAACACAAAGCAGCGCCGCATTGAGAAAGCACGCTTGAGTTTCCGCGTCACTGATTTCCGATCCCTGGTCTCGGTTCTCATTCATCCTGAATGCCTGAACAAAATCACGTCGCCTTCCTGCACCACGTATTCTTTCCCCTCGAGCCGCACCTGCGCCTTTTCCTTTGCCGCGGCAATGCTTCCCGCCGCCAGCAGATCGTTCCACCGCACCACTTCCGCGCGTATGAATCCTCGTTCGATGTCGCTGTGAATGGCTCCCGCCGCCTTCACCGCGGAGTCACCCTTCCGAATCGTCCACGCGCGTACTTCCGGCTCTCCTGCCGTGAAAAACTGAATCAACCCCAGCAAATCGTAGGTAGCACGAATCAGCCGGTTCAGTCCCGGCTCCTTCAATCCATACGAAGCCAACAGCTCGGCAGCTTCCTTCTCATCCATCTCCGCGAGTTCCGCTTCCAGCCGCCCGCACACCGCCACCACCGCCGCATTCGGCCGTCCTTGCAACGCACTCAACTTGTGCCGTTCCACCGCCGTGTCGAGCTTGTCCGCTTCTTCGTCTCCCAAATTCAGCACGTACAGCACGGGCCGCGCCGACAAAAACAAAAACCCCCCGATCGACTTTTTTTCGTCTGTTGCCAACTCCAGCTCGCGCAGCGGCTTCTCCGCTTCCAGTTGCGCCTTGCACTTCTCCAGCGCGGTTTTCTCGACCTCCAGAGCCGGATCCCGCTTCTTCTTCAAATCTTTCTCCACGCGTTCCAGCCGCCGCGTGATCTGGTCATGGTCTGAGAGCATCAATTCCAGATCCAGATTCGTCGCATCCCGTAGCGGATCGATGCTCCCCTCCGCATGTGGCACGCTCGGATCCTCAAACACGCGAATCACGTGCGCGATCACGTCCACTTCGCGCAGCTGCGCCAGCGCGTCGCGCATGCGTTCCTTCTGCATGCCGCCCAAATCAACGTAATTCACCGTCGCATACGTGATTTTCTTCGGGTTGTACAGCTTGGCCAGGTCCAGCAGACGCGGTTCCGGAACTTTGGCCACTCCCACGTGCGTCGCCGACGCCGCGCCCTTCCCTTCGACGTGCGCCTTCGTCAAAATCCGGAACAGCGTCGTTTTCCCAACCTGAGGTAGTCCAATAATCCCAGCTTGCATTTAGGTTAGATCCTTCGCTCGCGCTGCTCGCTCAGGACAGCAATCCTCATCAGATTGCTGCCTGTGGCAATCCAATGATTCCCGCTTGCACTCGCGTCACTTCACTCTCTTAATTTTCGGCTCACCAAAACTGCTCATGCTACCACACCCGTCCTGCTCATCGTCTTGGCAGCCGACTGCCGCGCTCTAACTTTCAACAAATTGAAAGTTCCACTTGCTTGGAGATTCTTCTGTCGGCGGCAGGTTCAACATCTCCTCTATTGCCTTATGCTTGCTTTTGTTGCGGAGCCAGATACGCGCAACCCTTAAGGTCTTGTGGCCGACGAAAGGAGAAAAAGCATCGACCTGGAGTTTAGGCATTTCAGTAACGATGAGCTCGGTAAGATTTGGTGCACGACTGACTGGTTCTAGATCCTGGATACTCTTCAGGTCCTCCAGGTGTACTCGACGAAGAGTCGGAAGTCTGTCCAACCCGGGAAGAGCCGTTACGTGCTTTAGTGATTGCAGAAAAAGAAACTGAAGCTTGTTCAATTCTGCAATGGCGCTCACATCCGACAATCCAAAGATTCTCCACAGCTCCAAGTAAACTAATTGACCAATTCTCGGCAGCAACTCGAGATTCTTGGTCCCCCCAAGCTTCAGCCGTAGATGTCTAAGATTACCGAGATTTGTTAGCGGCGATAGATCAGGGAGAGTGATAGAGCGCAACGTCAGACTCTCGATCTGCGTGCAATGCTTAAGGGCCGAAATATCTTTCGTATGCCCCTCAATGTAAAGATCCTTTAGCGCAGGGAATCGTTTCAGAAAGCTAAGGGAGTGTGCCTTAGACCTAGTAGCGCCAAGCCCTAGGAACTGAAGATCGGAGGACAGATGCCGCAGCCCTTCCATCGATTCCAATGTCCACAGGTCCGCTTGGAACCCACGAAGAAAGGGAAAATATCGAAGGAACTCAAGGTCCTTCACGGTTTCATGCCCGTATACTCTTAGCGGGATATTGGGGTATCCCGATAAGAAATCCGCGAGTCTCAAAAACTCACTCTCCTTCAAAGAAGTACAAAACTGTACGACTTCGCATCGCTTGTCCAAGGGCGCGAGCTGATCCTCGGTTAGAGGCGAGCTAATCAGGCGGATAAACGGGTAGTCCTGAAGGGTCATTGCTAGGACGCAGTCTGATTCTAAAGTGAAACCTTGCGTCAAATCCACGGAGTTTTCGTTCCGCTTTCGGTCTCTCGGATTTCTATTTTTCTCCTCCCAGAAATTGGTACTCTATTTCCCCGTTTCCGGATGAGACGGCCAGTGACCGAGATGGACTCCGCCAAGGCTCGCGCCGCTTCCACCTACAACGCTGCCGCCGATTCGTTCGATGCGGCTCCGCTGGCGTTCTGGGACCGCATCGGCTGCCGCACCTTGGCCAAACTCTCGCTGTCCCCTGGTGCTCACGTTCTCGATGTCTGTTGCGGCAGCGGTGCCTCTGCCCTTCCCGCGGCGGAGATCGTGGGACCAACCGGCCGCGTCCTCGGCGTTGACTTGGCGGAAAACCTCTTGGAGCTGGCGCGCCGAAAAGCGCAGCAGCGCGGCTTGACGAATATCGAGTTTCTTCACGCCGATTTTGAATCGTTGGATCCTGCCAACGAAGACTTTGACGCCGTGGTCTGCGTCTTCGGCATTTTCTTCATTCCTGACATGCCCGCGGCTGCGCGCCGTCTCTGGCGCTTGGTGCGGCCTGATGGCCAGTTCGCCGTCACCACCTGGGGCCCGCGCGTCCTCGAACCTGGCAACTCCGCTTTTTGGGACGCCGTCCGCGCCGAGCAGCCCTCTCTTTACAAGACTTTCAGTCCCTGGGACCGCATCAACGAACCTGCATCTCTCTCGGCCATGCTCCTCGAAGGTGGTGTGCATGCGAGCAACATCTGGGCGGAAGAAGGTCGTCAGCCGCTGCGTTCAGCGGAAGATTTCTGGACCATCGCCCTCGGTTCCGGTTATCGCGGAACCCTCGAACAACTCGACCCCGTAGCTCGCGATCGAGTTCGTTCCTCCATTTTGGATTATTTGGCAAAAAACAATGTGCGAAGCGTCGAGACCAACGCGGTCTATGCCATCGCCCGCAAACCACTCGCCTCCGCTTTGTGATCCTCATTCGAGCAAGAACTTGCTAATCTATTCGCCCCGTTTCCAGATTGGAGCTTCGCGGTGACTACGGAATACGAACTGCCCCCGTTTGACTTGCGCCTCGCCATGGATTCGCTCGCGGCGAAAGACCCGATCCTCGCTCCGTTGATCAAGGAGACCCAGGAATTTCGAGTGGAGAAAGGCGACACCGAGAGTCCTTACGAAGTCCTTGTGGAAGCGATCACCCACCAATCCATCTCAGGCAAAGCCGCCGCGACGATTTTCGGGCGCGTCAAGGCGCTCGGGTCCAATGGGCAGATCCCCACGCCTCAGGAAATGCTGAAGCTGCGCAAGCCTGCTCTCCGTAAGGCCGGATTGTCAGGAGCAAAGATTCAAGCGATGAAGGATTTGGCAAAGAAGACTATCGATGGCGTCGTGCCCACGCTCGAACAGGCGCAATCCCTCTCCGACGAAGAGCTCGTCAAGCGTCTCGTTTCAGTCCGCGGAATTGGTGCCTGGACCGTCGAAATGTTTCTGATTTTTCGCCTCGGCCGCCCCGACGTTCTTCCGATCCATGACCTCGGCGTGAAAAAAGGCTGGGCCATCACCTACGGCAAGAAGCACATGCCCAAGCCGAAAGAGCTACTCGCCTTTGGCGAACGCTGGCGTCCGTACCGCACCGTCGCCTCCTGGTACATGTGGCGCGCCTGCCAGCGAGCGGGCAACGCCGCCATGCGCAGAATCCGTCCCCACAAGACCAAGCCCCACCGCGCCGCCAAGGGGCGCCGCAAGCCGCGCAAATCCCGGCCGTTGTAGAGAGAGATCGTTGGGGGACGCGCTAAAGCGAGCCCCTACATAAACCTGCTCACGCGTGCGAAGCCAGCTCCCGGACTATCAAGTAGATAGCGGCGATTCCTGCCAGCAATACTCCGCTCTCCAGCGAGACCGAGATGCGATGCAGCCGACTGAACTCCATGAGCAGCGGGTTCTCCGCCGCCGTCGCCTGGATTGAGCCCATCTGCATGCGTAGCGCCGCCATCCTAGCGCTCACTGTGTACTGGGAGATTGCGGTCAGCGCGATCATCAGCACCACGCACAGCGCCGCGGGCGTTGCGAAGCTCGCGAACGTCCTGGTGCGCACCAGCCGCGCCAGCAAAAACACCACGCCGCAAACAATGCCGCCAATGTGCATGACCCCGAGCGAGAAACCCACCATCGCGCCCGCCTGGTCCCGGCTCCCTAGAATCCGGAAGGCCCCCGGCGCTACCGCAAAACTCAGAAATACGTCACTCCCGAGCCACAGGCTCAAACATAGAAACTCGATTGCACGAAGCACAGTTGACATGGGGAGATTTTAGCTAGAATGGCGGTAAGCGCGGAAGCAAAAGATGGTGGGCGACAAAGGACTTGAACCTTTGACCTCTCCCGTGTGAGGGGAGCGCTCTAACCAACTGAGCTAGTCGCCCATCGAAGACGGAGAAACCGTGACGCCGCAAAGCGTCATCTATTTGTAACAGGAAGGGTTCGACTTTTCAACCAATGCCGACCGCCACGGCCCAAACAGTTGTTCAACTGCAGCGCTCCATTGCGCGCGCCATCTACGGCAAGGAAGAAGCCATCCAGCTGTCGCTGATCACGCTGCTCGCGCGCGGCCACCTGCTCATCGAGGACGTTCCCGGCGTCGGCAAGACCACGCTCGCCCAGGCGCTTGCGAAATCGTTTCACTGCTCGTTCCAGCGCATCCAGTTCACTTCGGACCTGCTGCCCAGCGACGTGCTGGGCGTGAGCGTATATAACCCGGAATCGCGCGATTTTGAGTTTCGCCCCGGTCCGATTTTCGCCAATGTCGTCCTGGCCGACGAAATCAACCGCACCACGCCACGCACGCAGTCGGCGCTGCTCGAGGCCATGAACGAGGCCCAGGTGAGCATGGACGGCAAGACCCAGAATCTGCCCCAACCGTTCCTGGTCGTAGCTACGCAAAACCCCGTCGAGCACCACGGCACGTATCCGCTGCCCGAATCGCAACTCGACCGCTTCCTGATGCGCATCAGGATGGGCTACCCCGCGCACGATGTGGAGCGAGACATCCTTCGCAAACGGATTAGCGGCGACCCGCTGCAAACGCTCGAGCCGGTCGCCGATCTTAACGACGTGCTGGCCATGCAAGAAGCGGTCAGCCACGTAAAAGTCGATTCCAGCTTGCAGGACTACACGCTCGAAATCGTGAACCGCACGCGCAAGACCGACCTCCTTACCCTCGGCGTAAGTCCTCGCGGCACACTCATGCTTCAGCGCGCCGCGCAAGCCCGCGCATTTCTCGATGGACGCGACTACTGCCTGCCCGACGACTTCAAGCAGTTGGCGGTGTCCGTGTTCTCGCACCGCGTGGTCGCCAGCTTGCGTCACGCGTCGCTGCAGAAGAAATCAGAGACCACTGAATCCATCCTGCGCGACATCGTTGAATCCGTTCCCGTGCCGCTGTGATCGTGCTGCCGTGGCCACTTACCTGACCAAGCCCAAGTCCACTCTAGGTGAGCTGTGGGCCAAGGCGGACCGCCCCGGTGTGCGCGCCTTCTTCCTTTCGATGGCGGCTCTGGCTGCCGCATTGCTACTGGCGCTCTATTCGGGCGCCGCCGCGGAACTTGGTCAGCTCGTACTTGCCAGTACGTGCGCGCTCGCGGCTTTGGCTATCGCGGGCTGGGTGGCGGTCACCTTGGTCCCTACGCTCGCGCGCCGCACGCCGCTGCGCTGGATCGGCTACAAGATCGAATACAAAATCTCCCGCGAGGGCTGGATTTATCTTGGTGGGCTTCTTCTGGTTGCGCTCGCCGCGCTGAACACCGGCAACAACTTGCTCTTCCTGATTCTGGCCAGTCTCATCGCCATCGTGCTGATGTCCGGGATTCTTTCTTCGATCTCGCTCTCGGGCGTCGAAATGAAACTCGCCTTGCCAGAGCATATCTTTGCCGGTCAACCGGTTCGCGCCCAGGTGGAACTCGAAAACCAGAAGCTCACGCTGCCTTCCTTTTCCCTGCGAGTCGAGGCCGTTCAGGAGAAAGGTGGGCCCGCCGTCGCCATGTTCGACCAGCCGGTTTACTTCCCCTACGTTCCCAAGCAGGAGCACGTGCAGCAGACCGTGCCGCTCACCTTCGCGCGCCGCGGGGTCTATTGCCAGGAAGCGTTCCGCATCGTCACGCGTTTCCCTTTCGGATTTTTGCAGAAATCGCGCCGGCTGAACCTGAAAACCGAAGCCCTGGTCTACCCTTCTGTGGAACCGACCGCCGAATATATGGAAGTCCTGCCGGTCATACAGGGGGCGCTCGAAAGCCTTAGCAAGGGCCGCGGACAGGACCTCTATTCTCTGCGCAAATACGTTCCCACAGACAGCGCGAACCTCGTGCACTGGAAAGCTTCGGCGCGCTCAGGAACGCTGATGGTCCGCGAATTCACGCGCGAAGAGGATTCGCGCGTCCTGCTCGTTCTGGATCCCCATTCTCCAGCGGAGGAAAATCCCGCCAAGTCGAAGGGCTCCGCGGCAAATGAGCACTTCGAGCGCGGCGTCACCATCTGCGGCAACCTGGCATGGCATTTCTACCAGGGCAACTCCATGCTGCAGTTCCGCAGCGTCGGCTTCAATACGCCGCTGGCCCCCGCGGAAGAGAACATTTTTAAGATTCTTCGTCACCTTGCCGTGGCTCAGCCCTTGCCCTTTGACCCAAAACAAAAATTCATGGAGGACCTGGGAGCGTTGTCCGAAATCTTCAAGATTATCGTGACCCGCCAGCCCCGCGGCACGATTCCCTACTCCGTGTGGAGCTCCTCGTATCTCGTCTTCCTGGAAGATTCGCAATAGCAGTCTCAAAACAGAAGAACCGCCACCGAAATTTGTGCGAGAATCTCCCCGCCCATGCAAAAAGGCCGAGAGCTATCTTCATTTCGAAAGCGACTGCTGGGCTGGTTCCGCCAATTCCAGCGCGATTTGCCTTGGCGCCGCACGAAAGATCCGTATCACATCTGGGTTTCCGAAATTATGTTGCAGCAGACTCGCGTGGCCACAGTGATTCCCTATTACGAACGGTTCGTCGAACGATTCCCCGATGTGCACCCGCTCGCCTCTGCGGCCGAGGAAGAAGTTTTGCGTCTATGGTCCGGCCTAGGCTATTACAGCCGGGCGCGCAATCTGCAGAAGGCAGCGCAGCAGATCGTGGTGCAACATGTCGGAAAATTTCCCGAAAATCTTGAGGACGTCCTCGCGCTCCCAGGCATCGGCCGTTACACTGCCGCGGCGATTCTGAGCATCGCCTTTGGAGAAAAGCTCGCGGTTCTGGACGGCAACGTTGCGCGCGTCCTCGCTCGCCTTGGGGCCATTCGCGACGACGTGCGAATTCCCCGGATCTGGCGACAGTTGCAAATGACCGCCGACGAGTATCTCGTCCACAAATCGGCCGGCGAGTGGAACCAAGCGATGATGGAGCTGGGCGCGACACTCTGCACGCCAAAATCTCCGCAGTGCCTGCTCTGTCCGGTCAATTCTTTTTGCGAAGGGAGGAAAAAGGGCATCGCCGAATCCCTACCCGAAAAACGCAAGAAACGTGCCACACTGCAAGTTGCTCTCGCGTCCGCGGTGTTTGCGGACAAAAATGGCTGGACTCTTTTGCTCCCACCCCCCAAGGGACCAGCCGACGGCCCCCTCGAGGACTACATTCCGATTCTGGCTTCCAATCTGTGGCATTTCCCGACCGTCCCGGTGAACGGCGATGCGGCCGCGAAACTTCGTGTCCACCTGCGTAAACTCCTGCCTCACATTGGAAGGGCCCTGCTGCGGCTCGCGCCTGCCGCCGAAGTTCGTCATACGGTGACTTATCGCGCCATCACGATTACGCCATTTCGCATCAACGTCAGCAAACTTCCCCGCATCCCGGGCGCGGAGCGCGTTCCATTGCACGACGTCACTGCCCTCCCGGTCTCCAACCTCACCCGCAAAGTGGCGGGCGCTGCCTTCGCGGCCGGAAATCGACACGCCATAAGCCGCTGAGAGTAATTGTTTCGCCCTTGCTTGTCTTCGGCAGCTGCCTCTCTTTACCGGCGAATGTTACGATGAAATTTCGACCATGACCGCAACCGTCACCGCCGGAAAAATCCCCGCGCTGCCTGCCGAGCGTTTCTTTCGCGCTTCGCTTTCGCTCTTGATTTTCACGGCCCTGGCCACCCTCGGGAGTACCGGGAAGCTCGACGTCCTGACTTCGATTCTCGGCCCCGTTGCCGCTCTGTACAAAGGCTACCGCTGGTTCCACGGCCGGCCCGCCGAACTCTCTCCGCGCGCAGCCACGTGGGCTCTCGTTGCCTATCTAGCTTTTTTCCCCGTGGACGCGATGTTCCTTTCGAGATTCTTCGTGGGCGGCTCTTCGAATCCGCCACTGTTTGCCGTCCTGTTGGCCGTCGTGCACTTCCTTGTCTACGCGATGCTGGTGCGCTTCTATAGCGCCTCCACTGATCGTGACGCGGTCTTTCTCAGCATGCTCTCGTTTGCGGCGATTCTGGCTGCCGCCATTCTCACGGTGGACACGCTCTTCCTTCTCTTGTTCTTCATCTTTCTCTTATTCGGCGTCGCTACATTCCTCGGCATGGAGTTGCGGCGGGGAGCCATCGGCGCAGTTGCGCCGTCCGCGAACGTGAACCAGGAAAAAGACCGCAAGCTAAGTCGCGCGCTCAGCTTCGCCGCGCTCAGCGTAGCCGTGGGGGCCATTCTTCTCGGCGGTATGATGTTTTTCTTCTTCCCGCGCTTTAGCGCAGGTTATTTGGGCAGGGTCAGCTTCAGCCCTTCGCTGATGACCGGATTCACGGAGAATATGGAGCTTGGCCAAATCGGCGAAATCAAAAAGAACACGGCACTGGTCATGCGAGTGCAAACGGGCAAGCCCATCGGGTACGACTTGCTGCGGTGGCGGGGCATCGCCCTGACGAATTTCGATGGCAGGCGCTGGACCTCCGTGGTGCGTAACCAGCAGCGGTTACAGCCCAGCGAGGACGGCTGGATTTACACACGGGATGCTGCTCAAAAAACGGACGCCTCAGGAGATGCCGTCCATTACACCGTCTTTCTTGAGCCGATTGCCTCGGATGCGATTTTTGTTCCGGGAAGAGCCATCTCCATCAAGGGCAATTTCACGGGGGAGAGCGCCAACACGTTTTCCGCGATGCGCCGCATGTACCTTTTGCGCGATTCCACGGACACGATTATCAATCCATTCCGAAACTTCGCCTCTATCCGCTACTCGGGCGTTTCGCGCTTGCCGCTCGCAACTACGGCAAAGCTGCGCGCCGCTCCGAAGGTCTATCCCCCGGACATCACCTCCACCTATCTGCAGCTTCCGGTACTGGATCCGCGCATCCCGGCGCTGGCACGCGAAATCACGCGAAATGCCGCGACGCCTTTCGACAAGGTCATTCGCATCGAGAACTATCTGCGCAGCCGTTACGCTTACACGCTGAATCTGACCGGCAGGCCCGGCCAGGATCCACTCGCTCACTTCTTGTTCGAAACGCGCGCGGGACATTGCGAATACTTTGCTTCGGCGATGGCCATCATGCTGCGCACCTTAGGTATTCCTTCGCGCGAAGTAAACGGTTTCCTCCCAGGAGAATACAACGACCTCGGCGGCGACTATATCGTGCGCGCCAGCGACGCACACAGCTGGGTGGAGGTTTACTTTCCAGGATTAGGCTGGCAGGTCTTCGACCCGACTCCCGGTGGTCCGGAGAGCAGTACAAATTTCCTCGCGCGGCTCGCGCTATATATCGACTGGATGGAAATCACCTGGAACGAATGGGTGATCGGCTACGACTTCGGGCACCAGTTGGCGCTGGCGCAGAGTTTGCAGCACAGCTCGAAGAGCTGGAACGACGCGGCTCGGGAGTGGTTCGATACAAAGCAGCGTGCCGGAAAGAGATGGCTGAAGAGCTGGGAATTCCGTCACAGCACCCTGGGCTACCTACTGCCGGTCGTACTGGTGCTGATTCTTGTGGCACTACGCTACAACGTGCCGGGAGAGATTCTGCGGCGGCTCCGTCTCTTCCTGCAAATTCAGTCCGCCGGCACAAAGCGCTCGGATCCCCAACTGGCCTCAAAACTCTACACCGAATTGCTGCGGATGCTTGCGCGGCGCGGTCTGACGCGGCCGGAGGCCCAGACACCCTTCGAGTTTGCAGCCGCTGTAAATGCGCCCCAACTCGCGCCCGCTGTACAAGAATTCACGCAGATCTACTCGCTGGCCCGCTTTGGCGGTGCGCCCTGCAATGCCGGCCGGCTTGGTCAACTACTTGAAGAAATTCGGGCCGTCTTGAAGGCGCGCTAACAAACATTCCCCGATATCTGCAGTAGCAGTTGGTGGTGCGTGAGGGTGCTGTCCCCTCCCGGCACGCGAATCTGGCGTTTTCCGGGTTTATAAGACCCCGCTGACGGCTGGTGCTACCCACCGATTCGCGAGGTCGTATCATCAAATCCCTGTCCATGATGAGAGAGTATCTCAACCTTCGGCGAATTCAACGCGATTGGCCGCTACGACCTGCGTGTTACAATTGAGAATTGCGCGAAGAGGAAAATTTGCAACGAAACACCAAAGTCGGATTTGTGAGCCTGGGATGCCCGAAGAACCTTGTGGATAGCGAGGTGATGATGGGCATTCTCGCTCGCGGTGGCTACGAACTTACGCCTCACGCGGAGGAAGCGGAAGTTCTCGTAGTCAATACGTGCAGCTTTATCGAGGCAGCCCAAAAAGAGTCGGTGGACGCCATTCTGGAAATGGCGGAGCACAAGAAATTCGGCGCGGCGAAAAAGCTGATCGTTGCTGGCTGTCTGGTGGAGCGTTATCGCGAGCAGATTTTGGAGCAGGTTCCGGAAGTCGATGCCGTGGTGGGCACTGGCGAGGTCGAACGGATCCTGGAAGCCGTGGACGGGGACCTGCGCGTTCTGCCTGAGCAACCGCCGGCGTTCCTGTACCACGACCTGACGCCGCGCATCGTGACCACGCCGAAGCATGCGGCCTACATCAAGATCGCCGAAGGGTGCGACCACCCCTGCACGTTCTGCATCATCCCGCAGCTTCGCGGTAAGTTCCGCAGCCGGCGCTTTGAATCCGTGGTTCGCGAAGCGGAGAACTTGGCCGCCGCGGGCGCGCGCGAAATCACTCTGATCGGGCAAGACACTACTTCTTACGGCGAAGACCTGGGCTTGCGCGACGGGCTGGCCCAATTGTTGGCCAGGCTGGCGCAAGCCGAAGAACTGCTCTGGGTGCGGTTTTTGTACGCATATCCGAATCGCGTAACCCAAGGATTGCTCGATACGATCGCGGCGCATCCGCGCCTGGCCAAATACATCGACATGCCTCTGCAGCACGCGAGCCGCAACGTGCTGGCGCGCATGAAGCGGGGGTCGAACGGCGACACCTTCTTGAAGTTGCTGGAACGCATGCGCAAAACCATTCCGGGCGTGTCGCTGCGCACGTCGTTCATCGTGGGATTCCCTGGCGAAACCGAGCGCGACTTCGAAGAGCTGTGCGAATTCGTCAAAGCCGCCAAGCTCGATTGGATGGGCGTGTTCGAATATTCTGACGTGGATAACGCCGGAAGCTATGCGTTGGACCAAAAATTAGACGCAGAAACCATCAGCGACCGCCGGAATCATCTGATGACCATCCAGAAAAAGATTTCGCGCGAGAACTTGCGGGCAAAATACCGCGCGAGCAAACACACTACGTTTATTGCCCTGGTCGAAGGTCCGTCGAAGGACAATCCCCTTGTATGGGAAGCGCGGCTCGAATGTATGGCCCCGGAAATTGATGGGAAGCTCTATCTGACCGACATCGAACCCTCCAGCGGAGATGTCGCGGAGATGGGCGACGTCGTGCGCGTGGAGATCGGCAAGAGCGATGCTTATGATCTCATCGGGCGCGTAGTGGAAATTCTGATGCGGCCTGTGAGGAAGTCTGGTGTGGGGATTGCTTCCGCGACGCCGATCCCGCCGGCAGAAAAGCTCCACCGCATCGCCACGGGGGCGCCACTGCGCGTGCTGGGGTAGGCTATACTCCATTCGGATCAGCCATTACACTCAAAGGCTGCCGGTGTGCCTTTGCGGAATGTTTGTCAGCAAAAGGGACACAGAGTACACAGAAAAGAGAATTCACGGCATGAAGCACAGATGCCCCATCTGCAAGATGGAAACGGACTCCGCGTTGCACGGGGAGTTTCCGTTTTGCAGCGAGCGCTGCCGCCAACATGACCTCGGCAATTGGGCGAGTGAGAAGTACGTCGTATCCGAACCAGTTTTCGACGAAGAAGAGTTGACCGAAGGCGAGAAGCAAACCACGATTCTTGACCTTGAGAAGCCCGATGACCGCGAATCCTAGTGCTCCAGCAGTGGCTGCACAGGCCCGCAGGAAGCCGCGCTTCGCGCTGGCCATTGCCACCGTTTTGGGCGTGGGCTACATTCCCAAAGCTCCAGGCACGTTCGGTTCGATTGCGGGACTCATCCTGGCTTTCTTTTCCGCCGTCTTCTTCCTGCACCCGGCTTCGCTGAGCGACGTTTTCTCCATGCACCCGCTGTCGGACACCATCCTCCGCGAAAACCTGTTCGGGCCAAAAGGACCAAATATTCACAACGTCATGCTGGTCTTTCCCCTTTTCATTGCGGGAGCGAGTTTCGTTCTTCTTTCCACTTTAGGTGTTTGGAGCGCGTCACGCGCCGCGGAATACGCGGGCATTCGCGATCCGCAATACGTCGTCGCCGACGAAGTAGCCGGTCAGCATCTCGCGCTGGTGCTGCCGCTGATTCCCATCGCGCTGCCGCACGTTGGAACTCATCTCGATTTCTCAGAATACACGATTTATTTTGCCCTCAGTCTCGCCAACTGGAAATACCTGCTGATGGGTCTTATACTTTTTCGGATTTTTGATATCTGGAAGCCCTGGCCCGTCCGCCAGCTGGAAAATCTGCCGCGCGGATGGGGCATCATGGCGGATGACTGGATGGCGGGCGTCTACGCTGCCATTCTGTTGCGCGTGGCGTTACACTTTAACCTGGTATGAAATTCGGGTTCGGTTCCACGGAAAAGAACGGAATTCCCCACATTGAGAGAATTGCGCCCGCCGCGGCAATCCCCGGCGGAGAGATCACCATTCACGGCCGCGGCTTCGTCACACGCGCGCAGCCGCGCCCGGTGGTGCGCTTTGGAGATGCCGAGGCGGCGCTGGCGCTGTCCAGCGAGACCCGCTTGATCGCGCGCGTCCCGGAGGGGGCAAACGGTGGAACCGTACTCGTGGCCACCACTGGCCACGAAAGCAAGCCGCACGCGGTGTCCATCGGGAGGCAGATTGCGGACAACTTGCACCCTGTGGCGAATCCCGCCGTCGACCACGAGGGGAATATTTATGTAACGTACTCCGGGCCGCGCGGGCAGCGCGTCCCCGTTTCCCTTTACAAGATCACCGCGAATTACGACGTCAAGCCGTATGTCACTTCGCTCGTGAATCCCAGCGGGCTGGCGCTCGATCGCCAGGGCAATCTGTTTGTTTCCTGCCGCAACGACGGCACGATTCATCGCGTCACTCCGGAGGGCCACTCCGAAGAATGGATCGAAGGCATGGGCATCGCCACTGGCGTCGCCTTCGATCGTGCGGGCAATCTCTACGTCGGCGACCGCAGCGGCACGATTTTCAAAATCAGTCCCGAACGCGAGATCTTCGTCTTTGCCACGTTGGAGCCTTCCGTGGCGGCCTATCACCTCGCCTTCCATCCCGGAGGCGATTTGTACGTCTCCGGCCCGACAACCTCCAGTTTCGACCGCGTTTACCGCATCACGCAGGGCGGCGAGGTAAACGTCTTTTTCCGCGGGCTGGGCCGGCCGCAGGGAATGGCGTTCGACCGCGAGTCGAATCTGTATGTCGCGGCGTCGTATGGAGGCCGCCGGGGAATCGTACGCATTGCACCGCAGGGAAACGCGGAGATCGTACTGAGCGGATCAAGCTTGGTGGGCCTCGCGCTGCAACCCTCGGGACGCGCGATTCTGGCGACGTTGGAAGCGGCCCTGCCAACTCCCCGCGGCGCGGTCTTCACGCTCGATTGGGATGTGCGCGGCCTGCCCCTGGCCGGATAATTACGCGGATGAAAGCAGAGATCATCGCGGTTGGCTCGGAGATGCTGACTCCCGACCGCATCGACACCAACTCGCTCTACCTCACCGAAGAACTGAACAAGCTCGGCATCGAGGTCGTTCGCAAAACGATTGTTGGCGACAACCGCGATTTGCTGGCAGAAGCCTTCCGCGATGCCTTGAACCGCGTTCCCTTGATTATCGCCAGCGGCGGACTCGGACCCACGGAAGACGACTTGACGCGCGAAACGGTGGCCGACTTGCTCGGCCGCAAACTAATTTTGAACGACCCCATCCTGAAATACATCGAAGGCCGCTTCCGGCTTTTGGGCCGCGAGATGCCTGCGGTGAACGTGCGCCAAGCCATGGTGCCGGAAGGCGCCGAAGTACTGGAAAATCCGCGCGGCTCGGCGCCAGGATTGTGGCTCGAAGACAAGGGACGCTTCATCGCGTTGCTGCCGGGGCCCCCACGCGAGCTGAAGCCCATGTATCAGGAGCAAGTGCTCCCGCGCCTGGAGAAGCGCCGCTCCGGAGTGCGCATGTTCTATCGCGAGCTGCGCGTGGCGGGAATGGGCGAATCGGCGGTCGAGCAGCGCATCAAGCCCATCTATACCCGATACTCGGACGTAAACACGACGATTCTCGCCGCTCCGGGCGAAATCCAGCTTCACTTGCGGATGTGGACGGAGGATACCACCCACGCACAGAAAACGCTGGACGAAATCGTGCAGGGTTTTGATCTGGCTCTGACCGACCGGATTTTCTCGCGTGACGGCTCTTCGATGGAAGAAGTGATCGCGCATCTGCTAACCATGAACAACGCCACCATTGCCGCCGCCGAAAGCTGCACCGGCGGCTTGCTCGCGCAACGCTTGACGAGCATCGCGGGCAGTTCGTCGTACTTTTTAGGCGGAGCCGTCTGTTACAGCAACGAGCTGAAGACGCTGTGGGCCAACGTGCCGCCGGAACTGATTCAATCCAAAGGTGCAGTAAGCAGCGAGGTCGCCGTCGCGCTCGCGGACGGCATTCGTGGCAATGTGGGCAGCACTCTGGGCGTAGGCATCACGGGCATCGCCGGGCCGGGCGGTGGAAGCGACGAGAAGCCCGTCGGCACCGTGCACATTGCGCTCGCGCACTCCGGCGGCGTCAAGGAACGCGGCGTGCGTTTCCCTGGCGATCGCGAAGCTATCCGCTGGCACGCCTCGCAGCTCGCCTTGGATATGGTGCGCATCTATTTCCTCTACAACGGCGGAGACCCGCCGCCGCGCGACGCCAAAGGGTCCTGAGCGTGCGTCTCTTCGTCGCCTTGGAAATTCCTCCCGTCGTACGCGAAAGTCTCGCAGCTTTGCTCTCCCAGCTTCGCGCCATTTCACGTGAGCCGCACTGGGTACGGCCGGAGAACCTCCACGTCACGCTGAAATTCTTGGGCCAAGTGCCAGATGGGCAAGTCGATACGATCCAGGCGGCCCTTGGAAATGTGCGGTCGAGCGAGCCTGTCAATCTGGTTTTTCGTGGCCTGGGATTTTTCCCGAATGAAAAGCATCCCCGTGTCTTCTGGGTGGGCATCGATGCTTCGCCTAACCTGAAGAAACTGGCCTCGGATATTGAAGCCGCCGCGGAGAACTGTGGAATTCCGCGCGAGCAGCGCGCTTTCTCGCCGCACTTGACGCTGGCGCGCCTCGAATCGCTCAGCCTGCCAGATAAGCTGCGCGGTGCGATTGCCGAAAACTCCGAAAAGAGCTTCGGCGCTCTCCGAACAAGTGAATTTCACTTAATCCAAAGCAAGCTGAAACCCTCCGGTGCGGAGTACACTACGCTCGCCCGGTTTGCATTCGCGACGGAGAAAGCTTAGCGGCGAGATTTCGATGCCAGTTTCCATTACACTCTTCCTGATCAGCGTCGCAGCGTATCTTCTGGGCTCCATCCCGTTCGGCGTGATCCTGGCGCGGCTCTTTGGAGGGAAAGACGTTCGCAAAGCTGGCAGCGGCAACATCGGCGCGACCAATGTCGCGCGCGTCGTGGGGCCATTGGCGGGAATTCTTACGCTCGTCCTCGACGCCGCAAAAGGGGTGGCGGCGGTCATCCTGGCGGAGCAAATTTCAAACGGCAACACAGCATCGATGATGATTGCCGGGTTCACCGCCCTGGTAGGTCACTGTTACCCAGTCTGGTTGAAATTCAAAGGTGGCAAAGGCGTGGCGACCGCGGCTGGTGTGTTCGGCGCGCTCTGCCCGTTGGCAACGGCCGTCGCGGTAGCGTTGTTTCTCCTGGTCGTGCTCCTTTGGCGCTACGTTTCGCTCGGATCGATTTCCGCCGCCGTGGCCATGCCACTTCTCACCTACTTTCTGTGGGCCCCGCATCACGCTCCGCCCCTCGCCGCCACCATCGGCACGCTTGCCATCGTAGCCCTCGTTGTCTACAAACATCGCGGTAACCTGCAGCGGCTCATCGACGGCGTCGAGCCCAAGTTCTCCTTCAGCAAGCAGAAGGACGGCGCATGACAAGAATCGCCATCCTCGGAGCCGGAAGCTGGGGAACCGCACTCTCCGTTGTGCTATCCGGTGCGCGCACTCCGCACGACATTTCCCTGTGGGCCCGCAGCCGCGAACTCGCCGAGGCTCTGGCCCGCGATCGCCAGAACAGCGCCTACCTTCCCGGCGTCCCCCTCCCAGCATCCACCCGCATCACGCACGAAATGCCGAAAGCTCTCGAGGGTGTGCAAATCGTGATCGGCGTCATGCCCTCGGCGCACGCGCGCGCGGTGTACACCCAGGCTCTTCCCTCCATCACTCCGGAAATGATCTTTGTCAGCGCCACCAAGGGTTTAGAGCCCTCCACCCATCTGCGCGTGAGCAACGTGATCGGCCAAATCCTTGCGCAAGCCGGCAGCGACCCGCACGCCGCTTCGCAGAGGATCGCAGTCCTCTCCGGCCCTTCCTTCGCGGCCGAAGCCGCGCGCGGCCAACCCACAGCCGTCGTACTGGCAGCCGTAAGCGCGCAGCTCGCGAACAACCTCCAGGAAAAATTCTCGGGTCCGTCGTTCCGCCTCTACACCAACGACGACGTGCTCGGCGTCGAACTCGCCGGTGCCATGAAGAACGTCATGGCCATCGCCGCAGGCGCGTGCCAGGGTCTGGGCCTCGGTTCCAATCCTCTGGCAGCGCTCATCACGCGCGGCCTCGCCGAAATGACGCGCCTCGCGGTCGCGCTTGGCGCAAAGCGGGAGACCCTCAGCGGTCTGGCGGGCCTCGGCGACCTGGTCCTTACGTGCACCGGCGCGCTGAGCCGCAACCGCCACGTCGGCATCGAGCTCGGCAAGGGCCGCGGCTTGCCCGAAATCCTGGCCAGCACGCGCATGGTCGCCGAAGGTGTCGGCACCGCCGCGCCGCTGCTGGCCCTGGCCCGCGAACACGGCATCGAGCTGCCCATCACCGAGCAAGTCGACGCCATTCTCCATCAAGGCAAGGCGCCCAACGACGCTATCCGCGACATTATGGAGCGGCCGCTCAAACGCGAATAAATCACCCATTTTCCCCACATTTTCGCGGCTCCCGCGCTTACACTAGTACTAAAGTCCCAGTTGCTCTTGCGAGACGCCTGCCCCCTCGTACACCCCTTTCCCGGCTCCCCTCCCCTACAATGAAGCTGGGATGCCGGCCACAGCTCCATCTCTATGGGCTCTATGGGGACGTCTGCGCGCGGGACACGTGCGCATCCTCTGGCTCGTTCTGGGCGCGCTGCTCATGGTGAGCGTGCTACCCCTCGGCCTCTATCATCGCCTCGTATTGCAGCTCAGCCAGGACAAACTAGTGGACACCGAGCGCGTCCAGCAGACCGACCTCTCCCGCGGCCTGGCCCAGGAAATCCAGCGTTTCGAGTCCAACCTGACGCAACAGCTGATGAGCGAACGCCAGATCCTGGCTCTGACTGGCCTCATTGACAACGTGGAAGACCCCGCCGCGGAACCCAAGGTCACCCACCTTCTCGAGAATTTCGTCGAAAGCAACCCCGCCGCGGTCATCTACCTCACGGCGGTTGGCAAGAGCGGCAAAGGCACGAGCGCGTCACAAGGGAACTTCCGCGCCGAGCAGGACCCGTTCGTCGCGAAGTCCCTGCAACGCGCCTTCGTCACCTGTCTTCAGTCGCAGCAATTGCAGGTCACGAAGTTTCGTAGCGACCCGCTCGCGCTGGCGCCGGATAACCGGCCGGCGTTTGTCGTCGCCGTGCCACTCAAGGACGGAAACGAAAATTTTACGGGGATGCTGGCCGCGGTGGTTTCGCTCGATCCGATTCTGCGCCGCATGCAGGATGCCAGCGTGCGTGGCCGCACCGTCTTCATCATCGACCACGACGGGCACATCGTCGCGCACCCCGAGCTGAAGAATTTCGTCCCCGGCGCCGATGCGGGGAACAATGCGCTCATCGCACAAGTGAAGGCCTTGCCTCGGGAACTGCGCAACACAGAAACGATTCGCTTCTGGGAAACGGACAACAAGCATTCCGTCGAGATGATCGGCACATACAGCACCTTCCCCGAATTGAACTGGGCCGTCATCGCCGAGCGCAGCCTCGACGCCGCGCAAAAGGATACCGGGGTCACCGAACTGAACCGTCAGGCTCTCGCCTTCGTCAGCTTGGTGGTCCTCGCCGCCATTGTCGTCGGATACTTTTTTGCCGTCGGGATCAGCGGTCCCATTCGCGGTCTGGCCGCTTCCACTCGCGCCATCAGCCGCGGTGAATTTCATCAGCGCTCGCCCGTGCGCGGAGCCTCGGAAATCAGCGAACTCGCCGAAAACTTCAACAAGATGGCTGGCGATATCGAAGAGTTCATCGAGAAACTCAAGGAAGCCGCCGAGGAAAATCGCGAACTGTTCATCGGCTCGATTCGCATGCTCGCCGCCGCCATCGACGAAAAGGATCCCTATACCCGCGGTCACTCCGGCCGCGTGGCCAAGTATTCGACATTGATTGGCCAGGAACTAGGGCTTTCCACCGAAGAGCTTGACAAGCTGCGCATCTCCGCGCTTCTCCACGACGTCGGCAAAATTGGCGTGGAAGACCGCGTACTGAAGAAGCCCGGCGCGCTCACGCCCGAAGAATTCGGCCTGATGAAGCAGCACACCGTCAAGGGCGCCAACATCATGCGCCCCGTCTCTCAGCTGAAGGAAATGCTCCCCGGCATCGAACTGCACCACGAACACATGGACGGGCGCGGATATCCGTACGGCCTGCAAGGCCCGCAGATCCCACTGATGGCGCGCATCATCGGTGTGGCCGACACGCTCGATGCCATGACCACCAACCGCCCGTATCAAACCGCCATGGACTTGGACTTTGCGCTCGAACGCATTCGCAGCCTGACGGGAACCAAGTTCGATGCAGTCGTGGTCAACGCGCTCGAATCCGCCGTGCAGCACGGCAAGCTGCGTCTCAGCGCCGTCGAAGTCCACGTCTGACGTTCCGGCTTTCCGATTTTCAAAGATCTATGAACCTAGGCTTTCAATTGCGACACGCGCAGCGGCGTTTCAAGTTATCCGCGCTGCGGCGAAAGAAGGAGCTCCTCTGTCGGATCGACATGTGGGGATTTGTAAGCATCATGTTGGCGATTCTTCTATGGACATGGTTTGGCCAGCCATATCCCCCATCTTCTCCGCGCAGTTCCGTCGATAGAGCGATTGCTACGCACTCAACTCCCCAGCCTGGCGCCCTCAAAGAAGATGCCTTGAGGCTCAGCATAACGCGCGACGGGCGCGTCTTCTTTCGAGACCATCAAGTCAGATATGACGACGTGCCGCAGGAAATCCGCGAGGCTGTGCGAAACGGCGCGGAAAGGAAAGTTTATCTAGTGGTGGACGCACGATCTAGGTATGGCGAAACGATTGCCATTGTAGATCAGATACGGCGCGCAGGGATCGAAAGCGTTAGCCTCCTCACGGAACAGCCCTATCACTAAACAGGCGTAGCATGGCGGCTTCGGCCCGTGCCAAGCTTGCGTCTAGCGGTCTCTCCTTTTAACTTTCGACTGTCAACCTCTGCCAAGGTGCTTCTGCTACACTTTTGAGTTGCGCCGGAAACAAAGCGCGACTCCATGATTACGCTTTTTGGCAAACCCGAACCGACGCTCACCGAACGCCTGAAAGCCTCTGTCAGCAAGACCAAGGCGGCGCTTTCTGAAGCCGTCGACACGGTCTTTCTCGGCGAGCGCAAGATCGATCCTTCGATCCTGAAGGATCTGGAAAAGGCATTGCTATCTGCCGACCTGGGCGTCAAACCAACCCGCGAAATCCTCGACGCCGTACGCGAGAAGATGGACCGCAACGCGCTCTCCGATGCCGCGCAGCTCAAACACGAAATCAAATCTCATATCGTGCGAATCCTGAATGCTCCCGCAAAGCCGGACGTCGCTACTGCGAGCGGTATTTCCGCTTCAACCAACGGTGCCGGAACGCGGGTCATCTTCATCGTCGGCGTCAACGGCGCAGGCAAAACCACCAGCATCGGCAAACTAGCCAACCGCCTCCGCCAGGAAAATCGCAGCGTCGTGCTTTGCGCCGCGGACACCTTTCGCGCCGCGGCCATCGAGCAACTCGAAATCTGGGCGCAGCGCAACGGCATCGAAGTCGTCAAGCAAAAATCCGGCGCCGACCCGGCCGCCGTGGTCTTTGACGCCGTCGCCGCCGCCAAAGCCCGTTCCGCTGACGTCGTGATCGTCGACACCGCGGGGCGGCTGCACACCAAGTCCAACTTGATGGCCGAATTGGAGAAGATGAGGCGCACCGCGGCGAAAGTAATTCCCGGGGCGCCACACGACGTCCTGCTCGTCCTCGACGCCACCACCGGCCAGAACGGCCTTGCGCAGGCGCGTGAATTCACTTCCACCGTCGGCGTTACTGGAATTATCCTCACCAAGCTCGACGGCACGGCCAAAGGCGGCATCGTCGTGGCCATTTCGCGCGAGCTGGGTCTGCCGATTCGATTTGTGGGCACCGGCGAGCAGATCAACGATTTGGTGCCTTTCGACGCCGAGGCCTACGCAAATTCCCTCTTCGACTGAGCTGTACGACCACTATGAAGCCTTTCCTCATTTCAAGAGTCGAAGACATACTACGCACTACGGGGAGGCCTCTTTGCGTGTTTTCCCGGACTGCCAAAGGGTGGACCAGCAAATCCCATTCGGGGCGGAGACGAAGTCGAGTTGCGCCGTCCCGACGGAACGGTGTTCCAAACAACGCTCGCTGGAATCGAGCATGCAAGGGGACTGGATGGGAAGAGTTCCTGGCCGCTTAGACCACCGCCGGATATAGTGGAGGCCGACGTACCGATAGGAACGGAAATCTGGTGGATCGCACGCGGAACTAAATGAATTCCAGATAATGTCCAATTCCATCTTTTCTCATGATCATCGCTTCATGGAACACGCGCTGGCGCTGGCGCGCAAGGGCGTCGGCCTCGCTAGCCCGAACCCCATCGTCGGTTGCGTCATCGTGCGCGACGGCCAGATCATTGGCGAAGGTTTTCACCAATACGACTGGCGGGACCACGCGGAAATTGTCGCGCTGAAATCCGCAGGCGAACGAGCGCGCGGCGCGACGCTCTACGTCAACCTCGAGCCATGCAACCACACCGGCCGCACCGGCCCATGCACCGAAGCCATCCTTGCCGCAGGAGTGCAACGCGTCGTCGCCGCCATCGAAGACCCCAATCCCGTCAACTCCGGCCGCGGCCTGGCACGCCTGCGCGAAGCGGGCGTTGAAGTCGTCAGCGGTATCTGCGAAGACGAGGCCCGCCGCCTCAACGAACCCTTTGCCTGTTGGATTCGCACGAAGAAGCCCTTCGTCACATTGAAAGCCGCGCTGACCTTGGACGGCCAGCTTGCTCTGCCAGGCGAACGCCAGAAATTTCGACGCAAACCGCCCGGCTCGCGCCAACGTCGGTGGATTACCTCGGAAGAGTCGCGCGCTGAAGTCCATCGCATGCGCCATGCCTCGGACGCGCTCCTCACCGGCATCGGCACCATCAAAATCGACGACCCCTATCTCACCGACCGCAGCGGCCTGCCCCGCCGCCGTCCTTTGCTCCGCTGCGTTCTCGATTCCCACACTACCCTTTCGCGGCAATCCCGCATCGTGCAAACGACTGACGACGACTTGATCGTTTTCACCAGCTATGAGCGCGGATACGTGCGCAACGCGGAGATCCTGCAAAACGCCGGGGTCGAGATTTTACCCACCAGAAGATTTGACCGGGGAGTCGACCTCGAAAGCGTCCTGAAGGAGCTGGGCCGCCGCGAAATACTGAGCGTCTTGCTCGAAGCTGGACCTACGCTAAACGGCGCGGCTCTGCAAGCCGGAATCGTCGACAAGCTCTTTCTCTTCTACGCTCCGAAGATTTCCGGCGAAAGCCGCGTTCCCTTTGCCGTCGCTCCGAACCTCAAGCTCCCCCCGCTCCAGAACGTCCGCACCTATAATTTCGGCCCCGACTTTGCCCTCGAAGCCTCCCTCCGCGACGTCTACAAGTAGCTTTTGGAGTGTGGGAGCTTGCTCCCGCTTTCTCATCGAGGGTAGTTGCAAGCAATGTCATTCCGAGCGTAGCGAGGAATCCTGGCTGGACTTCAACTTTCACACAAACCGATGAGAACATCGCTGTCTCTGCTTGTCATTGCAGGCCGGCCTGCGGCGCGTGCAAACCGCATACTGACTATTCCTTCACCCGCAGCACCGCCGCACCAGGAATCGCATCATTCTTCAGCGCATTCAGCGCGCGGTTCGCATCCTCCAACCGAAACACCTCCACTCGCGTCCGAATCGGAATCTCTGCCGCCACTCGCAAAAAGTCCTCGCCATCCTGCCGCGTATTGTTGGCCACGCTGCGAACCACGCGCTCCTGGTACAACAACTCATAAGGAAACGACGGAATCGCGCTCATGTGTATCCCGCCCAACACTAGCACGCCGCCCTTCTTCAGCGCCTCGAGTGCCGCAGGAACGATTTCCCCCGCTGGCGCGAACACGATCGCAGCGTCCAGCTTCATCGGCGGCTTATCGAGCGTCCCGCCCGCCCACGCCGCACCCAATTCCATCGCTAGCCTCTGATGGCGAGCGTCTCGCGTCGAAGCGAAGACCTCCACACCCCAGTGTCGCGCCACTTGAATGGCTACGTGCGCCGCCGCCCCGAATCCGTAGAACCCGAGCTTGCCTCCGGGCCTGATTCCCGAAACCCGCAGGCACCGAAATCCGATAATCCCCGCGCACAGCAACGGCGCCGCTTGCTCGTCCGCGAACCGTTCCGGAATTGGATACACAAATCGCTCCGGCGCGACAATCCACTCCGCATATCCTCCATTCACGCTGTAGCCTGTGAACTCCGGGTGGTCACACAAATTCTCCGCGCTCGTCAAACAGTATTCGCAGGTCCCATCCGTCTTGTGCAGCCAGGCGATCCCCACGCGCGCGCCAATCCCAAATCGATCTGCGCCGTCGCCGCGCCTCTCCACAACGCCCACCACCTGGTGCCCCGGAATCACCGGCGACTTCCGCGGCGGCAATTCGCCTTCAATCACGTGCAAATCCGTTCGGCAGACGCCGCAGACGCTGACGCGCACCAGCACCTCGCCTTCACGAGGCTCCGGTGTGGGGACCTCGTCGTACATCAGCGGATTCGTCTCAATCTTCGCCGGCGCCTTCAATACGCAGGCTTTCATCTCATCCCGCCCATACCCGGCAGTATAGTCGTTAAGGATGCCCTTAGCCTCACCTGGTCCTCGCCCATCCAACTGTCTCACAACGCCTGTGAGTCCCCTGCTCCATGATTCCGATAGCCCGCGGTCATTCTGCGGCTATCGGCTTGTCGCGAGCGAAGCGAAGGACAGACGGCCGAAGAATCTCAACCGCCCCAACACGAAAGCCTTGCCAATAAAATCAATAAGTTAGCTGTTTTATAATAGCTTTCTCTTGATAAAATCCGGATTCCTGCTATGCTAGGTCTAGGTAAGCGCGATGTACCGCCTGCGACCGCTTTTGGGTCGCATTTTTGTTCTTGACCGGCCTGTGGATTAGGTCCCGGTACCCGAGCCTAACCTGCTTTTTTCTGGGACTTATGACTCCTAATTTGCAACTCTTTTGTTTTCAAGTCCATGCAAACTGGCCGGGGGGGTGGTAGGGACCGGAGGCCCTTTCTTTCCGCTAACCTCTTTAGAACGAAATCAGTATCCGGAGTTTTTCAGGTCCAAGTTCTGTTCGGGGGTGCATTCCAACTCGGGCAAGCAGTTCATCTCGCACCACATTTCGCCCGCCGGCAGCAATGAGCAGTCGACCACTGTCCAGGGCGTCCAGTGGTCGCCCGCAACCTGCCACTTGGCTGCCGTAACGTCCGCAGCTTTCTGTCGCCGCGGGCACTGTAGCGTGCGATACCGATAGTCGCAGTTCTGCAGGATACGGTCGAGCACATCGGGGTCAGACATTTCACACTCCAACCGGATGAACTTGGCTCGTGCCTCATGTTGCGAGCCGGGGCCTCCTGCGTCAAGTGACAGTGGCACAGTGGCGTGTGACCTGCGATCTTTGTTTGATAGGCTATGTGGACCGACGCTTGGTTTTCGCAAGTGAAGGGCAAACAACATGTTTACCGGAATCATCGATCATCTTGGCGCCGTTGAATCTCTGAAGATTGGCCCCGACGGCGGCCGCCTCACCATTCACGCGCCTACCCTCGGGCCTTCACTCGCGGTAGCGAACAGCATCGCCGTGAACGGCTGCTGCCTGACCATCGTCGAGATTCACAACGGACGTTTCTCCGCCGATCTTTCCGGCGAGACCATTCAAAAAACATCTTTCGGCGCCGAAGCGGGCGAACTCCGCGTCGGCTCACAGGTCAATCTCGAGCAGCCGCTCACCGCAGGAGCGGAGTTCGGCGGCCATTTTGTTCTGGGCCACGTGGATACCATTGGCCATGTTACCCATCTCACTCCCGAAGGAGAGGACTGGTGGTATGGCGTGCGCGTTCCTGAGGAATTTGCGCGCTACATCGTGCCCAAGGGCTCCATCGCCATCGACGGCATCAGCCTCACCGTCGCGCGCTGGCAGGACCATGTCGCGGAAATCGCCATCATTCCCTATACCTACGAACACACCAACATTCGCCATCGCAAACCCGGCGATGCCGTCAACCTCGAAGGCGATGTCCTGGGAAAATATGTCGAGCGCTATCTGGAGGCACGCGAAGCAGGACGCTCGCAACCAAAACTCACAATCGACCAGTTGGTCGCTCAGGGGTTTTGACTTCGACAGCTTGCGTGCTCGTGGGCTTTCCTATTTCGATTTCTTCGGCACGTCGCACATCGCGCGGCCTTTTTCGAGCATCTTGAGTGTGGCAATCTGCAGCGTTTTGGCCTGTGAGTTCACTTCCCCGGTGACTTCGACGTAGTCGCCGATATTCTTTCTGGCCACATCCTGATTGGCGATCACCAGGAGCCTCTTGTGATCCGGATCCACGAAGACAATCTTCTTCCCTTCGGCCACGCACTTCTTGGCGCAATCGGGATTCGTGCCGGTATAGACACCGCTATTGGCACGGCCACCGGCACAGCCTTCATCCGAAAGCCATCCGCGCAAGGTCGAACTGTCAGCGCCAGCCGGCAATGCTCCGAGAGCCACAAACGGCAGAGAAGCCAGGAACGCAACGGCAAGCCGCGAGAATCTCATGTTGCCTCCTCTTGGCAGAAGCTACGCTGTCATGTGAATTCATGAACGAAATTACGCCAGACGCAAAACGATTCCCAAAAGATCAAGCGCCTTCACGCGCTTTCGTTCGGGCGCCACGAAAATACAAGATCAGCCCCAGCGCGATGGCGACGAAGGTTCCGCCGACGAGCCTCAACTCAAAGCTGACTTTGTTGATGCCACTGGGTGGGACAAGTGAGACAAATATGCCGACGAGCACCACGACAAAACCAAGGACCCCCGAAAGCCAAAGGCCCAATTTGCCGCCGGGAATCAGCACGGCGAGCGGATTCTCGGAGCGGTCCTTGCGCCCGCCCAGTTTCAGCACTCCCGCAAACATGTACAGAAACGGGATGAAGTAAAGAATGATCGCCGCGTCGATCAAAATCTGGTAGGCCTCTTGCACGGTCTTGCTGCGAATTTGGCTCAGCAGCAGGATTGCGCCCGAAAGTCCCGCCTGCACGAGGATCGAGACGTACGGTGTTTTCCAGCGTGAATGAATCCTTCCAAACGCCTCCGGGAGGTAGCGATCAATGCCGACCACAAAGGGCACTCGCGCAATTCCAGCCACGGTGCTGCCCACGCCTCCCGCGTTGCCGATAGACACGAGGACGGCGGCGAGAATTCCTAGAAATGCCAGCTTAAGGGCGACCGCGCCCACAGTAATGGCGTGGAATACGCCGCTTTTGGGATCGATGTCGGCAGCAGGCAGCAATGTAAGAATCGCAAAGGTGCCAGCGATGTACATGAACGCAATCAGCGCTCCCGCGCCAAACACGGCGCGGGGCAGGGTGCGGCGTGGATCGCGCACCTCTGCACTCATGGCCGACACCAGCTCCAGGCCTGTGAACGCGAAGGCGATTTGCGACCAAAAGTTCACGGTATCCCAGTTCCAGGTTGGCGCCATGTTGGCCCAGGTGAAGTGAGTAGCCGAACCATGCTTGAAATAAACGAGCAGCGCAACCCCCGCAAGCATCGACAATGGCAAGTAAGTGCCCACACCGCCTGCGTTCTGCAACCATTTGCCGATGTTCAGGCCGATAATGTTCAGCCACACGGCAACCAGCAAGAGCGCAAGGGACCCAATCAACAGAAAGGTGCGGTCCTGCGAAACGGCCGCTCCTCTTTCGCCAAGAACATATGCACTCATCGAAGCACTCGCAAGAAGCAGGCCGGGAAAGTAAAAAACCGTGTAAATCCAATAGGTCCAACCGGCCACGAAGCCATGAAAATCACCAAACGCTTCCTTGGCCCACACATACAGTCCGCCTTCATCCGGAAAGCGCGAGGACAATTCGTTGATCACGAAGGCGCCTGGCACGAAAAAGAAAAGCGCGGCGATTAGCCAAAGGCTGATGGAAGAGGTGCCATTGTAGCCCGCCGCCGCGATCCAACGCGGGCCCAGGACTGTCGCGATGTTGAAGAGCAGGACGTCCCAGAAGCCCATTTCCTTGCGCAGTTGACCGAGGGGACTAGAAGAGGTCGAAGCGGCAGAGCCGTTCGCCGGCTGGTTCACAGAGTCACGTCCAGAGCGGGCACTAATTGATCCTCCATGCGGAAATTCTTGAGGAACGGATCGGAGGAATTTTCAAAACCGGCCCACGGGCCGAAGAATGTCACGCGACCTTCTTGCAAAAACACGACGACGTCCGCGAGTTTTTTTGCGAGATGAGTGTCGTGAGTCACGACGATGGATGTTTTGCGAAACGCTCGCTTCAATCGCAGGATCAAATCGCCCATGTGGGTGGCCATGATGGGATCGACCATCGTGGTCGGCTCATCGTACAGAATTGCTTCGGGATTTTGCGCAAACGCGCGCCCGATGGCCACCGCGCGTTTCATGCCGGTGGAAAGCTCGCTCGGCAGCTTGTCGAGAACCTCGTTCACTTCGAGCATGTGCGCAATTTTCGCCACATATTCATCGACGTCCTCGTCCGTCAGCCCGGGCTGGTCTTCCAGCGGAAACGCCATGTTCTCGCGCACGGTCAGCGAGTCAAAAAGCGCGCCCGACTGAAACACCATGGTAACTTTTTGGCGCACATCCTCGAATTGGCGCTCCGTGAAATTGGTGACGTCAACTCCGTCCACAATCACCTGGCCAGAATCGGCTTTCAGAAAACCCATGATGTGCTTCAGCGAAACCGATTTGCCCACGCCACTGCGCCCCATGATCACGCACGTTTCGCCGCGCTTCACCGTGAAGCTGACGTGGTCCAGCACGACGTGGTCGTCGAACGCCTTGCACACTTCGCGAAACTCAAAGAAGTTCCCCGGAGGCAGGCCACCCTGCGATTCCTGCGGATTAGCAACGTTCTCGTCGCCGACGAAATTCAGCTTCGTCGGCCCGCCGCGATTGACTTCAAGAACGTCAGTCATGGCCGTCCATCGTCAACCCTGTTCGCCCTTCAGGATGCGTTGCGTCTCTTCATAATCCGCTGGCGAGTTCATGTTCCAGAAAAGCCGCCCCGTGCTATCAAATCGTTTCCAGTCTTTTTCGTCAACAACTTCTGTTTCGATGCGTTTCATTGCCTCAGTCACTTTGCGCACGCCATCCTCGAGAGCGTACTGCAGCCTGGCCACGGCTCGCGTATGCCAGCAAGCACAGAGTGGTTCGAGTCCGAGTTCCGAGCGCGGCGCAACGACACCGCCACCGCTGGCAAACGCGCGCTCCACGAGGTATCTGAGCCACTCACGCGTAAGAAACGGCATGTCGCACCCGACAATCAGGCACCACGCTTGCGTGTGCTTCCGAGCATGCGTATCCATCAATGCCGTGATGATGCCTCCGAGAGGACCTTGACCCGGCCAGTTGTCCTCGACAATGTGCTGGCCAAGATCTCCGTAGCGACCCGCGGGAGCCACTACACTCACGTCATCCGTCAGCTCACCAAGCAGGCTGCACATTCGCTCCAGCATGATCTGGCCGCCCAACTCGGCAAGGGCCTTGTCCATCCCGAAGCGCGAACTCGCGCCGCCGGCCATCACGTACCCGTGGACTGCGGACTTGTTTCTCTGATCGCTCATCTCGTGGTTCTGTCTCGAGTCCCGTAATCCGTTTCTTCTCCGCGATCCCCGTGGCTTCTGTATTGATTCTTATTCTTCGTCTTCCATCGGCTCACGGCCAGGGCGCCGAATCCCCAGTTCGCGCAACTTCTCCTGCAAGCTCTGGCGGTGCAGTCCAATCGTGGCAGCCGTGCGCGAAACGTTCCAGCGGTGTTCGGCCAACTGTTTCATCAAGTACGCTACTTCAAATTTTCGCTTGGCTTCACGAAAATCCCGCTCGCCCAGCCCATTGTTCGGCCCGCCCTCCGCGTGTTTCGTCAAAATCGCTTCTCTGTGAATCACTTCCCCGGGCAGGTCCTCCACGCCGATCTCTTCGCCGCGGCTCAGCACCAGGCTGCGCTCCAGCGCATTCTTCAATTCGCGCACGTTGCCGGGCCAATCGTATTTCTCGATAGCCGAAAGCGCCTCGCGCGTCAGCCGCGCCGTTCGTCCCAGCCGCGCGCCATGCATTGGCAAAAATGTCTCCGCCAGCAAGGCGATGTCACTCTTGTGTGTGCGCAGCGGAGGCAACTCAATGCTCACGACGCGAAGCCGGTAGAACAAGTCCTCGCGAAATCTGCCATTACGGATTTCTGCCGGCAAATTCCGATGCGTCGCGCTGATGACCCGCACGTCCACGGGAATCGACTGCGTGCCGCCCAGCCGCTCGATGGTGCGATTTTCCAGGACGCGCAGCACTTTCGCCTGCGTCACGGGATTCATATCGCCGATTTCGTCCAGAAAAATCGTGCCGCCGTTCGCCAGCTCAAACTTCCCTTTCTTCTGTTGCGCCGCGCCCGTAAAGGCGCCGCGCTCGTAGCCGAACAGCTCTGATTCGATCAGTGTCTCCGGCAGCGCCGCGCAGTTCACCGCCACAAACGGTTTTTCTGCCCGCGGTGACCGAGCGTGAATCTCCTGCGCGAGCAGATCCTTGCCCGTGCCACTTTCTCCCAGAATCAGCACAGTCGAATCCGTTGGCGCCACACGCTCCGCCATTTCAAACGCGCGGCGCATCTCGGCCGAGCGCCCGATCATCTGCCCGAACTGACCTTCGGTCGTCAGGCGGCGCCGCAAATGCTCGTTTTCTTTCTCGAGAGTCGCGAGCTTCAGCAAATTCGTCATCCGCTGCCGCAGTTCGTCCAGCTCAAAGCCCTTCACGAGGTAATCCGCAGCGCCCAGCCGCAGCGCCTCGACCGCTGTTTTCGCCGTGTCCAGCGCGGAGACCATGAGCACCGGCACTTCGCTTCCCTGCTCGCGCATCCATTTCAGGAACGACAGTCCATCCTGTCCCGGCAGCACCACGTCCAGTAACACGAGGTCCGGCGCCTCGCGCGGCAGCGCCTCGCGGGCCGCCTCCGCCGAATCTGCTTCGGCGATGCGGTACTTGGCTTCGAGCGCGCGCCGTAGTCCGTAACGCGCTGCCGGCTCGTCATCCACGATCAGTATGGTCTTCATCTTCGTTTCCTTATCAGCTTGCTGCCTCGCCACTCACATCGATGTCAGTAACGCGGAAGTTCAGCCAGGATTCCTCGCTTCGCACGGAATGACAAACGCTGAGATCCTCCATCAACTGGGTCGTCATCTGGTCCCTTTCTCTTCCATCGGTAATGTGACTTTGAACCTTGTCCCATGCCCATCCTTTACCGGGCTCTCCCAATCCACTTTGCCGCCAAATTCCGCCACGCGCCGCGCCACAATCGCCAACCCCAATCCCGTTCCTTGGGACTTCGTGGTGAAAAACGGCTGCAGAATTTTCTCGCGCAGCGCCGCTGGAATGCCCGGCCCATCATCTTCTACGAGTACGTGGCATTGCCCATTCTCAAGCGAGGCGATCACGCTCACGCGCCCTCCACTCGGCGTGGCCTCGAGCGCGTTCACCACCAAGTTGGAGACAATGTCATTCAGCGCTTCCGCACTCATCGCGACTTTTCCGCTTGCACCAGAAATCCGCGCCTGCAATTGCAACCCACGGCGCTCTGCCTCATGCGACAGCACGCCCGCCACTTCTTCTACGACCATCGCGACATCGCAACTGGCCGCGCCGTTCTTACCGCGCACCGCCGGCCGGCTGAACTGCAGCAACTGATTCAGCTTTGTCGAAAGCCGGCCAATTTCCTCAAGCACCATCCTCGTCTCGCCGCGAATCGAGTCCGGCAACTCGGGGTTTTCCAGTTGCACCTGGAGAATCGTCTTCATTGACCCCAGCGGGTTTTTCAAATTGTGCGAAATGCTCGCAGCCATCTGCCCGACGAGCGCCAGCCGCTCGCGCTCCGCCAATTCCCTTTCGAGCCGCAGCTTCTCTTCAATCAAGCGGCACAAATCCAGCGCCCCGGGCAACTGCTCGCACAAAAACTCCAGCGCCGCGCGCGTGTCACCGGAAATGATTGCTCCATGCGGCTCCGCACACAGTACGCCCTCGTTTCTACCTTCACGCATTATTGGGAATTCGCGCGCGTCGAACGCCAGTACCGCACGCGGATCATCGGAATCGCCGCTTTCCCCGACTAGAGTATCCTGAGCGTTTAAGACCAATCTCACTTCGCGAAGCTCCAACTGCTCCCTGAGCCTCTGCTCGATAAAATTCCTCAGCTTGGCGGAATCGCCCTGACGGGCTTCCTGTTGGATTTCAACGATCAGTTTCTGTACGCGGTCCATCTCGAGTTGCGCGGTTTCCCTTAGTCTTCGACCAAGGGCTCGCTGCAACGGCTCAATGAACACGACAAGGAGAAATAGCAAAATCGCCGCGGTAGCTTCCGGCGGCAGCACAGGTTCCATCCATGCGCTGACCCGGCGCACCAGGCTCAAGTACAACAAGGCAAGAAATGTGACGCTAATCGCGTAGACGAGGTTTTTCTGGCGGCCAATGTTGAGAAAGTTGAACTTCATGACCAGCCACAGCATCACGGCAAACGGGAGGATCGTGGCGATTGCAAGCGTGGTGCTGATAGCCGCCGCCCGGCCCGGACTCAGTCGTTCCTGGAAAACGTGGAGAGCCAGCACCGCGAGGGAAATCAGCACGAAGAATCGCGCGAGCTGTTTGTGGAAGGCGCGTTCGGTCGCAGCTGGAGCATCGACGGCAAAGCGAAACTGCCACCAGGAACCCACGACCATGGCCACTGCCAGCCAGATGCCGTACGCCAGCCCTAGTTGCTTGCCCGGAGCAAGCAGATCAAAATTCGCGCCGGATGCCAAGGGCGGATACAGGCGCAGGCCGAAATAAACGAGCGGCGCGTAAGCGGCCGCAAGAACCAAGGCGTTTTGCCCGGAGCTCCGCAGCTGACTCCGAGTTTTGGCGTATTCCAGGTGCAGATGAACCAGGAGCGGCGGAACGAGGCACAACCCTGCAAGCAACAGGGCTGCGGCAAACACTTGCACGGCCACGGGAGGAACACCATAGTGAATCTGCGCATTGAGCGCCAGCAGGGATCCACCATAAAAGAAGAAGAGTGCGAGACAGAGGAAGAACAGCACGCGCTCGAAATTGCGCTGGCGACGATAACCGAGGATCACCACCATCCAGAAGAGCTGCAGCAACGTGCCTGCGGTGTAGCCAATGAGCCGGATGTAGAGGAGTGCGCCCATAACCTCTTCTGCTGTCGGATTCTACGCCGCGCGGTGGGAGCACGACAATCGCCAAGTGCAAGGTTTTTCTTGCACCTATAAATGATTGAAAATAGGTTGTTTATTTACTTCGGCAGCGCCAGTGCGATAGAGTAGTTCTGTCCGACAAATACTTGACATGAGGGATTTTTCTGCTATATTAGCAGTCGGTTGCGAGGAGTGCTAATCCCCTTTCTACTCCGCGAGACCAATACTTAGATACCGCTAGATCACCTACGGAGGTTGTTCAAGATGGCAGTGCAACTGACCCCGCTCCACGACCGTGTCATCGTGAAGCGCATAGAAGAGAAGGAAACCGTCAAGGGTGGCATCATCATCCCTGACTCCGCCAAAGAAAAGCCCATGGAGGGCGAAATCATCGCAGTCGGCGCCGGCAAGCGCGAGAAGGGCGAACTCATCCCTCTCGACGTCAAGCCCGGCGACCGCGTCCTCTTCGGCAAGTACAGCGGCACGGAAATCAAGATCGAGGACGAGGAGTATCTCATCCTTCGCGAAGAGGAAATTCTGGCGAAGCTGAGCGGGGCGGCCAAGGCCGCCAAGAAGTAAGTCCTGTAGTGGCTGTAGAGGCCGGACTTCAGTCCGGCGGTAGTGGCTCCGACCCGGTCGGGGTGGTTTTCTGAAAGGCTTTCCGAGTTCGCAAGAAATTTCAGGAGGAATCAAGAAATGGCGAAGCAGATTGTTACGGGTGAGAATTCCCGCCAAGCGATTTTGCGCGGCGTGAATGCTCTTGCCGATGCAGTGAAGATCACCCTCGGCCCCAAGGGCCGCAACGCGGTGATCGAAAAGAAGTTCGGCGCGCCGATCATCACCAAGGACGGCGTGACCGTGGCCAAGGAAATCGAGCTCCGCGATCCCCTCGAGAACATGGGCGCGCAGATGGTCCGTGAAGTCGCTTCCAAGACTTCCGACGTCGCTGGTGACGGCACCACCACGGCGACCGTGCTTGCGCAGGCCTTCTTCCGCGAGGGCGTCAAGACTGTCGCCGCTGGCGCCAGCCCCACCGCTCTCAAGCGCGGCATCGACAAGGCCGTGGAAGTCGCCGTTGAGGAGATCAAGAAGCTCCACAAGGACGTCAAAGGCGAGATGATCGCGCAGGTCGGCACCATCTCCGCCAACAATGACAAGCAGATCGGCGGCATCATCGCCGAGGCCATGAAGAAGGTCGGCAAGGATGGCGTTATCACCGTCGAAGAGTCCAAGACGATGGAGACGACCCTCGAAGTCGTGGAAGGCATGCAGTTCGACCGCGGCTATCTTTCCCCGTACTTCATCACCGACCCCGAGCGCATGGAGTGCGTGCTCGAAGACGTGCGCATCCTCATCCACGAAAAGAAAATCAGCTCGATGAAAGACCTGCTCCCCTTGCTCGAACAGACCGCCAAGATGGGCAAGCCCCTCTTGATCATCGCGGAAGAAGTCGAAGGCGAAGCCCTGGCGACCCTGGTGGTCAACAAGCTCCGCGGCACGCTGCAGTGCGCTGCGGTCAAGGCCCCAGGCTTCGGAGATCGCCGCAAGGCCATGCTCGAAGACATCGCCACCCTGACCGGAGGCAAGGCCATCACGGAAGATCTCGGCATCAAGCTCGAGAACGTGAAGATCGAAGACCTTGGCCGCGCCAAGAAGATCACCATCGACAAGGACAATTCCACGATCATCGAAGGCGCCGGCAAGCCCTCCGAAATCGAAGGCCGCGTCAAGCAGATCCGCCAGCAGGTGGAAAACACCACGTCCGACTATGACAAGGAAAAGCTCCAGGAGCGCCTTGCCAAGCTCGTCGGCGGCGTTGCCGTCATCAAGGTCGGCGCGGCCACCGAAACCGAGCTGAAGGAGAAGAAGGCGCGCGTCGAGGACGCCATGCATGCCACCCGCGCGGCTGTCGAGGAAGGCATCGTTCCCGGCGGCGGCACGGCCCTGCTTCGCGCTCTCAACGCCCTCGACAAGCTCAAGCTCCATGATGACGAAGCCGTTGGCGTCGGCATCGTGAAGCGCGCTCTCGAAGAGCCCTCCCGCCAGATCGCCCTCAACGCGGGCGCCGAAGGCGCGGTAGTGATCGGCAAGATCCGCGAGTCGAAAGATGAGAATTTTGGCTACAACGCGGAAACAGGCGAATACGGCGACATGGTGAAGATGGGCGTTATCGACCCGGCCAAGGTCACCCGCCTGGCGCTGCAGAACGCAGCCTCCATCGCGGGCCTGATGCTCACGACTGAAGCGCTCGTTGCCGAGCTGAAGGAAGACGACAAGAAAGCGGCCGCTGCCGGTGCTCCCGGCGCAGGCGGCATGGGCGGCATGTACTAAGTTTTCCAGCTCGCCCAGAATCTCAATCCAACAGAGGGCGGTCCGGTCACCGGGCCGCCTTTTGTTGTCTCTCCCGTTAACTTTCCCGGTCGGCCAGAATCAACGAGTTCGCCACCACGCGCAAATCGGCCTGATCGACTTCCAGTTCAAACCGACAACACGTTCCTGGACTCCAGCTTTTGCCGCGCTTCGCCGGCAACGTAAATTCGCCCCTTTTCGCTCGTAAGCAGCAGCACCAGGTAAGGCTCCATTGGCTGGAGGGCTGCAGTACACCTCTGGTTGTTGAAGAGATCCTCCAGATCCTTGCCGAAGCGCTGCAATTCTCCGTGCCGGAACCTTGCGTCGAAGTGGGCGCTCAATCCTCCGCAGACCACGGAAATCTGCACGACCAGCCACCCTGCCACGACCCTGTGGTTGGATTCAATGAGTATGTGGTCCGAACTTTTGCTCCCCAGAAGGATGGGAGGGGCCGTTTTCTCGCCCGTGAATAGCAAGTGTCACTCTTCTAGCATCCACCCGTCAATTCTCTCCGCGTTCGCCGCCGCCAAACGCTAATCATCGTTTCCCAACCCTTACGAAAGGGCGTCGCCTTGCCTCCCCTCCCCCTCCTTCGCTACACTCTCCGTGCCTCACCAACGGGCTCCTCAGGGGGGAGCCGCACAACATGCCCGGACTTTTGCAGCGCTTCCTGCCGCGCGAAGAGGGATTCTTTGACCTCTTTGCCAAACAAGCCGCCAACATCAACACCGGGGCCAATGCCCTTCTGAAAATGCTGACGCACTACACGGGAGTCCCCGAGCAGGTGCAGATCATCAAGGCCTACGAGCACGAAGGCGACGAAATCACCCACTCGATCTTCACCAAGCTCAACCAGACGTTCATCACACCTTTCGATCGCGAGGATATTCACGAGCTGTGCAGCCAGCTCGACGACATCATTGACCTTGTCGACGCCGCCGCCAGCCGCTTCGTGCTCTACCGTGTCGATTCCGTCCGCCCAGGCACAATCGATCTCGTTAAAATCCTCGTAGCGGCCACGGCCGAAGTCGAAGCCGCGGTGCGCTCCATCGAGACCCCCGATAAGGCGCTCAAGCATTGCATCGAAGTCAACCGCTATGAGAACGATAGCGACCGCGTCTGCCGCACGCTCATCGCCCAGCTCTTCGACGAGGAAAAAGACCCCGTCCAGATCATCAAGTGGAAAGAAATCTTCGAAGTGATTGAAACGGCCGTCGACAATTGCGAAGACGCTGCCAACGTCATCGAAGGCGTCATCCTTAAAAGCGCCTGATCGCTCATGAGCAGCTTTGCCCTCCTCCTCGTCGTCATCTTCCTCACCCTTGCGTTTGAATTTTCGAACGGCTGGCACGATGCTGCCAATTCCATCGCCACCGTCGTCTCCACGCGCGTTTTGACGCCTTTCCGCGCCGTCGCCTGGGCTGCCTTCTGGAACTTCATCGCCGCCTTCTTTTTTGGCACCGCCGTCGCCAGCACAATCGGAAGCGGCCTCGTACGCATAGATATGATCACGCAGCCGGTGATTCTGGCCGGACTGCTGGGCGCCATCACCTGGAACCTCACCACTCTGATTCTCGGCCTTCCGACCAGTTCTTCTCACGCCCTCATGGGCGGTTATGGTGGCGCCGCCATCGCGCATGTCGGCTTCAAAGCGCTCATTCTTAGCGGCTGGATCAAGCCCGTGCTCTTCATTTTTCTTTCTCCCCTTGTCGGTATGGTGCTGGCCATTTTTCTCACCATCGTCACCAGTTGGATCGTTCGCGGACAGCGTCCGTTGAAAGTCGACCGCTGGTTTCGCCGCCTGCAACTCCTCTCCGCGGCGCTCTTCAGCCTCGGTCACGGCACGAACGACTCGCAAAAAGGCATGGGCATCATTACTGCCGCGATGGTCGCCGGCGGCGTTCTCAAAGCCACTTCCGGCGGCAAGCTTCCCGTTCCCTTCTGGGTCATCATCTGTTGCCATCTCGCCATGGGCGGTGGCACCATGGCCGGCGGCTGGCGCATCATAAAGACCATGGGCCAGCGCATCACCAAGCTCACTCCCTTCGGCGGCTTCTCCGCCGAAACCGCTGGCGGCCTTACCCTCGTCGCCAACGCCGTTTTTGGCATTCCTGTCAGTACCACCCACACTATCACCGGCGCCATCGTCGGCGTCGGCGCCACCCGACGCTTTTCCGCCGTTCATTGGGGCATCACCCGCCGCATCGTGTTCGCCTGGGTCCTCACCATCCCCGGCGCCGCCCTCTTCGGCGCCGTTCTTTTCAAAGTCGTCCTCCTCGTACTCAACTAGGGCCGGACGTTCTAGGTGTTGATGGTCTCCCAGAATCTGCTTGGCTATTTTGCTTCGGTTCTGTTACACAGGGTCCTGCAAGCAGATCGGAGGTCGTCCGATGAGCTACGACAACAGTTCCTCTTCCGGAAATGATCTTGCACTTCTTCTCATGCGCGTCGCTTGTGCGCTTCCCGTTCTCTATCACGGCTGCCAGATTCTATTTGGATCCTTTGCTGGACCAGGGCCGCAGGGCTTCGCCAACTATCAGCATCTTCCCGTCGCTTACGGCTATCTGGTGGGACTCGCGCAAGTCGCGGGCGGCATTGCCATTCTCACGGGGGCTTTTCTGCGCACGGGCACGCTCTGCATTATCATTGTCATGCTCGGAGCGATTTTCCGCGTGCATCTGCACCGCGGCTTCAGCATCGCCAACGGGGGCATGGAATTTGCCCTAACTGTCCTGCTTCTTGCCCTTGGCCTTTCTCTCTCTGGCCCTGGCACCTATTCTTTCCGTAGCCTTCTCCCCGGCCGTCTCAAAGATCTGTAGTTTTGCGGCCACCATTGTCACAGGCACCTGCCCGGCCCATGGTCCTGCGGGTTGCAAACACGAAAGCCTCAGACACCTTCTGGCATTGTGCAAAACGAGAGGAGAAGTCGCCCTAGATCGAGTACAACAGTGGGAAAAACCGCCCGCCCATCTTTTCCCCGCGAGGAATGACCGGAACGCCTTCCAGCAGTGGCTCATCCGCGTTGGACATCACTCCGTCGCGAAACACGTTGATCACCGTGGCGCGCCGCGGCCTCGGCGTATCGTTGGCGCCGGAACCATGCATCGTTCTTGCGTGATGAAACGACGCTTCCCCTTTTTTCATTTCCACGGCCACCGGCTTGAATTTTTCTTGCAGCTCTTCGGGCAAACTCTTTCGGCTCTCTTCCAATCCGCCTGCCAGGACAGGCTTTGGCAGGTCCGGCCACTTGTGGCTTCCCGGCACGTAGTGCAAGCAGCCGTTCTCTCGCGCCGAGTCATCCAACCCAATCCAACACGTGAGATGCGCCAGCGGCGTGGTTCTCGTCCAATACGAATAATCCTGGTGCCAGGCCACCACGCCGCCGTGCCGCGCCGGCTTGCAAAAGAGTTGGTCATGCCAGAAGCGCACCGGGCCGCCAAGCAACTGCGATGCAGGCACCAGGAATGCCGGATTCCACAACAGGTCGTGAAACCCGGGCGTCACGCGCCACGCCCCCAGCGCATGAAACAGCACGCGGTCTGGATCCGCCGATTCGTTCGAATGGTATTCGTGAAACAGATGACGCCCCGCGTGCTCCGGATTCATCAGCTGTTCGAGCTCTCCGCGCAGCAGTTCTACTTGCTCGTCGCTCAACACGCGAATCCCATGCAGGTAGCCATTCTCGCGAAAGAATGCGACTTGCTCGTCGGTCAGGCGGTAACGCTCCGCGTCCGCCGCGACACCGCTGCGGCTGAGTAACGTCCCTATCGGCGCATGGTATTTCGAAAGGTCTTCGACCATTTGCGGTTCGCCTCGGGATTCCCTCCCGTCCGCCGACATCATAATAAGCCGAATCCCTGGCACGAACCACGCCGGCCTATCCTTGCTTCTTTCTTTTCTTCGACTTATAACTTAATAGTAGAGGTTGGGATTCTTCCCCTATGACTGAAAACCGCTCGCCTTTTGCCACCGTCGAAGACGCCGTCGAAGAGATTCGTCAGGGCCGTATGGTCGTCCTGGTGGATGATGAGGATCGCGAAAACGAAGGCGATCTCGCCATGGCTGCCGAGAAGATTACGCCCGAGGCCATCAACTTCATGGCCAAGTACGGGCGCGGCCTTATCTGCATGCCCCTCACCGAGGACCGCTGCGACGAACTTCACCTCCCGCTCATGTCGCCGATCAACACTTCCGTCCACGGCACGGCGTTCACCGAAGCGATCGATGCGCGGCATGGCGTCACCACCGGCATCAGCGCCTCCGACCGAGCCATCACCGTCCTCACCGCCATCGATCCCAAGACCAAACCGCAGGATTTGGCGCGCCCCGGCCATATCTTCCCGCTGCGCGCGCGCAACGGCGGCGTTCTCGTGCGTGCTGGACAAACCGAGGCGTCCGTAGACCTCGCGCGCATTGCCGGGCTCACTCCTGCGGGTGTGATCTGCGAAATTATGAGCGAGGACGGCACCATGTCCCGTGTGCCGCAGCTCATTGAGTTTTGCCGCGAGCATAACTTGAAGATGCTCACGGTCGCGGACCTGATCCGCTACCGCATGCAGCACGAACGCTACGTACGTCGCGTCGCCGAAGCCGTTCTCCCCACGCGCTACGGCAATTTTCGGATGATTGCCTATTACAGCGAAGTGGACCGCGACCAGCATATCGCGCTCGTTCGCGGCAACCTCGAGGGCTCCCGGCCGGCGCTCGTGCGCGTGCATTCGCACTGCCTAACCGGCGACGTCTTCGGGTCCACGACCTGCGATTGCAGCCAGCTTGTGCCGCTCTCACTGGAAGCCATCGCCAAGGAAGGTCGCGGCGTCTTTCTCTACCTGCATCATACGGGACGCGGCTTCTCCGTCGACGCGGTCGAAGATCCCGGCGCCCTTCCGCAAATCCATTTTCACAAGCGCGGCCAGCTTGACCGCGAGCCCGCCCGCCAGCGCCTGGTGCAGCACGAAAGCGGCATCGGCGCGCAAATCCTAATCGACCTGGGCCTCAAGGACATTCGCGTCCTCACCAACCATCCGAAAAAAGTTGTGGCCCTCGAAGGCTACGGCATCACCATCGCCGACCAAGTGCCGCTGCGCCTCGAACAGCTCAAACCTACTCATCAGGTGCTGTGATGCCCAACTCTATCTAGACGGACATCCGAACGAGCGAAGCGCGGTGAGGAATCTCTCTTACGGTTTTTCTGAGGGTCATCCTGCAATTTCTCTCGAGGAGGCTCCGAGGATGGCGTGACCTTGGAGGCGGGTTTTGGCGCCGCCGGTCTTCCAATAGTCAGACACTTGCGCATCTTGTTGAGGCGCTTTTCGGCGAGGCCGCGAATGGCCAGCAGGTCGTCGACACTCTTGAACGGGCCGTATGATTTGCGCATCTGCAAGATTTTCTGCGCCGTGGCCGGCCCGATTCCCGGCACTTGCTGAAGCTGGTCGGAGTTCGCCGCATTGATATTGACGGGCTTTTCCGGCGGCTTTTTCTTTGCGAAGCCTGAAGCTGGAGAGAGACAAAAGATAAGAAAAAGGGCAAGAAAGAACCTCGCAACGGCAACGCGCCACGCCATTGGCCTATTATGCTTAACGTAGTTATATATTTCAATAATATAACAAAAGTGAGCGTTACCAGGGGGGCCCTCCCGGCCTCGTGTCTGGCTGCATTGTTCCTTCTCGCCGCAATCCTTGTTCGTCCACCACACGCGGCCGCTCAGCAGCCAAGCGCTGCGCCGCAAGATACGGCTGGTCAGGCAACCATCAAGACAACCGTTCGCCAGGTGCTGGTCGACGTGGTGGTAACCGATCGAAAAAATCATCCCATCACCGGCCTGCAGCGGGAGGATTTCTACGCCCTGGAAGACGGCGTGCCTCAGAGAATCCTTTACTTTGAAGCCCACAGCCCTCTTGCGGATGCTCCGGCCGAAAAATCTGTTGAACGTCCGAACCTGCCTGCGAACACGTTCGCCAATAGTTCTGGCGCGAACAAATATTCACCGCTGAACGTTTTGCTCTATGATCTGCTGAATACGCCTCTCACGGATCAGCCCTTCGCGCACCGGGAGATCGTCAGATTTCTGCAGAACCGGACCGGGGGAGGCCGTTTCGCCATATTCGTGCTCAGTGACACTCTCCATTTGTTGCAAGGATTTACCGACGACGAAAGGCAATTGGTTGCGGCAATGCAGGGCAAGGAGGCACGCCCTCATTCGACGCTTTTCTATCAAGCTTCCGGAGATGCTTCAAACGCTTCGGAACAGTTCGCGGAGGGCGCGGCATTTGCGAATGATTCGGCCGCCCAAAACATGGCCGGCCGCTTGCAACACATGGAAGAACTGAGCAGGAGATTCTTTGTTGAGCGCCGGATCGAAAAAACCATTGGGGCGTTTGCGGAAATCGCCAACTTCCTGAGTGGTTTGCCCGGCCGCAAGAACCTGATCTGGCTCTCCGGCTCCTTCCCGGCAAACATTTTCCCGGGCAATGATCCACTGGACGTCTTCGGCGCATGGGCCGGTAATCGCAGGGACCTGAAGCAAGTGGCGGACTTGTTGACCGTCGGTCAAGTGGCCGTCTATCCCGTGGACATTCGTGGATTGACCACGGATCCGTTCTTCGATGCATCGGCGAATTATCGTTCGCCAGCGGATTTCTACAGAGAGCATATGAACTTCATACTGCAGATTGCCGCCGAACAGGACACCATGGATCAAATCGCGCAGGACACCGGTGGGCATGCCTTCTACAACACCAACGGCCTCTCCGACGCAATTGCCACGAGCACGGAAGATGGCGCGAACTACTACACGCTGAGCTATGCGCCAAGCAACACAAATTTTAACGGCCGCCTGCGCAAAATCCGCATCCATCTCATCCACAGCAATTACCATCTTACCTACCGTCACAGCTATCTCGCCGACGACCGCGTGATGGAGCAAAACGCCGCGCACGCTCCAACGATGATGCAAGTGGCGCTGCGGCGCGGCGCGCCGCTGGCACAGGAACTCTCTCTTCGGGTACATATCACGCCGCTGGGAAAGCCCAAACCTGCCACGAAGGAAGAAATCGCCGAGCTTGCGCAGTACCCGGCGTTCGCTTCGCGAAAGAAGGGAGCTGTCCCGAAAGTTCAGCGCTACTCGATTGACTATGCGTTGGAGGGATCGCAAATCTCCTTGGAAACCGCGGGAGACAGCGGCCCGCGCGCCAGGTTCGAGGTTCTGTGCGGGTCATACGACGCGGAAAGCCGAACGATGTTTGCTTACAGGTCGCCACTGGAAAGGGTGTCTGAGGTGACTGCCGACGAAATTCGAAAAGAGGAGTTTCGCATGCGGCACACTGTCGAAATTCCAAGCGAGGCCGCGTGGCTGCGGGTGGCGGTGCACGATTTGATTGGAGACCGTATTGGCTCGGTGGAAATTCCGTTGCCGCTGGTTCCGGAGAAGACAAACGCCCCTCGATAATCGAATAGGCGAAAGGTCTACCACGAAGCCTGTTCGGTAAGCCGTTAGGACAACCGTGTTCCCTGGGCGTCGAAGAGTTCGAGGTCACCGAAGAGCGCGGCTTGGGATTCGATTTGTGCGCGGTCACCGACGACCACGATTTGCATGCTGGCAGAGTCGAAATATTTGCGCGCGGTTTCCAGCAGATCACTTGGCGTTAGGCCGCGGACTTTGGCGCGATATGTTTCGAGGTAGTCGTCCGGCAAGTGGTTCAACGCTACGGTGGAGAATTGCGTGAGCAAGCCGTCTTGCGTGGCGAGGCCCATGGAGAAAACGCCGCTCAGATAGTTCTGCGCGTCGGCGAGCTCCGCGTCCGGCACGGGAAGGGAGCGCAGCTTGTCGATTTCGTAGAAGATCTCCGTGAGGGACGCCGCGACCACATCATTTCGCACGGCAGCAGAAACCGAAAAGTAGCCGTGCTGGCGCAGCGCGGTGACGCCGCTACGCGGGCTGTAGGTGTAGCCCTTGTCCTCGCGAATGTTCATCACCAGGCGAGAGTTGAACGCGCCGCCGTACAGGCTGTTCGTAAGCGCGAGCCTCACCCAGTCGGGATGCTTGCGCGTGATGGCGTGGCAACCGGCGAGAATCTGCGTCTGAACCGCGCCGGGAACATGCACGAGATAGACGTGGCGGCCGCGGGGATTCGCGGGCGCAGCAAACGATTTCGGCTCGGGTTTCTTCCCACGCCACGAGCCAAAAACGCTCTCGATGGTTTTCAGCATGGCGGCCGGCTCGAAATCGCCGACAAGCAAGAGCACGGCGTTTTCCGGGGCATACGCCGCAACGTACACGTTCTGCAAATCTTCACGGCGATATGCGGCCACCTGCGCTTCGCTCGGCGAAACCAGGGCATAGGGATGAGCGCCAAACAGCACCTTGCGTAAGCGCTCACTTGCCAGGAATCCAGGCTCGGTGCGCTGCAGCTTTACCTCTTCAAGCTTCTGGCGGCGCTCGCGCTCGAATTCACCTTCGGGAAACACGGCTTCGCGGGCCAGTTCGTTCACCAGAGCAAGCAGCGGCTCCGCGAATTCCGATAAGCCGGTGAACGAAATCGCGCTGATGTCCGATCCGGCGGTCGAGGAGAGGTCCGCGCCGATGCACCGCAGATCCTCTTCAATCCGGCGGCTGGCGCGCTTCGTTGTTCCCGTGCGAACCACCGCGGAAGTCATTTCGGCGAGACCGGGCGCGCGATCCGCAAACGACGCATTGCCGGAACGGAAGAAAAGCTCGCCGTGGAATTTGGGAATGGTATGCGATTCCGCGAGAATCACTTCGAGGCCGTTGGCCAGGCGAGCTTTGGTGCACTTGGGCCAGGTGACGGCGCGTTCCGGCGCAAGCGCGGGGACGCCGGTCGCCACTTCCACGGTGCGGGTCGCCATTACGCGGCCTCCTTCGCTTCAGACCTCGCCGGAGTGCGGAAGATGATGGCGCGTTTCTCGTTGCGCAGATACTTCTTCGCGGCAGCGTGAATTTCTTCGCGGGTAACCGCAAGGAATCCGTCGAGGATCGTGTTGACGAGCTGCGGCTCGTTATCGAAGAGCGTGAAACATGCCAGCAGATGCATCAGGCCATACTTGGGCATGTAACCGCCGCGCCCGCCTTCGAGGGTGGCGTAGTAGTCGGAGCGCCATTTCACCTTGAGCTGCTCGAGTTCGTCGGCGCTCAGGCCCCTGTCGCATACTTCGCGGATTACTTCATCAAATGCGGCGAGCGTGGCTTCGCTCGAACACTCGGGCTTGTGCATGATGCGCGTCGTCAATTGCGTCGGCCCGTTGTAGCCAAAAAGGTCGTCGATGCCGCCGTCGGCTTCGACCGCAATTTGCTTTTCGAGCACGAGCTCGCGGTAGATTCTGCCGGCGCGCCCGCCATGCAGCGCCTGGTCGAGCAGCGCCATGGCGCACCAGTCAGCGGTGCGGCGCTCCGGCATGACGTAGCCGACGGCCATGGCCGGCAGCGTACCGAATTTTTCTTCCACGTGGCCGCGGCGCTCTTCGGTTTGTTCTGGCTCGCGAGGATCGGCGAACACGGGGGCGGGGCCTGCGGGAATGTCGCCGAAGTATTTTCGGGCAAGAACCATAGCTTCGTCGGCTTTAACGTCGCCAAGAATCAGAAGAACAGCGTTGTTGGAAACATAGTAAGTCTTGAAGAAAGCCTGCACGTCGCCGAGATGCGCGGCATCCAGGTCGGCGAAATCGCCGTAAAAATTGTGAGCGTTGGCCCAGTTGCGAAACGCGACGGGCGGCATGTCCAGCCAGGGGAAGCCGCCGTAGGGCTGGTTCATCACGTTGACGCGGACTTCTTCCTTGACGACATCGCGCTGGTTTCTTAGGTTTTCGTCGTCGACCTTCAGGGCGCGCATGCGGTCGGCTTCGAGCCATAGAACGCGCTCGAGCGCGTTGGAGGGCACGGCTTCGTAATAGTTGGTGACGTCGTAGCTGGTCGAGCCGTTCAATACGCCGCCGCTCGAATTGATCAGCTTGATGTGCTGCATCTTCGGAGCGTTTGCGGAGCCTTGAAACATCATGTGCTCGAAGAGATGCGCGAAGCCACTGCGGCCTTGCGGCTCGAGGCGAAACCCGATCTTGTAATAGACACCCACGGTCACGACCGGAGCGGTCGAGTCCGGCGCAACCACGACGTGGAGGCCGTTCGACAATTCTGTATGTTCGATGGCGATGCGAAGTTGACTCACGCGCTGTTCCCTTTCCCTTTGGCTTTCGGTTTAAGTTCCGAAGAAATCCTATCCAATTCGGCGAGCATACTCGGCGGATCCTGCGCCAGGACGCGTGCAGCGAGGCGATTGAGCGCTTGGTACGCGGCTACATACTCCTCGCCGGAATCCGCCAATGCGTGCAGGTGCGCAGCCACGGTTTGGTAGTCATTGCGCGACAGCGGCCCGGTCCAGGCGGCGCGCGGGCCAAACTGCTCGAAGTTGTCGAGCACCTGACGCGTCAGTGAGAGCAAAGCGCGCACGGCTTCTCGCCGTCCCACACCGAGCGAAACCTGCAATTGTGCCGCGGCCTCCTCAATGGCGAGCACATGGCCCGCGGCCATGGCTGCGGCGGCGTGATACAAAACCTTCTTCTCACCAGAAATCAATGCCGGAGAACCGCCGAGCGACCTGGCAATCTGGCGCGCGACTCGGGCCGCGCGAGGGTCCCCTTCGATGGCAATAATCCTGCCGTCGAGCGATGGAACGTTTTTGCCGGTGAATGTTTGCAAGGGATGCATCGAGCCTACGGATGCGCCCCGCTGTTTCACTGCGGCAAGCGCGCGGGAATCCAGCGCCCCGCTGGTGTGTAAGACCACCTTGCCTTGCAGTTCTTCAGCGCCGATCCGGACGAGTTCACGGTCCACGCCGGAGATTTCGTCATCCGGGACAGCAATCAGGATGACAGAGGAAATGAGCACCTGGCGCGTCAACCCAACGGAAGGCTGGCCGGCGCCAATGAAGCGAACGGCCTTGCGGGCGCTGGCCTCGCTGCGCGTAACCACGGCGCCAATCTTCCAGTCTTCCTCGCGCAACCGGCGCCCCAGCGCTCGCCCCACGCGACCTGCCCCGACAATCGCCAAGCTTTTCTGCATGCCATGCTAGGATAACCTGAGGGCTGCGCGGAAACCAATTTCGATGCACGTTTTTGGACTGCTTTTCTTTGGCTCCATCGCATTGTTCTGGCTGACCCACGGGCTGCGCGTAGCTATCGGAGCCGCGCGGCTGCCGTGGCTGAAGCACTTCGAAGCCGCTGCGGATGCGGATTGCCCGAAGATTTCGATACTCTTTGCCGCCCGCGACGAAGAAGAAAAACTCCCGGCCGCACTTGCCACCCTGATGGAGATTGACTATCCCGGCCTCGAAGTCGTGGCCACAAATGACCGGTCCACGGATGCAACGGGGCGAATCCTCGATGAGTTCGCAAAAACGCATCCCCGCTTGCGTGTGGTCCACGTAAAGGAACTTCCGCAAGGCTGGCTGGGCAAACCGCACGCGCTGGAAAAAGCATACGAAGCCGCAACAGGCGAATGGCTGCTGTTTACCGATGCGGACGTGAGATTCCAGCCGGATGCCCTGCGCCGCGCAATCACGCTGGTAAAGCAGCGCAAACTCGACCACCTGACTTTGCTGACGGACGTGGAAATGTCGGGCTTCTGGGAAACGGTCTTGCTCACGTTTTTCGGCATGGCGTTTCACCTGGGAAACAATCCTGGCGGAGCGCACAATCCCAACTCAAGCGCCTATGTGGGCGTGGGGGCGTTTCAATTGACCAGCCGCGCGGCCTATGAAGCCAGCGGAACGCACCGGCGGCTGGCCATGGAAGTCGTGGACGACATGAAATTGGCCAAGATGATCCGGCAGGCGGGATTTTGTTCGGGCGTGGGAGTTTCGGAAGAGGCAGTGATTGTGCGCTGGCACGCGGGGCTGGGCAATCTAATCAACGGCACGACTAAAAATTTCTTCGCGGCGTTCGGGTACAACCTGCCGTTTGCGATCGTGGGACTCGTGGGAATGTTGGTCGTGAATATCGTGCCGTTTTTTGGGCTGGCGCTCGGCGGAGGGTGGATCCGGCTGCTCTGCGGCGCGGCCGTCCTGATGGCGCTCGCTTTTCATGCCGGAGTGGACGTGGCCATGCGAGTCACACCGCTGTACGCACTGACGGAGCCGCTGGGCGCGCTGCTCTTTTGTTACATGCTCCTGCGGTCGGTGGTGGTGACGCTGTGGCAGGGTGGCGTGACGTGGCGCGACACGTTTTATCCCCTGGAGGAATTGAAACGCGGAGTGGTTTAGTCGCGGGGGCGATGGATGGCGTACCGTACGAGGCGGACGCTATCTTTTTCGAATTCGGATTCGAAGGCGAGTCCCAGCTTTTCCATGATGCGCGTGGAGGCGGTGTTCGCGGGCCTGGCGATAGAGATGATTCGTTGTAGCCCGACACGTTCCAAGGCGTCTCTTAGTGCACAGCGGGCCGCTTCGGTGGCGAGGCCGCGCCCCCAATGCGTGCGGGCAAGCCACCAGCCAATTTCCAGTTCCTTGTCATCACCCCAAAATCCCACACCACAGAATCCAATCATTTCCTGGTCGGGCTTCGTCAGCAGCTTCCACCGGCAGAAGCCTCGCTCAGCAAACAATTCAACCTGTCGAGCCACAAACTGCTGGATGCGTTCATCGGTCCACGGCACGCCGCCGGTGATATAGCGCATGACTTCCACGTCGGTGGCGATGGGACGAAAGGCGAGCCAGTCAGACAGTTGCCAAGTGGTGAGAACGAGCCGCTCTGTCTCAAGGACCATCGCAATTTGCGCGTCATGCCGATGCGCGGCGGTCGGGACGCCAGTCCGGCCACGGCAACGGGAGCCCACTGAAGCGCAGGTAGGCGATCATTTGCCCCATGTGCTCGTGGGTGTGAGACAAGAGCCTCATATAGACGCGACGCACCGTCGTGTCTTCGCCGAAAAAGAATTGGGGACGATTGAGTTCGGTATCACTCGCATGAGTGAAGGAGTCCTTTACCGTCTGCAAGGAACGTCTCAACGTGGCTACCACAGGGTCTTTCTCGAGCAGTGTAGCCTCCAGTTCGTCATTCCGGCGGATTAGGCCAACAAACCGTTCCTGGCCGTGGGCCGGAACCCGCCCATAGAGGTCGGTCGGCGCAGGTACGCCAATAATGTCCATCAACATGAAACCACCGGCCGCGACGTGGACAAATACCTCGCTGATGGAGCGGGTTTTTGGAGAGGGGCGCCAGGAATAGTCCGCTGGTGGCACAGCTTCGGCCATGGCGACGATTTGATTTGTGGCAATGTCGAGCTCCCCGAGGAACTCACCCCGGAATCCTGGAAGACGAGAGGTCTTGGTCATGGAAACCTCGCGATGAACATCAGAGATCATGCAGTTTCGGTAGCAGACCGGGCGTGTTCCCTGGAGAACAAGCCACTGAGATCCTTTTGTTTGAGCGAGCGGATGCGGTCGCGGAGCTGGGCAGCTCGTTCGAACTCAAATTTCTTGGCGGCTTCGCGCATCTGCGCTTCGAGCTGCTGAAGGAGCTCGGCAAGCTGTTGCTCGTTCTTGATGCCCGCCGCAGCGGCGTCCAAGCCGGCTTCATCCAGCGGTATGCTCACGTAATCCGCTTCGACAATCTTCGCAAGTTCCATGTCCACGGACTTGATGATGGACATGGGAGTGATGTTGTTTTCCTTGTTGTAATCCACCTGCTTGGCGCGGCGGCGGTTGGTTTCGTCGATGGCGTGATTCATCGAGTCGGTGCGGCGGTCGGCGTAAAGAATGGCGCGGCCCTCGATGTGCCGGGCGCATCGTCCGATGGTCTGGATGAGCGAAGTGGCGCTGCGAAGATAGCCTTCCTTGTCAGCATCGAGAATGGCGACAAGCGAGACTTCCGGCAGGTCGAGTCCTTCGCGGAGCAGGTTGATGCCGATAAGCACGTCGAATTCGCCGCGGCGGAGGTCGCGCAAAATCTTGATGCGGTCGAGGGTTTCGACTTCGGAGTGGAGATAGCGGCAGCGCACGCCGACCTCGGAAAAATACTCCGCGAGATCTTCAGCCATGCGCTTGGTGAGAGTGGTGACGAGGACACGCTCGTTTTTTTCGGCCCGGACGCGGATTTCCTCGAGCAGGTCGTCAACCTGGCCTTTGACGGGACGAATCTCGACTTCCGGATCGACTAACCCAGTCGGCCGAATGACTTGCTCCACAACCACGCCGCCGGCGCGAGTGAGTTCGTACGGACCGGGGGTCGCGGAAACGTACAGCACCTGGTTCATGCGATGCTCGAATTCCTCGAAGGTGAGCGGACGATTGTCGAGAGCCGAAGGCATGCGGAAGCCGTAATCGACTAGCGTCTGCTTGCGCGAACGGTCACCGTGAAACATGCCGCGGACTTGCGGCACGGTCTGGTGAGATTCGTCGATGAAAAGCAGATAGTCCTGCGGGACGTAGTCGAGGAGTGTTGGCGGAGCTTCGCCGGGCAAGCGGCCACTGAGATGGCGTGAGTAGTTTTCGATGCCGTGGCAATAGCCGATGGTGCGCATCATTTCGATGTCAAACATCGTGCGCTGCACGACGCGCTGGGCCTCTACAAATTTCCCCTGCTTCTCCAATTCCTTTTTCCACCACCAAAGCTCTTCCTGAATGCCGACGATGGCGCGGTCGCGCTGATCCTGGGGCATGACGTAGTGGGTCTTTGGATAGATGGGGACGCGGGATAAATCCTCCTGCCCGGCGCGGACTTCTCCGGTGAGCGGATCGATCTGGCGGAGCGCATCGATCTGGTCGCCCCACATCTCGATGCGGTACCCCTGATCTTCGTAAGTGGGATAAATCTCGATCATGTCGCCGCGGACCCGGAAAGTGCCACGGCGGAGGTCCTCGCTGCGTTCGTACTGGATGTCGACGAAGCGGCGCAGGAGCGCTTCCCGCGAAGTCTGTTGGCCTTTTTCGAGCATGACGAGCATTCCATAATAGGCTTCTGGCGACCCGAGGCCGTAGATGCAGGAAACGGAAGCGACGATGATGACGTCGCGGCGCTCGAAGAGCGAGCGGGTGGCGCTCATACGGAGCTTGTCGAGCTCGTCGTTGATGGTGGCTTCCTTGTCGATGTAGAGGTCCGCGGCAGGCACATAGGCTTCCGGCTGGTAGTAGTCGTAATAGCTGACGAAATACTCGACCGCGTTTTCGGGGAAAAACCCCTTGAATTCATGGTAGAGCTGCGCGGCGAGAGTTTTGTTGTGCGCCAGGACAAGAGCGGGGCGATCGGCTTGTTCGATGACCTTGGCCATGGTGAAGGTCTTGCCGGAACCGGTGACGCCGAGAAGCACCTGATGCTTCTCTCCCGCTTCAACGCCGCGAAAGATCTGGTCGATGGCGGCGGGCTGATCGCCGCGCGGCTGATAATTGCTGTGCAGCTTGAATTTCATAGGAAGGGTCTCCAGGCGCTGCGCCGGCGAGCGCCGAAACTTTCATTATACAGCGTCAGGCAGGCCCGAGAGATTCACCAGCTGTCGCCGCCGGAGGGCGGAGGCCAGGCGCCGAAGGTGCGGCGCAACATGGCGATTTGGCCAACATGGTAACTATTGTGGACGAGGGTCTGCCAGAGAACCGCCTGGAGCGAGGAAGAATACTTCGCGTGATCGGGATGGATCGCGTCGACCGGACGCCCGAGAATTTCCTGAGAAGACTCGGCCAACGCCTTCAATTCAGCGAGTAGTTTTCCGAATTGCGCGACAGTGGCTTTCCACTCGTCCTCATTAGATGGCGCCGCTTCCGCCGGCCAGCTTTCAGAAGCATGCTGCGGGTAGGCGGGCCGCCCGCCGCGTATCCGGCGCAGTTCGTACGCGATCCAGTAGTTCATGTGGCTGGTGAGCTGAAAAATCGAGTGCGGGAAATGGTCAGTGCGGCGACCGGCGAGTTCAAAAGAAACGTCTTCGACGGACGCCAGAGGATTGGAGTGCGCGGCCTTGCCGTAAAGAAGCTCGAGGTAAGTTCGATCGGCCATGCGCACCTGCCGTAAGAGAATGAGTTCAAGGAGTTGCAGAAGGCGGTTCGGTGACAAGCAAAACTTCGGAGTGACTGGTGGCGTCGACATTGTAGTGCACACGGTTGGAGCCATCGGTTTTGGCGACAATGACGTCCATGTGCTGGCTGGCTTCTTCGGTGGCGCGGACGACCAGGCCGGTGGTGAGCGAAATGTAAGTGATCATTTCGTTCGAACCTTTGGCCGTGCCCATAGTTTTCAGTTCACGAATCTTGAAATCTTCGGGAGTGGAGTCTTTCGGCGAAGACTTCTGCATGAGTCTTGCATTGGTGAGCAAGACGGCGCAGGAATCGTACGGGCCATTTGAGGGAGAGATTTCGCCGCTACTGGAAAGCTGGCTGGCACGGCACAGCTCGTTGCGCACATACGAAGAGTCGCGCAGCCAACTGAGCGCCGCAATCGGGGAAGCACCGGGTTCGGGGTCTTCAGACTTCCACTTCTCGCCGATTTTCGCGCCCCGGGCGGGAAACGCCCACGCGGCGGCAAAGCGCGCGGCCCACTCCTGCCAGGCCTGCTGCTGGTCGGGAGTAAGCGTGTCCAGTCCGAAGAGTTGTTCGAAGGAGCCGGTGGAAGAAATGGTGAATTCGATCGTGTTGGCAGGGGAGATGGTACGCGGCGTCTCTGGACCTGGAGCTCTGTCCTCGGGCTTCTTCGCCGGCCCGGCGGTGTGCGCCATGAGAAATTGCGCCCTGCCATGCACAGTCGGTCTACCGTCAGCTTGCTGCACGTCGAGAATTTCAACGCGCAACAGGCCCTGCGCGTCGACTTGCGCGGCATTGGGTCCCAGAGGGACGGCAACGTTACTTTCTGTTTTGACTTTCTTGTCTCTTTGAAAATGGACGAGATAGTTGAGCACCTGGCCGCGTTGCAGCCTGGGAAGAAGATTGACGCGCTGGTCCGCGCCAGCAGCGCCGGCAACCGCAAGAAAGAGGAAGGCCGCGGTGAATCTTAATCGATGGCTCATACAGTTTGCGGCTGCCTCACAAGATATTCAGCGCCTTCACCTGCCCTACCCGGCTTTCGCGGCGCACTATTGCACCGGCATTTTGAAGTGGCGATCGAAAAAATCGCTGGTTGCCCGATACGCCTTCAGCCAGCTCCGGTGTAGGAGAAAATCGTGAATTTCATCAGGGAAGATGAGCTGCTCGATCTCGATACCGCGTTCGCGAAGGCGCGCAACCAAGTCGACGGTCTGTGTGAAATAGACGTTGCGGTCGTCGTCACCGTGGATGAAGAGCACCGGCGACTTCCAGGTGTTCACGGCAGTAACCGGGGAAGAATCGTGGGCCAGCTTGTTCAAGTCAGAGGGGATATTCTTGCCGTCCCAATTGTCGGTGGGCCAGTCGTGGACGCCATGAACGTCGACGCCTGCGGCAAAAAGGTCGGAGTTGCGGCCGAGGCCGAGCGCGGTGAGATAGCCGCCGTAGCTGCCACCCCAGAGGCCGATGCGCCTGCCGTCGACATCGGGCCGGCTTTGCAGATATTTTCCGGCGGCAACCACGTCCTGATATTCCGAAGCACCTCGGCCGGCGCGGCCCGGAGCTTCGCGAAATGCGCGGCCGTAGCCGATGCCGCTGCGGTAGTTCAGCGCAAAAACGATATAGCCACGGCTGGCAAGGTACTGATTCATGGCGTAGGAATTCGAGTAGTAGTACATGTAATGCCAGCCGAGGAGCATCTGCCGAATCGGGCCGCCGTGAAGAAAAATCAGGACGGGCCGCTTTTCGCCGGGCTTGAGTCCGGTCGGAATGAAAAGCTGCCCATGCAATTCGATGCCGTCCGCAGACTTGAAGATGGCTTGCTGAGGCATAACCAACTTGTCGCTCGGAAAATCTCTCGGCCAGGTATCTGAGGCAAGCGCGAAGGTTAGGCTGTCGGGCCCGGGTGTGGTCTCGTACACTCTTGCCGGACTGGTGGCTTGCGAACCAATGTAAACCAACGTCCTGCCATCGCTCAGAAGGATGGGGCTCCAATCGATGCCCTGGCCGAACGTAATTTGTCCACCAGTACCACCTGCAACCGGCACGGTCCAGATGTGGCGGCGGTCGACGTCGCCGCAATTGGAGTTGAACAAGACCGTCTTCTTATCGGGCGTGAGGGACCACTGCTCGACTTCGCAATTTCCCGGGGTGAGCAGTTTGGGTGAACCGCCATCGGCAGGGAGTGCATACAAGTGCTGCCAGCCATCTTCCTCGGAAGCCATCACGATTTGATTGTCGGCGGCCCAGTTGAGGACGCCGCCGCCGGTATCCTCGGCCATATAGGGAAACGATCCTTGCATCGTCAAGCTGCTGTGCCAGATTTCTTTGGCGGCGCGCGTAGAAGCGTCAGCGACCCAGATCGTCCAGGGATGCGGCTTGTCCGGTGCGATGAAAAAACCTTGCGGGGCGTCGCGCTGTTCCGCGGGCCGGCGCACGAAGGCGATGCGTTTGCCGTCGAGCGACCAGACATAACTGCTGTCAGAATCTACTGTCGGTGCGAGAAACTCTACGGTCTTCGCCGCTGCATCATAAGCAGTGATGAAACTGTGGTCGCCGCGGACCGATACGAAGGCCAGCTTGCCACCGTCGGGTGACCAGTGAGGCTCGAAGTTTAGACCGCGGACAACGAGTTGATGGGGCTTTTCGGAGCCATCCAGTGGCGCGAGCCAGATTTGCCCGTCTTTCACGTAGGCAAGTGTTCCACGCAAAGAGATGTCCGGTGAATGGCCGGCGTCCACACGCTTGGGCTCGCCGTCGGTCCAGGCGACGGTCCACACGGCTTGCTCCGCCCCGGCGGGATTGCCGGTGGGGTTAGGAACCTGCCCGGCGGAGTTCTTACCGCCGCCGCGCACGAAAATGATCGTGTTAGCATCGGCCGAAAAACTGATTTGAGATAGTTCTTGGCCATCGTCTTCGTTGTACTTGGTTAGCTGGCGCGCGACGAATGCGGGTCCCTCCGCTACCCAGAGATTGCGTTTGCCCTCCTGGTCGAGCACCCACACGAGGCGGTTGTTCTTCTTCGCAGCAGTCAGATCGGACGGGAACGGCGCGCTTAAGATTTGTTCCAGCGTGAACGAATTCTGGGCCCTTGCATTCACCGAGAAACCGAACGCAAGCAGGCCCATGCTCAAAACAAAACGCTTCATCGTGTCTCCTCCGGAATTCCCATTTCAATCGTGACGGACAAAAGGATGCCCACGACTCAATTCACAACCTGATTCGGCGGCTCCTTCTCGATCGTGACCCGCGGCCGGTCGAGCGGTCCTGAGATTTTAAAGACGTGTCCCTTTGCCTCAGGGACGCGCGACTTGGACTTGCTCTTTTCGAGACCTTGCGTTGTGACCCGCAAATCCGCATCCGAGCCAAAACTCAGTTTGCCCTCGACGGAGGTTTGCACTTTGCCCGAGTTCAATTGCAGCCATTGCAATACAAAGTTGCGGTCTTGCACCAAAAAAGCGCACTCGCCCGCAGGCCACCGGGAATTCCCCGGGTGAGCCGCACCGTCGGAGAGGCTAGCCGGAACGTCCCAACCGCGGAGTTCGACTTTGGCCAGGTTGACATCGCCCTCTCCCGAGAGCTTTGCCAACAGTTCGTCGCGGCCCACGCCTTCCGTAGTCAGATGAATCGTCCCGGACGCGGAGCCGGACACGCGCTCCGCAAGACGCCCGGCGCCTGGGACTTTGGCGAGACTCACACGGTCGAGCTTGGCGGTGACATCGTAGCTCGGCCGGGGCAGGAATTTCGCGGAAAATTGGCCGCGCACTTTTCCCCCAGCCCAATCCGCCTGGGCATCCGTGGCGACTAACTGAAGATCATGGAGCCAGAGTCTGGAATGGATCTGCTCGAGCTTCATTTTTTCCACGGTCAGGTTCCCGATATCCAATTCGCCTTCGGCGTTGACACGGCGAACGAGCTCGCTTGCGGACACCGCAGGCGGGACGACACCCCCAAAGAGCGAGGGCAACAACTGCTGCAGCCAAGTAGGCCGTGCGCGCGGGCCAAGCCAGCGGTCCAGTTCGGCGGCATTGATCGTGTCCACCGAGAGGTGAAATTTCCAGGCCGGGCCGCTCTGCTCTTCGGTTGAGGGCTTTTCTTCCATCGAACCGGTCCACGTGCCGCCGAAGCCTTCCACATGGGCGGCACGCGCGAAATGCCTGCCTTCGTTCCAGCCGAAAGCGCCCCCGGATATCTCAAGCGGCTGGTTCAAGCCGGCGACATTCAGCGACGCTGCGTTGAGTGTCACGACGCCATTCCACTTGCCGTGAAACGGCTGCTTCCACTCCCATTTCGCAATTGGAGTCGCTTGTCCGCTTAATTCCCATCCGCGATTCGGTCGATAGCCGAGAGCCGCAAACAGCCTCAGAAAATCCTGCACGTGCGCCGTATCCCCTTCGACGGCGATGCTACCCGCTCGCGTCTGCAGATCCTGGCTCAGGGTTATTTCTGCCGCATCATTCATGGCCAGTGCGATGTGCGGGCGCTTCGGAGCAACGACATCGGAAACTGTGCCGCCCAGCGCCACGCGCACAGGGCCAACGACCAGGTTGGACCGATCGCGCCCGCCATTCACCGGGCCGATGCGAAGGGGCTGCGTAAAGCCGGGCACGCGAACGATGCCTACATTGCTGGAAAGAGCGGCGGATTCCACAATAAGCGGCCAGCCGCGCGCGAGCATGCCGCCGGTAAAGTACTGTTCCGCGGTCACGCCGTCTGCTATATCTGGGTGGAAGGCGCGGTACCAGGCAAGCAGATCCGCCGCCTGAATTCCAATAGAATCGAGGCGCAGTTCGCTCACGGCGGCGTTGTCCCGAGCATAGCGGAACTTGCCCCGCAGGTTGGACCCTGGCCCCTCAACTCCAATTTCCTCGGCAACCAGAGTGCCGGTCCCAATGTTCCAGCGGCCCTTCATTTGTGCATTGAGCGTGGGATTATCCGCACGCTCCGTCAGGTCCCAACGGTGAATCTGGCGAGCCCGCGCCTGTAGCGAAAACACCCAATCACCGGGCACGTCTCCCGCAGCGCTGCTACTTTTTGCCGAAGCTTCCAGCGCGAAGAGGCCGCGAACTCCGTAGTCCTGGCCGCGAAAGAGCCGCAACACATCCGCCAACGATGCTTCGCTCCATTGAAAGGAAAGCTCAGCGGGCTGCAAGCGCGCCGAGGTTCCTGCGACGTCTCCGCGAACGCGGATGGTTCCTGCGGATTGCAGGAGCGCGCCGCTCCGCCACGGTTGCGCATCCAGCGCGAGCTGCCAGCGGCCGGAAGAGACTTGATCAACTCTTCCGGAAACGGCGATGAAGGCAATGGGCAACTTGTCTTCTTCGATCTTGAAGCTGATTCGGCCTTCGTCGAACTCGATTCGTTCCAGGCGGTTTACGGGCGCAGGGGACGGGACAGGACCATAGGAACGCGCGACCTGTCCGGGATTGCCTTTTGCGGGCGGCAGCCATCGCTCGAGATTCCAGCGGCCCTCTGAATTGCGCACGAGGATGAGACTTGGCTTGGTGAGAGACAATGTGCCGAAATCAAAATGGCCGCGGAGGATGCCCAGCCAGCGCAGGCCCGCGCTCAAGCGCTCCGCCCGCAGAAAGTATTCGTAGCCAAAGGCTGGATCTTCTCCCACGGTCAACTGGTCGGCAAAGACCTGCGGGCTGGGGAACAGCCGGACATCAAAGTGGCCGACTTCCACGGGCCTGCCAAAAGCCCGTGCCAGGTGAGCGACTAGATACGCGTGCGCACGATGAGTGCGTGCGAACAAGGAAACGGCAATCTGCAACGCGATGAAAAGGAGGACGAATGCCAGTCCTGCTTTCCACCATTTGCGCAGCTTGATCATGCCGGTCAAAAGTTTAGGAGAGTCGAGCAGAAAAAGGTAGCGGCGGGCCGCGTTCAGTGCACCGTGTGGAGCATGCGGCTCCAGCGCGTGCGAGAAGGCAGATGGCGCAGCGTATCAAAGATGCCGGCGAGACGCGTCCAGAACGTGCTTTCCCCGCTGTAGTCGCTGCTCTTCGCTTCCACCGACCAGTAGATCAGGAACGGCCTGCCCATAATTGCGTTGCGGTCCACAAAGCCCCAGTAACGGCTGTCCTCGCTGTGGTCGCGATTGTCGCCCATGGCGAAGTACTTTCCCTTGGGCACGACGATTTCGCCCCCTTGTACGAATCTTTGCATCTCGTGGTTCAGCCAGTTGGCCACTTCCGGCTTCACCGATGAGGGAATGAACTGGCGAGCCGGTGGAGGAAAATTGTAGTTCAGCGGATCATAGAATGCGCCGGCGTCGTGAGCGACATAGGGCTCCTGGAGCGGCTTCCCGTTAATGTACATCACATCATCGACCAATTTGAGTTGGTCTCCCGGCAAGCCAATCACGCGCTTCACATAGTGGGGATGATCGCCAAACGGATATTTGAAAACGATGATGTCGCCGCGTTCCAGTGGCCGATAGGGGAGAAACTTCTCGTACCAGGCGCCTTGCCCGCCAAAAATGAATTTGTTTACGAGCACATGGTCGCCAATGAGCAGCGTGCCTTCCATGGAGGCCGAAGGAATCTTAAACGCCTGGACAATAAAGCTGGTGCCGAAGAGTGCGAGGATGACGGTCACGAGCAAGGACTCGAGGTACTCTGAGAATGTCGTCTCGTGCTCGCGCTCCTCTACCTGCGGCTCCTGCGCGAGCGTTTGTTCGGCGACTGCCACTTCGTCGGCCATGAGCTTAGTTCCTTGTATCCTTCATTTCGAGCTGTTTGAGGGCGCTGCTGGCGGCTTGCTGCTCTGCTTCCTTTTTTGTGCTGCCCTCGCCCTTCGCCAAGCACTCCCCATTGACCAAAACTTCGATGGCAAATACCTTCTGGTGGTCCGGCCCGCTTTCGCCGGCGAGGCGATATTCCGCCGGCAATTTGCCGCGAGCTTGCAGGTATTCCTGCAAGGCGGACTTGCGGTCGGATTCGGCGATGCGCTCGCCGCGCTCTTCCAAAGCCTGCTCAAACAGAATGCGCCTCAGGACGCTGCGGGCCGCGCCGATTCCGGAATCCAGATAAATTGCCGCGACGACAGCCTCAAACGCGTCGGCAAGCAGGGTCTGTTTCTCGCGGCCCCCGGTCTTCTCTTCTCCGCGGCCTAACCGCAGATGCTCTCCCAAATGCAGCCGCCGGGCGGCCACTTCCAGCGATCCTGCGTTTACAATGTGCGCGCGGCTTTTGGAAAGCTGGCCTTCCGTCCATTCCGGAAAATTCGCCAAGAGATACTCGCTGGCCAGCAATTCCAGCACAGCATCCCCCAAAAACTCCAGCCGCTCATTGTCCTTCGGAAGAGAAACACTTGCGGGCGTTTCGGGTAGATTCCCGCGCAACTCGGGGATCGCCGAACTGTGCGTCAGGGCTCTTTCGAGGAGCTCTCTGGAAGAGAATTTATAGCCCAGCCGCTCCTCCAAGGCCTCATCCGCAGCCCGCATTGTATCTTGCATAAGTCCGCTACGCCCGTGGGCCGCCTTATTTCGGCGCGCTCAGTTCCGTGGCGCTTTTCTTCTTGGTGTCTTCGACCTGCGCTTTGCACTGTGGCTGCATGGGGCCCGCCATCTCCGCGCATTTGTTGAAAGCGGCGATGGCGTCATCGAAGTGCGACGTGGCCTTATTGGTCAGTCCCAGCAGGTAATAATTCACGGGATCTGGAGACGGATCGATCTTCAAGGCGGTTTCGAGTTCAGGAATGGCTTCCTGATTCTTGCCTCGCTTGACGTAAACCAGCGCGAGCCCACTATGCGCCGCCGCCAGCGCCTGATTCTTTGCGGCGCTGAACGCTTCGTCGGTGAGATTGGCCGGCTTCGGCAAAGTCGCGGCCACTTCAATCGCTCGCTTCGAGTAGGTCTCCGCCTTGGCGAGTTGCTGGCCGGCATTTGGCGTGGATCCGTTTGTCACGCGCGAAATCGTTTGCGCCAGAATGGCGAGCGTGGTGACGTCGTTGGGCGTGAGCGCCACGGCCTTGTCACCAATCTCGAGCATCTTAGGGATCTGATTCGTCTGCATGTAGCCGATAGTCAAGCCGGAATAAACTACGGGCAGATACCGGCTTTGCGGGTATTTCTGCGCGAAAGCCTCGCCCAGCTCGATCTTCTTGTTCCAATCGTTCGGGGGAGCATCCCCATAGGCTTTGAACGCAGCATCTTCTTCGGGGCTGGCCACGGGAGGCGCTGCCGAATCCAGTGACAGCGGCGCGACATCCGGGCTTTTCGGCTTGTCCTGGGATTGCGCCGGCGGCGGAGGCTGCTGGCTCTGGCCGGATTGCGCTGCTGCCATCGTCCCCATGACGAGCAGCAGAAGTCCGGTCACTCCCACTTTCCAGTAATGATCTCCAATCCTCTTCATTTGTGCTTCTCCTGTCGAATCAGATTTTTCGGAGCGTTCGCGTCGCAAACCCATCCACTCCCTGTTTCTTCCAAAATCGACGCCTTCCAGCTACGGGCGCGCGACCTGTTTCTCACTGGTCGCCGCAAGTGCTTTCTGCGCGGCCTGCCGCGCTTCTTCCGGACTGCCTTCCACCGCTAGCGCGGACTCGTACTCCGTTTTCGCTACTCCGGAATTCCCCTCGTAATCATAAATCCTGGCCAGGTAAATATGCGACCAGGCCAGCACGCGCGGGTCCTGCGTGGCTGCGTGCTCTCCGGTGGTCAGCCGCCCAAAAACCTGTTTGGCACGTGCGGCGTCATGATCCAAATACGCCACCACGCCAATTCCAAACCAGGCCCGCGCCTGATCGGGATACTTTGTCAGCACCTTCTGAAATGCCGCTTCCGCCGCGCGAGGATTCTTGGCGGCAATCTGCCGCTCTCCCTCGGTGAGGGCCGCGAGGACCTCCGGGTCGTTCGGCACGGTTGTCGGGAGAACTTTCTTGTTGCGGGCCACTTCCTCGGCGGTCAATTCGTCTGCGGCGGCGGTCTCGGCGGGGACAAACTGAAGGGTTGCCATTCGCTTGGCTTCGGCGGAGGCATCGATGGCTCTCACCAAATCCGGGAAAAAGAGTTTCATCGAAGGTTCAGAATTCTCGAATTTGGGAAGTGCCGCGAAGATCGGCCGGACCAAGATGTAGCCGTCTTCATCGTCGCGGCGAAGCGTCGCTTCGCTTTCTCCCGGTGACATGCGCCGGAGTTTCATTTCGACGGCGCGGACAGTGCATTCTGCAAAGAAAGACGGAAAGTCGTCCTTTAGATCCGGCGAAAGTCGGGGAGCTTTCGCCGCGGTGTCATACAGCGGCCGCTTCACGGCGATGACATGCGGATACATGAGGGGCAGCGGATCCACAAGAAAATGAAGAAAAGCGTGCCGCACCACATCGACAGGAATGTCATCTCCGCCACTCAAAACGAGCGCATAGCGATCGCCGAAGTTTCGCACATTGGTGATTCGCCCTACGAGCGGCTCAACCACAATCGTGAACTTCCTTGGTCCATACGGGTCCAGAATCTCCCGCAGGTAACCGGTGGAGACAAACACGATCTGCGATAGCGCATCGTGCATGCGCTCGATTTCCCGTTGGTAAATTGGCTGCACCTGCAGCCACAAACTCCGGATATTTTGTTCTTTGTAGTAGTTGGTGAGGATTTCGCTGAAGCCGATCAGCGCAATGACGTCCGGTGGCAATTCGTCTCGCCGCAGCGTCGGTTGAAAATCGGGCGCTGGTCCGGAAACCAACCCAAACCATAAATACCGGGACAGCGTTGCTCCAGGATCCCGCAGTTCATGCTGCGCATAGAATTGGCGAAGGGCTTCCACGGCTGGACCTTGCTGCTGCCGGAGTCGCTCGCGCATCTGCGCGCGAAACGGCGACCAACCCGAGGAACTGACGTTGGACTCAAACCCCGCGGCCAGAAGGGCGCACATCGTTGTGAACATCGCTTCGCTGCCATCCACGGTGACGGCATTCGGAGCTTCACCTCGAGCGCGTGGCTTCGCAGATGGTGCCTGGGGCGCAGGCGGTGCCTGGGTTTGCGGAGGCGTAGAGGAGGGGGGAGTCTCTTGTCCACCGGCCGGGCATGCCATAGCCGCGCACAACACACACAGCACGAAATAAAGGTGCAGCTTTTTCATCCCTGTTGCCGCAGTTTTCACTTGGACCAACTCAGCTTCTCTGTCCGCTTCTGGCGGTTTCAGCATGGAAGGGCATGGTTAGGAGCGGTCAATGTCCCTGTCTCAATGCTGCGGCATCTTCTCAATCTACCGTCGCGTCCCGCTTCCGTCAAGGAATGTGACTCGCGTTTCCGGCGCTTCGCGAGAGCAACTCTTGCCTCTTTTTTCGGCATCTGCTAACAGTGAAGATGCGTTCCAGACCTTCCAGGATGGCTCCTCCTTATGGGCACGTTATTCAAAAAAGCTACGGCCGTTTGCCTGAAAGCAGCCTTCGTTGCGGCCCTTATCCCGTGGGCACTCCACGCCCAGCTCGTCCGTGAAAGCACAGTTTCTCCCTCGCAGCAAGACACTACGAGTGCCCAAACCCCAACCGGCAAGAAACGCGTCTCGCAAGAGGTGCAGCTGACCGGCGACGAATCCTGGATCGATACCGGCATTGATGTTCAGCCCGGGGAACATGTCGTCTTCACGGCCACCGGAAAGCTCCGCTATGCCGACGCCAAGGCGGACAATAACCCAGACGGCCTCGCGCGTGGATTCAAGGACCTGTTGCGCGTTTTTCCCTTCAATGACGCCGGTCGCGGTGCCGTCATCGGCCGCATCGGCGACCAGGATACATCGCAACCCTTCCTCGTCGGCGCGCACAAAGACGTCGTGGCACCTGTGGCTGGGCGCCTCTCCATCGGCATCAATCAGACCGGCAGCGACACAGGCCAGGGCAACTACACGGTGCGCATTGAGGTGTTCACGCCCGAAGGAGGCGCGCGGCGCGACATCAGCAAGCAGGTCAGCTCGCTCCCGGGCATCGACAACGGCCTCTTCTCAAAGATTCCCCGGCGCGTGGGCGACAAGCAGGGGAACGTCGGCGACATGGTCAACTTCCTGATTCTCGGTTCCGAGGACGCCATGAGGCAGGTTTTCACCACGGCCGGCTGGGTGAAAGTCGATGCCGACGTCAAAACCGCCGTCCTTCAGGGTCTGGTCGATAGCCTCGAGAAGGAATCCTATCTGACCATGCCCATGAGCCAGCTTTACCTTTTCGGCCGCCCACAGGATTACGGCTGGGCGCACGCCGAGCCCATCAGCGTGGTCAAAACGCGAAACCATCTGCGCATCTGGAAAGCACCGTTTGTGGTCAACGGCGAGACCCTTTGGGTTGGCGCCGCCACGCACGACATTGGCTTTGAGCGCGACCAGCGCAACAACGGCGTCACTCACAAAATTGATCCCGACATCGACCTCGAGCGCGACTATGTGGAAAAAACGCTGACGTCCACAGGCCTGGTCGCTGAAGTATCGCACTTCCTGCCCGACAATCCTTTGCAGGAAGCGAAAACCGCCACAGGCGGCACCTTTCATTCGAACGGACAGGTTCTGGTTCTGAAGTTAGCCGCGTCGGACTCCTCCAGCTCGAACTAACCTCGTGGGCTTTCTCACTTCTCTTCCAGATCCAGACGAATCACTCGATCTACTTCGTTTGGCTGCGCTTCAGGTAGCTTCAAGATCAAGCCGCCCCTGACCATGCTGAATTCCACGCTGCTCCCATCGCGCAGCAGTTTTGCGGAACGCACTGTCTTCGGCATCGCGGGCAACGCTAGCACCGGGCTGTTCCAATCCAATACGTGGACATACGCCGTCGCTCCTCGTTGCGTGGTCACGCCCCAAGGCCCCGCCGCAATCGGGCCGCCCCGCGTTCCATAGATCGACTCGCCATATTGCTTCGTCCACTTCCCTACTTCAGCTAGACGCTGGACGAACTCCGGCTGAATCTCCCCGTTCGGCATCGGTCCGACGTTCAATAGGAAATTCGCATTTCTCCCGGCGGCGCGCACCAGGTAGCGAATCAAGTCCGCTGTACTCTTGTAATGATCGTCGGTGATGCGGAATCCCCAGGAATCGTTCATCGTCTCGCAAGTTTCGAGCGGCAGCGCGCTCACGCCCTGGTCCGGGTTGAAACCCGTCGTGTGCGAGCCGGGCAAATCCTTCTCGAACATCTGGAAGTCCTCGCCCGGAAATGGATTCTTGTGGTGGTTGCTTCCCACCAATGCTTGCGGCTGCAGTTGATGAATCAACCCGTACGTCCGCGCCAGATGCCAATCCGCTTCCGGCTTGTCCCACATGCCATCGAACCACACGCCGCCCAACTCTCCATAGTTCGTCAGCAGTTCGCGCAGTTGCCCATCCATGAAATTCAGATACGCGTCCCAACTCCCGGAATCCGGCCGCCCCGTCCTGTGCCCTACGCGGCCACGCGGGAAATAATCCTTCGAGTGCCAATCCAGTTGTGAGTAATACACGAACAGCTTGATCCCCTGCTTGTGACACTCCTCCGCCAGCATGCCGATGACGTCTTTCCCATACGGAGTGCGCGAATTGACGTTCCAATCCGTCAGTTTTGAGCCAAACATCGCGAACCCGTCGTGGTGTTTCGACGTAATGGTGATGTACTTCATCCCAGCAGCCTTGGCCATCGCCACCCATGCCGCCGGATCGAATTTCGTCGGGTTGAAGAAACTCGGCAGCTTCTCGTAGTCCGCGCCGTTGATGGGCCGCGTCTCCATCACCCATTCCCCGTCGCCCAGCACGCTGTAGACGCCCCAATGGATGAACAAACCGAACTTCGCGTCCTGAAACCACCCGCGCGCCTTCAGGTTCTCCGGAGTGGGCGTGTACGCGTCTTGAGCATTCGCAATGGCATCACAGGCGAACACCACACAAAACAACAAGGTTCCAAGTACCACACAGCGTGCTGCGGAAATCACATTCATTGAGACCCTCCTCGAACTACTCGCAGAAACAGCCGCTCCTCACTCAGCTTTCACTACATCAGCGCTTTCTTCAGCACTCCTCGCGCAATATTCGCTCCGCTCACAATCAGCACGGGGTTTTCGCCCCAGCCTTCGCTCGAATTGAGCAGCGCTGCCGTGCTTGCCGCTCCCGCGGGCTCCGCGAGCACGTGCTCCCCGAGCAGGAGCGTCTCGATCGCGCGCAGCATTTGCTCTTCGCTAACGAGCACGACGTCATCCACGAATTTCCTCACGTCCTGCACGTTGTCCTCTTCCGGCGTGCGTGTCGCCAGCCCGTCGGCAATCGTGTCACAGGTCTCTGTTCCGACCACCTTCCCTGCTTTCCACGACAGATAATAAGAAGGAGCGCGTTCCGCCTGCACCCCGATGATTCTCACTTGTGGCGCAATTTGTTTTGCCGCCGCCGCAATGCCGCGTATCAGTGCCGTATCCCCCATGGGCACGACGATCGCGCTGGCTTCACGAAGCTGATCGAGAATTTCACAAGCGATCGTCGCCGGTCCTGCGGGAAGGTCTGTGTCGGTGGCATCATTCAGAAAATACACGTCCGGCTGTCTCGCGTGTTCCTGGGCTAATTGGAACGCCGAAGCCAGGTCGCTCCCGCCGCTTTCCACAATCGCCGCTCCAAGGGCCGCGATTCTCCCGCGCTTCACGGGATTGCAATTCGCGGGCAGAAAAATCCTCGCCGCAATCCCAAATTCCTTAGCGGCATACGCCACTGCTGCTCCGTGGTTTCCCGTGCTTGAAGCCACTACTTCCCGCAGGGACCCTTTCTTCATCCGTTCCGCTAGCGCAAAAACCGCGCCGCGTACTTTGAACGACCCTGTCGGCAGCTCGGTCTCCAGCTTCAGGAAGACGCTCTTGCCCGTTTCCTTGCTGAGAAACGGGGCGCCAATGAGTCTTGTCGGCGCAAAATACTTCGCCAGAAACTCTCTCGCCCTCCGAACGGTCGCGATATCCGGTGCAATTTTCAATCTGCCTCACCCTTCCAGCTTTGCCTACCCGACCCATCACGGCCCACCACTGCACGCCAGTCGCTATTGAAGGTCCACTCAATCTACTAGATTCACTTGTCCGAAGGTACAGGTCCGCGACTTTTTGCTTTGTGTGGGGTTAGTTAAAGTCAGTTTAGAAACAATTCACGATCGCCATTGACCACATTCCTCGAGAAGAACGCATCATAAGAAAGAGCCCCAAACGAGGAGGGAATACTGGGCCAAGAGGCTTCCAGGCAGTACCAATGACCGCCGTTCATCCACAACGATCGCGAATCGCCGGCCTTCCAGCCGCGCTCCGCATCTCGTGTGTCTTGGCCGCTCTTCTTGCAGTATTCGCTTGCCCTCGCGCGAAAGCAGACGTGGGCGTCGTCCTCAACGAATCCTTGGACGAAAGCGTCGACCGGATCAGCAGCACAGGCCACAGTGCCGTTTATTTCTCCCGCATCTGCCCCGAATCACCCGTGAAGCTCCGACTGTGCGAGCCAGGGGAAAACGGCTCGGTGATGAGCAATTACATCAACATTGGCGAAGACCTGCCGTTCGAGTGGAACGTCGTTTCTCTAGACATTTACCTCTACGGCGTCGAAGATCCCGGCAATCGTCCGATCTTCGGCTCCGAGAAGCTCAAACGCCTTCTCGAGGAGCGCTACCGCGACCGTTATCTCTCCGCGCTCTGTAACACCGCTTCCTGCCGTGACAGTTCCAAGTCCGAATGGCGGGAAATGGTCGCTGCCACTTTGATTCGCGGCGTCTACATCTTCGTAATCCAAACCACCGAGGAGCAGGACCGCCGAATGATTGCGGAATTCAACGACGCACTGAACCGCAATCACTTCAATGGCGTTACCCGGAACTGCGCCGATTTCACGCGCCGCGTGATTAACACTTACTTTCCGAACGCTACGCACCCCGACTACTTGAACGATTTTGGAATGACTTCGCCAAAGGCCGTGGCGCGCTCATTTACGCGTTACGCGAGCAAGCACTCCGACTTGGATTTTCGCGTCCTGCATTTTGCCCAAGTGCCCGGCACGATCAAGCGCAGCCGAGAGGTTCGCGCGGGGACGGAGCAGTTATATCGCTCCAAGAAATTCCTGATTCCGCTGCTGGTTTTCGCTGATCACGAGTTGCCGTTCGTGGCCGCTTCGTACCTGCTGACGGGCCGCTTCAATCCGGAGCATGAGTTTGAACATCGCCCTGCTGCAGAGACAATTTCCGGCCAAAGCTTGCGAACCGCGCTCGCCTCGCCGGAGGAACGCACTCAAATCGTTGGCACGTCGAAAGAATGGAAGGAATACCGCAAGGCCTTGGACTCTCTTGTGGTCAAAGAATTACAGCAACGCGCTGTCACGGATCGCCGAGACTTAGGCCGCTTCTTCAAGCATTTCGACGACACGGGCAGGCCTTTCGTCGATGACCAGGGCATGCTTTGGATGGAAACCACGGAGAATGGCCGCACTGCCAAAGTGGGCTTGAGCGCAAGCAATATCCTCGCCGGTGATTCTGAACCGGAGATGGCTCGCAAGCTCCTGCTGACCCGCGTCGACCGTGTTTTGAAGAGCCCTAAACACAGCCGCGAGACCATGCCGGAGTTTGTTCAGGATTGGACCGCGCTGCAACTCGCCACCGATCAGCGAACCATGATCCTCGCCCACAACGCTCCTCGCAATCCTTCCCCTCAACCCGCCGGCAACGACTGAGTCTCAACCGGGGCGAAAAGCAAACCGCTCTGTCATCTCGACCGTCACTTTGGGGTCTTCACCAGCCTGAGGCGGAGAGATCATTCTTTCAGCGGTTTGAAAATAGCACGAACTGCCTTGAAGAAAAGGAGACCGGCTCACGGCTATGGCAATCTCGCGCGGATCAGCGATTCCACCTGGCTCCAGACGGCAGGGTCGCACTCAATTTCCGTGTGATACTTCACAAAAATCTTGTCGTACCACGGATACTTGCGGCACGCGACCTCTTTCGATTTATAGCTCATCCGGAAATTACCGAGGATCGTCGTGTGCTTCTCATCCGCCGCGCGAATTCTGGTTTGGCCGTGCAGCAGCCCATCCACCTGAAAGAAGTTCGCCGCCTCGCTGACATTCGGCGGAATCACTTCATCGTTCTGCCGGATTTTGGCCACGCTGTCGACTTGCACCGTCAGCAGCACCGGAATGTGCTCTCTGTCCAGCTCTCTTGCTAGCGCCACCGTCTCCGACCCGCCCCAGCTAATTCCATAAATGATGATGCGCGCCCTTCTCCGCTCTTCGTCAGACAAAACTCCGTCATGATCCGCATCAAGCAGGTTCAGAATTTCCCGATGCGCATTTTCCCGGCGGTGATTTTCGAATACCTTCACGTACACGCCTGCCGGATACCCATCGAGGAGACGCGCCGCGATTTGCACGGGGCTGTGCACCATGTTGTCGTGCCCCACGAATCCGCCCGGAAATCCCACAACAATTACAGGCCCCTTTGTGTCATTCGCCGAAGGAGAAGGTTTTGCGGAGGCCTTCTCGGCCGAAGGAGGCTCCGTGAACTCGCTGGCAGGCTTGGTGTTTCTCTTTGCCGAAAGCTCCTTGGGAAGCAAGGGTGCAGGCGCAATCTGCCCACTCGAAGTAAAGCCCGCACACGCAGTGACGATCATCGCAGCAACGCATTTCCGGATCAGCTCGTTTGCATTCATGGTTGGACCCATTGAACTGAGCAGCCTGCCCTATGGATTGATGTTTCCGGGTTGCGTACGTTACAGAAAGGAGGCACGCAACCGCGTTTTCTCGAGAATCTCGCTAGGCCTCCCAAGGGGACAGCTCGGAGGGAAACGACAGCCACTTAGCGTGACTTTATGGAATTAAGTACACCCTCGTGAAAGCCAAGTCAATCCCTGCCGCGCTATCCCGGCTATGCATCGAATTTCGCCCGATTGTCCCGGGTGAGACGCGGTATCACGGCAAGCAGCAGGCCAAACGCCAGGAGTGACAGTGCAAAGGCGCTCGTGCTTCCGGTCCTCCAGTCTTGAACCAGGACCTTTACGGCGCCCAAACCAATCGCGGTATAGGCGGTCCACACAAACTCTCTTCGCTTCCAGCGAGCGCCCATCAGGGCCAGGACAAGAGTTGTGGCGCAAATCAAGAATGTCCGAAGGAACGCCAGTTGCGACGCGCTCGAGACAGCTCCTCTGGGAAGAACCGTGGCGATTCCGGAAACCGCGAAAGCACTTAAGAGGAAAGAAGTGTTCGCAAGGGAACAAAATCGCAAAACACGGATTCCGTTTGCGTCCCATTCCCGCAACGAGAGAACAACGGAACAAGCCGTCGCGCTCCCGGCCAACAGCCACCAATTCGGAGGGGCTGTCATTGGGTTGCTCTCCGCAAATAGACGGCCCGCATAAGCCAGGACTCCCGCAGAAGTCTGCGCTGCGATCAGCCACAGGAATCCATGAAATCCCAATGCCAGTCTTCTGCTTCCTGCGAGGACAGTAATGAGAATTGCGCTCAAGCAAAGCCAAGGCGCACGGACTCCTTCCGGCATTGCCAGGTAACTGCCTATTAGGAAGAGCGCGCCGCCACAGCTGACGTAAACTCGAAAAGTTCGAGAATTCTCGGACATCTCCTTATTGAGATAAGTCCCCGCATAACAGGCGGCACTGGCCAGGAGGCAGGCGATCCCGAAAGCCGTTTTTCCCGCTCCTCCGGCCAACTCCAGAACCGTCGCAAACAGCAGCGCAAAGGCAACAACCATCTGCGCGATGTCCCACCATGCCAACTGTCTTCGCAGATGAACCGCTCGATATCCGCTGGCACTCACGCTGATCAAGACCGTCGCTACAAACAGCACAAACAATGCGGCCATGCCGATCGGCTTGTATTCTTCTGGGAATCCGCTGGGCTGAGTGGCCAGGTAAAACAAAGCGCACAGCGCCAGATTCAGCGAAATCGCGGTGACGATCCGTAAGCCGGCCCACCGGCCGACACAGGCCGCGAACTCGCTCAACGCTGCGGTCAAAATCAGCGTCACAGCGAAGGGCAGAGGATCGCGCGTGGCCACCAGCAGCCCTAATCCCACTACCGATGAGAAGATCGTTGTGGCCCAGGGCAACGCGGGGAACGCTGACTTTCGCGCAAAAATCATCCCGCACAGAACGCTGGCAAACAGTAACGCTGCAGTCGCACTCGCAGGCAGGATCCGAAAGCGCAACGTGCTTTCCCACAACATGGGGAACAGGATCAGCGCTGAAGTGATTCCATAGATGGCTTCCGCAATCCGGGAATTCTTCCCGGCACGCACGGACAAAGACTGCCAGATTCCTGCGTAAACCACCGCTGCCGCAACGACTGCGAGCCGTGGAACAAATTCCATTTCTGCGGCGGCCCGTAGGAGGTAAGCACCCGCCATTCCCAGAATGGCTCTCCCGAGGACCGCCACAACGCTTGTGGAAGAAGTTGAGCCAGCTAGGGGCAAGTTTTCGCGGCTGGCAGATTCAGCAGGCGCGGCAAGTTCCCGTGCGCTCTTCTTCTCTCCCCTTTCGAGAGCAGCCACGCGGCGCTCGAGATCCACTAGCTGCGCCTTGAACAGTTCCAAATCTGACGCGACGCCGCTGGCCTGATGATTCATAAACCATCCGCGTTCCGTCGCCAGTGAGTCTGCTTAGTCGCCTGCCTGCGCAGGAGCGGCTGGCGAGATTGACGCGCCTTCCTTCTCCGGCCAGGGAGGCAAGAGTTTCACCAGCACCCATAGGATTCCCAGGGGAAGCAGTGTCAGGAAAATTGCCATCAAAAGGCCTTCGCGCGCCACCAGCGCAACCTTGTACGTCGTATAACCAAGAAAGCTCTTGGAGAAAAGCTGCCCGCCAATCACCACATTCCAGCGCATGGCGAAGATCCCTATCATTGTCAAGGTGCCCGCCAGGCCGTAAATGCGCTTGCGCGTGTTTGGATTGAGGCTGAAAACCTGCGTGAGCGCCAGCAGCAGAATGGGAATGACCGTGCCCGCCACGATCTGAATCACCACTTGCGACAGGTAGAGCCGCGTGTGCACCATGAAATCCAGGCTGCGGAAAGACTCGTCCGCTTCGTAAATTCGGTGAACCAAGTCGAGCATTTCCAGGCTGAAGTCAATAATGAACGTATAGAAGAGATAGCGCGCGATGGTGTCCACGCAGCGCATATCGATATTCCGCCCGCGATATTTCGTGCTGAACATATACAGCAGCATCACCGCGGCAATCCCCGATACCATCGCCGAAAATAGAAAAACCACGGGCATCAGCGGCGTCGACCACCACGGATTCGCTTTCACTGAACCAAAAATGAATCCCACATACCCGTGCAATAGAAACGCCGAAGGAATTCCAATCACAGTGATGATCCAGCCTGCCCTGCTGTCCACTCTCAGAGCCTCAGGGGAAATATCCGTGGATCCCAAGGTCATCACGCTGTAGATCCACTTTTTGACGCCGCTCGAAGATTGCTTTATCAGGACGATATCTCGGCGAAAGTCCAGCCAGATCTCCAAGACCAGCACCGCCATCAGGTACCAGAGGTAGACAAATCCAAACATGGCCATCGCTGAAGATCGATGCGGTGTGAGGTACATCTCCAGCGAACGTTCGGGATGGCCCAGGTGCAGTTGCAGCGGTAGCGGTGCTACCAGCAAGAACGCCAGCGCCGTCAGCAGCGCCAGTCGGTAAGTGGGCTTGACCGCCTCCACCAGGAACACGCGTTCGAGCGACGCCAGAATGAATGCGCCCGCAACCAGCCCCGTCAGGAACGGATACAGCACGATCAGCACGCTCCACTGGAGTTCCACTTCATTCGGGTACATGAACCCTTCGACGGGCATAATGCTGACCAGCCTCCCTTACCGCACCGAACCGTCCAGGCCGTTGTAGAACGCCTTCGCCCCGGTGGCCAGATGCGGCTTCAATACCTGCACGCTGTGCGTCTTCAGAAATTCATGGACGGGATCCGCGGGATCCTTCAAATCCGCAAGCTGCCGTGCCCCCGTCGGGCACACTTCGCAGCAGGCCGTTGTCAGTCCCTTGGTGATCCGGTGGTAACACAGGTTGCATTTGTCCACCGTATTTGTCCCCGGATTGATGAAGCGGCAGCCGTACGGACAGGCCTGCACGCAATAGCGGCAGCCCAGGCAATACTTCGGGTCCACCAGCACCACGCCATCTGGGCTGACGAACGTCGCCCCTACCGGGCAAACCTGCGTGCACGGCGAATCCGCGCAGTGATTGCACAGTTTCGGAACGAAGAACGACTTCGCATCTCCCCCATAATCCGGAAACCCGCTCTTCCCGCCGTCGGGCGAATCCACGTGGACGCGCTCAAATCCCCAATCCTGAACGACGTAACGCTCCACCCACGTCCGGAAGTAGCCGTCCGGAACATGATTCTCCATCTGGCAGGCGCGGACACAACTCCCGCAACCGATACACTTGGTAATGTCGATCAGCATCCCCCACCAATGTTCCGCCGCCTTGTAATTGGGGGCATTCTCAGGGGTGCCAGCCAGCACGTGTTCCCAAGCCACCGCGGCTGCGGGCAGCAAAATCAACAGTTGGCGCCGCGTGATATTCATTTCTTTTTCGCCTCGGCTTCAATTCTCGGGCTGTGCGGTTGGTGGCAGGTATTGCACGGCAGCCCGGCGGAATGGTCCGCCGAATGCACTTGCGGGAAATCCATTGGCTTCGAGTGATTCGCTTCGTGGCAGCGCACGCAGAGTTTCGCCGTGTCCAGCTTTTCCGGCACAACGCTTGCCGGGTCTTCCGTGTGCTTGGCTTGCGGCCCGTGGCAGGACTCGCAGGCCACGCGCGCGTGCCGCCCATGTTTCTTTACATCCAGGACGTCGGCGTGGCAGGTCTCACAAACTTCATGGCTGGCGTAGACAATCGGTCGGGAAGCGACTTCATTCAGCGCGTCCCCGCGGTAGTGGCCGTATTGACCGAAGCTCTTCGGCACCAAGGCGCCGCGCAACACGAGAAATACGACTATTCCAATCGCAAATGCTGCTGCGATCCGGAACAAGTGCGTCACATGTTTGATGGCCATCATTGGGCGTTGGGCGGAAGGTACCCTGCAGGCCTCCTGCGAGGAGTTCGCTGTCACAGGAAGGCCGCCCATCTGTACATACAGGCGGCCCGCGTGAACATCTTCATTCTGAATACAGGAAGGCGGTCGAAGCTGCTGTGCGCCCAGTCACGCCGGACCGTGACTCTGCTCACGCACTCTGACTGTTAAGGCACATCTGCTGGCATTCGGCGCTGAGAAATACCCTGGCGCCAAGGCGGGATTCGCGCCTCAGCGCCTAGCTTTGCTCCATATCGGCTGGTTGCCAAAGATCACACTACTTGGTTTCCATACTCGTCGTTCGTGGCAGGCTGTGCTGGCGTCTTGCTTACCTCGATAGATCGACACTCAAGCGTACTAAAGTACTGTCAAAGTGAGCGTGACAGTGTGGGTTATGGTGGAAGACCCCGAGCCGGTGGTTGCAGTCACTGTCAACGAATAGGTTCCAGCCGGAGTTCCGGGATTTGGTGGGGGACCGCCGCCAGGGAGTGCGCCGCCCCCGCATCCTGTGAGTGACAGGGTTACCAGCAGTCCCACGGCAAGCGCAACCGTGATATGTCTCCAGGCGGACTCGCCGAATCGGGGCTGGCGCGTGAAGGTCCACGCCGCGAAGGCTAAGGCCAGCATCCACAGACAATACGAGCCAGGCAGCCGGCGTGAAACCGGAGGAAATGGCCGGTCCGGCAGCAACACTGCTATTGGCGTGGTCGTCGCGCAGGTGACCGTGACATTGGTTCCGAAGTTGGCGGGGTTTGGTGAAGCTGTGCAGGTCGTTTCCGAGGGAGCGCCGCTAATTGTGAAACTGACCGTTCCGGTCAATCCCCCTTCGCTGGCGGTACTTAGGTTATACGTTGCGGTCTGCCCCGGCTCAATGGTCGCGGATGTGGAAGAACCGGAGCCTGGCCCAAACGAAAAGTCTTGAGCGGTCCCGCTGAGAGCGACGGTCTGCGTGCTGCCCGCCACGCCATCGGCGTTGTCTGTGATGGTGAGCGTGCCGGTGAGCGGCCCGCCGGTCGCGGGCGCAAAGGTTACATTGACGGTGCACGAGCCGTTAGCCGCGACGCTGCTGCCACAGTTGTTGGTCTGGCTGAAGTTCGCGCTCGTGGCGATGCTGGTGATCGCAATGGCTGCAGCGCCCCCATTCGTGAGCGTTACCGGCTGCGATGCGCTCGTCGTCCCAGCGATCAAACTGCCAAACGTTAAGTTTCGGGGGGACAAGGACAGCGAAGAGGCGGTGAGTGCGACCGTGCCGGAAACGCTGGAATTGTAGTTGTTGTCACCGGGGTAGCTTGCGTCCACGAGATGCGTCCCGGAACCGAGAGGCGAGATAATGGCGCTCGCGGTTACCGCGGACTGTGGCAGCCAGATGGTCGCGGTGAAGCTGTCCAAATTGATGATTGCCAGGCCCGCCGTGCCGTTGCCAGTGAAGTCAGCGGCAACAATTGCCGCGGGAAAGATTCCCGTTGCAGGGTTCGCGCTTTCCTGTACAAACGTCCCATCTCCATTGCCGATGAAAACCGTTGAGTTGTTACTCGCGACGCTCACAACGGCAAGGTCCGCCTTGCCATCGCCATTGAAGTCGCCCGCTGCAAGGGCGTATGGCTCGACGCCGGTGGGCAAATTCCCGGGCGCAAGGGTAAATGTTCCATCCCCGTTCCCCAAAAGAATCCTAAGCGTGTTGGAGGCAACATCAGCCATGGCCAAGTCCAGCTTGCCGTCCCCGTTGAAGTCGCCCGTCACCACAGAAAAAGGGGCGCAAGTCAAGTTCGGGTGCGGGGCCGCAGTAAACGTGCCGTCTCCATTCCCCAGGAAAATCGATACGAAACTAAGGTATTCGGACCCCACAGCCAAGTCTGGTTTGCCATCCCCGTTGAAGTCGCCGATCACTATGGACTTAATACCCGTGGGCGTTTCAGGGCTTGCTGCTGCCGTGAAGGTTCCATCACCGTTCCCCAACAGAATGGTCACCTTAAACGTGATCCCGTCGGGGTCGAAGGGCGCGATGGCAAGATCTGCCTTGCCGTCCCCATTGAAGTCTCCAACCGCGATCTCCCTAGGCCCGAAGCTCGTCGCAGGCTTCGCGGCCACGGGAGTGAATGTCCCGTCACCGTTGCCCAGCAGAATCGTAACTGTACCCGGGAGAAAATGGACTCCAGGTTGACCCACTGGAATACCGCCGTCGGACGCAACGGCCAAGTCGGCCTTTCCATCTCCGTTGAAATCTCCCACCGCTATCGATATGGGATTGCACGCAACGTTCAGCTTGGCCCCCGCTGTGAACGTCCCGTCGCCTTTGCCGAGGAGAACACTCACGGTGCAGTCGTTGTAGGTCACTATGGCCAGGTCCGGGATGCCATCCCCATTGAAGTCCCCCACGGCAACGTCCCAGGGGAAGGCGGTGGTCGCCACGGTCTGGGAGTTGCTCCAATTCAGCGCGGAGGCGCCTGCAGCCAGGGGCACTGTGCCCAGGACAGAGTTCCCGCTACTGGTGTCGAGGAAAGATACTTGTCCCGTTGCCGGCGGCCCGCCTCCTGTTACAGTCGCCGTGAGTGTGTAGTTACCCGGATTGCCGCTCTGACCGATCGCCGTGGTGGAAGGATATTTGCCGGTCACGGTGAGCGCCGAAGCGCCCGAGGAGCTGCCTGCGGCGGCAACAGTACCCGCGAAGACCGCCTTGTAGCTATGACTCCCGATTGCGGGAATGAACTTTAGTGTTGCCGTTCCTGCACTCGTCAACTGTGCGGTACCCAAAAGATGGATATCCGCGCAGGCGACCGCGCTCGCGTCACAAAAATTCACGCGCCCGGGAGTAACGGGAGTGGTTCCAGTCAGGACGGTGGCGGTCAGAATCACTGCCGTCCCCGAGTTCACCGTGGTGACGGAGGCCCCACCCGATGTCACGGCGAGAGTTGTAGTGGTCTGCGGCGGGGCGGGTGAAATGAGAAGCGCCGATGCGGTTGAGGCCATGCATTGACTCGGCACGGTCTCAGCGACCGTGACTGTGTCATTGGGGCAAGCCAGAAGATGATAGGGAGTGTTGGGCCACAGACCGGGAGGGACAGTCACCGTCACTGTCCCGCTTGAAGTCGCGTTCACGGCTAGCGCCGGTACCATGCGCGTCCCGAGCAGATGGCTGTTGATGGTCTTCGCCGTCGTGGCTGAAAGGTAGTAGCCGGTAACCGAGCTGGGTGCTGTTGCTTGCCCGTTGTTCTGCGTCGTGTCGGTGACGGACAAACTGTCTCCTGCGTTCACCGAAGCGGGAGGTGCGGAAACTGCCGTTTCCACCAGGCTGGCCATCAGCGCAGTTAGGTTTAGGTAGGTAGTATGACTGAAAGCTCCGCTGGTGCCGGTCACCACGATCGGGATGCTGGTATGCAGTGGGACATTCGCAGCGGAAATGGTCAGTGTCGATGTTCCTGAGCCGGTGATTGACGCCGGACTGAAGCTGGCGGTGATGCCGGTTAGCTGGCCGAGGAATGTGGCCCTCAAACCGACGGCGCCGCTGAACCCGTTCACTCCTGTCACCGTGATAGTAGCGGTTACTTGACCGCCCGGAGAAATGCTTAACGTGCCCGGAGGCGAACTCAGTGCGAAGTTCGGACCTGTTGCCGCCGGCGCAAGCGCATTGATCAGGCTTTGCCCGTTCGGCGAACCCAAGCCGGTCACCAGGTCGTAGCCTGCGACGGCCGAATACAGATTGGGGCTGGCGGGATTGAAGTTGTTGCCCGTAGTGATGTCGTGGAAGTCGTTCGCGTAGTTTGTTCCTTGTGCGATCGCATAAATACTCGGATTTAAGGAGCCGATCGAGGAGCCGCCGGTCTGCTGGTCTGCCAGCGCCAGAAAACCAGCCCACACTGGAGCCGACACACTTGTTCCGCCTGCATTTGCGCAACCGCCATTTGCGCAGAAGTAGACGCCCTGCGCTATCGCCGCAACGTCGGGGTAGTTGCGTATGGTCGTCGAGCCCTGGTTCGCGGAGTTGATGAGCGGCACCTGATAGCTTGGAATCGGGAAGCCGTGGCTGGAGACTCCTCCTCCACTGAGCGGCCAAGCTGCTTCGGATTGCCACGGTCCGCCAGGGCTGCTGGTCATTAGGACCGTGCCTCCAACGGAGGTGACATAGGCATCCTCGGATGGGAAGCGAGAAGGATTGCAGACGTTGCTGAGTCCGGAACAAAGGGGTGTGGTAGCACCGGCGTCGCCAGACGCGGTAAAGAAATTCTGTCCCTGGGCCGCAAATTCCTGGAAGATGGGATCCACGGCGAACGCATCGACAACCCAAACCCAAGAACAACTCAATTGCTTCGCGATGTTGTCGGTAGCCATCTGGTTCAGGATGTCCTCGGGGAAAGCACCTTCGTAGACGATCACCGCCGAGAGGTTCGGAGCCATGGAGATAGCGAGTTCAATATCCAAGGCGGCTTCCGAAGCACCGGCACTGCAGTTCACACATTGGAATTGATCGATGTCGTCCAACACAGCGTTTACGACTGGGACGTTGAGTGCCTGTTTCACATTATTGAAATACATCTGAATGTCGCTCAGATTATAGGTACTGAACTCGAGTATTCCGACTGTCTGGCCGGTGCCGTCGAGCGTCACTCCAGGGGCGTAGGCCGCTCGAATATCGCTTCCGAGGAACGCACCGTTTGGCCCCGACCCGGTAGCATTGGGCGTAGCATTTTGCGCGGGCGAAGCAAACTTCAAGTCCGCGGGCCGCGGCGGCTCGAAGTCGCTCAGTCCCTCGACTCCTTGAACCGGCAGGCTCGGGTCCAGGGAAGGCTCCACGTTGGGAGCATGAAACGTGCGCGGCTCGGTCGGATGCTGATACACCTGCATGGTCACGCCGAAGGCCTGCTCAATCGCGGAGACCGGGCCGCTTACATCCAACACCAGCCGATTGATCGCTGTGTGCGTCACCGTCAAACCATTTGACTTGGCAAACAGAGCGACGCGGTCGTAGTCGGAGGAGGTTGGGCCAAAGCGATCCGTGAATTCTTCGACGGTAAGGAATTGGCGGTAACTCGGACTTTGGGGATCGTAGAGATCGTGCAACAAGTTTTGCAGTTCCTCTTGATTGCGCAGCCGCAGGGTGAGCGCAATGCGTAACTGCTGCGAGCCAGGCAGCCGGCCGATCGGCTTGATGCCCGCTGGCGCCGCCAGCCGAGTTGGAAGAGCCTGCCGCTGCTGCCCGAGTAAAGGAGCCGCAAACAGGCTCCCTGTCAGCAATACAAGTTGAAGGATTGCTGGGGCATACCTCTTCCTGTTCCTGGTCGACATGGTCTTATCCCTTGGGTCCGAGGCTTGACATGTTAAGATTTCAACACGTACAGCTGGAACACACAGACGGAGATGGGCCAATCTTTGCAGCGAATTGCAGGAGAGTCAATCTTTGCCGGAACGAAATGATATGAAGTTGGTATGAAATCGCGTGGTTCCTACTAGAACAGGTCAGGAACGAGCTATTGTGTGATCGTGATGGTGAGAGTGGCGGAGTGGCTGATCGCGCCAGCGCCGCTCGTGCCCGCGGAGACGGAAACGGTGTCCGTTCCTGGGGGGGTGCCTGGATTGCCTCCGCTGTTGGAACTGCCCCCATTGCAAGAAGTGAGAGCCGATGCCACAGTCAAGAGGAGGAACAAGCCCAAGAGCTGCAAGACAGGCAGTCCTCGCCTGGCGGGGCGAGCAGCGATAGCAAGCAGCACTACTAGGACAGGTAGGAGAAGCGCGTAGACCAGGCGCTGAGAAGACGGTCGGGGAAGCCGCAAGACCGTGCTCTTGGCGGTTGTGGTGACGGTGAGCGTGCTGCTGGCCGGAGCGCCATTGGGTGTGACGGAAGCAGGGCTGAAATTGCAGGCGGCCTCCGAAGGCAAGCCGCTGCAAGCAAAACTGACCGATGAGTTGAAACCGTTGATGGGCGTAACGGTGAAGGTGGCTTGCCCGCTTTGCCCGGCTTTGATCGTCAGAGTCGTAGGGTTCACCAGAACTTGGAAATCGGGATTGAAGGTGTAGGTCGCCGAGGCCACGGCGCTATTGGAAAAGCCAGTGGCCGTGGCGAGGGCCTTGATCGTTTCCGTGGAACTAACCGGAATTGGACCACTATACGTCTTGGTGGTTCCCATAGTCGGCGATGGCGTAGAGCCGTCGGTGGTGTAGTAGAGGCTGGCCCCCGCTGTGGTATCGGAGATGGTCACGTTTTGCGGCGACGTGTAAGTGCCGCTCCCCGGTGAAAACGTAGGCGTTGCTGCGGGAGGCGTAGTGTTGATGGTGTAGGTTGCCGAGGCCACGGCGCTGTTGGAAAAGCCGGTGGCTGTGGCGATGGCCATGATCGTTTCGGTGGTGCTGACGGCAATGGGTCCGCTGTATTTTGTCGTGGTTCCCGAACCGGGCGAAGGCGTAGACCCGTCCGTGGTGAAGTAGAGAGTGGCTCCCGCAGTGGTGTCGGAGATGGCCACGTTTTGCGGCGAAGTGTAAGTGCCCGCCGCAGGGCTGAAAGTTGGCGTTGCCGCCGGCGGAGGCGGAGTTCCCAGCGTGAGCATGAAACCATGAAAGACGCCGCTGGCGTCCTCGAAGGTTCCTGTAATCTGGTCCGACGTGTTGATGCTAAGGAGGACCGTTCCCGACATCACGCCGTTGGTAGCTGCGTTCGGAGCGTCAATCGGCGCGGTGAAGATGCCTGCGGCAGTACGCACAAACCCGTGGACCACGCCGCCTGCGTCCGCATAGTCTCCCGAAATATCGCCCCCTGTGTTCATGCTGAAGGGGGCGGTCCCTCGAATTAGAGTACCGACACCTACTCCGGGAGCATCGAAAGTAGTGAAGGCAGGCGTAGCGCTCCCCGCCGTATAAACGAACCCGTGATACACGCTATTCGTGCCCCCGTAGACTCCCGCAATGTTTTGTGAAGCGTTGATGCTGAGCGGAAGTGTTCCCACGAACGTGAGCTTCCCGCCTGGGCCTGTACCTGCGCCGGGAGCATCAACAGGAGCAGTGATCGTGCCGGTAGCGGCGGCGCGCCAGAAGCCGTGAGTTGTTCCATTCGCGTCTTTGTACGTTCCGGTGATGTCCCCAGCGGTGTTAATGCTCAGAGCGGTCGTTCCCTGCAGGGAGAATGTGCCTGCCCCGGGAGCGTCGATGGTGGTGAACATTCCGTTGGCAGTGCGCAGGAAGCCGTGACGCACATCGTTCGCATCCACGTAAAACCCGGCGATCTCTCCGCCATCATTCATGCTCAGGGGGAGGGTTCCGCGATGACCGATGGTGGTAGGCGCGCCTGGAACATCCAGCCCGGTTATCAACCCGGCGGGGGTGCGCACGAAGCCGTGGTAGGCATTGCTCGCGTCAAAATACATTCCCGCGACGTCCCCGGAGGTATTGATGCTGGCGGGAAAAGTTCCCTGATTCAGACTCGTACCGGCGCCCGGAACATCAAACGTGGTTATCGTGCCGCTCGCGGAGCGGATGAAGCCGTGAGCTACATTGGGCGCTGTCAAATAAACTCCGGTGATATCCCCCGCATCGTTGATATGCGTGCCCATGGTTCCCTGAAGCATGCTGGTCCCGGCGCCTGGGGCGTCGAAAACAGTAAATGTGGGCCCGCCTGTTCCCTGCGCATGGACACTCTGCGTGGGCCACCAGCGAAACGAGTTGATTGCGCTTCTCGCCCGCATGCCTGCCCCTCGTCGGGAAAGTGGATTCAAGGTCATCCAAAGCGCCCCTGCGGCAACCACGGCAAGGAAGACGGCTGCCGGCCGTGGCATGAGGGCAGCGTTGGCTATCCTCGCCATCGCACCAACGACAAAATGAAAAAGCGAATGAAGAGCAAACCGTCGACGTTTCATTGACCCACCCCAATCGCGCTTTGCGAGCGCTACGAAGAAATCGAGGTGATGCTTGCAAAGGGACGTTGTCAGGTCAATAGCTGCGGACGCGAATTCATATGAATTTGGTATGAAATCGTTTCTTTGGAAGGGTTTCAGGGCTGTAGCCAAGTCTGTGTGTGAATCTAAGTGTCCAGCTTGAGCTCCGCCTGGTTTTCAACTCGTGCTTGCTGCGGCGCTCTGAGGCGGTTTTTGCAGCGCCTTCATCATTTCCTCGTAAATCGGCGTGGACCAGTTATTCTTCCTCATGCGTCCGACGAACCCCTTGCCGGTCCAGATGCGCACGCGGGTCTGCTCGCCCTTCGCTCGCAGTTCGGCCGTCACCTTCTCTCCTCCGTAACCGGTGCGCTCGGAATTGCCGCGTTGGCGCCTGCACTCGATGCGCTTGTCGTTCGCTTCGTTCACCTTGCAGCCAAAACTCTCCATGGCCGGCTTCAACGCCGCCGCCACTGCGTCCAGGCGGAATGCAATGACCTCGTCGACGTCTTTGCTGTTCGCCGTAGGGTTGAGCGGGCTGGTCTTCGCGTCCAGCCTGGCGATGGTCTTGCCGGTGCGCCCTTCCAACGTGGAGAGCACCTTTTCGTATTCGGACTTGTCGAGGCGCAGCACCATCTCCTGCTTTGCGTCTCCGTCGTGGTATTCGATATCCAGCCAGTGGCTCTTCGTTTTCGTGGTCATCAAAATTGCGCCGGTGAGCGGAGAAAGCATCATTACGGACGCCCCTTCTCCCGTCCGGTGGCGTGCGGCCATCTCATAGGGACATGGAATCGATCGAGGAGAAGGGAATCTCGACGGTGATCCCATTTTCCTTCTTGCCTTTGATGAGGATTTTCGAGTCCGTGACCGTGAGACCGATGTCCGTCTCTTTCGGCTGCTTTACCGAGGAATATCGCGTCTTTTGAAAAGTTACGTCTTGCGCCCAACCCGCTGGCGCCAGTGTCACCATCGCGAGACAGGAAGTAGCCGCGACCATAAGCATCCGCGGCGTGACAAGAGTCTTGGTGATCGCGCGAATCACACCACGATAAATCGCATGCTGAGGAAATCTTTGATGTTCCATTGACTCACCCCAATCGCGCTTTGCGAGCGCTTCGAACAAATCGAGATGATACTTGCAAAGTGACGTAGTCAGGTCAATAGCTGCGGGCACGATTTCATATGAAATTGGTATGAAATCGAGACGAGTTTCAGGGTGTTTCTGAAACGCGCTCAGTTGTGCGCGCCGATTTAAACGGATCGGGTGACCGTCCTTGAGTCAGGCTACCGAGCTCCTGTTTTCACTGGTTGCCCACTCGAGCATGTTATCTCCCCTGTCGGAGTGAAGGTGGGCTTGTCGGTGAGACCGCAAGGTTTTGTTATTGTCACTGAGAGTCCGGTGTTTTGGCGCCCGTTGCCCGGACCCACAGAAAATACCACCTTACTCCCGGCCTGCAACTTAAGCGTGGTGCGGAATGGCACAAGCTGGCCGAGGGAAGAGACGCTGGAACTAAACACAACCTTTCCATTGGCCACGATACCGACGACCGTGCCAACAAGGTACTGGGCGCCGCGAAAGCTTCCGGCTACGGAATACTCGCCGTCCGCAGGGGCAGTGAATATCAGGTCGGAATATTGGCCGCCAATCCCAGACACGAGCAGGAACTCGTTGGCCAGGAAATCGATGTTAGCGTCATTGTACGCGGGTCCGTCGTTATACTCCGCAGCGGGTGATGTGCCAACATCGGCCGACGACGATAACCAGTACTGCGCGTCGGGCCCGTTGACCCCGGTCTGCACACTTTTGTCATAGAGCATAATAGGGTTCGCGAAGCCCGACGAATAAGCGTAGGACCATACTCCGTTGGGGTTCTTGTGAGTGGCCCACCCTTTCTCGAAAGACGACGCCGGGTTATAGGTCTCGGCCACGGGCACAAACTCGGTTTTGCAGCCCACCAGGCATCGAACTTTTAGAAACGCCGCCCGTTCCTCCACACTCAGGGTATGGGCATCTTTGCCGTTTTGATAGAACCGGTCATGAGCGCTGGGAAATTCGTTGCTCTCCGAATAAGCTGAAATTAGGCGAAAGTTACTGTCGAATTTGTAGCTGATCGGGCAACCCGTCGGCGCGGGACATTCCCGAAGCGTGAGTCGAAGGTTACCGTTTTCGACTGCAGGGTCGGCGGCATAGTTGAACTGAAAAGACGCCCGGTTGAAATCGCTGCGAGGAAACAGCAAACGCAGCTTCTCTTGGGCGGCCCCCATACCATGGATCTGGAACTCCGGCTGCACCTCCTTGGAGGCCCCAAACACTCGGTCCGGATCGAGCACCACCAATGTCGCTCGGCGTTCGTATTCGCTGCTTCCGGTGGCGATGATTTCCTCCTTCCCATCGCCATCCAGGTCAGCCAGTGTTACGAAAGCTAAGCTCCCAGAATGCCAGTACTCCGACATCGTTTTACCCTCGGAATCAATAATCGCAATCTGCGCCGGCCACGACCACCAGGGATCATGGACACTCGCAACCACGATTCGGGGAGGTCTCTTATCCGTTGCCTTTAGCACTCCAAGCGAAAAAGTCTTGAAGGTCGCCGGACTCCCCGCCATCTCCGGCAGCTCTCTCCCGGGAGTCCAACGCCATTTCTCTTTGCCTCGTTCGGAATAGCAGATAAGTTTCGACGACTGCGGTGGTGAACCCGCCGGGGGCAGATAAGAAAACAGGACGCTGGTATGACCTTTCCCCTCTAGATCCGCAAACCAGATCTGAGGCCCAAACTCCTGGACGTCGTGGTACCAGTCGGGCGCGAGTCCATCAGGAAAAACTTTCCTCCAAATCTCCTTTCCTTCCGCATTCATTATCAATAGTGCCGAACCTTCCAACCGGCCAAACCGTGGCTGGTCGTGCGCTCCCAGCACTCGGAAAGAAATATAAGCCGCGGTGCCGACAACCGCGGCAATCACCACGCTCAGTGTCAATATCTTCAGTCCTCTTCCAGGTTTTCTTTGCGGGCCTTCCCGATGAGCCACCGCGGACGGAACGTGCAAGTTGTTCCGCGGTACTGCTATGATCCAGCGCTTTTCAGGCGTGCCATCCGGCCCAGGTGCCGCGCGATTGGGAAGTAGAATTGTGATCAGATCGCTCTGACCTTCTCCCTCATAGTAGGTTTCCAGCGCGTGCCGCAGCCGGTTAATCTCTGTCGCCACGTCTGCGGCTCGTTTAGTCCTTGTCTCCGCCGGCCACAGTTCCTTGATCACCTGGTCCGGCTTCAGCGAAGCTTGCGAGTCCATGTTTTCGCGCAGGACTTCCAGCAGCTTCCGGAGTTGGCCCTTGCTTGCGAAAGTCTGACTCTGCAGGACTCTGTCGATCTGGTCGCGGATGGCGCTGGGATCCATGGACTCGGCGAATTCGGACATGTGGGCGATGTGCGTTCTATTGAATATTTTGACGGAAATGATAGCACGCCGCGCTGAAAGAGGAGATCCCAGGCTTGCTCCGCTGCCTCTCCCGCGAGCCCTGCCTCCTCCGCGTTATAATCGAATCCGGGCGCGATGAACGTAGAAGCCTCACAACCAATTCCCTCCGGCATCAAGTGGGCGCACCCGCTCGTTCGCGATTGGTTTGTCACCCGCTTCGGCACACCCACTGAGCCACAACTGCAGGGCTGGCCGCACATTCTTGCCGGCAACACCACCCTCATTTCCGCTCCGACCGGTTCCGGGAAGACGCTTGCCGCGTTTCTGATTTGCATCGACCGCCTGGTGCGCAAGGCGCTCAGTGGCGAACTCGCCGACCGTACCGAGGTCCTGTACGTCTCGCCCCTCAAGGCCCTCAGCAACGACATTCAGAAAAACCTGGAAATTCCCCTCGGCGAAATTCTGCAGCTCGCGGGTCAACGCGGAATGCCGATGCCAGAAATTCGCACCGCTGTGCGTACCGGGGACACCCTCGCCCACGAGCGCCGCGCGATGCTGGCCCGCCCGCCGCACATCCTCGTCACCACCCCGGAATCTCTCTACATCCTGCTGACCGCTGCAAAGAGCCGTGAAGTCCTCAAGACCGTCGAATCCGTCATCGTCGACGAAATTCATGCCGTCGCCGACGATAAGCGTGGCGCGCATCTTGCACTTTCCCTCGAGCGCCTCGACCACTTGACCGGCAAGCCGCTCACGCGCATCGGCCTCTCCGCTACGCAAAAACCCATCGAACTCGTCGCCCACTTCCTTACCGGCTCAGACCGCTCAGATCCTGAGATTGTTCAAATCGGTCATCGGCGCGAGCTCGACCTGGCCATCGAAGTTCCCGGCAGCGAACTCGGGCCCATCGCTTCAAACGAAATGTGGGACGAGATCTACACTCGCCTCGCCGCACTCGCCACGCAGCATCGCTCCACACTCATCTTTGTCAACACGCGCCGCCTCGCTGAACGCATGGCGCACCATCTTGGTGAACGCTTGGGAAAAGACGCCGTCGCCGCACATCACGGCAGCTTGTCTCGCAAACTGCGTCTTATCGCCGAGCGCAAACTAAAAGCGGGAGAAATTCGCGCGCTCGTCGCCACCGCTTCTCTCGAACTGGGAATCGACATCGGCACCGTCGATCTCGTCTGCCAAATCGGCTCCTCTCGCTCCATCGCCACGGCTCTGCAACGCATCGGGCGCGCAGGCCACTGGCGCGGCGCCGTGCCCAAAGGCCGGCTCTTCGCCAGCACTCGTGACGACTTGCTCGAATGCGCCGCGCTAGTCCGCGCGATTCGCCAAGGCGACCTGGATCGGCTCGCCATTCCCGAAGCCCCGCTCGACATTCTCGCGCAGCAAATCGTCGCCATGTGCGCTGCGGAAGATTGGCGTGAGGACGAACTCTACCGCTCCGTCCGCAGCGCCTATCCGTACCGCAATCTTTCGCGCTCTGACTTTGACGAAATCGTGTCCATGCTCTCCGACGGCATCTCGGCCGCTCGCGGACGCTACGCCGCTTACCTCCATCGCGACTGCGTCAATGGTATGGTGCGGGCGCGCCGCGGCAGCCGCCTCGCCGCCATCACCAGTGGCGGCGCAATTCCTGAAAACTCTCTCTACACCGTCGTCGCGCATCCCGAAGGCACCGTTATCGGCACTGTCGACGAGGATTTCGCCGTGGAAAGCATGGCCGGGGATGTCATGCTTCTGGGAAGCACTTCCTGGCGTATTCGCCGCGTGCAATCCTCCAGCGTCCTCGTAGAAGACGCGCAAGGCGCGTCTCCCACCATCCCGTTCTGGCGCGGCGAAGCACCGTCACGCACGGACGAACTCTCCGCGCACGTCTCCGACCTGCGCGAAAAGATCAGCGCCCTCGTTCCGACCGCCTCTTCGAGCTCTCCCGAGCCCAACGCCGCTCCCGGCGTTCGCGCCGCAATCGACTGGCTCAAACTCGAATGCGGCCTCGACGATGCCGGCGCCGAG
>CAZGFL010000074.1:0-11825 GCA_964524985.1 uncultured Acidobacteriaceae bacterium
GAAGCCGGTTGAGCCGAGCACCTCTTCCTGCGTGTAGCCCATCACCCGGTGAAAGGATGGGCTGGTGTACCGGATGCGGCCCTCCGCATCGCGAATGGTGATGATGTCGTCGCTATGCTCCACCACGAGGCGGGACATAGCATCACTGAGGCTGAATCTTCCTTCCGCCATAAGTCCCTTTTCCGATGCGATTTTGCTTGCTGCGGTTTGCCCGCCTTGAATCGTTTCAATCATCGGTCGGCTGGATGCGGGCCAGGCCCAACGTGCAGGAAGCGTAGCTGCCCGCGCGTACAGCCGTATATGGCCAACTGTACTGGTACGGTAAACAGTACGAGTGGAAGAGGATGGGTTGAGCACGGGGCTGACAACACTCAGAACCTACTGAGCGCAACGCAACCCTAAGCTATAGAGTCGGCTGAGAAGATGTACCAGGTATCATCAAAAAAGACATGCAGTTTATTATCCCGGCCTATCACCACTGTTTTTGATATGTCCACCTCACTTGGCAAAACTAAAGTAACTTGCGCCACAAATTGCGCGGCGTCTTGATCCAGACGCAATAATTTGCAACTGGTCCGGTGTTCGCCATAGCCTCCGTAGTGCAAGACGTGTTGACCATGCACCGCAAACTCTCTTCCGCCGGAAGTTTCCGTTCGCCATGCCCGAACGTTCCACTTGGAGTCAATGCGCACAAAGGGGAAGCCCGTGTAGTAATAAGCCCACACTCCGTCCTTTGATGCGTTCAGGGCATAGCAATCCGAGATTGCATCGAATCCACCGGGTGGTTGAAAACTCCAAACTTTCTCTCCGCGGTCATTAAAGCACGTGAGCCCCGCAGCTCCGACGGGACCGTTTGGGTGCCCCCAACCAAAGTTTCCATACACCCCTTCATCGAAATAGCCGACCCAGACGTTCCCGTTTCGATCAACTTGGACGTGTTCAATCCCATCCCCCAGGAGAAACTGTCTTACAGTTGCTCCCTTGGTGTCATATACAGTTGCGTTTAATTCATAGCTATCGTCCTGAAATCTCTTGCAGCGCGGGGCTACAACGAGGACTTCGCCATCTGGAAAGATCTGAACTTTTGGGAAAGTGGCTGTAAGCTTTGGTAAAGGGATTTCTTGAACTCCATTAAGGTTGTAAATCAAAAGTAGTGCAGGATATGCGGCTTCCGTTTGAGATTTGGGAAACGACGCCCACCCTGGCTGCTCGGTTCTGGCAAAAATACCCCGCGTGGATTCATCGCCCGCGAGCAGTTGAAGGGCCTCCCCTCGCGGGCCTATTTCGGTTGAAACAACCTTGAATCCTTCAGGCCGTGGCAGCTTTAGCGGTGGGGCCAAGGGACGCAGCTCAATTCTTTCCATTCGGTCGGTCATCTGAAGTCCTATTTCATCTCTACCAGAAATGTTTAGTCGAGTAAAACTGTTAACACTTGAGTTGGGCTAGGCGTCTGGATGGGGGAAGGGCAAAACGCCGGAGATGGAACCCATCGGGAGACTCATCATGACGCCGAAACTGCCTCGCCTGATTCTTTCTGCGCTGCTCCTTGGCTGCTTCGCGATTTCGAATGATGTGCCTGCAAAGAATGCGGAGCCGACATTCGCCCGCCTGACCGTCCACGAGTGGGGTACGTTCACTTCGATTGCGGGGCAAGACGGCCAGGCGGTGGAGTGGTCGCCACTGACCGGCTCCACGGATCTGCCGGGCTTCGTCGAGCACTTTCGCACGCCGGAGTTTAAGCTCGGCCTGCGCGGAACCGTTCGAATGGAAACGCCGGTGCTGTACTTCTACGACTCGCGCGAAGAATGCGTATCCGTTAAGGTCAGTTTCTCGAAGGGCATAATCACGGAATGGTATCCGGTCGCCAGCCGCGTGGGACCGACAACAAATCCGGAGGAGTGGAGCCTGTTTCAGGGACATACGGACGGGAGCATCGCGTGGGACGCCGTGACGATCTCGCCGGGCCTACGCGTTGAATTTCCGCGTGCACTGCAGGACAGCCACTACTACGCCGCGCGAATGACTTCCGCGACGCCGCTTCGTGTGAGGACAGCTACTGGCGAGCAGCAGGAAAAATTTCTTTTCTATCGCGGCGTCTCCACGTTTCGCGTGCCCGTTTCCGCAAAGCTGAACGCCGACGGCAAAGTCCAAATCGAAAACTCAGCGGAGGAGGAGATTCCGAACACGATTCTGTTCGAGCGCCGCGGAGACAAAGTCGGCTACCGCATTGGCGGCGCCGTTGCGAAAGAAACCGTGCTGGAGCAGCCCGAACTGAATGGCAATGTTGACGACTTGGGGAGAGAGTTAGTCGGAATGCTGGTGGCGCAAGGGCTGTATGCGGATGAAGCGCAGGCCATGGTCGAGACGTGGCGCGGCTCGTGGTTCGAGGAAGGCAGCCGGCTGATCTACATCGTGCCTGCGAACTTCGTGAACGGAATTCTTCCGCTTTCGATCCATCCCGCACCCGCCCAAATCTCCCGCGTGTTTGTGGGAAGGCTCGAGCTCGTCACGCCGGCGACGGAAAAGGCCGTAGAAACCGCCTTTGCATCGCGCGACAAAGCAACTCTCGAAAAGTACGGGCGCTTTCTGGAACCGATCCTGCAAACCATGATGACAAAAGAGACGAGCCGCTCGCAGGCTGCCAGGTGCGCGCAGTATCTGAGCGTCGTGCAATCCGCGCTGATCACCCAAGCCCGCAACCAGAAGTGGACCCGTCGGGTTGAAAACAAGCTTGCTGGTCATCCCGAGTGAAGCGCGCTCCTGCGCTCCGGATGGTTTTGCGGAGCGATGGGACCTGCTTTTCGGAAAAGTACAAGGAAAAAGCAGATTCTTCGTCGCCTACTTGCCGCAGGCAGGCTTCGCTTTTCGGAATGACACGGTCTCAAAGAGTTTTTTCGACCAGCTCTTGAGTTCTTGCAACTTACAACTTTAAAACTGAGGACTGACAACTTCCGCTAGTGCTGCGCCGCAGCGGCTTGCTGGGCGAACGTGATGAAGTGGCCCTCAGGGTCCTGGACAGCAAATTCTTTCATCCCGTAAAACGCCATACGCACCGGCATGACCATGCGCGCGTCTTTCATCGCAGCAAGAACGGCGTCGAGATTGTCGACCTCCATGTAGAGATACGTGGCACCCCTGCGCGCTTCCGTGGACATGGACGGCGGAGCATCTTTTTCCACGCTGGCGTAAGTCTGGTACATCACTTCGACGGAGCCCTTCTGAAAAATCACGAAGCCGAGCTTGTTGCCATCGGGGACCTCGACAGCCTTTGTGAATCCGAGACGGTCCACCCAGAAGGGAATGAGCGGCTCGATTTCCTTGACCAGCAGGACCGGGGTGATGCGTTTGACGTTCATGGGCGGTTTCTCCTGAGTTGGATTGGCATTCAAAACGGAAAGACCCAAAAGCATAGCAAGAGCGCTCCAGACGAAGACGAAGCGAAAGCGGCCGCGTTTCTCCAACGGGGATGGAATGGCGCATGGCGATTCTTTCCTTGACACGAACACTAGTCTAAATTAGACTAGTTTGGACTAGTCTAATTTAGACTAGTCCAAAGTCAAGGAGATTTTTATGAGCGCCAGATTGCAGGGACGGCCAAGGGTGACCCTTATGGGCAGAAGCCGGAGTCGTCCGCACACCCGCCAAAAGCCGGTCCGGACTCAGAGTGACTCGGTCCACGTAACCACGCGAACGTTGGCTCAGCCTCGGCAGCTCGCTGACCTGATCTCCATCGGCCCGGCCATGTTGCGCGACTTCGAGCTGCTGGGCATTCGCAGCGTGCTCCAGTTGGCGAAGCAAGAGCCGAAAAGGATGTACGAGAGGCTGAATCGCGCGACGGGGCAGCGGCAGGACCCGTGCGTGCTGGACACGTTTTGCGCGGCGGTGGCGCAGGCGCGGAATCCACGATTGCCAGCAGAGCAATGTCAGTGGTGGTACTGGAGCAGGAAAAGGAAGTCAGAGCGATAGGCTGCGAGGAATGAAAACAAGAGATAACGCCGAGGCGCCCCGACAAGGTCAGGGCAGGCTCCGTACACAGAGCCTCACAGAGAGCTCAACACCGGCAAGTCGGCTGGCGAATAACTGGGCGGCCACGAGCAGCGCGCGAAGGGGGCGGACGAGAGGAAGACAGGCGCTGACCACGCCAGACTTGGTGCTGCTGAGCCTGCTTGCCGAACGGCCGATGCACGGGTATCAGGCGAATCTGGAACTGGAGCGGCGCGAGATTCAGGACTGGGCGGCGATTTCGCGGCCGCAGGTGTACTACTCGGTGGAAAAGCTGGCGCGCGCAGGAATGCTGCGGAGGCTGGAGACCGGCGCACCAGCAGCGGGCCCGGAGCGCGACACGTTCGAAACAACGGAAAAAGGCCGCGAGGCGCTGGCCGATGCGCTCGAGCGAGAGGAGTGGACGACGCAGCGCGACCGTCCTGCTTTTCTGACCTGGCTGGCCCTTTCCTGGCAGGCGCGCCCCGGCGTTTTCCGCAAGCAGTTGCGGAAAAGGCGCAAATTCTTGCTGAAGGAGCTGAAGAGAGAAAACGCGACGCTGATGTCGATTTACGAAGAGGTCGGTCACAAATTTCACGAAGCGGTCTGGATGGTGAACTTGATGATCAATCAGCTCCGGACAGAAATACTCTGGAACAAGCGGCTGGAGCGCGATCTGAAGAGAAGAGCGGTGGCGCTTTATCCGTTCTCGGAAGGATTGCCGAAGTGAGACAAGACCGGGACGCGCCTGCCTGCGCAGGCAGGCTAGAGCGCGGCCTACAACGGCTCATCTCCTGAAACGCTGTCAGCAAACTCCGCCAGTTCAACGACCTCGCTGGGAGGAGCGCCAGGTCATATCTCCGAGCCGCGCTTTATTTATCTCACCGTCATGAACTGCGGCTTAGTGGGGGCGGTCCAAACCGCGTGGCCGTTTGCGTCATAGAATTGAAGTGTCGCCTGACCCGGCAGGACTCCGTCCTTCGGGAGCAGGCGGAGAGTGTCATTGGGACCATTGAGCAGTTTCTCATCGAACCTTGGAGTGAGGCCGAAACGAGCGTGGACATGGCCGTCCTCGTCCTTCAGAACAAAATCCTGGGCTTCGACGGTGCGGGCGTGGAGGACGTCTGGTTCGATGCGGTCGGCCCTTGCTGCAGCCGCGACACGCTCCGCGTGCCTCGTGCTCAGGAGCAAAAGGGAAATAACGAACAGCAGGGCAATCGCGCTAGCGGATTTCCAGCGGCGATTTGCGGCTTCGAGTTTTTCCACGCGGGCAGCCAAGGTCTGAACATCGACTAAAGAAGAATTCATGAAGCACCTCCTCGAAATGGGGCAGGGCAATCCCTTGTGCGTTTGGACGAGTGGGCGGGTCTCCTCGTGAGCACAAACCTCGGGCAGGACTCGCAAACATCGTCCACAAGGCCTATGCTAGTGCTATCCCCTATCGCGCTCAAGCCCCTTAATGGAGGAAAACATGCGCTCACGATTTTTGCGGCTCGGTTTTACAGGAGTATTGGCGGCGGCTCTGTTTTGCACCCCCGCGTTCTCACAAGGCAACAGCCAAGGCCATGGCAAAGGAAAGGGCCACAACAAGCACCAGGACGGCGACGATCAAGGAGAAAGCAGCAAGTACTATTTCGGAGAGCGCGACCGCGAAGTGATCACGCGCTATTATTCGAACCGCGGTTCGAATCTGCCGCCGGGATTGGCCAAACGCGGCGGCGACTTACCGCCGGGACTCCAAAAACATCTGGAACGCAACGGCACGCTTCCGCCAGGTCTGCAGAAACGCCTTGAACCGTGCCCGGTGGAGCTCGAGCGGCAACTGCCGCCGCTTCCGGCGGACTATCGGCGCGCGGTGATTGGCGCGCACATTGTCGTCCTCAACAAAAATACGAACGTGATCGTGGACATCATGAAGGACGTGGTGCGGTAGGCGTGACTCGTAATTGTGCGCTTGATGTGCGATGAGGGATCGCCCGCAAACTCAGTTTTCGCCTCGGCTTCGTTGCGAGGGCCAAACTCTTGGGTTGCCATGTTCGTCTACGACGAGAGAGCGTGAGCCGGGTGGAAGAACCTGGAGGGACTTGAGGAACTCGATGAGAGCGTCGCGCTGATCGGGAGAGAGCGCATCGAAGGCCTGGCGTTCGGCAAGGGCCTCTCCGTTATGCGCTTCGACGGCCTCCCTTGCTGTCGTCAACTTTCCGTGATGCATGAAGGCGCCGCCTTGGTTGTAGAAGCCCCATAGCTTGCGGGTGATGAATTTGCAGTTGCCAGCAAAGAAGTCCGCAGATCCGCTGGGCTGGTTTTGATCCAGCGGCTCGCATTCGGGATCGGACTTCGGGTCACTTGTGGCGCTGATGTCATGCAACTTGAGATCGGTGTAAGCGGGCACCATGACGATGCCTTGGGCGTTCGGCTTCAGGTGCGGTGGGGGCAATTGCTCACTCGTCAGGTCGACGGTGAGAGCGGGAGCGGTCAAGGGATAATTCGCGGGACCGAGGCGCAAGTTGGGTGAGTTGGGCCCCGAGGCGGGATTGTAGGGATTGGGCTCGAAGTAAATCCAACCGGGCTGGCCAGGCAGCCCCGGATTGTTGCTTGCAGTTAGCAGCAAAGCATCTATGTGACAATGATTGCAGCCGATTTGATCAAAGAGGCGTTCGCCGAGAAAGACGGCGCGCTCGACCGCGGGATCGTTGGGAATCACTCTGCCGGGGACGGGGAGCGTGGCTTGGAAGAGGGAGATGGCGGTGAGGTCGGCGACGGTCAGTTCGTTGGTGAAGCCGTCGCCGTCGGGGTCGGTGCCCAGGCCGAAGCGCTCCTCGGACTGCATGCCGTGGTGATGATTCATGGCGTTGTTGGTGAACTGGCGAATGGAAACGACCGCCCCTGCTTGGTGATACGGAAGGATAAGAAGGCTGGGAGGCGAAGTGCCGGTGGTTTTGAGGCTGGGCGTGGGTACGCCGGAGACTTTGGAAGTGTTCCAGGTGCCATCGGCGTTGTGCGTGAGAATGCCGAACGAGACGCCTTTAGTCACGAGACGGCTGCTTGTGCCCGGAGGTGTGGCAGCGGCGATGGCCTGCAAATCGGCGGTCATCTGGCGGGCGACCATTTCGAGGAAGCCCGAGCCGTTCATGCCGATGGTCTTGCGGTCGTTGGTGGCGTTTTCCATGGTGACAAACTTGCCGGATTCATCTACGGCGCCACGCAAGGTGATGCCGTCGGAATGGTCGAGAGTCAAATGATCGAAGCGCTGCGCCAATACAAAGACTTCGGTGACGCGGTCACCGCCCGCGCCAACTGACGGGGCGTTGTGGCATCCGGAGCAGGCATTGGCCTCCGGAGAAGACACGCGATCGAAATTTCGGGGAAACAACAACGGAGAACTAGGATCGGAGAGGCCCGCTCCGGTGCCTTTGGTCATGGGGCGCCCAGCGCCTTCCTGAACAGTAAACTTTGCAGTGAAGAGCTCCCTGCCGTAGTCAATCAACTGCCCCATAGGAATACTGAACTCGTCGCCATCTTGGAGGTGAGCCGGGATGGCCACCTCGCGTCCAATATGCCGCCCTGGACTTTGGCTTAGAGCCACTCTTGTGACAAAGACCGGCAAGAGTATTGCCAGCCAGAGGCACGGCCGGTAAGAGCCAAGGTTCGGCACTGGAACCTGTTTCTGAGCTGGGGCCTTTGGAAATTAGTTTGCGTCGCTCTCCCGATTTGCTGACCGAAGCGAGCTGGGAATCTCAGTGCCCAGAAGCGCGACCAGCGGCAGCCTCCCTGCAGGCGTCTATGTCCGCGGGATTACATCGAGCCACCGCTTTCTGCACCGCCCACGCAAGCCTCTGCTTGGTTGCATCATCCTTTACGTTCATTTCTTCTTGCTTCAGGAGAGCCACTGCTTTGGGTTGTTCGTCGTTGTATCTGTATATTTCCATCCAAACAAATACAGCATTTTCGCGTGCTGTTGGAGAGGTTGAGGCCGCTTGAATAGCCCGGAGAACTTCGGGCAGTACATTCTTACCTAGCAATTCCAGCGCGCCCACTGCAGGATACAAATCCCAAATCCCGGCTATTCCTCCTACGTTCGTGAATCCGAGTTTTTCCCTTTCAGTTGGGGGACGGTGGAAATCCAGGAGCTTAGTTAGTATGCTGATTGCTGGCTCGTAATGCTCACTGCCTAGCTTGTGAATAGCCCACGTGACACAACGAGAATTTGTATCGTCAGCGACGACAGCGCTGAGAAACTGGACCAAGTCACTTGGCTTTGCATTTTGTAAGCTTTCGCACCATCCGTCGAACCTGTCTTGTCCCCGAGCCAAGGCTGGGAGAGCGGTGGCGAGAAAGAAAATCAGGGTCCCTGCACCTCTTTTGAAGTCGTTTATAAATGCACCTCTCATTGCAGGTTCCAACTGGTCTTGGTAGTTCCTGAACCGATCTGGTTGTCGCCTGGAACATCGTTCGCAAACTGGTAGCCAGACGAGGTCTTTTTACAGGAAACTCGGATGTAGAAATTATAGTTTTGAGAAGAAACGACCGTGCCGCCTGGAAGAGCGGCGTACGCGTGAAAGTTAGTTCTAATGCGGTAAGTGTTCCCGTCTACAGGTATGTTTGTTACCCCTGGCGCATCAAGATCATATACCTTTCCATTGGAACCGCCGGACTGTGGGTCATCGTCCCTCAAAGCCGGGTTGGAGGTATCGTCTGTGCCTGGTTGAGCACCGCCAGTCGATGTGGAGTTGGTGTAAGTGGCATCGCCGTCGATGGTGCGATGTAATATCACGTTCCCCGTGAAAGTGCTGGGAGAAATTGTCCCAACGGTCTCAAAGCCGATGAAGCATCCTTGTGAGGTGCCGTTACCAATTATTGGCCCGAGGCTCGTAGTGCCTTCCGCCGTTTGGTAATTACTTCCTGCCGCGTCATCGCTGGAGACCTGCCCGCTCGTGTTTTGTGAAATCGTGGCAGAAATCACGTCGGCGCCGTTGGTGGCCTGCTCGTTGTTGGTGGGGCAGGAATCATTCATGTCGTCACTGACGCAGAACTGACCGTTGTACACAACCTCGTTGCCCCAGTAGGCGGTGATGTTGGCTGTGCCAACAGCAACTCCGTTGACGTAGCCATAGGCATCCACGGTCATGACGGAGGTGTTGTCGCTGCTAAAACTAACGGGCACCACGGTGTTTCCATAGCAGTCCGTGGCGGTGGAGAGCAGTTGCATGCCCTCGCCAATGGGGCAGAGTATGGTGCCGGGGCTGATGTTGAAGTTGCTGTCGCCGCAGCAGTTGGTGCACTGCTCGCCGCAAGTGGCGGTGGACACGTTATAGAGTCCGCCGGCCACGACGAGAGTGATCTTTTCCCCGCTTCCCTTGGCGCTGGCGAACTGGGCGCTGCCTTCCTGGATGCTGGGAGGAATGACGTTGCCGTTCGCATCGGGTTTAATCTCGGCGATGAGCATGCCCATGTCAATCATGGTGGAGGCTTGGGCTTCGAGATGCACGGGAAGAACGTACTTGCCCGAGCCGTCGCCGTAATAGAAGGTCGCGAGAATATCCTCAGGCTGGCCGGTGGGGTTCCACAGAGTGAACATGGTGTCGTTGCCGTTAGACACGCCCCAGTAGTTGGTGAATTTGCTGCGGCTACTGCTGATTCCTTGAGGCTTAACTTCGAAGACGTATGTGCCGGTTTGGTCCACGCTGCCAGAGGCGATTCCCAAGTCGCCGGTTTTGCCGGTGAAAGACACGGACAGATTGATGGAGCCGTTGAAGTCTTTTACACCAGCGGAATTGAGAGCGGCTTGCATATCGACTTGCCTGACTTCCCTTGGGCCAAGATGCTGGGCGGGAAGATTGCGCGTAACTGGAGCGCTGGCTTGCATGCCCATCATGTAGTTTAGTTGCATCGAAACGTCCAGAGGTTTTTCGGTTGTATTGCGGACAACGAGATAAGGAGTGAACGCAGTGTCTTTGGGGAACCCAGGCGTCATCATGGGGTCAGGCTTGCCGACCATCAGGCCCGCACTGGCGTAGGTGATGCTTGTGGCCGGGGCGGAACTCATGTCGTGGCCCCAAAAGGGGATATTCGCGGAGTAGCCGTTAGCATCGTTTTCGAGGCCGCCGGTGACGAGCACGGTGTTTGGCTGGCCGGTGTATTGGACGCGGAAACCTCCCGCTTGCTTTGCGAGGGTCGAGGGAGTGGCCGCAAAGTCTTCGAGACGGAACATCTGGGTGGAGTGAGCCGCAAGGGTGATGTTGCGTTCAGGCTGCGCGTCGTTTCCAGGGCCCACGAGTTGCACGCTAACCTGTTTGTCTGCATCACTTACGTTGCTAAGGGCGATCCAGCCTGAAACGTCAGGGTCGTGCCTCCACCAGAGGCCATCGAGGGTTTGCGGCATGGGATCGCCCATAGGCTCGCCGAAGGGGAAGGCGTAACTCAAACTGCGGCCAGCGTCGATCACAGCCATCGATGCGGATATGTGACCGGGGGAGGAATAGCTGTGAATCAGGGCGGCGCTGCCGAACTGGGAGAGGTGGCTGCCGACGGATGGCGGCGCATTGGCCAAGGCATCATTGATGCTAATGGTCGTGACGCCAGACACGGGCAGGTGAACCGACCGAAGCGGATACGGCGTTCCGTCGGCCATGAAGAGCACCGGAGTTACGTCCATGGGCGCGACGACCAAGACATTTTTGACACGGATGGTTGAGACGAAGCCGCCATCGGTGCGCCAGAGGCCGCTGAACATCGTGTAGGTATTCATCGTTTTTGCCACGGCGGTTTTCGCAGGTGGCTGTGGCGTCGAGGACTGAGTGAAATGTGAGCCCGCGCCTACTGATGTGAGAGCAACAGCAAGAAAGAGAAGAATGGCGATTGCCGAAAGCGGAAGAGAGAACTTGCGGATGGCACGCATGGGAACCTCCGGGGACGTGGGCGGGGAACGGGCGGGGGCGCAGGATGCAACCAAAAGAAATTGGCGTCAACCTACGGCGTCGAACGCGATTGGACAGTTTTGGACAGATTCTTAGTTGAACCCGCGTCAGGAGCGGGGTCGGAAGGCGGATTTGCGGGGCGCGTTAACGAAGCTTCGCAAATCACCCGGCGGCCGCTGGGCAATTCGAGCCAGTGAACCCAACCATGCTCGAGCCAGTAATAAATGGTGGAGCGGCTGACGCCAGCGATCTTCGTAACCATGTAGATCGGCAGAAAATTCGCTTCCTTGTGGCAGTTCTCGCAGAAAAGTCTGGCCATGACGTCCTCCCGGCGTTTTCCCTTCGCGCGAGCGGGAAGCCTTTTACGGAAAGGCACTTCTCAAGGAGCACTCCGAGGACCAGGGTTGAGTTTTCCTGCTCCGAGGCGGGAGATGTGAGGGCCCTGAAACTGGGTTCCTTACTTATAAGGTTGATTACCTAGGGTGTCAATAGAGATTTCTTGCCCTGCTCTGCTGCGTTCGAAATGACGCAAGGCGAGGGCCGAGTGCGGGGCAATTCAGAGGTTGAGGGAGGCCGAGAAGGAGACGCGGGACTTGCCGGATTCGGCGCGCTCGATGCGGCCGATGCGATAGAACTTTTCGCGGCGCTTCTTGAGGTCGGCTTCGACGGACTTCACAAACTTTGGCGGTACGACGAGAATCATGCCCACGCCCATATTGAAGGACTGAAGCAGCTCGTCGGTGTCGATGCGACCGAGCTTGGCGAGGTATTTGAAGATTGCCGGAACGGGCCAGGAGGCCAAGTCAATTTCGGCTTTGACGCCGCTCGGCAGCACGCGAGGCAGATTCCCGGGAATGCCGCCGCCGGTAATGTGCGCGAGCGCGGAGACCCAACCTTTGGCAAGAATACTTTTGAGCGCAGGGGCGT
>CAZGFL010000075.1:0-61558 GCA_964524985.1 uncultured Acidobacteriaceae bacterium
CGCAGCGCAAACGTGTAGTCCATTCCGCCCACCAGTTTGCTCGCCGCTTCCACCTGATACCGATGCAGCAGGTACAGCGGCACCAGCACGTCTTCCATCGTCGCCAGTGGTGCGCCTTCGCGAATATTGTTCTCCCCAAACCGCTTCAGCGCCGCCGCGCGCACCTGCATGAGCCGGTTCAATTCGTCCACGGCATTCGTGCCCGAATCCCACAGGTGCGCCACGCTGCTCGACGAGCCCGCAGGCCGCGCGTCCTGGTCTGTCAGGAACCGCAGCCCGCGCGCAAACGCATCGGTCAAAATCTTGTTGAGCGCCGCGTGCTCGTCCACGCCGGGCGCGAAATCCTGGTAGCCAAACGCAATCGACACTTTGTCCCACTCGCCAATTCCCGTGGCGTACGCGTCCGACAAATCCGGAACGCCGTCAGCGCCCAGCTTGATGTACGGCGGCGGATAATCCATCACCGACGAACGGTTCACCGTGCTCGCCGAGTAGTTGTGCTCCAGCCCCAGCGTGTGCCCTACTTCGTGCGCCGCGAGCTGCCGCACCCGCGCCAGCGCCATCTCCTGCATCTTCGGCGAAACGCCTTTGCCCTTCTCATACGGCGCCAGCAGCGCTTCCGCAATCAAATAGTCCTGCCGCACGCGCAGCGACCCCAGCGTGACGTGGCCTTTGATGATTTCCCCTGTGCGCGGATCGACCACCGCCGCCCCGTACGACCACCCGCGCGTCGCCCGATGCACCCACTGGATCACGTTGTAGCGCAGGTCCATCAGGTCCGCGCCTTCGGGCAGCAGCTCCACGTGGAAGGCGTTCTTGTAGCCCGCGGCCTCAAACGCCTGGTTCCACCAGCGCGCGCCTTCGAGCAACGCCGACCGAATCGGTTGCGGCGCGCCGCGGTCCAGGTAATACACAATCGGCTGCACCGGTTCGCTCACCGCCGCCTTGGGATCCTTCTTCTCCAGCCGGTGCCGCGCGATAAAACGCTTCACGATCGGCTCGCTGATGGGCGTCGCGTAGTCCATGTAACTGATCCCGAAGAAGCTCCCGCGCGGATCGTACGCGCGCGGCTTGTACCCCGGCGGGGGCAATTGTACGAACGAGTGATGCTCGCGAACGGTGATCGCTTCCGGCGAAGGCGTCACCTGGCGCACCCAGTTGCCTGGCTCGTCTCCTGTGAACGTCAGCGTCGCCTCCACTTCCGTATTCAGCGGAAAATTCTTGGTGTTCGGCAAGTAGATGGCGCTGCGCGACCCGTCCAATCGAAACGCGCCTTGCTTCGCGCCGCGCAGTCGCTCCGGAACGCCGTGCGCATCGCGCAGGAAGAAGTCCGTAACGTCGACCAGCGCGTGATCCTTTTCCTCCGCCGCCACCGTGAAGCCCCACAGCACGGACTCCGCAAACGAATCGTGCACCGCTCGGCGCTCGTCGGCGTCGTTGCTCACCGCGCGGTATTCGAGATTCTCGTGAATCAGCAGCACCTTGGGCCCGCTGCGCTCAAACCGCACGATCCGCGTCGCGCCCAGTTGCCCGCGGTCCAGCCCGATGTCATTTGACCCAATCCCCGCCGGCAGCCCGCTCTGATAGAGAAATTCGCTATTCCACTTGTCGATTTCCAGCCATAGCTTCCCCTGCTTCGCATCCCAATACAGGTTGAAGTACCCCGGCTTCTTCTCCATCCCCGCCGTCTTCTCCGCGATTGAGGGAGTGCTGGGGACGCCGGCATCCGCTGCTCGCTGTTGTAGAGGTCGGGCTTCAGCCCGGCTCCCCTCAGACCACGTGAAACAAAGAAGCATCAAGAAAACGAAGCAACGCAAAACCTTCAACATGTTCGAAGCCTCCGAAGGCAACGAATGGTTTTACACCACAACCCGCAATTCCGCTAACCGGGCATCTCATTTCGTAGCGCCGGCCTTTGGCCAGCATTTTGGGTTGCGAATCGGTGCTATCCTCGTGGCGCTTCGAAGCCTAGCAACAGCAAGCCCAGTCGATCAGCGTTTAGCCTCTTCCTTAGGTTTGGCCTCGCATCCCTGTTGGTTTATCTCCTGTTCTGCGCAATCGCAGGAGTCCTTGTCGCGGAAGCCATCCTTCATCCTAAACGCACGCTGTTGACTCCCGGCGATGAGGTCCGAGCTCCGGCCTGGGCGAAAGAAGATGACTCTTCAGTCTCCGCAATTGCCATTCGGGCAGCTGATGGCGTCACTCTTCGTGCGTGGGAGCTGCAACCAGACAACGCCAATGGGGACACGGTATTGCTTTTCCACGGTTTGCGCGGCAACCGGTTGGAGATGGTGAACTACGCAGACATCTTTCTCAACCACGGTTACAGCGTGCTTATCCCAGATGCGCGCGCTCACGGCTCAAGCGAAGGAAACCTTGCTACCTTTGGATGGCTTGAAAAAAGCGACATCCATCTGTGGGTCCAATGGATCATCACCAATCGTCACCCACGCTGCCTCTATGGCTTTGGCGAGTCCATGGGCGCGGCTCAGTTGTTACAAGCGTTGGCCGTGGAGTCTCGCTTTTGCGCCGTTGCCGCGGAGTGCCCCTTCTCTTCCCTTCGGGAAACCTCTTACGACCGCATGGGGCAGCGCTTTCATAGGGGGCCTTGGTTAGGTCAAACCCTTCTCCGCCCCGTCGTCGAGTCCGCCTTCCTCTACACGCGGCTAAGGTACGGCTTCAACATGGATCGAGTTTCACCTGAAGACGTCGTTGCGGCAACGCACGTCCCTGTCCTGCTGATTCATGGACAGGACGATGTCAACATCCCCCTTCGGCATTCTCGGCGCATCGCTTCCAGAAACAGCGCGGTTGTTCTCTGGGAACTACCGAAGACCGGCCACTCCAACGCCATTGATACTTCCCCCAAAGAGCTCGAGACTCGCCTTATCGACTGGTTTGGCTCCCACCATGGACTCCCACTTCTATCCTTCTCAAAAGACGGCATTTATAATCTACTTGACAAACAGTACTAACCTGCTATAATGGCGTGGTGTTTTTGGCACGATTCTAGCTCGTGCCCACTGTATATGCTCGGCCACTGCGCGGTCCTTCTAATTCCTGCGCAGGCTTCTCTTACCTCCTTTCAAAAATCGCCTAAGTTCTTTCCTTGCCACACTTCCGAGATTTCTCCTGTAACTCCTTTATTTGCCACAGATCCAAAAGCCCCTCCCGTAACCCCTTTGCTTGCCACACTTGTGAGTCCCCCTCCCCCCTCGTCCTATTCCGGAACGAATGTGCCAGCGACCGCGGCTCCACTTCGCCTCTTCTCTGGGCTCTCTGTGAATCTGAACTCTGCGACCTCTGTGTTAAAAACTTACTTTCAAATTGTCCCGGGCTCTGGCCGGCTCGGGCGAGGCCGGTCACGGAATTTGGTTTACGATTTTCGGAATGTTCATCGGTGCCGAATCGTTCCTCTTTCCAGTCATGCATCGCCCCCTGCTATACTGACCCTTCGCAAACGAGAACTCGCATCGTGACGAAACTTCGCATCTCCATCGTGCAGTACCTCAACACCGCGCCGCTGGTTTGGGGCTTCACCAACGGCCCGCTCCAAGGCAAGTACGACCTTTCCTTCACCGTGCCCTCGCAGTGCGCCGAAGACCTGCGCGCCGGCCGCGCCGACGTGGCCATCATTCCCGCCATCGAATACCAGCGCATTCCCGGCCTTGCGATCCTCCCGGACATGGCCATCGCCTCCAAGAACCAGGTTCGCAGCCTGCTCATCGTCTCCAAGAAGCCCATTGAGCAGGTGAAAACCTTCGCGCTCGACCGCAGTTCGCGCAGCACTCAGGCGCTCACGCGCATCCTGTGCGCCGAGAAGTGGTGCATCGCTCCGCAATTTGAAGAGGCTCTGCCGGACCTGACCGAAATGTTGCAAAAGGCCGCCGCCGCGCTACTGATTGGCGATCCCGCCCTGCGAGTTTCTGTTGGCATCGAGAAAGACAGCCGGCAAGGTGCTCCCGGGCGGACCATCTGCCAGGCTGCCACGCTTGGCATCGCCAGTTCGGAGTTGCTCCACATCTATGATGTCGTTGGCGAATGGTGCGCGCTGACGGGATTACCGGCGGTGCTGGCCGTGTGGGCCTGTCGCCGCGAACTCGCCACCGCAGAAGTCACCGCTGATTTTCTCGCCTCGCGCGATTACGGTCTTTCGCATTTAGGCGAAATCAGTTACGAAGCAGCTCACGATTTGGAGTTGCCGCAACCCACTCTCGAATCGTATCTGCGCCAGAACATTGACTTTTCGCTCGACGCCGATAATCGCCGCGGCCTCGAACTCTATTTTGAGTATGCCGCGAAGCTCGGCCTGATCCCGGAATCAAAACCAATCGCCTGGCCCGCGGCCAAGTCCGAAGCTGTAAAGTTATGATTGCGAATTTGTAGGGACGAAGCATGCTGCGCCCCAGTTCAGCAGGTTGCGAATGGCAGAGGATAAATGCAGCAAAACCGTTTGAACGTGTCATTCCGAGCGAAGCGAGGAATCCCGGCTTGGTTCCAAACAGTCTCACGGCTCGATGAGAGGAAGGATCTGAATAACTCTTGTCACTGACCAAACAACAAGCGCTCGAATGGCTCGAATCCGATGACCTGATCGGTGTGGGCATGGCCGCGCACGAAATGCGCCTGAAGAAAAACGATCCGCGCGTCGTCACCTACCAGATCGACCGCAACATCAACTACACGAATTTCTGCACCGAGTACTGCTCGTTTTGCGCCTTCTACCGGCCCCTTGGCGCAAAAGACGGCTACATTCTGCCCTTCGAGGAGATCTACCAGAAGATCGACGAGATGCTCGAACTCGGGGGCACGGGAATTCTGCTTCAAGGCGGCCTGCACCCAGATTTGCAAATCGGCTACTACGAAAATCTGCTGCGCTCGCTGAAGGCGCGCTATCCGCAAGTGCACCTGCACTGCTTTTCTGCTCCGGAGATTCTGTGCATCGCGGAAGTCTCCGAAATCTCGATTCGCGAAACCATCCAGCGACTGATGGACGCCGGCCTGCAATCCATTCCTGGCGGCGGCGCGGAAATCCTCGACGACGAAATCCGCGCGAAGATCGCTCGCCTCAAATGCACGAGCGACGACTGGGAGGAAGTCCATCGCGTCGCGCATTCGCTCGGCCTGCGCACCACGGCGACGATGATGTTCGGCTGCGGCGAAGAGTTGCGCCATCGCGTCAATCACCTCGAACGCATCCGACGCATCCAGGGAGACACCGGCGGCTTCACAGCGTTCATTCCCTGGATGTTCGCCGCGGAAAATACCGCGCTCGGCAAGAAGGTGCAGGAGACGACGGCGGTCGACTATCTGAAGACGCTCGCCGTCAGCCGCATGTATCTCGACAATATCGATCACATCCAGTCGAGCTGGCTCACGCCCGGAATCAAGGTCTGTCAGATTGGATTGCAGTTCGGCGCCGACGACGTCGGCAGCATTCTGATCGAGGAAAATGTGGTCTTCGCCGCCGGCGTGAAAAACCGCACGAACGAAGGCGAGCTGCGCCGCATCATTTCCGATGCCGGCTTCATCCCTGCGCAACGGGACACGCTCTACCGCTCCTACGCGCTGAAATAGCTTTAGTTCTCCGGTTTCGGCAGCGGGAAGATCGACACGTGGACGACGGTGCCGTCGGGCAAGCCGACGTCTTCGAGGAGATAGAGCACGCCCCCGCGAAAACGCGCGGCAATTCTTCGCGGCCCGGCATTTTGCGCTGCCGGCGTTTTTGTCGCCGGGGCCGCTTTCACAGCCGGCTTGCCCTCGACCTCGTCCATCGCTTCGTTGGCAAGCGCATCCGCTTCGCGGTTCTGCTCGCGGTAGACGTGCTCGATGCGGAACGCCTCGAACGCCTTCGCCATTTTCTGCGCGCGCTCGAAAAGCGGCTGCAGGTCGGCGCTCTTCACTTTGTAGAGTCCGCGCATCTGCTTCACCAGCAGCTCGGAGTCGCTTTCGATGCGCAGCGCGCGAATGCCTTTCGACTGAGCATAATCCATCGCGGCGATGAGGCCATAGTATTCGGCCACGTTGTTGGTGAAGCGCCCGATGTACTTCTTGAGTTTGGCGATGACTTCTCCGCGACCGTCGCGAATCACCACTCCGTAAGCCGCGGGACCGGGATTGCCGCGCGAGCCGCCGTCAATGTTCGCGCGGAAGGAAGCCGCCGCAGGCTTCGGCTCGGGAGCGTCGCCGCCGAAAAGATTCTTGCTGGGCGCGGTTGCTTTTTTTCGCGGCATCAGTTGGTGGACGGGGGCGAAGCCGCGTTCGCGGAACCGTTGGCGGGCTTGGCGTAGGGAATGGGCTCGAGGGTATAGAGAATCAGGCCGCAGCTTTCGCACCGGTAGACTTCTTCGCTGGTTTCCGAGCGCAATTCCTGCACGATGTGGGGAAGGACGCGCAAGCCGCAACCGCGGCACTGATCGTCGCGAACCTGGGCCATGGCCGTGCCGTGATGGCGCTTGGCGACACGGGCGTAGAGATCGCGAAGTTCCTCCGGCACCGGTGCGATGATTTTTTCGCGTTCGGCGTTCGCGGCGACGAGTTGCTTCCTTAATTCCCCGCCCTGGGCTTCGAGCGTTTTTCGCTCCGCGGCCAAGCTCTGCTCCGCTTCCCTCAGCCGGGACTCCGCGATTTTCACGCAGCGCTCCGCCTCTTCCGCGCTCATCATTACTTCGAGCTGGCGATCCTCGGCCTTGGCGACTTCGGCTTCGGCGTTGGCGATTTCATGCTGGAGCGCGCGGTAGGCTTCGTTGGTTTTCACGGCGCCACTCTGGTCGCGGTATTTGCGCGCGCGATCCTTCCACTCCTGGGCTTCAAATTCGAATTTCTTGCGCTCGGCGACAATCTTCGCATGCGCCTCTTTCGCCGCGGCCACTTCGCCGCGGGCGACATTCAGCCGGGCATCGGCTTCGCGAAGGCGCTTCGGAAACGAATCCAGTTCGACTTGCAAAAGGGCGATCTGGTGGTCGACGCGCTGCAGCTCGATCAGGTGAGGAATGGCGGGATGCATGGGTGGGCCATTCTATCACATTGGTGCTGCGGAGCTTGCTCGGGAGCCGGCCTGGCGCGTGCGGCGGGGACTGGTGTGGATGGGCGGGATCTCGCTGTCGTTGTAAACAGAAAAAGGGCGGGAAGCCCCGCCCTCGCCTGCTCTGGAGAGGACTTCCCGCCCCGGTTTTGCCTCGACTAACGGCCAATTACGCGCGGGCGTCGCGATGAATCAGTTTCCAATCGACGAAGAAGCCGATGCCGACAGCCAGCGGAATGATACCGAGAGCCGCGGCCGTCCACACATCGCGGTCTGCCTGGATTTGCGCGATCAGTCCGAACGTCAAAATGTAGCCAAGGGCGCCGCTGACGAGCAGGATGCCGGCGCGCCGCGACCGAGCTGCCTGATTCAGCTCCGGTTCGATGGGAATTTCAACGCCGCGCGCGATGGCCGCCATCCGCTCTTCGCTCCGCAACTTGCGCACGCGGTAGTAGGTGTACAAGGCGCCGAGGGGAATGCCCATCCCCAGAATTACTGCCACCAATCCGATCAATTCTCCGCCCATGCTATGCTCCTTTGAATCTCTCTACGCGCCCTGGGCGCGTTTGCTGTGGAACCGCTTGCACTAGAAGGTACGGGTACGGGGGCTGGAAAGTTCCAAGAGTTCATGGGCAAAAAAGGTGAGAATTGCGGAATAGACGGAAGCTGGAAAAGAGGCAACCGCGAGGGTACCAGCACTGTGGGAATGTCCTTTGGGCGCCTCCCCCGGAAGTGCTGGACCGAAGGTACTGGGCGGTCGGTCCTGGATTTAGTACAGACAAGCTATTCCCTATGAAAGACTTAGAACCTACCCTTATCGCATCCGGTGTCTGGCGCGGGCGACACCCCAGATTTGGATCCAAGGCCAGCGATGCCGAAGACCTTCGGCACGGGAAGTGCAGCAAACGAACGAATTAACTGAACAGAGGTCCCCTCGAAAATGTCCACCCTTCACTTTCGCCGTGTAGAACGCCGCCGAACGGCGCGCGTGGCGGTATTTGCGGATTTGACGATCCAGGGGTTCACGGAGACAAACGAGAAATTCAAGGTCCAGACACGCTCGCTCAGCGTCAGCGGGCATGGGGGCGTGACTGTGCTGGACGTGCCCATCAGCGTGGGGCAGACACTCTTCCTCGTAAATGATCACAGCAAGCAAAAGGCCGAGTGCCGGGTGGTTTCTCTCCGCTCGGCAGGCGATGGAACGAGTATTGTGGCCTTCGAATTTGTCTCCTCTCCGTCGAATTTTTGGAAGATGTCGTTTCCACAGGCGGGAGCCAAGCCGCTGCGCCGGTCGTTGCCGAACACCGCGTCCGCCTAAAACACTACCTAGAATTCTTCTCGTCCGTTCTCGGTACTACTTTCGGTTTGCCGACAACCCCCCACAGACTTTGGGCGGATGAGTGTAAGGGCGGTTAAAAACTTGGACTGTGCTGGCTACCAGAGGAGCTTGAGGCCGAATTGCACCTGTCGTGACGTGGTGGTCGTGCTGGTGATAGCTCCGGCCGTGCCGGAGAGTCCCGAAGGTGTAAAGACGATCAGGTTCGGGGTGTTGAAGTTGGCGCGATTCAAGAGGTTGAAGAGTTCCGCGCGGAATTGCAGATTCAGGCCCTCCCGGATCGTGCTGTTCTTCAAGACCGAGAAATCCCAAGTGTCCAGACCCGGACCGATAAACGTGTCTCTGCCGAGGTTGCCGTAGAAGCCGCTGTTGGGCGGAGGCGCGAGAAAGGCCTTGGGATTGAACCACTGGGAAGGCGTACCCAAGATGACGGGGCCCGTAAAGTTCGGATTCAAGAAGGGCCGCACAGGATTGCGAGTGTCGCCGTTGTTGGAGGGGTTGTAGCTCAACTGCGGAGTAAACGGAAAACCGGATTGCGCGCTGATGATGCTGGAGACCGACCAGCCGCTGATGAACGCGTTGGCCAATCCATTCCAATCGTTGGGGAGCGATGATCCGCGACCGAATGGCAAGGCATAGAGGGCATTGATCACGGCAACATGTGTTGCGTTGAAGGTGGCCAGGCCCTTGTCGGCGGCGATGTCGAAGGGATTGGCGACCAGACCGGGAGCGTTTCCGGCGGTGGTTTGATTCAAAGAGTCGCCGTCGTCCAAGGCTTTTGAGAAAGTATAAACACCGCGAACGGAAAAGCCGTGGCTAAGGCGGCGCCGAACGTCGACCTGTAGCGCGTGATAAGAGCTGTCGCCGCGCGAGAACCAGGTCCAGGTGTTGGCCAGGGCGGGATTCGCGCGAGGCGTGCTGGGCGCCACGAATGGAATATAAAACGTGCCTGGGGGAACAGGTGTGTCCGCGAGAGGCGCCGGAAAACTCGCGGGATAGACGGCGGGACAAGGTGAAGCTGGGCAAATCGTGGGGGCGGGCTCGTTCGCGTCGATACCGATCAGCTCGTGGTAGCCGTGTGAGCCGACGTAGCCGAGCGTGACGGCCGTGTTCGGAGAGATTTCCCGCTCCATTCGCAGGGACCAGGAGATGAGCGTGGGAGTTTGCATGTCCGGCTGAACGCCGCCGGGCACGAGCTTGGCATTCGCGGGAACAGCCGAAGCGGGATTAATCGGGAGTTTGGAAACGGCAAGGTTTGCAATGCTGTAGGTCGAATTGAAGGGAGCGTTCTGATCGGCGCGATAGCCCAGCGCATCCTGGAGGTCGTTGTACATCCCGAAGCCGGCGCGAAAGACAGTTTTCTGGCCGAAGGGGCTCCAGGCCAGGCTGGCGCGCGGTTGCGGCAGAAACTTGGCGTTGTTCAAGGTGAAGAGGGCGTCTCCTATCGTTGGGATGGAGTTGATGACCCCGTTCGTAAAACCGTAGTTCGCGGCACGGCCGCGGGCTTCATTCCAGCCAGTAGAGAATTCATCGCGAAAGCCGAGGGAAATGGCCAAGCTGGGGCGAAGGCGAATGGTGTCGTTGGCATAGAACGCGCCAAACAAAGAGCGCCAGTTCATCTCTGTGGGGGCTGGGTTGAAGAGAAACGTGGAGACGGTACCTGAGAGAAAAGTCGGCAGGCTAGAAAACGTGGCCTGCCCAAACTGGCTGAGGGCGATGTTTTCGTTGGATTGGAAACGCTGGAACCACGCGCCGAAATCCAACTGATGGCGTCCGCGGGTCAGAGTGAGGCGATCTTCATAGGTGAAAAGGTTGCGCGCGATACTCAAGTTGCTGCCATTGTTACTGCCGGCGAGACCGATGGCGGCTTGGGGGTTGGAAGCGGCGCTGCCGCCGACAACAACGGCGCCAACGGGATGCCCCAACAAAAAGCCTGGGACGGTAGCGGCGGGAGTGCCGGGTGTAGGTTCGCCCGTAAAGAAGTAACCTGCGCGGGAAAAGCCCACGCGCGCGGTGTTCAAGAGCGACGAAGAAAAGACATGGGTCTCCTCGAGGCTGAGGACTTGTTGGCGCAGGGTCAGGATGTCGGCGCTGTAGGGATCGAGAGGCGTGGCGGTGAAATCGTTACCGTCGTCAATGGTGTAAACCGCGGCCAGAGAATCCTTGCTGGAAAAAATGTGGTCGATGCGCGCGGTGCCGAAATCCTCACGAATGGTTTGCAGGGGGCTGCTGAAGACGTCAGAAACACCGTCGAAGTCCTGTGCGCCAGCCAGCGGGGTGGGCCAGAGATTCAAGAGAGGCTGGACACTGGCTACGGCTTTGGCGCGGGAGGCCAGACTGGGGACGAAGGCCACGGAGGTCTGGTGCAGATTCTGGCGGAATCCCTCGTAGTTCGTGAAGAAGAAAGTCTTGTCGGAGTGGAGAGGCCCGCCGAGGGAAGCGCCGAACTGGTTTCGCTGGAAGGGCGGAGCCGAACCCGCATCGAAGAAATTGGGCGCGTCCAGGGCGCTGTTGCGCAGAAACTCGAAGGCAGACCCATGCCACTGGTTGCTGCCGGAGCGGGTGACGATGACCACCTGGCCCCCGGGGCGCTTGCCGAATTCGGCGCCGTAGGAATCCCGTTCTACGTTGAATTCGCGGACGGCATCCACGCCGAGCAGCATGCCGCTGGTACCCCCGGGTTGCATGTTGTTTTCGGCGGCGCCGGTATATTCCACGCCATTGAGGAGAAAGAGATTTTGCTGCGGGCGGTTGCCCGAGACGGCGAAATTGTTGGCGGTGCTGGAATTGGAGATGCCGGTGCCGCCCGTTTTTTGCGATGTGAAATTGACGATACCGGAATTGAGCGGCAGCAGCAGGTCGTAGCTGCGGCCGTTCAGAGGAAGCTCCTTGACTTGCTGTTCGCCGACGACGCCAGAAATGTCCTTCGTGGAGGTGGCGAGGAGCGGGGCGTCTCCCAGGACGGTGATTTCCGCGGAGAGTTCACGGACATGCAGGCGGAAATCAACGGCGGCTTCCTGGGCGACAGCCAGTTCGATGCCCGAGCGAATGGAGTCCTGGAAGCCGGACTTGACGACTTTTACCTCGTAGCGCCCAACGGGGAGCGCCAAAAGCTGGTACCGGCCATTTTCATCAGAGGAACTGTCGCGAAGCGCTCCTGTTTCGAGGTTTTTTGCCGTGACCATTGCGGCGGGCACCGGAGCGCCGGTAGGATCCAGCACGGCGCCGGTAATGCTGGACGACATTTGTGTGCGCAGCGAAGGCGTTTGCATCAGGAGAACGACCATAAGGAGAAGAAAACGTACGACGAACTTCATAGGAACTCCCCGAAGAACCGGAATCGCCTGGGAAGCATCTTCGCAGGCAGGGCGATAATTCCATACGTTTCCTATCGTTATGTCAAATCGACTTAATTTGGATAGAAGGTGGATGAAATTGGGCGGATTCCAGAGTCAGAAATCGTGGGGGAACGCAGGGGGACGATATTCGTCGTGATGGATTTGAGCGGTCGGAAGGAAGGTCAGTTAATTTCGTTGATCTGCATGTTGTTGTCGATGGCGAGATTGGGGTAGCGGATGGGGGAATCGGGAGGGGCAGGAGCGTGCCGGGCGGTGGCGCTGAACTCGTTGCCGGAGCAATCGACGGAGTAACTATAGCCATCCCGCTCCGTGCGCGCGACGGCCAGCGAGTTTGAGGAAATCAGCTCGCTGAGAGAAGCGCAGTGGCCGTTCAGAGCGATGTAGCCGCGCTCCGCCTGGGCGATTTGGAGCAAATCGCTGCGCACGCCGGTCAGGCTGATGGCCTGCGTGGGAGCGGTGCCCGGATCGGTGGTGGGCATGCTCTTGAAATAGTAGTGGTAGACCAGGAAGGTGGCCGCCGCAGCGACCAGAACGGCTACTAAGCCTCTCATAGCCTAATTTTCAGTCCTAGGTGGATGGCGAGCAAGAGCGTGTGTCCACGCAGTCATATAGAGAGTGGGCAAAAGGCGCGGGTTTGCAATTGACAGTGGTGCAGCCCTCCAGTAACAACGATAGATAAGGCGAAATACCCGAGGAGAGTCCACGATGAAGAAGCAGTCCCCGTACGTCCTGACGCTTGCCGTTCTGCTTTCCTATTTGACGATCTTTCCGGCAGAAAACTGGGCCGAGCCGCAGGCCGCAGGACAGCGGGCGGGCGAAGTCTCGCGCGTGATTCCGGCGGTCAACATCGCGCGAAGCGGCAAAACGATCCCTGCCGCAGCGAAGACGGCAGTGAATTGGCAGGACCTGGTGAACACCCAGGCGAATGCGCGGGCGCGCATCGCGCTGGACGACGGGTCGGTCCTGAACGTGGGATCGGATTCGTCGGTTAAGGTGGTCAAGTCCGATGCCGGCGCGCAGCAGACGGAACTGGAGCTAACGTATGGAAAACTGCGGACGCAAGCGCAGAAGATCGCCAAGCCGGACGGGAAGTTTGAAGTACGCACACCGGCCGGTGTGGCGGGCGTGGTGGGAACGGACTTCTATGTGGAATACGCGAACGACACGATGAATGTGATCGTGTTTGAGGGAGTCGTCAAAGTCTGCAATCTCGCGGGTGTTTGCGTGCTGGTCAAAGCGGGACAGTTCACCAACGTGCGCAGTGGAGATAATTCCGGGCCCTTGCCGCCGCAGCAAGCGACGCTCGATCTGCTGGTGGCCGGGGGCCAAACCACCAATCTGGGAACGCCACCGAGTGGACCCGGAGTTGCCGTTGGAGGAGCCCACCTCGGAGTTTGGGGAACCGTGGGGATTGTGGCTGGAGCGATTGGGGTCGGGCTGGGGGTGGGTTTGACCCGCCCTGGGAGACCGCCGGTGAAGGGCGGTTGCAATCCGAATAATCCTGCCGCTTGCTGAGATCAAGAGAATTCCTCAGGAATGAATGCGAAAGGCCCCGAGGATGGACTCCCGGGGCTTTTTGTTTGCGGCTTGATGCCGGACAGGTGCAACGAATTGGAGCGAAGAGCCGTCGAACCAGTGTTGCGTGAACTGCAATAACGCCAATGCGCCGGCCTTGGTGCGTGCTGCGCGATAGCGTAAACTGAATGTTTCGCAGCCCCGTCTAAAAGCGAGTGAGGCACCCTTTGACGAATTCTAAGCGCGGTGGATGGATTTCCTTCCTTTGTAAAGTGACTCTGGTTTCGGGATTGGCCGCGGGCCTCGTGCCTGCGAGCAAGGCCAAACCGCCAGACACGCAGGCGAAGCGATCGCCAGTGCTCGCGGCGCTGCAAGCGGAACTGGAACGTTCGGTCAAGAGCTTTGGGGCGCAGGATCCCGCGGCGTACTACATCGGGTATACGGTGACGGACACGCAGCGGGTGGACGTGTCGGGGTCAAACGGTGCGCTGCTGAACAGCAGCGAAACGCGGAACCGCTGGCTGGAAGTCTCGGTGCGCGTGGGCAGCTATCAGCTTGACAACACGCATAAAGTGGGTGAACGGCAGGCGCAGGGCGGGAGTCCCGGTGAGTCGGTGCCGGTGGACGACGACCCGGAAGTGATACGGCACGCGGTTTGGCTGGAGACGGACAAGCAATACCGGTCGGCTGAAGAAGCGCTGATCAAGATCAAGACGGGCAAAGAAGTCAAAGTGGAAACGGCGGAAGGGCGCGCGCCGGATTTTTCACGCGAGGAGCCGCACGTTTCCATCGGGCCGCAGGTGTCGATCAACGTGGACCGCAATCCCTGGGAAGCGAAAGTACGGGCGTACACGAAGGCGTTTCGCGAGTCGGCGGCGATCATCAACTCCATCGTGACGTTCAGCGCGCAGGCGCAGAACGTGCTGCAAACGACGAGCGAAGGAACGCAACTGCAATTCGGGCAGATTCGCTACCGGCTGGAGTTGTTCATCCAGGGCAAAGCGCCGGACGGCATGGACATCGACCGGTATTACAACTTCGACTGGGTGGACGCGAAAGACACGCCAGACGACAAGGCGGTATATGCCGCCGAAGCAACGATGCGCAAGGAACTCGACGGGCTGGTTGCTGCGCCCATCAATGATCCAACAGTGGGGCCGGCGCTTCTGACCGGCCGCGCCGCGGCGGTGTTTTTCCACGAAGTGTTCGGCCACCGTGCGGAAGGCCACCGGCAAAAAGACGTAAGCGAAGGACAGACGTTTTCGAAAAAAGTCGGGGAGAAGATTCTGCCGGACTTCCTGAGCATCGTCGACGACACGACGATGAAGAAGCTGGGCAATGAGGACTTGCTCGGCTATTTCCAGTTTGATGATGAAGGAGTGCCGGCGCAACGCGTGACGCTGGTGGATCACGGCGTGCTGAAGAATTTTGAAATGTCGCGGTCGCCGCTGGAGAACTTCCCGCACTCGAACGGGCACGGGAGGCGGCAACTGGGAGCGACGCCGGTTTCGCGCCAAGGCAACCTGATCGTTCAGAGCAGCAAGACGCTGACGAACGCGCAACTGCGCGCGAAGCTCATCGACTTGATCAAGGAGCAGGGAAAACCCTTTGGATTGCTGATCGATGACATCGCCGGAGGGTTTACGTTCACCGGTCGCGGGCAACCGCAGGCGTTCCAGGTGCTGCCGCTGGTCGTCTACAAGGTTTTTCCGGATGGACGGCCGGACGAGCTCGTGCGCGGCGTGGACATTGTCGGAACACCGTTGGCGGCGCTGACCAAGATTGTCGCCACGGGCGACACGCCGGAAGTATTCAACGGGTACTGCGGAGCCGAATCCGGCTCTGTGCCGGTGTCGGCGGCTTCGCCGGCGATTCTGACGTCAGAGCTGGAAGTGCAGAAGAAAGAAAGCTCGACGGACCGGCCCCCGATCCTGCCGCCACCCGCCCATGACGTAGTGAAAGCGGGAGGTCAACTGTGAAGCGGACACGCCGAATTGCGGGAGCAATCTTTGCTTTCGCCGCGCTGAGCTGCCTGTCAGTGCCCACGCGGGCGCAGCAGGACAATGACCACACGCTGCAGTCGATGCGCGACGAAATGGCGCGCGCAAAGTCGCGCCTGGAGCTGACGATTCCTAACACCGAGCAGCCGGTGCGGCCGTACTACATCGAGTACCGGCTTCTGGATTTAGACGTGCGCGAGGTTGTCGCGGAGTTCGGCGCGCTGCTCTCCAGCACGCACTTGCGGAATCGCGTCATGATTGTGGAAGCGCGGGTGGGCAGCTACCATCTGGACAGCTCCAATTTCGTCAGCGACGACGGCTTCCGCGGGTTCATCGGGCCGACTGGTTCGGTAGGCATTGACCGCGACTACGATTCGTTGCGCCAGGACCTGTGGATCGCCACGGACCAGGCGTTCAAAGAAGCCGTGGATACGTTTTCAAAGAAAAAGGGTTACCTGAGCAGCTTAGCACGGCAATCGGACATTGACGATTTCGCGAAGGCCGAGCCGGTGCAGCTCATCGAACCTCTGGAAACTCCCGACTGGACCAATCGCAATTGGGAACAAGAAGCGCGGGACTCCTCGGCGACGCTGAGGGGCTTTTCGGAGATTCATGAGGCGCGCGTCACGTACTACCTCGTCTATGCGACGGAATACCTGCTCACCAGCGAGGGCACAGAGATCCGGCAGAACCGCCGGTCTGCGGCCGTCGAGGCAGGAATGAACGCGCTGGCCGACGACGGCGTACCGGTGAATCACTACTACGCGCGTTACGCGGCGCGCCCGGCGGACTTGCCGAGCGTCGATGCGGTGCGCAAAGGCTTGAACGTCGCGGGCACGGAATTGATGGCACTGCGATCGGCGCCTTCCGCGCAGGATTACACCGGCCCGGTTCTCTTTGAAGCGCGCGCGGCCGCACCGCTGCTGGCGCAAGTGCTGGGTCCGGCGATTAGCGGGGCACGGCCGCCGATCTCGTTTAGCCCAGTGATGGAGCAAATGCTCAGCGGCCTGGGCGGCAAGAGCGACTGGGTGGGAAGAATGGGCGCGCGAGTTCTGCCCGCGAGCGTAACGCTAGTCGATGACCCGGGTGCGAAGGAGTTTCAGGGCACTCCCCTGATTGGCGGCTATACCGTGGATGAAGAGGGCGTGCGCGCGCAGAAGGTTACGCTGGTGGAAAATGGCAACCTGAAAGGCGAGCTGATGTCCCGGCGTCCCGGACCGGATTTCGAAGAATCCAACGGCCACGGCCGCGCGGCGTTCCTGAACGACGCCAAGCCCACGATGTCGAATCTGTTTTTCACTTCCACGGAAACGGTGTCTCCGGGTGACCTGAAGAAGAAGTTCCTCGATTCCTGCCGCGCGGAAAAGCTGAACTTTTGCCTGATCGTGCGCGAGATGGACAATCCAGCGCTCAGCCTGCTGCACCAGGAAGACTTTTCGGAACTGCTGGCGAGTTTTGCCGGAGGCGCGGGAACGGGCGACCGCCTGCCACTCGTGATCTATCGCGTCTATCCCGACAGCGGGCGCGAAGAGGTGGTTCGCGGCTCGCGCATCATCGGGCTGAACACCCGCGCGTTGCGCAACCTTGCGGGCGTCGGGAACGACAGCTTCGTGTTCAACTACATGCAGAGCCAGATGAACGGATTCGCCGGGACGGCGCTCGGCGCGTTTGGCTCCGCGCAAGGCGGCTTGCCGGCTTCGGTGGTCGCGCCATCGTTACTTTTTGACGAATTGGAAGTACGGGGCGAGCGCGGAGAGGCCAAGAGGCTACCGCTCCTGCCGCCTCCTCCGATGACGCCAGCGAAGTGAAGCTGTAAGGATTGTTGGTTATGAACGAGGTCACGCGCAGAGGCCTCATCTTCGGAGCCGCGACGCTTGCCGCGTGTAGCTTGCTCGCCGGTGTCGAGCGGCTTTGCCTCGCGGCATTCGTGGAAAAGGAAGAACCGGAAGACAATCCCGGTCCCGTCAAAATCGCGAGGTTCCGGGACGATGGCAGCCCGCTTGGCTTGTTTGCGCTCGAAAAAGTACGCAAAAGCCGCAGCGAGTGGAAGAAGCAGCTAACGCCGTTGCAGTACGATGTGACGCGGCGCGCCGCCACGGAGTTCCCGTTTTCCGGTGCGCTCTACGATCAGCATCAAACGGGAATTTATCGCTGCATCGATTGCGAGAACGCGCTTTTTGATTCCAAGACAAAATTTGATTCCGAGACAGGCTGGCCAAGTTTTTGGCAGCCGATCGCCAAGGAGAATGTCCGCGAGAAAAAGGACTTCAGCATCGGCGTGCTGCGCACGGAAGTGAAGTGCGCGCTCTGCGACGCGCATCTCGGGCACGTCTTCACCGATGGGCCGGAGCCTACAGGCTTGCGCTACTGCATGAATTCCGCAGCGTTACGGTTTATTCCGAGAGAAGTAGCTTCTTCCTAACGGCCCGCGGTCGCCGCCGAGCGCCGTCAGTTACTGCTTAATATCCGCCAGTAAGTCTTCGAAATCGTTGATCGTGATTCGGTCATACTTTCCTGGAATCGTTGTATCCACGGTCTCGGTGGGGTGCGTTGCCGTCATGTTCCCCAACCGAATCATCTTGTCACCAAAGTGTGCGTAGAGAGGGATAACGTCCTTCCAGGTATCCGGCACGCCAGTGCGGGTCAGCTCGATCTTAAGATGAGTCTTGCCGTCAGTCGGGTAGTCCAGGGAGGAATGGAAAGTATATTGGGCCTCGCCCATGCCGTAGACATACTGATTGAAGAACCAGTCCATTTTGTGGTTGCCGTCCACGTCCATGGACCGGATCATGTGCTTTTCGACAATGGCTTTGAAGTCTTCGGTGGAAGCGGCCTTGTTATCGAAGGTCTTGCAGTAGTCCTGCATCATTTCCTTGAAGAGGTGATCGGGATCCTGGTTGCGGCCGTCCCAAAGCTGCATGCGCAGCATGTGCAGGACGTAGCCACCTTTGGAATAAATCAAATCCTGATACGCCCCGCCATCGGTTTCAGAAGAAGCGATGCGTTGACCCATCCAAATGGGGCCCAGAGAATCCACGCTGTGATTCCTCACATCCCTTCGCTTTAGCAGTTCCTTTTCCCGCTTCCAACGGTTGATGTATTCCTTCATGTTGTCGCGATACTGAACGTAGAGATTGCCGGAAAACTCTGCGAAGCCTTCCGACAGCCATTGATCGTGATAGCTCTTCCAGCCCACGCGGTGGCCCCACCATTGATGCGAACTCTCGTGCGCGCGGAAGAAATCGCTGAGCTGCGGCCCGTCGGGCAGGCCGATTTCGTGGCGCTGCGTGGCATCGAGAAAGGATGCGGACCAGAGATAGATGAGTCCCGGCCAACCCTGGCCGTAGGAATAACTGATGGGCAGACTGGTAACGGAAAGATGTTTGTAGGGGTATGGCCCGTAGTAAGAGGAAAAAAGGCGAATGGTATTGGCCATCTCCTGCCCCATGTTTTTTGCCATACCAGCTGGACTAAGGGTGCCGACAGCCCCCATCGCCACGCCAGAATCGAACACCCGCTGGACGCTGGCCATCACGTCATCGGCTTCGCGGTTTGCGTAAATGTCGACCGCCACATCCCCCGCTTTGTCGTTGGCGAGTTTGTAGTCTCCATAAGCGAATCCGGCAACAGCCAGCGGGATTTCACTCTTCCATTTGGTTACGCGCGTGCCCCCTTCCTGGGTTTCGCCGGTCTTCTCCCCGGTGGCCACGAGCAGGGTATTCTTGGGGCTGCGAAACGTCAGGTCAAAGTCGGCTCGAGTGGCAAAGCTGTTGGGCCGCTCGGGATACCAGCCGGAACTCTCGCAGAAGTAATTCCCGTTGCCCGCTTTGCGGATGGCGCGCTTGCCGACGTAGTGGAATTCCAGAGTTTGCGGTTCGTCGAGCTTGAGCGGCTGCGCCAGCACCACCGAGAGGTAATCCCCGTAGGACTGGTAGCGGTCCTTGTTTTCGCGGGACTGATAAAAAGTCAAGGCAGTCCCCTTGGCGTCCTTCACGGAATCGATCCGAAGGTTCGAGTCGAATTCAAAAAGAAGGACACTTTGACCGGCAAGGTGCGGAACAATTTCTGTGCGAGTGGTGGCGGTGAGTTCGGCTCCCCCTGTGACAGCGGCATCGATGTGGTAGGAGCGGACGGAAAAGTCGTCTTTCGCCTGAGGATCCTTCCAAGCATCGGCGCTGGTCTTGTTCCCCGCCGGGAAACTCATCCAGAGGTCGTGGTTCTTTACAGGGCCGACGTCCACCCAGCGAGCCACGCCGATTTCCTCAACGTCCAGCGAGTCGTCCTGAAATTGCACCCAGTCCTTACCCGAAAGCTTCAAATCCGCCAGAAAAAAAGCTGTGCGCGCACGGTCAGCCGCAAGAATCCCCTGCAACAAGCGCGGGAGAGCTGATTCGCCGAGATCCTCGCGGTCCTTCTGCCGTTTGGCATAAAGATCATCCGCAGCAGGACCGGAGGGCTGCCACTTCACCTGTTTCGCGATTTCGTTGAGGAGGCCGTCAGTGAAGCTGAAGGTTGCGTCGGTAAAAGGGGCATCCAGTTTGTCCTGTTTGGTAAAAAGCCGGAGCTGCTGAGCCTCGATGGGATTAGGAGGCTCTACCTGCACGCGCCCGTTGCCGTGAAAGACCGCGCCAAAGACCACGCCGTTCGCGGGCTGCGTGAATTGGATGGTGCCGTCGACGAGCGTGATGTGAATGCGGTCGCGCGTAATGGTGACGTTCTCCGTGTGCGCCGACTTCGCCGGATCCATCACCGGAGCGTTCAGGGCGCTCCAGACACCAGCGGCGGAACTCGCCGGGGCTTGCGCATATGCTCCTGAAGGCACAGACAGCAAGAGAACGAACGAAAGAAGGGGATAGCGGCTCATGAAAGCTCCTGGTATTACAGGAAAAGGTATACCAGCCATGGCTTTGCCGACAAGTCCACGGAGGCTAAAAAGCGCAAAGTTGGGGTAGTCTAAGCGGACCATGGATGCGCCGCAGCACACAGAGGAAGACCGGGAAAAGAAGCGCGCGGCGCTGCTAAGCGTGGGCTCGGCGCTGCTTCTGCTTTCACTGAAGACCTTCCTGGTCGTGCGCACCGGCAGCCTGGGCGTGCTTTCCGAAGCGCTGCACTCGGGCCTCGATTTGATTGCCGCGATTATCACCTTCCTTTCCGTGCGCGTGGCGGACCAGCCCGCCGACGAACGGCACCCGTACGGCCACGGGAAGTTCGAAAACTTCTCGGCTTTCGTGGAAACTGGGCTGCTGGCACTGACCGCGCTGTACATCATTTACGAAGCGTTTGACCGGCTGTTCTTCCGCAGCGTGCACATCCAACCGAGCGTGCTTGCCATACTCATTCTTCTTGCAGCATTAGCCATTGACGTGACCCGCGCGCGCGCCCTGGTGCATGTGGCCAGGAAGTATTCGAGCGAAGCGCTCGAAGCGGACGCGCTCCATTTTTCCACCGATGTCTGGAGCACGCTCGTGGTGATCGCCGGCATTGGCCTGGTGTGGGCCGGTGAGACGTGGAATTTGCCGGGGCTGATTTACGCCGACGCCCTGGCGGCACTGGCCGTGGCTGCGGTGATTTTATGGGTCGGCTCACAACTTGGCCGCCGCACGCTCGATGCTCTTTTGGACGCGGCGCCGCAAGGCTTGCAGCAGGAAATCGCCCGCGCAGTGGCGCGCATGGACGGCGTGCTCGATGTGGACCGCGTGCGGGTGCGCCGGGCCGGCAACCGGCATTTCGTCGATGCCACAGTGAGCGTGGCACGCACCGCAAGCCTCGAGCAGGTCCATATGCTGACCGACGCCATTGAAAAACGCATCGGCGAGATTGTTCCCTCTGATGTGATGGTGCACGCCGAGCCGCGAGCTCCGCAGGGCGAGCACCTTTTCGAAGCCATTCGCGCCGCCGCGCAGCGACTGGGCCTGGCCATCCACGATGTCCACGCGCTCCAGCAGGATGGGCAACTCTTCATCGAGTTGCATCTGGAGGTGGACGAAAACCTGAGCCTTTCCGAAGCGCACCGCCAGGCCAGCGAATTGGAAGACAAAATCCGCGAGCTGCGTGATGGGCCAATCGAGGTGAACATTCACATCGAACCGCTCGGACGGCACATCGCCACTCCGGACACCGGCCTGGGCGAAATGAAGCAGCTGGCGAAATCCATCGAGGATTTTCTCAATGGGCTAACCGCGGAGTTCGATGAGCTGGTGAACTGCCACGACGTGCGTGTGAGGCAAGTCGAGCATCATCTTCTGGTGTCCTGCCACTGCACCATGAAGAGCGCTTTGCCGATCACGCAGGTGCACGACGTCACCGCGGCGCTGGAAGACCGCGTAAAAGAAAGATTTCAGCAGGTTTACCGCGTGACGATTCACCCGGAGCCCGTCGAAGAAAAATGATTCGGCGCGCTGGCGGGGCTTCGGTATGTGCGCTTCGTGGCTTAATCAGCTTGATCGGCCGCGGTTTGCCGCACGAAGAGTTGAGCCGCGAGAGCTATCAGGATGGGAAAGCAAACCAGCACGTAGCGTGGCTCGGGCGTCTCGAGCGTTGTCAGGAAGGCCGTCCGCAGCAGCAAGAAGAGCACGAAGAACGCGAGAATAGGCCGCGCAGGACCATTCCTGCACCAGAGACGCACGCCGCCCCAGACTCCCATGCCTACATACAGAGCATTCAGCAGAAAAAGCAGGCTCGTGTATTCCTGATCGACGGGATCTTCTTCGCGCTGGTAGGCAAGAGGAAAAACGTGGCCGGAAATCGGCAGCAACTCGATACGCGGCGCGAACCAGGTCACCGCGGCGCGCGCGACGGGAATCCACAGAAAAGTTCTCAAGGGATGGCGCGCGGTGCGTTCCCGCGCAATCTGGCCGAAGACGGCGTCTTCTTCCGGGGTCAGCGTCAGGTCGTCGTTGTACGGCTCGAGAATGGCCGCGACGCGCTGCTTTTCTTCCGGCGAATCAAACGCGCGAGTGGGAATGGCGTCCACATCGATCGATTCTTCGTTCAGTTTCCAGGGAACCAGGTAACAGTCCTTCACGCGGAAGAGCCAGGTCTTTTCCCAGGCCATAAATCCATACGGCACGAGCTCGCCCGGTAAGTTGGAGTATTTCGGAGCGAGAAATTGCGGTTCGCCGAGCGTTGCGAGATTGCGTAGCGCCCAGGGAGAGAGAATCATCAGACAGCCCAATCCCAGGGCCACCGTCACGGTGAACCAGCGCCGCCAAATCCCTTCGGCGAAGTACATCATCCCGAAAGCGATGACCGCAGGGATGAGCAGAAGTGGAGTTTCCGGCCGAAAGAGAGCGCCGAAACCAGTACAGCAGCCCGCGACAAGAGCCCCGTAGGTCACACTTTGGCTGACCGGCAGGTGCGTGCTTCGATAGAGAAACCCCGGATGCTTTACACGCCGGAACGCCACGATGAGGACGCAGCACGTCAGCGCGGTCCAGAACGTGGCAAACACTTCCGTGAGCCGGACCGCCGTATAGTTCGCCGTAAAGGGGCACAACACCGCAAGCCACAGGGCCGCGATATACGCTCGCTGGCCGCGCGGATCATCCTCGGAACCGCACACCAGCACCTTGGCCAGACGCGCGATCAGTAAGCACGCCAGCAGGTCCACTGCAATCTGCGCCAGCATTACCGCAGACCGCGCGGCCTCTCCGACGCGACCGGTAAGCGCATACACCAGCGCGAGAAACGCTGGATAGCCAGGCATGCGCAGATCGACCGGCGTGATCGCTCCGCGCACATCCATCGCGTAAACATGATGTTTCAGCCAGTTGGTCGCAATCTGTTCGTAGAGGACCGTGTCACCGGAATTGGCGGGAAACTTCAGCACGAAAAACAGCCGCAACGCCAGCCCCGCTGCGAGGGCGGCAATGGAACTCGAGAAAATTCGTTTCATCAATGCCCACGCATCTTACAATAGGGAAGACGGAATCGTGCAGACAGCTTCAGCCCGCCCAGATGTTGCTTTGCCTGCCGGACCGCCAGGTTAAGGGAATTCATGAAAGAACGCCGTCCCATTTTTTACGATGCGGAGCGTGTGCGCTGGCGGCGCACGCGGCGCACCTTGGAAATCACCGGGGCGCTGCTCACGGTGTTGCTAGCTTATTTCTTCGTGACCATTGCCGTCAGCGTGGACTTGCCAGCCGGCCTGCTGCCCGATACCAAGCCCGGATACCACGCGCTCAGAACGAAGAAGAAGACCGTACCGGTGCGCGAGGGCCGGCGCCGCCGCGTCGCTAACCTCGGCACTGTGCCGGCGAGTTATGACCCCTTGCGCGCGGCGTTTTACGTGAGCTGGGATCCCAACAGCATTGCTTCGCTGAAAAAACATTACAAGGACATCGACCTGCTGCTTCCCGAACAACTGCACGCCGTGTCTCCCGATGGCGCGCTCACGGTCGTGGATTACAACCCGCTCGGCCAAAGAACCGTGAAAGCTTCGCCCGCCGAGGCCATTTCCATCCTCAGGAACGACAGCCTCCACCAGTGGATGAGGTCGCAGAATCCCCCCATCGAGCTGCCCATGATGGCGCTCTTGAACAATTACGACGGCGCGGAATGGCGCATTCCGGAAATGGTGCAGATACTGGCCAGCCCGGATGCGCGCCAGAGGCTGGTGCGCGACGTCGTGGAATTCGCCGTGCAATCCCACGAATCCGGCATTGTCGTGGACTTCGAGGAAGTGCCAGACACCAGCCAGGCGCAATTTCGTGAGTTTGCCGCGGAGCTGGGCCCCGCTTTGCATTCCGTCGCGCTCAAACTGATGATTGCACTGCCCGCGCGCGACGACGCTTACGACTACAAATTCTTCAGCAAGCAAGCCGACGCCATCATGCTCATGAACTATGACGAGCACTGGCTGACTTCGCCTCCCGGCCCCATCGCTTCTCAGGAATGGTTTGTCGAAAACTTGCGGCAGGTCCTGGAGGACGTGCCCGCGCAGAAGATCATCGTAACCGTAGGCAGCTACGCCTACGATTGGTCGGAAGCCGGGAAGAAGGCCTACGAGCCGGCGCAGTCGCTCACCATCCAGGAAGCGCTGTTGCACGCCTATGAATCCGAATCGCAGGTGGAATTCGACACACCGTCCCTAAATCCACACTATTCGTATTACGACGAGCACGACCACGTGCACCAGGTCTGGATGCTTGATGCGGTCACCGCCTATAACGAACTGCGCGCCAGCGAACGCCTGGGCGTGCAAGGCACGGCGCTCTGGCGTTTGGGCTCCGCCGACACTTCCATGTGGCCGATCTGGGACTCGACGCGGCCCGATGACACGGTGCGGCAAAAGCTCACCGACCTTACACCCGGCCCGGATTTGATTCTCGACGGTGACGGGGACATCTGGCACTTCATCGACACGCCCAAGCACGGGAAGCGCGACTTCACCTACGATTCCGCAACCGATTTACTAACAAGCGAGAGGTACGACTCGTATCCGCTGTCCTACCATATCGATCAAATTGGGGCTGCGAAAAAGAAACTGGCCATCACGTTCGATGACGGGCCCGATCCGACGTGGACTCCCAGGATTCTGGACATCCTTAAACAAAAGAATGTCCCCGCCACGTTTTTCGTCATCGGCCTAGACGCCAATAAGTGGCCACAGCTTCTGCGCCGCGAATATACCGAGGGCCACGAAATCGGCAATCACACCTACACGCACCCCAACTGGGAAAGCGATCTCTCCGCCACGCAGATTCGCTGGGAGCTCAACCTTACCGAGCGGTTGATTGAGAGCATTGTAGGTGTCAAGTCACTGCTCTTCCGGCCGCCGTACGGCATCGACCACCAGCCGGAATCCTCCGAAGAAGTGGCGCACTTGCCCACCGCGCAGGACATGGGCTACTTGATCATTGGCCAGCGAGTCGATCCTAACGACTGGAGCCAGCTCACTCCGGGCGTTCCGCTCCCGGCCGCGAACATCGTGGAGAATGTCTTAAAGGAAGCGCACAAGGGCAACATCATTCTTCTGCACGATGGCGGCGGCGACCGCGAGCAAACCGTCCTTGCCCTTCCGAAACTGATTGATGCACTCCGAGCGGAGGGCTACGAGTTCGTCTCCGTGCCCGACCTGCTCGGGCGAACTAGAGCCCAGGTGATGCTGCCGCTCTCGCCCCAAGAGCAGTTGGAAGCGCGCGCCGACGGCTTCATCTTCGGGATCTACCACTGGTTCTGGGTGTTGATCACGACGACGTTTATTCTGGGAATCGTCCTTGTCAGCGGGCGCACCCTCATCATTGGTATTCTCGCTCTGATTGAAAAACTGCACCACGATCATCCTTCTGAGCCTGACCCGCTCCCGGGTGTCACCGTCCTGATTCCCGCGCATAACGAGGAAAGCGTTATCGTCCAGACGGTCACTTCGGTGCTGCTTTCCGAATACCCGGATCTGCACATCATTGTGGTGAACGACGGCTCTGTAGACAAGACCGGGGAACTGCTGGACGACAATTTTTCTCGCGAACCGTGCGTGCGCATCATTCATCAGGTGAACCGTGGGAAAGCGGCGGCTTTGAGCGTCGCCATGTCGCGGGCCGAGACCGAAATCGTGGTCACCATCGACGCCGATACGGAAATCGAGCCCGACGCCATCCGCAAACTCGTTCGGCATTTTTCCGATCCTACCGTCGGAGCGGTGGCGGGCAACGTCAAGGTCGGTAATCGTTCGCGCTGGCTCACGCGCTGGCAAGCGCTTGAATACATCACCAGCCAGAACATGGAGAAGCGCGCCTTCGATCTTCTCAATTGCATCACCGTGGTGCCTGGAGCGCTAGGGGCGTGGCGGAAGAGGGCCATCGACGCTGTGGGCGGTATCACCGCGGACACGGTCGCCGAAGACGCCGACCTCACCATCGCCATCCGCCGCCTCGGGTGGCGCATCGGTTACGACGAAGAAGCCATCGCCTGGACAGAAGCTCCGGAAACCGCCGGCCAGCTCATTCGCCAGCGTTTTCGCTGGACCTTTGGCACTTTGCAATCGTTCTGGAAGCACAGCAGCACGCTGTTCCGCCCCAAGTACGGCACGCTCGGCTGGATTGCGCTGCCCAACATCTTTGTGTTCCAGCTAGCATTGCCGCTCATCTCTCCCCTCATCGATTTGCTGTTTCTCTGGTCGGTCGGACTTTGGGCCATCGAGAAATTACATCTCTCCTGGCTGCCAACAATCCAGGCCACCACCGGCGATTTAATGCGCTCCGTGTTTTTCTTTATCGGCTTCCTGCTGATTGATGTTCTGTCCTGCGTCATCGCCTTTGCCCTGGAGCGCAAGGAGGATTGGACGCTTCTCGTTCCCGTTCTGTTGCAACGGTTCTATTACCGCCAGCTGATGTACGTGGTCCTGTTCCGCTCCGTAAAGGAAGCCGTCAGCGGGCGCCCCGTCGGTTGGCGCGGCGTCGAGCCGGAGCTTCCCGCTCCTCCGCCAGCCCCGAAAACAGCCCCCAAACCGGCGCCCGTCGAAGGCAACTGAAGCTTGCTCACGCCTTTCGCACGCTAACGTCAGAAGGGAATAGCATTTTCTGAACTCGCGGTGCGCGGAGGTTCCTCGTGCTATCCCGGTCTGTTCCTCTGCTATTCTTGGCCTCTTTGTTTTTTTCCGGTTCGGCTGCCGCGCAGCAAGCTCCTCCCCGCGAGCACTTTCAAAACGCTGATGTCCTTTACGATTGGGTCAGCAACTCCCGAGGAGACAAGCTGCGGACCTTCGTCACTCGTCCCAGGAACACAACTGGGAAAGTGCCGGTCCTCTTTTTCGTCGGCTGGCTGAGCTGCGACAGCGTCGAATACGCGCAAGGCGAAACCGATGGTTTCGGCGCGCTTCTCTTGCGTCTGATCGACCAGTCTGGTTTTGGCACCGTGCGAACGGACAAACCCGGCGTCGGCGAAAGCCAAGGTACACCCTGCAATAAGGCGGACTTCCAATCCGAACTGGAAGGCTACCAGGCCGCTTTCGTTGCCATGGGGAAGTATCAATTTCTCGACCCGGATCGTGTCTTCGTCATCGGGCTCAGCAATGGCGGCGGATTCGCTCCCCTAGTCCCGCGCCGTCATCCCGTTCGCGGCTACATCGCCGCGGGCTCCTGGGGCCGCACCTGGTACGAGCATATGCTGGAAAATGAGCGCGTTCGCCTGACCACGAGAGGAAAGTCCGCCGGCGAAGTGAACGACGCACTGAAAGCCTTCACGCAGTTCTACGATCTTTATTTGATTCAGGGGAAGACTCCCGGGGAAATCCTGCGTCAGCATGCGCAGTGGAAGGATCTTTGGTACGACGAATCCGACGGCCAGTACGGCCGGCCCGCTGCGTTCTATCAACAACTGCAAGCGCTCAACCTCGGCCAGCTTTGGCAAAACGTGGATGCGCCGGTGTTGGTCATTCGCGGCGCGAAAGACACCATCATGAGCCGCTCCGACAGCTCCGCCATCGTGGAAATCGTGAATCGCGTTCATCCGCGCGAAGCCCGCTACGTCGAAATCGACGGCATGACTCACAGCTTTGAAGTCGAGAAGAAGTTCCAGCCCGAAGTAGTCAAGCTGATTCTGGACTGGACCAGAGAGCAGCTCGCGCCGGCCAGGTGAGGCGGCAGGCAGCGTTCGCCCTGAACGGAATTCAACGCATTTTCATCCATGCAAGAACTGTTGTAGGATACTTGCCTGCTGGAGGGAGGTCCCCATGGCCATCGGTTTCACGCTTAACGGCAAATCCCAGTCCGTGGACGTCAGCCCGGACATGCCCTTGCTCTGGGTGCTCCGCGACACGCTCAACATGACCGGCACGAAGTTCGGCTGCGGCATGGCGCTCTGCGGAGCCTGCACCGTCCACATCAACGGCGAAGCCACGCGCTCTTGCATCACGCCCGTCTCCAGCGTGGCCGGTAAAAAAGTAACCACCATCGAAGGCCTCTCTGCCGATGGCAGCCATCCCGTGCAGCAAGCCTGGATGGAAGAAGACGTACCGCAGTGCGGCTACTGCCAGTCCGGGCAAATCATGTCCGCGGTCGCGCTGCTCTCCAAGAAACCCAACCCCACCGACTCCGATATCGACGATGCCATGAGCGGCAACATCTGCCGCTGCGGCACGTACCAGCGTATACGCAAGGCCATCCATCGCGCTGCATCGATGGCCGGCAAAGCCCATTCCTCCGCGTAATCTCTTTCAACCGTTCTTTCGCAATCCGTCCCTAGGTGTCCTATGGCAACTGCTTCCGTTGTGAACCGCCGCGATTTCCTGAAGACCAGTGCTGCGGGCGGCACGGCGTTGGTGATTGGCTTTCACCTGTCTCCGTCCGCGTTCGCAGGTCAGGCGGAAAATCAGGAAAAGAAGACTCCCAATCCTTTCGACGCGTGGGTGCGCATTACTCAGGACAATCGCGTCACGCTGATCCTCGGTAAATCCGAGATGGGCCAGGGCATCATGACCGCGCTCCCCATGATTCTTGCCGAAGAGCTGTGCGTCGATTGGAAGCAGGTACGCGTCGAGCAGGCGCCCACCAATCCCAAAATCTACGACCTCGGCACCGGCGGCAGTGGCAGCGTGGCCGGCTCCTGGCTGCCTTTGCGTCGCGCGGGTGCGGCCGCGCGGGAGATGCTCATCACCGCCGCCGCTCAAAAGTGGCAAGTCTCCCCCGACACGTGCAAAGCGGCTGCCGGCCAGGTCGTTCATGGCCATCCCCAGCGCCATCTCTCCTACGGAGAACTCGTCGAGACCGCCGCAAAACTGCCGATTCCCAATCTCAACACCGTCCCGCTCAAGAACTCCGACGATTTCACCGTCGTCGGCCACGACATGCATCGTTTCGAATCCCGCGCCAAATCCACCGGCGCTGCCAAGTTCGGGATCGACTCGCGCCCGGCGGGAACGCTGTTTGCTGTCGTTGCGCGGTGTCCCGTCTTTGGCGGCAAGCTGGTTTCCTTTGACGCGGCCAAAGCCAAAGCGGTCCCGGGTGTGCGCGACGTCATTCCCTTTGAAACCAAGGGCCGCGGCGCTTCCACCACTGGCGGCGTCGCTGTTCTCGCGGACAATTCCTGGGCCGCCATGCAGGGACGCAACGCATTGGAAGTGGAGTGGGACGAAGGTCCCGCGGCGAAGGAATCCTCCGAAGAGCTTCACAAACAGTTCCTCGCGAATGCCGCGAAAGGCGGAAACGCTCTCCGCAATGACGGCGACGCGGATTCCGCGCTGGCCGCCTCCTCCAAAAAAGTCGAAGCGGTGTACGAGCTTCCTTTTGCCGCTCACGCGTGCATGGAGCCGATGAATTGCACGGTGCAAATTCACCCAGACGGCGCGGAAGCCTGGATTCCGACGCAAGCGCCGCAGTGGGCGCAAGGCGTCATCGCCGAGGCTGCCAAGCTGCCTCCCGAAAAAGTGATCGTGAACACCACGTTGATGGGCGGCGGATTTGGCCGCCGCTACCAGGCCGATTTTGTGATGGAAGCGGCGCAGGTGGCCGCCAAGTCCGCGGGCAAGCCCGTCATGGTTCTGTGGACCCGCGAAGACGATATGCAGCACGATTTTTACCGCCCGGCTTCCTATCACAAACTGCAAGGCGCGTTGGACGCCAACGGAAACCTTGCGGCCTGGAAACATTTTCAGACCTCCACCTCCATCGCCGCGAAGTGGAGCGAGAAAGGCATGAACGATCCCGGCCTGGGGGAATTCGGCAGCGGCGCCACCATTCCCTACGTCACACCGAATCTCCACATCGAGTACACCCATGCGGAATCGAGCGTGCCGCGGGCCTGGTGGCGCTCCGTCGAACACTCCAGCAGCGGCTTCGTCATCGAAAGTTTTATTGATGAGCTCGCTGCTGCCGCTGGCCAGGACCCGCTGGCGTTTCGCCTGAAGCTGATTGGCAACGATCGCAAGATTCCGATGTTCCAAGAAGATAAAGAACCGCCGCTCAATACCGCGCGCCTTAAGGGCGTCTTGCAGCTCGCTGCCGAAAAGGCCGGCTGGGGCAAGCCTCTGCCCAAGGGCCGGGGCCGCGGCATTGCTACGTTCTATTCCTTCAACTCGTACACCGCCGCTGTTGCCGAAGCCAGTGTCGAAGGTGGGGCCGTAAAAGTGCACCGACTCGTTTACGCCGTGGACTGCGGGCGGCCCATCAATCCCGAGGGCGTGCGCGCGCAAATCGAAAGCGCCGCGATTTACGGCCTCTCCGCAGCGTTGCATGACGCCATCACCATCAAGGATGGCCGCGTCGAGCAATCGAACTTCAACGACTACAGCATGCCGCGCATCAATGAGACTCCGCTCACCGAAGTGCATGTGGTTATGAGCAAGGAAGATCCCACTGGGATCGGCGAGCCCGGATTGCCGGTCGTGACCCCGGCGGTTTGCAACGCGATCTTCAACGCCACAGGCAGGCGCATTCGACGTCTGCCGATTCGCTCGGAAGATTTGGCCTGACTCAGCGGGCCTCCGGTTTGTTTCTTGGCCCGGAATTGTGCACAATTCCATCTATCTCCGAACCGGAGGATTGCATGTCCCCTGTGGCCAAGTCTGAAACTATCCCCGCAACTTCGCCTTCAACGAAGCTGGATCGCCGTGACTTCCTTAAGAAGAGCGCCACTGGTGGCGCGGCCCTCGTCATTGGATTCCATTTGCCTTCGAGACAAGACCGTCTCCCGTTACTGGAGCCATCGACTCTCAACGCCTGGGTGCGCATCACGCCGGACGACACCGTCACGCTCATCATCGACAAGTCCGAAATGGGCCAGGGCGTCGTGACTTCGCTTTCTCAACTGCTCGCCGAAGAGCTCGAATGCGATTGGAAGAAAATCAAAACGGAGTTTGCTCCTGCTGCGCCTGCCTATTTCAACCCGTTGTTCGGCGTGCAGGGCACCGGCGGAAGCACCAGCGTCCGAGCTTCCTGGGGACCGCTCACCAAAGCGGGCGCAGCTGCGCGCGAGATGCTCATCGCCACAGCGGCCAAGAGATGGTACGTCGAACCGTCCGGGTGCCACGCGGAAAACGGCGCCGTCGTGCACACTGCCTCAAGCAAGCGCCTGAAGTACGGCGATCTCGTCCAAGAAGCTGCCCAGCGTCCCGTTCCTCCCAGCCCAACGCTGAAAGATCCCAAGAATTACAAGTACATCGGCAAGCCTATCAAGCGCCTGGACACGCCCGCGAAAATCACCGGTAAAGCGCCCTTCGGCATTGATGTCCGGCTTCCCAATATTCAGCACGCCGTCGTGGCGCGCTGCCCCGTTTTTGGCGGAAAAGTGAAGAACTTCGACGCCACCAAGGCCAAAGCGGTCCGCGGCGTGAAGCAGGTGCTGCAAATTTCCTCCGGCGTCGCCGTCGTCGCGAACAACACCTGGTCCGCTATGGAAGGCCGGCGCGCGCTGGAAATCCAGTGGGATGAAGGCCCGAACGCTTCGGTCTCCTCCGATTCCATCCGCAAGCTCTACCAGGAAAGCGCGGAGAAAACCGGCGCCATCGCGCGCAAAGACGGCGACTTTGACGCCGCGATTGCCGGAGCGGCGAAAAAGGTCGAAGCCGTCTACGAAGTTCCCTTTCTCGCGCACGCCACCATGGAGCCGATGAATTGCGCCGCGGACGTGCGCGCCGATAGCTGCGACATCTATGCTCCCACCCAGTTCCAGACCATCAACCAGATGACCGGCGCGCGCCTCACCGGGTTGAAGCCCGACCAGATTCGCATTCACACCACGTTTCTCGGCGGCGGCTTCGGCCGCCGCGCGGAGCAAGACTTCATCGCCGAAGCCGTCGAAATCTCGAAAGCCTCCGGCGCGCCCGTGCAAGTCACCTGGTCGCGCGAAGACGATATCCAGAGCGACTTCTACCGCCCCGCGGTGTATTGCAAGCTGGTGGCCGGGCTCGATGCCAGCGGCTGGCCCGTCGCGTACAAGAGCCGCATCGTCAGCCCGTCGATCATGTCGCGCTTTTTCCCCGGCTCGGTGAAGAACGGCCTCGACGAATCCTCCGTCGAGGGCCAGGCCAACAGCAAGTACGCTATCCCGAACTTTCTCGTCGAGTACGTGCTGACCGAAACGGGCATCCCCGTGGGCTTCTGGCGCTCCGTGGGAAACTCGCAGAACGGCTTCATCGCCGAAGCTTTCATCGAAGAGTTGGCGCATGCGAGCGGAAAGGATCCCTTTGAGTTCCGCCGCAAGCTACTCGCGGACGCGCCTCGCCATCGCGGTGTGCTTGAATTGGCCGCACAGAAAGCAGGATGGGGCACGCCGCTCCCCGCGGGACGCACGCGCGGCATCGCGGTGGTCGAGTCGTTCGGCAGCTTCGTCGCCGAAGTCGCGGAAGTCAGCTTCAACAAGAGCTCCGGCGAAATTAAGGTGCATCGCGTGGTTTGCGCCGTAGACTGCGGCCGCCACGTGAATCCGGATATCGTCGCCGCGCAAATGGAAGGCGGTATCGTCTTCGGCCTGACGGCCGCACTGAAAGGCAAAATCACCATCGCCAGCGGCCGCGTCGAGCAAAGCAATTTCCATGACTACGAGATGCTGCGCCTCAACGAAATGCCCAAGGTGGAGGTGCACATCGTCCCTAGTAACGATCCGCCGGGCGGCTGCGGCGAACCGGGCACTCCGCCGATTGCGCCCGCGGTCTGCAACGCGATCTTCGCCTCCACCGGCAAGCCCGTCCGCCACTTGCCCATTCGCGCCGAGGACCTGGCTTAGCTTCTTCTCTGATTCTCGGGACTCCCTTCCGCTGACGGGTCGTCTGGCGGATCGCCTGGCGAGGGTGTCGCGTCCCGCTCGATGCGGCTCGCCGCTTCCATCACCTGCTCCGCTTCGCGCCGCCGCAATGCCACCTCCAACCCGACCATGGCCGCGCCGACAGGCGTTTTCTTCTTACTCTCTTCCTCGAACTCCTCTTCGGTCATGGTCTCGTAGTGATCCTTGCTGCCCATGATGTAGATGAGCACGCCAATCAGGGCACCTGCAATCGCCAGCGTGATGAGGAGTCCCGTCATTGACCCCTTCCCTGCAACGGAAAGCTTAATCCATACGGCCGTTTTATTGCACAATAGCGCGTGCCTCTCCCGACGCTCATCGCCACCATCCCCCTGGCCATCTGGGTCTATCTGTTTTTCGCGCGCGGCAATTTCTGGCAGTTGCGGGAAGATAGCACTGAGCCGCAGCCTCTGGAACGCTGGCCGCGCGTCGTGGCCGTTGTCCCCGCGCGCAACGAGGCGGAAACGATTGCCCCCGCGGGCGCCTCCCTGGCAAGGCAGGACTATCCTGGCGAATTTTCTATCGTCGTGGTGGACGACCACAGCGACGATGGCACCAGGGCACTTGCTCTGAAGGCCGCGGAAGAGGCTGGCGCCAGCGGACGCGTCGCGGTTCACGCCGCGGCCGAACTTCCTTCCGGATGGACGGGCAAAGTCTGGGCCATGAACGAGGGCGTGCACGCCGCGGCGGACCGGGCGCCGGACTTTTTCTGGTTCACCGACGCGGACATCGAGCATGCGCCGGATACGCTGAGCCGCCTCGTCTCCCGCGCGGAGAAGGAATTACTTGATCTCGCTTCGCTGATGGTTCTCCTGCAAGCAAAGACTTTTCCCGAACGCTTGCTCATTCCGCCGTTTCTCTATTTCTTCTTGATGCTCTATCCACCGCGCTGGATTGCCGATCCGAAGTCGCGCACCGCCGGCGCGGCCGGCGGGTGCATTCTGTTGCGACGCGCGGCGCTCGAACGCATCGGCGGCATGGCCGCGATTCGCAACAAAGTCATCGACGACTGCTCTTTGGCGCGTGCCGTGAAGAAGAGCGGCGGAAAACTCTGGATGGGGCTCACCCGCGCGAGCGTCAGCCTGCGCAGCTATGGCAGCTTCTCGGAAATTCGCGACCTCATCGCCCGCACTGCCTTCACGCAGCTTCGCTATTCGTTCTTTGCGCTAGTTGGCACGCTGATCGCACTCCTCGTGACCTACGTCTTGCCGCTGATCTCTTTCTTCTCCGGGGAAGACCCCGCCTGGTTTCTCGCTGCAACCGCCATCTGCCTGATGTGCGTTTCTTTTGGCGTGACCGTGCGCTTTTACAATTTGCGGTTCCTGTGGGCGCTCACGCTGCCCATCGCTGCCATTTTCTATGGTTACGCGACGTTTGTTTCCGCGCTGCGCTACTGGCTCGGCAGCGGCGCCCAGTGGAAAGGCCGCTCCCAAGCGCATCGTGCGTTGTAAGATTGAGCCATCAAAGTGGCGATGATCATTCAACTCCGTTCAGATGAATCGCTCCAGGTGCTCGTATTTGTTGTCTTGCCGCTTTTGCTGTTGCTCGTTATAGCCATCTTTCTACGAATCCGATTGACCCCGCCTTCGACCGCACAATTTCCAACTTTTTCTGTGAGCTTATCTAGGCTGGGTCATGAGGACGCTTCCATCATTTACCGAGACAATGAGAGACGTCTGGAGTTTTACGTGGGCCAGGTAAACGGAAGGAGATATTGTGCCTGGCAATGCCGATAGAGCTGCCAGATGCGGCTATCAACGAGATTGTTCCGAAACTAGCTATGGGTGTGGTGAAGCTTGGTTTTCAGAAATACAGAATTACCAAGAAAGGTCAGTCGGAGATCCTAGCCAGCAGTCGGGAAGCCAAAGACACTGACATAGATGTTGAAGTCAGAAAATGACCCGTTAGCGTGCATCGAGAATTGTGGTGATGCGCATCGGAGTTTGCTATTCTTGGTAAAGTAGCAAGGTACAGGGCTGCATCCCGTCGACCGCAGCGGTCGCCTTTGAGAAAGGTAGGGAGCGGCACCGGAGGCCAAGATGAGTGTTGTTCCTACTCCTGGGAACGGCAAGATTACGGTACCCGATCTCCTGCAGCGCAAGTCCTCTGCCGCGGATTCCCCGTCCAAATCACAAAAAATCACCTGTCTGACCGCCTATGACTATCCCGCCGCGCGCCTGCTCGATGATGCCGGCGTGGACGTGATTCTCGTCGGCGACTCGCTCGGCATGGTCGTGCTCGGCCACGAAAGCACTCTCGCCGTGACTCTCGAGGACATGCTGCATCACACGCGAGCGGTGCGGCGCGGCACGCGCCGCGCGCTGGTGGTGGCGGACATGCCTTTCGGCAGCTATCACACGGACACCGCGGAGTCGTTGCGCAATGCGGTGCGCTTCGTGAAAGAAGCGGGGGCAGAAGCGGTGAAGGTGGAAGGCGGCGAGCGCCGGCTGGAGTTGATTGCGCGGCTGACGGAGGCGGACATACCGGTGATGGGGCACGTCGGGCTGACGCCGCAATCGCTGAATGCGCTCGGCGGCTACCGGGTGCAGGGTAAGACGCCGGACGCCGCGCAGCAGTTGATTCGCGACGCGCGCGCGGTGGAAGCCGCAGGGGCCTTTGCGGTGGTGCTGGAAGCCGTCCCGCGCGAACTGGCCGCGGAGATCACGCGGGAACTGCGCATTCCAACCATCGGCATCGGCGCGGGCCCGGATTGTGACGGACAGGTGCTCGTGCTGCACGATCTCGTGGGGCTGACGTTTACGCCGCTTCCGAAGTTCGCGCGCCGCTACGCGAATGTCGGCGAGCTGATTGCCAAAGCGGCACGCGAGTATTGCGAGGATGTGAGAGCGGGAATGTTCCCAACGGACGCGGAATCGTATCACGCGGCGCAGGTGGCAAAAGAAGAGAAAGAAGCGCCGGTCAATACGGACGGCGATTGGTAGAGGGAACCTGGAGGCGAAGATGACGCCAGACGAGATGCGCACGCTCTACGACTACAACGCCTGGGCCAACCATCGGCAGCTGGAGGCCGCTTCTAAACTTACGGCGGAGCAGTTTACAAAGCCCATGGGCTCGAGCTTCGGGTCGGTGCGCGATACGTTGGCGCACATCTTTGGAGCGGAGTGGATCTGGCTGGAGCGGTTCCAAGGGCGCTCGCCGGCGTCGCTGCCGGACACCACGCAGTTCAAGGATGTGGCGAGTTTACAGGAGCGCTGGACAGAACACGAGGCGCGGCTGCTGGGATTTGTTCGCGGGCTGACGCAGACGGATCTGGACCGCGTGATGGAATACAAGACGTTGAAATTCGGCGTGTACAAGAATCCGCTGTGGCAATCGATGCAGCACCTGGTGAATCACGGAACCTATCACCGCGGACAAGTGACCACGCTCCTGCGGCAGCTCGGGGCGCAGCCGATTCTGACCGACCTGATGCATTTTTACCGCGAGCGCGCCGTCGCCGCGGGCGCGTAATTCCTTCCCTTCTCTGTGGAAACCATCCGAACGATTGCGTGGATGAAAGAAGTGGCGCGGCAGGCGCGCGCCGACGGCAGCATTGTCGGCTTGGTGCCGACGATGGGCGCGCTGCACGAAGGCCATGCGTCGCTGATCGCGCGGGCAAAGAAAGCATGCTCGCCGGTGTTTGCTTCGATTTTTGTAAATCCGAAACAGTTCGGCCCGAACGAGGACTTTGCCAAGTATCCGCGCGTGTTCGAGAGCGACAGCGAAAAGCTGAAACAGGCAGGCGTGGACGCGCTCTTCGCGCCGGACCCAGCGGAAATCTATCCCAAGGATTTTTCTACGTACGTGCAGGTGGACGGGCTGAGCGAGCGGCTCGAAGGGCGCTCGCGGCCCGGGCACTTCCGCGGTGTGGCCACGGTGGTGATGAAGCTGCTGCAGATCGTGCAGCCGAACTTCGCGTACTTCGGAAGGAAAGATGCGCAGCAGGCGCGGCTGATCACTCAGATGGCGCGCGACCTGAATCTGGATTCGGAGATTGTTGTCTGCCCCATCGTGCGCGAAGCGGACGGGCTGGCGCTTTCCTCGCGCAATGCGTACCTAAACCCGGAAGAGCGCAAAGCCGCCACGGTTCTGCACCGCGCGCTGGAAGCGGCGAAGTGGGAGATGTCGAATGGCGTGCGCGACGCGCTGCAACTCCAAACGGGTTTGCGGCGGAAGCTCGGCGGCGAAAAGCTCGCGGCCGTGGACTACGTGGAAATCGTTGATGCTGAAACGTTTCAGCCAGTCGTGCGCGTCAACAAGCCCTGTTACACCCTGCTGGCCGTGTTCTTCGGCAAAACGCGCCTGATCGACAACCTGTACGTTGAGCCCAAATCCCCCAGCTCCGGCGAACTGGTGTTCCATCTTTAGGAAGATGGCCCCTCCGAGCTCGTTTTAATCGTGCAGAGGTGCTGGCTGTTGATGAGGCTGTGGCGCGCGATACGCCAAAGAAGAAGCGCCACACTGGCACAAACAGGACGTGCACCGGTCTGAAGACCGGCTACTACTAAGGCCGCTCCGACCGCCAATCTGCCAAAGAAAAAGGGGCACGATGAAGCGTGCCCCTTTTTCAAACCAAATTGTGGCGCGCTTATTCGGCGGAGCCGCCAAAGAGGCGGAGGACCACGCCGGCAGAAACCCAGTAGTTGTTCTGGTGCAGATTGGTGCCGAACGCGGTGCGGTAATAGTCAAAATCAAGCACGCGAATTTCCCAGTGACGGCCCGCGCGCATGTCGACGCCGCCCCCGATTTTGTACGAGAGGCAGTTGGTAGAAGTGTTGTAACCACCAGAGCCACTGGTGCTGGTGTCGAGGCGGGAGCCGCCAACCAGCGCCTCGCCGAACGGAGTGATGCCCCAGCGATTGCGCTTGCGGTAGTAGAACCGCGGGCCAAAGTGGTTGCCGTAAAGCACGTTCTTGGTGCCGCTGATGGTAACGTAGTTGTAGCTGCTGTCCCCAGTCACTTGCAGCCAGGATGTAATGTTCATGCCGAACGAGCCCAGGCCACCGATCATGTTGTTGAACGTTCCGCCACCGCCATCAAAGCGGGTAAACGAAAAACCACCGAAGAATTCCATGAGCGAAGCCTGGCGGCCGGCCGGAACGGGCCGCTCCCAGGTAGAGCGCGCCTCAGCGCTGCGGACAGGCGTTGGATCAGGCTGAGCAGATGCGGGCTCAGGCTGAGACGCAGCGGCGGGCGCGGGTTGCGCGGGAACCGCGGCGGACGGCGGAGGCGTCAGCATTGACGGGGTCGGTTGCGACTGAGACGCAGCAGGCTGCGCATCAGGCGGCGGAGGCGGAGTGGGCAGCGCGCCGGAAGGAGCCGCGGTCTGTTCCGCGGAAGCGGGAGAAGGAGCCGCAGCGGAGGCAGATTGCGCGGAGGCGGAGGAAGCTGGTTGTGCGGAGGCGTTGGTGGCGGCAGCGGGTTCGGGTTGCGCCGGTGTCGGCGCGGGAGGCTGGGAAGTCGCCGGCACAGCGGCGACTTGCACCTCAGCGGCTGGGCTAGCAACAGGAGACGGAGTGGAGGCCGCGGGAGTCACTTGGGCTTGAACGGGCTGTTGCGCCGGAGCCGGCTGCGTTGCGGCAGGCTGGGGCTGAACTACCGCGGGCTGAGGCTGCACGGCAGCGGCCGTGGCTTGCTGAGGAGCAGGCGCGGGAGCGGCGGCTGGCTTCGCGATGGTGCGGCCTGCATTGGCCTGCGCGAGCGAAGTCGCGTTGTGGTCGACGGAGATTAAGCTGGACAGAACGAAACCGATTTTGCCGTCAGCCGTTTGAATGCGCGAAAAGATGAAACCGTTGACCAGAACGATGAAGCGCTCGCCGCACGCGACGGTGCCGACCACGTCCTGCGACTGCCGTGGCTTGGCATACAGCTGAAAGCCATCGGGATGGCTGGCGCAATCGGCGTAACCAAGGTCGTCCGCCCACGCGGCAGAAGCGGTCAACACACACGCCGCCATGAGTAAAAGTAACCGTAAGTGTAGCATTCCCCCTCCTCGGCCCGGGAACTGGTCGAGCCCCAGATACAGTTATCGCGCGAGAAAACGTGGCGTGGAACCGTCCGAAAGGACAGGAAATGTCCAAAGAGGCACCGGCCACGCGGGAAGGAGGACCGGCGAGAGAATACTCTTGCGGCAGATTTCTAGAGCTTGTCCTTGAAGTTCAAGTTCCCTAGGGCATCGGCTTCTAGCTGCCGCTCCGCTTTAAGATCAATGGACTCTCCACACTTACGAGAGGTGTTTGAGGACTTCGGCGGCGTGGCCTTTGGCGCGCACGGCAGACCAGACGGCTTCGATCTTGCCGGTTTTGCCGATGAGGAAGGAGCTGCGCACGATGCCCATGAAGCGGCGGCCCATGAAAAGTTTTTCCTGCCACGCGCCGAAGGCTTCGATGGTTTTGTGATCAGGGTCGCTGAGCAATGGGAAATTGAGTTTTTGCTTGGCCTTGAAGAGCGCTTGGGCTTTGACGGAGTCGGCGCTCATGCCAAGGATGGCGACCTTGCGCTTGTCGAACTTCATTTTTGCGTCGCGAAACTCGGACGCCTCAATCGCTCAACCGGAGGTGTTGGCTTTGGGATAGAAGAAGAGAAGGACGCGCTTGCCTGTGAAGTCCTTAAGGGCGACGGAAGAGCCGTCGTCGGAAAGAAGGCGGAAGGCGGGGGCTTTGTCGCCAAGTTTGAGCATGGGGGCGGGTTCAAAAGAGTTTAGCAGAGAGCGAACAAAGCTGCACGCGGGTGAAGAAAGCATGAACGGGCGGGGCAAGCCCCGCTCCTACAAGTACGCGTAAAACAGAGGAAAAAGCGGCAGCAGGGCTGTCGCACTCCAGATCACGAAAGAAGATTGCGGAGGATGTCGTTGACGGCTTGGGGGTTGGCCTGGCCGCGGGTGGCGCGCATGACCTGGCCGACGAAGAATTTGAAGACGCCTTCGTTACCGGATTTGAATTTGGCGACGTTGTCTGGATTCTTGGCGATGACGTCTCGTGCGGCGGCTTCGATGGCGTCGTCGCTGACCTGAGCGCCGAGGTCTTCGGCGGCGACGATGTCGGCGGCGGAGCGGCCGGTCTCGAACATCGTGGCGAAGACTTTTTTGCCGATGTTGCCAGTGATTTTTCCGGTCTCCACAAGAGAGACAAGCTCGGCGAGCGATTGCGCAGTGACGGGGCTGGCGTCAATTTCCTTGCCGGAAACGTTCAAGCGACCCAGGAGCTCGGTTTGCATCCAGTTGGCGGCGGCTTTGCCGGGAGCGCCGGCTTTCACGACCGATTCGAAATAGTTTGCCAGAGCTTGCGTGACCGTAAGGACTTCGGCGTCGTAGGTCGTGATGCCGTACGTGCTGACGAAGCGGGCGCGCATTTTGCCGGGAAGCTCCGGGAGCGAGCGAAGAACTTCCTCACGCCAAGCCGAGCTGATGTGGACGGGAAGCAGGTCCGGCTCGGGGAAATAGCGGTAGTCGTGGGCTTTTTCCTTGGAACGCATGCCCACGGTGTGGCCTTCAGCCTGGTTCCAGAGGCGCGTTTCCTGGAAGAGGCGGCCGCCGGATTCGAGGACGGAGATGTGGCGCTCGATCTCGTATTCGAGAGCCTTTTGCAGGAAGCGGAAAGAGTTCAGGTTTTTGACTTCGACCTTGGTGCCGAATTGCTGCGAGCCGCGCGGACGCACGCTGACGTTGGCGTCGCAGCGGAGCGAACCTTCCTCCATATTGACGTCGCTGACGCCGGTGTACAGCATGATCTGGCGGAGCGTGGTGAGGTAGGCGTAGGCCTCCTCGGAGGAGCGAATGTCCGGCTCGGAGACGATTTCGACGAGCGGGGTGCCGCCGCGGTTGTAGTCAATGTAAGACTTGGTGGCCGACTGTGCGAAGCCTTCGTGGAGGTTTTTGGCCGCGTCGTCCTCAAGATGGAGGCGCGTGATGCCGATGCGCTTTTTGGAGCCTGCGACTTCGATATCAAGATAGCCGCCGGTCGCGAGAGGCAATTCGTACTGGGAGATTTGGTAGCCCTTGGGGAGGTCTGGGTAAAAATAGTTTTTGCGGGCGAAGCGGGAGTGGTCGTGAACGGTGCAGTTGATAGCGAGCGCGGCACGCATTGCCATTTCGACCGCCCGCTTATTGAGAACGGGGAGCGCTCCGGGCAAACCGAGGCACACGGGGCAGACGTTGGTGTTCGGGGGATCGCCGAAGCGCGTGGAGCAGCCGCAGAAGATTTTGGTTTTCGTGAGGAGCTGGACGTGGACTTCGAGGCCGATGACCGGCTCGTATTTCGCAAGGACTTCCGGCGCGAGGGACACGGTGTCTGAGGCGGATTTCGCCATAAGGGAGTGAGGATTATAGCATTACGAGGGGAGGGACAGCCTCGGAAGGCCATCCCGGGCATCCCCAGAACAGAAGGAAAAGAACGGGTCTAAAGACCCGCCACTACGGACAGACAATCTCAGTTACGGCCGGAGAAGCGGTAGTTGAGGCCGACGCGGACGTCGCGGCCGAGAGCGCGGTAGCCAAGCGCGTCCTGGTAGAACTTGTCGAAAAGATTGGTGGCGCGGGCATAGAAAGAGACGCCGTGGCCGGCTTCGTAGCGCGTGGCGACGTCGAAACGGGCGTAGCCGGGACTACCGGTAAAGCCGAGGCCGAGGAAGTCACTGTCGGTGCGAACACCGCTGAAATAGCCGGCGAGGGAAACGCTGAAGCGGCGAAACGCAGCGCTGGCGATGAGCGAGCCGGAGTTGGGCGGGCGGCGGATTAGGCGGTTGCCCGGAAGTTCCGAGGGATCGAAAGCGTTGGGCGCGCTGGTGACGAGAGTATCGTCGTAGGTGTAACTGGCGCGGAGCATCAGCCAAGAGAGAGGGCGCGCTTCCACGGTGACCGACGTGCCGCGTGCGCGGGCGCGATCGGTGTTGAAGAAATAGCCAAAACTTGGGGCCGCGCTGGGAAATGTGACGCCGCAGGTATTGCCGGTGGCCGGGAGGGTCAGCGGCGAGCAAAACGCGAAGCTGACGATGTTGTAGAAGCGGTTGGAAAAATAGTTTGCGGAGACAAGCAGGCGATCGCCCGCGAGCTTCTGCTCGATCCCGGTGCTCCAATTCTTGCTGGCTTCGGGTTTCAGCGAAGGATTCCCGAAGTCACCGAACTGATCGTTGTAAAGCTGGTCGAAGCGCGGCTCCTTGATGCCCTGACCGTAGAAGATGCGATAGCGCGTATCGCCCCAGAAGCTTTGGCCGTAATGCAAGGCCACGGAGGCGCCGACGCGCGGAACGACGCGCGTGCCGAAATTGGCGTTGTCTTCGGCGCGGGCCGCGAAATTCAGAGAAAGGCGGGGGTGCGGCAGATAGTGGAAGTCGAGGAAGCCGGCCTGATTGTTGCGGCGAACATGGCCGGCGGCGAGCGAAGGGATGGACGCGTTTTCGACTTCGTATTGATAGCCGCCGGTGACGCCCAGCTTGGGAAGAAGATAAGCGGCCTGCACAGCGAAGTTTGCGCGGTTATATTGATAGTGATCGTCGAAGACGGAGTCACAAAACTCCGCAGTGGGAACAGAGGCTGGATTGGCTTGCGGACAAAACGCGTTCGGGTCGATGGCGAAGAAACTCTGCGTGAGGTTGAAACTGTGCTGGCGGTTGTACCATTCGCCGCCGCTGACTTCGTAGCGCCAATGGTTGCCAAGGGAAAAGTTCCAACGGGCGTTGGCGCTGAAGTCGCGAAGATCGTAGCGCTGGTGGAGGCTGGGAGGCGTGAAAACGGTCTGGCCTGGGATTCCCGCGTCGCTGGTGTTGTTGCGGAGCGAAAGGCGGAACTGATTCACTTCGCTAAAGCGGTAGCCGAAGGTTCCGGAGAGCGTGCGGTTGAGGAAATTGTTGTTGGGGCCCTGGCCATGGGTCTCGAAGTAAGAAGCGACGGCAGAGTAGTCGAAGGCGCCAAGCAAACCGCTGAGTTGGGCGCCACCGCGAGCGCTGGAGAAGCTGCCGCCCTCCCCAAAAGCGCTGAATTCAGGAACGCGGGTCGCACCGCGATGCGTGAAGAGCTGAATCACGCCGGAAACCGCGTCGGTGCCGTAGATGGCGCTTTCGGCGCCGTGGACGACTTCAATTTTGTCGATGTTATCGAGCGTGAGGTTGGAAAAATCGACGGCGCCGCCGGGCGGATTGATGGGAGCGCCGTCGAGCAACACCTTGACGAAATTGGAGTTGCCACCATCGACGAAGATCGAGGCCGTACCGCCTTCGGCGCCGGTGCGGCCAACCGAAATTCCAGGCGTAAAGAGAAGCGCGTCGGGAAGAGTGACGGACTGGCGCGCATCGATTTCCCGGCGGTCGAGGATGGTGACAGGGGCTGTGGTTTCTTGCGTAAGCGTCGGCTCGGGCTGAGCGGTGACGACGACGCTGGAGGAGAGCGGCTCAAGTTCCAAGCGAAGGTTAAGCGTGCGGGACTCGCCTGCCGAGAGCGTGACGAGAAATTCGCGCGTGGCGAACGGAACAACAGAGAACTGAACGCGATAACGGCCAGCTGGCAGATCGAGAGAGAAATCGCCACTAGGGCCAGATTTTGCGGACTGAGCTGTTGAAGTAGCGGAGCCGTCGAGCCTCGCGGTCACCCGCACGCCGCTGACGGCACCACCGCTGGCGTCGGAAAGCATTCCGGAAAGATGCGCGAGCGGCGTGTTGTCTTGGGCTTGAAGGCGGAAACTGCCTGCGAAAAATACTGCCGAGAGAAGAACAGAACGAAGCAGAGTGGTTTTCATGGGGTCCTCCGCTCCCTCACGCGCGGGAGCCTGAAGGTTGTCCTGCACGCCGATGAAGAACGCGCAGGCTGCGGACTTCGCCGGTCTCCTGGCTTAGCGGTGGATTCAGTTCGCGGCCTTCCCGCAGCATCGCCCCATTCAAGCGAAAGGAGCGATGCGTTGCAGTGGCCTACGAACTTCTTTTCAAGCCTGTCCCAGCAAAGGCTGGGACGGCTTCCGCCTTACAGTCGCGCGGCGGCGACGGACTTTTCTTCATAGCCCCCAGATGGAGCCATGAAACCGTCTTCCCGAGCACGAAGTCCGCGGTGAATAGGGTCTGCGGAACAGCGCCGCAGGGTTGGGGTGAACGAGAAAAACTGCTAGGGCTGCTGCGCTCCAGACAAAACAGTGACGCGAGGCCGGCCGTTGGAGCCGAGCTCGACCGCTAGCGGCGTCTGGAAAACCTGCTCGAGCAATTCGCGCTGGTAGATGCTGGCGGCCGGACCGACGCGCAAGCAGCGGCCACGCTGCATCAGAACGACCTGGTCGGCGTATTCGGCGGCGAGATTCAGCTCGTGGGTGACGATGACGACGGTGTAGCGGTTTTCGGCGGCAAGGCGACGCAGGGCGTCGAGAAGGCCGACCTGCGCCGCAATGTCCAAATGCAGGGTGGGCTCGTCGAGGAGGAGAAGCAGCGGTTGCTGCGCAAGGGCGCGCGCAAGAATGACGCGCTGCTTTTCGCCGCCGGAGATTTGGTCCATCCAGCGATTGCTTAGTTCGGAGGCGCCGACCTGTTCGAGAGCGTTCTTGGCGATAAGCACGTCGTCGGCGGACTCGAAACGCAAGGAACGCCCATGCGCGTGGCGGCCCTGAAGGACGAATTCCCAGGCGCGCGCGGGAAAGAGCAAGCGGCTCTCCTGCTGGACCATAGCGATGCGCTGAGCGCGCGTGCGGGGATTGAGCGAGTGAATGACGAAGCCGTTGAGCAGGACGCGGCCGGAAAGTGGTTGCAACGCTCCCGCGATGATTTGAAGGAGCGTGGATTTGCCGCTGGCGTTGGGGCCGAGAATGGCGACGATTTCACCCGGCCGGGCCTGAAAGCTGGTGGCTTCGAGCGTGAAAAGCGGGGCTTGTGAGGGATTTGCAGAATAGGCGTAGCTGACCTGCTCGACGCCGAGACGCACTTCGCTACTCGAGCGCGAAGGGTCGAAAGGATTGCGCGCGGCAGCAGGGCTGCTGCTCATACGAGCCTCCGGCGCAAAAGATAAATGAAGAGGGGCGCGCCAACGACGGCAGTGACGGCGCCAACGCCGAGTTCGCTGGGTGCGACTACTGTGCGCGCAAGCGTGTCTGCGATAACGACGGCAATGGCACCGCCGAGCGCCGCCGTGGGAAGCAGCGTGCGGTGATCCGAGCCATAAAGGAACCGCATGATGTGGGGAACAATCAGACCGACGTAGCCGACCGCGCCGCTGACCGAAACGGCGAGGCCGGTAAGGAACGAGGCGGCGATATATACGACAAGCTGCACGCGGCGGACGTCGACGCCGAGATGCATGGCTTCTTTTTCGCCGGAGAGCAGCAGATTCAAGTCATTGGAGGTGCTGTAAATCACCAGGAACGCGATAAGAAATCCGATGGCCAGAAAACCATAAACACTTTTTTGAAAGGAAGTGGAGAGATTACCCATCAACCAGAAGACCATGCCGCGCGTGTTGCTGCTGGTGACAGTGCTCAGCAGAAAGACGATGATGGCGGAGAAAAACGAAGTCACGATTACGCCACCGAGAAGAAGCGTGGTGCTGTCAATCTGGCCTTCTCGGCGCCCCAAGAAATAAACACCGGTGACGGTTAGAGCCGCCGCGAGAAAGGCGCACAGGGGAGTCAGCAAAGCGCCGAAGGCTGGACCAAGATTAATGTGCGGTTCGGCAATGAGCCCCAGGATGGCGCCAACTGCCGCGCCACTGGACACGCCGAGAACGTAAGGATCGGCGAGAGGATTGCGCAGAAGCGCCTGGAAACTGGTGCCGGCGACGGAGAGCGATGCGCCGACGAGAATGCCAAGAATGATGCGGGGCAGGCGGATGTTTTGAACAATCAGACCGTAGTCGGTGGAAATTTGGCTGCTCTGGCCGAGCATGACGCGCAACAGGTCGCGGCCAAGGGCATAGAGGGAGACGGGGACGGCGCCGAACTTCAACGCAACGACCACGACGACAAACAAAATCACCAGCAGAATCGAACATTGAAGAAGGAGGCGGCGAAGCGTCAGAGGGCGCATGAGCAACCTCCAACGGAAGCGCTGTTCTTACCGTGCCGAGTTTCCGAGTCCCCTGCGGAATGCGCGAAAGGCTGTAGATGCGCTGGCGGGTTTTCTTTCTCAGGCTTTTCCTTGGCGGCGGGAGACTTCTCGGCAAACGCTTCGGGATGAAGCTGTCGTGCCAGATCCTCGATGGCCGAAACAATGCGTGGCGCAGGCCGGTTCACGGCATCGCTGATCACCGCGTAGTGGCGGTTGGCGACGGCATTCAGGATTTTCCAACCAGGGAGCGTGGCGAGGGTTTCCACTTCACGGGGAACGGTTTCCGAATGCGAATCGGCAAAGACCAGATAGTCCGGCTGGAGATGAGCGACTTCTTCGAGGCTGACCTGCGGCCAATCGCGCGAGGAATCCACGATGGACACGGCGCCGGCGCGAAGAAGCGCGTCGGCGATAAAGGTGCTCCGGCCAACAGAAATGAGCGGTTGCGTCCAAACGACGAAGAGGGCGGACTTGGGACGCAACGCGGCGAGGCGGAGCTTAAGTGCGGAAAGGCGTTGCTGCATTTCCTCGGCAACCGAGGCGCCGGCATTCGGAACACCGAGCAAGCCGGCCAGCTTTTTCGTGGAAGACATGATGTCATCCACGGAATGCGGGTCCGTGGCATAGGAGGCGATTCCGAGGGCGTCGAGGGCGTGCGCGGTTTCGGCAAGATTGAAAGCTTTGGTCACGAGAACGAGATCGGGGTGAAGCGAAGCGATTTTCTCGAGGCTGGGATTGACGCCGCCGCCGACCTTGGGCTTGGTCTGCGCTTCGGGGGGGTAATCGCAAAAGTCGGTATCCCCGACGAGGCGATCCTGCAAACCGAGGGCATAAACTGTTTCGGTCATACTGGGCGCGAGCGACACAATGCGGCGAACCGGCTGGGGGATGCGCACAGTGCGGCCCGCTTCATCGATGACTTCGCGAAACTCAGGAGCGCCTGGTGCGGCGGCGGTAGAAGTGTTTTGCGCGAACGAAGGAGCCGGGAGACACAAGAGCGCGCTGGCAGCCGCCAGGGCTGCCGAACGAAGCCGCACGTTTGAGGTCTGGTTCACGAATCTCCTGTAACGCCGACGAGAGTTTCAGGGAAACAAAAAAAGCCCCGCGAGTCATTCCGGGGCTTCCGGCAGCACTCTCTCTCGCGAAGAGCGCGGGCCTCTGCGGCAAAGGAGGGTGGCCTGGCTTACGGCTGCTAAAGCCGATCACAGTGGCGGGACCGCGGCCGATTCACACGGCCTTCCCCGCTGCCCTTACCTGCAAATTTGAAAATTGAGTGTAAGCCGCGCGGCGAACATGTGTCAATGCGCGCTTCTAAGGGCACAGGAACTCAGCGGTTCTTCCAGTTGGGTTTGCGTTTTTCGACGAGCGCGCGCAGACCTTCCTGCGAATCTTCGAGACGGTACAGTTCGTTCAGAAAAATGTTCATGGAATGCTTCAGGCCATCGCGCAAGGAGAGGCCCATGCCTCCAAGAATGGCCTTCTTGGCCATGGTGAGCACGGGGCCGGAGTGGCCGCTGATGCGCGCGGCCAAATCGCTTACGGTTTGATCGAGCTGCGCTTCGGGAACGAGGCGGTTCACCATGCCGAGTTCGAGAGCACGCTCGGCAGTGACGGGTTCTCCTGTAAGCACGAGCTCAAGAGCGATCTTGGGCCCCACGAGGTAAGGGAGAATCGTAGAAGCCAACGGAGGAAACACGCCGATGCTGATTTCGGGTTGCGCGAAGCGTGCTTTGGGCGTGGCAACGACCATGTCGCCAAACGCCGCAAGTTCCGCTCCGCCGCCGATGGCGGGGCCGTTGACGACGCAAATCACCGGTTTGCTGACCTCCAGCATTCCCGCAAACGCGCCATGGAACGCGTCGAGCATCTGGAAAACGCGCTCGGACGTGTATTCGCCAATATCAATGCCTCCGCAGAAAACCTTGCAAGCGGAATCGAGAACGATGAGTTTGACATCTGCGCGTTCGCCCGCATCGGAGATGGCGTCGGCCATCTCGCGCAGCATGGCTTCATTCAGCAGATTGTGCTCGGGCCGGTTGAGGGTCATGCGCGCGACGCCGCCGTCGAAACGCAGCTTGACATAACGGAAATCTTCCGGGTTGCGCCTACTGGGTTGCGACGAATACTCTTCGCTGCTTTCGGTGTTGACGGGCTCAATCATTTCGCTGTGCTCCTGAGCGGCAGAATCTTCCTGCTTTGAGAATCCGTGTGGGGGCAAATTCGATGCTAGCACGCAAGGTTGGCCCAGCGGCGAAGAGCGCGAATGCCGGTGCGCAAACAGTTGAGAGGCATCTCCGAGGGTCAATGGGGAAGACCCGAGGCGCTAATTCATAAGAACGAGGCGCACGCGTCGAACCTTGTACGTCTGCAATCAAACGGTATGCTGTGAATTGCCGAAAGGAACGAATTGGCGGAGGCAGCGCACGACGTGGACGTAGCGGCGCAAACAAGGGTAAGTGCGGTGCGATTGGCCGAACCATGCGATAGAGAAGGATTTCCGCCGCATTCGAACTGGGCACGGGCGGCTCCGCAACGCTTTGATGCAGACTGGCAGGGGAAGAATGCAGATCCCGCGAGAGAAACCGAAGTGCGCGTGCTGTGGACCGAAAAGGCCTTGCACCTTCGATTCCGCTGCAAATACAGGACGATCACGGTTTTCCCTGACGCCGATCCGAACGGGAGGCGCGATCAACTCTGGGATCGCGACGTGGCGGAAGCATTCTTGCAACCGGATCCGATGAATACGCGGCGATACATGGAGTTCGAAATCAGCCCAACCGGGCAGTGGATCGATCTGGACATTGCGTCTGGTGAAAGAAAGGATTTACGGAGCGGCCTGCAGCGCCGCGTGGTTCTGGACGAATCGGCCAAGACATGGATTGCGGAGCTGGCGATCCCGATGAATTGCTTGACGGAAAGTTTCTCTCCGACCGCGACCTGGAAAGTGAATTTTTACCGCGTGGAGGGCGCTTCGGAGCCACGATTTTATTCCGCATGGCGGCCAACCGGGACACCCATGCCCAATTTTCATGTTCCGGAAGCGTTCGGGGAACTGGTTTTTGTTGGCGCCGCAGCGCCGCGAAATGGTGAAGCCCTCTGACAACTATTTAGGTAGGGCTGGCCTGAGGCAGGCTTTTTGCCTATGCTCTTGCCGTGAAATCACGCCTCCACTTAGCTCGAACTCTTTTCCGAAAATCGCTCTTTATTCTCGCATTTCTTCTTGCACTTGCCTGTTTTTACGCGTCCAGCTTCGCGAACTCGGGCACTGCCGCACAACAAGAACCTACAAACGCAACGCCCACTGTGACCAAAGTGGATCCGCCGAGCTGGTGGGTAGGTCTGACGCCGGAACTGATGGTGCTGCTCACCGGGCACGGCCTGGAGGCCACGCATGTTTCGTGCAATCTGCCAGCGCTGCACGTGACACGAACACAGGCCACCGCCGGCGGGAATTACCTCTTTGTGTGGCTGAAACTCGCGCCTGAGTTGCAATCAGGCACTGCGGTTTGCAGGGTGACCGCGCCAAAAGGGACAACCTCGTTCGAATTGCCATTCGCCGCGCGCAGGCCGAAGCTCGGGAGGAACCAGGGGCTGTCGCCAGATGACGTCATTTACCTCATCATGCCGGACCGCTTCGCCAACGGCGATCCAACGAACGATGACCCCGCGGAAGCGCGCCGCATGCACGACCGCTCCAACCCGCGCGCGTTCCACGGTGGCGACCTGCGAGGAATCAGCGATCATCTGCCTTACCTGAAGGAACTCGGCGTAACTACGTTGTGGCTTACGCCGATTGTGAAAAACGGCGCGGCGCAGGATTATCACGGGTACGGCGCGGTGGATTTGTATGCGGTCGACCCGCATCTCGGTTCCGTGAAGGACTACCAGGAACTGATCGCCGCAGCGCACAAAGAAGGGCTGAAGGTTCTCTTCGACGTGGTGCCGAACCACGTTGGGCCGCGCCATCCGTGGGTAGCCAATCCACCCATGCCCGACTGGTTTCATGGGACGCTCCAGCATCATCTTGAAGCTCATTCTCCAGTGAATGAAACGTTCTACGGAAAGCCAAGCGGACGAGCACTCACGAATGATTTGTTCGAATCGCTGGTGGATCCTCATGCGCCTGAGTCGATGACGCGCAACCTCACAGAAGGTTGGTTTGCCGGAATCCTGCCGGACATGAATACGGAAAATCCCGTGGTCGAAGAATATCTTCTGCAGAACAGCATCTGGTGGGCAGAGACCTCCGGGCTGGATGGCTACCGCGTGGACACGTTTCCGTATGTCGGACGCAAGTTCTGGTCCTATTGGCATTCCGGGCTGCGCCGGCTTTATCCGAACCTGACGACCATTGGCGAAGTGTTTCATCACGATCCAAGCGTGACTTCATTCTTTGTAGGGGGAGTGCGGCGTTACGACGGCATCGACAGCGGGCTTTCCACCGTCTTTGACTTTCCGCTGTATTTCAGCGTGCGGGATATATTGCTGCACAACGCGCCCACAGGCCGCCTTGCCGACATTCTGCGCCACGATGCGCTCTACCCACACCCCGAAATGCTCGTGCCATTTTTCGCAAACCATGATGTGCAGCGTTTTGCGAGCGCGGAGGGAGCTTCGCCGGCCAAGCTGAAACTGGCATTTGGGCTGACGCTGACCTTGCGGGGAATCCCGCAACTCTACTACGGCGATGAGATTGCCATGCCGGGCGGGGGTGATCCTGATAACCGTCGCGATTTCCCGGGTGGATGGATTGGCGATTCGAATGATGCTTTTACTGCGCGAGGACGCACCCACGAGCAACAGGACGTTTTCTCTTATGTACAGGAATTGTTGCGAGTCCGCCGCGAGCATCCGGCGCTGCGAGGCGGACGGCAGTGGCATCTGGCGTCCGACGAAAGCGCATATGTCTTCCTGCGGGAGCTGGAAGAAGAACGGATCGTGGTGGCTTTCAACAATACAGATTGGACCACCGAACTGCGCGTTCGCCTAAGCGACACGCCCATTCAAAAAGCTGCGGAGTTGTCGAAGGTTTTTGGGCAAGCAAATGCCGACCTCTCGGGGGATGAAATGCATCTCTCCTTGCCGCCGCAATCTCTCTCCATCTTCACCGTGAATTAGGCCGCGACAACCTTCTGCTCCAGCGGCCTTCCACGGATTTCTCTCGATGGCGATACAACCTCCTTCAAACATTGTGACAGGGGTCACATCAGCCTGTGATTGGTGATACTGCGCACGCAGCCAACTTACCCTCAGGCTTGTGACCTACAAAGCTCGTAAATTCAATAAGGGTGACAAGCTAAAGTCTGGCTGGTGAGTCCGCTGAGGAGGGTTATTGTGATGAATGACCGTAATCGTGGTTTAAGTCTCGCCGCCGGTCTAGCAGCAGTCTTGGCGCTTGTGTGGGTAGTTCTCGCGTCGGCGCCAAAGAGCTCTGCCATTCCGGCGTTTTCCCGTAAGTACCAGACGTCCTGTACCACCTGTCATAACAACTATCCGGAGCTGAACGATTTCGGAGAGGCCTTTAAGAAGAACGGCTTCAAGTTTCCCAAGGACGACGAGACGTTCGTGAAGGAGCCACCGGTTCTCCTCGGCTCGAAGGCTCAGAAGGAAGCATTTCCCGGCGCGGTCTACCCGGGCGAAATTCCTGGCAGCTTGCCCGTCGCTTTCCGCTATGAAGGAAATTTCACGCTCAATCGCAAACAGCCACCGGGAGTCATCGCGCAAAACGGATTCACTCCGCGGACAGACCTGTTTGCCCCCAACACCTTCACCATTCTTGCTGTAGGAAGTTTCGGCCAGAACTTTTCCTTTTGGATCGACGATGACATTTCCGTGGACGCGGCCAATGCCAACGGCAGCATGGGCGACGGCTGGTTGAAGTACAGCGACTTGGGGCATGGAATCGGCTTGCCGAAGAACGCACTGAACGTGCGATTCGGACAATTTGAGCTGGATTTGCCGTTCACGCAGGCGAAGTCTATCTACTTGTCTCCGTATGACATCTACAACGAAACCAGTGTCGCCGGTGCCCTGGGCACAACCAACAATCCGGTCATTTTCGGGTCGCCCCAGCGCGGCATCGAATTTGGCGGGACGCCCAACAACGGCAACTTTGACTGGTCCGTTGCGGTTGTCAACGGAAACAACACCGGGGACGCTGTTCGCAGCTCGAAGGATGTCTACGTGCGCCTCTCCCAAAGGTTTAATCTTGAGCGCGACCCAGAGAGCCGCAATGCCATTCAGGCAGCGGGCCCGACTGGCCCTCGCGACCACACCTCCATACGGCTCGGTTTCTACTACTACTACGGCAAGAACCAGCAAAACCAAAACGGCACAACTTTTCCAGGAATTTTGACCACCGTCGAGGAGCCTTTTTATCGCGTCGGCGGCGATCTCCGCTTCAAGTACCGCCATCTCGAACTATTTGGGCTCGGGATGTTTGGCCACGATGACAATCACCTCTTTACTGCCGGGCTCCCCGCAACCATTGCTGCCGCGCCGGCCGTAAAATTCTCCGGCGGTTTTGCGGGAGTTAACTACTGGATCCATCCCTGGCTTATCGGAACCTTCCACTATGACGCTGTGAATTCTCGCGCCGACTTTGTAAACGGAACACCTGCATCGCAATACCATACGCGCAACCGCTTTAGTCCGGGTTTTCAGATTCTAGTCCGCGCCAACATCAAGGTCGTCGGCGAATATCAGTACACTTTCGGACAGCCGTACACTGACCCAACCAATCCGGCAAACACTCTGTACTTCCGTCCAAACACGTTCCAGACTGGAATTGACTACGTCTTCTAAATACTCTGAATCTAAAGGCTCAAGTTGCACGAAATATCCAAATACGAGAGGAAGGTCATGAATCTATCGAAAATAGCAGTGAAGACAGCGGTGGCCGCAGCCCTGGTCCTGGCATTGGCCGGCGCAAGCCGAGCGAATGACATCAAGGGCAAGGTCAGCGTCCAGGGCATCAAGTCCGCGGAGAGCATCGCCGTGTACGTGGATGTCATCCCGGACAAGAAGTTTGACGCGCCGACGGAACATGTGGTGGTCGACCAGCGAAAGATGGCATTCATTCCGCATGTTGTCGCCGTACAGCAGGGAACGACCGTGGAATTCTTGAACAGCGATCCGGTCGGTCACAACGTTTATTGGCCCTCCATTAGCGGCAACAAGAAACTCTCCCACAATCTCGGCACTTGGCCCAAGGGGGAGAAGAAGCCTTTTCAATTCAACGACCTCGGGGTAGCATCGCTTCTGTGCAACGTGCATCCGGAGATGTCCGGCTACGTCGTGGTGGTTCCGACTCCCTATTTCGCTGTGACCGACAAGGATGGAAATTTCGAAATCAAGAACATCCCGGCCGGCAAGTACACGCTGAAGACGTGGAGTGAAGACGGAAAGCCCACGACACAAGCCGTGGACGTGAGTGCTGCAACGACGAACGTCGAATTGACCGTGAAGAAATAGCTGAGACAGGGACCCGGACCGTTCCTCGTGAGCAGCCGAACTAAACTCGTCGATCTCGAGTGGCTCGAGTCGAACTTCCCCTGCATGCAGGCGTGTCCCGTCCACACGCAGGCCGGGCGCTATGTTTCCCTCATTGCGCAGGGGAGGTACGAGGAAGCCTATCGCTACGCCCGGGTCCCTAACCCTTTTGCTTCGATCTGTGGCCGCGTCTGTGGGCATCCTTGCGAACCTGCCTGCCGCCGCGGCCAGTTTGATATGCCTATTTCCATCCGTGCGCTGAAGCGTTACGTCACCGAACGCCATGGCCCGGAATCACGCAATCCCGTTGATGTGTTCGCCGAGCGACCGAAAGTCACACGCGCGGAAAAAGTCGCCATCATCGGCTCCGGGCCTGCGGGCATGTCCGCCGCGCATGACTTGGCGTTGCTCGGCTATACCGTAACGGTATTCGAGGCGGCCGCCGTTCCCGGCGGCATGATGCATCTAGGGATCCCGGAATATCGGCTGCCTCGCGATGTTTTACAGTCGCAGATTCGAGAAATCCTCGACCTGGGCCCCGAGCTTCGCCTCAACAGCCGCCTGGGCCGCGATTTTTCACTCGAGGATCTTCGGCGCCAAGGCTACAAAGCCGTTTTGCTCGCCTTCGGTTTGCATCGCAGCCGCGACCTCAATCTCCCCGGCAACGATCTCGACGGCGTGGTCAAGGGCATCGACTTCCTCCTGAATGTCAATCTCGGCTACCGCTTTCAGATTGGCAAGCAGGTGGTGGTCATCGGGGGCGGCAACGTCGCGATTGATGTGGCGCGTTCCGCGATGCGCGAGCAGCAGCAGAAGCTTATGACCGACATCGCGGGCGTGGTCCTTCCCGATCAATTGAACAGCAGCGAAATGGACGTGGCCATGAAAGAGTTCATGGACGTGTCCCGTCAAGCTCTGCGCATGGGCGCCCGCGAGGTGCATCTCGTCTGCCTTGAATCACGCGAAGAGATGCCGGCGTCCGAGGAAGAGATTGAAGAGGGCCTCATGGAAGGAATGAAGGTTCATCCCTCCCTCGGCCCCAAACAGTTCGTGGGCAAGAACGGCAAGTTGACGGGGCTCGAAGTGATTCGTTGCACTTCAGTTTTTGACGAGCAGAGGCGCTTTAGCCCCAAGTTCGCGGAAGGAACTGAAACGGTCATTCCCTGCGACACGGTGATTCTTGCGATTGGTCAAGCTTCCGATCTTTCCTTCCTGAAACCCTCCGACGGCATTGAGGTTACGCGACAGGGCACGCCCAAAATTAATCCAGAAACACTGAGGACCACAGCGCCGGGGATTTTTGCCGCTGGTGACATCGCCTTCGGGCCGCGCCTCATCATCAACGCCGTCGCCGACGGCAAGAAAGCCGCCGAGCAAATTGACAGGTTCCTTCGGGGATCCGAGTGGCAGCCCAAGCCGCAATTCGTACAAATCACGGTGCTGGATCATCACAAAATGGCGGAGCAGTACGACGAATATTCTCGCCTGGCCGTTCCAGTAATTCCACTCGAGCGCCGCACCGGGGTCGCCGAGGTGGAAACCGGCTTTACGGAGGAACAAGCCCGGCGGGAAGCGTCGCGCTGCCTGCAATGCTGGATCAATACGATTTTCGAAGGGACCGAAGCCACTGGCAGCGAATGCATCCTCTGCGGGGGCTGCGTCGATGTCTGCCCCGAGAACTGCTTGCAACTGGTACCCCTACGCCAGTTTGAACTTTCCGGCGAAACGCGCCAGCAGCTTGCTGCCACTTCCGGAGCGCGCGAAAACGAATTGCTCCACCTCACCCCGGATGAACTTGCCGCTGGAGAAGGCTCGGTGATGGTCAAGGACGAGACCATCTGCATCCGCTGCGGCCTCTGTGCCGAACGCTGCCCCGTTCACACCATTACGATGGAAGCTTTTGAAGTGTTTGATCGCGATCCAAATCTCGTTCAAATCGAGGAAATGGTTCTCCGCCCATGAGCGACACAAAAAACTCTTCAGTTGTCGGAACGCCGCACACCATTGCGGCAGGCAACGAGATCACGCGCCGCGATTTCCTCAACGAAATCACGGCGGGCGCGCTTGGCATCGCCGGTCTCGGCTCCATGGCCGTCACCTACCAATACTTTTCGCCCAACGTCCTTTTCGAGCCGTCCACTACTTTCCGCGCGGGCAATCCCGACCTTTATCCCATCCAGTCCGTCACGTTTCTTCAAGACCAGCAGGTTTACATCGTGCGCGTGCCGGAAGGCTTCTACGCCGTGTCCGCGGTCTGCACGCACCTTGGCTGCGTCACGCAGTGGAAGGCGGACGCTAACATGATTGCCTGCCCTTGCCACGGGAGCAAGTTCAAGCCGGACGGAACGAAGATCGAAGGCCCCGCGCCGCGCCCGCTTCCCCACTTTGCCATCTCGTTGACGGCGGACGGAGAGCTGCTGGTGGACAAGCTGCAAAACATCAAACCTTCGCAGGTTTTGAAAGTCTGAGGCAGACCATGGCCACTACCTTTCAATCCGCTCTGCAAACTCTTCGCGAAACAAAAGTCTGGAAGTCCATCTTTCGCCGCGGCCCTGCCAACACCAACCGCACGCGCAGCCTGGCCGTCTTCGGCAATCTCTTTCTCCACTGGATGCCCGTCAAAGTTCGCGAGAAGTCTCTGCACGTCCGCGCTTCCTATTATCTCGGCTCCATCTCTTTCATCCTGTTCATCGTTCTCTTCGTCACCGGCATTTTGCTGATGTTCTATTACCATCCGGCCGCGCCCAATGCGTACCGCGACATGAAGGATTTGCAGTTCGTCGTCTCCAACGGCGTCTTCCTGCGCAATCTGCACCGTCTGGCCGCGCATCTGATGGTCTTCGCGGTGTTCTGGCACATGTTTCACGTCTTCTATCGTGGTGGTTACAAGCCACCGCACGAATTCAACTGGGTCATAGGCGTCGTGCTTCTTCTCTTGACACTTTTCCTTAGCTATACGGGCTATCTTCTCCCGTGGGATCAGTTGGCCTTCTGGGCTGTAACTGTGGGGACGAATATCATTTCCGCCATGCCGCTTATCGGCGACAAGGTCCGCTTCCTGCTGCTTGGCGGAAACATCGTGGGAGAAAATGCCTTGCTGCGTTTCTACGTACTTCATGTCGTGATTCTTCCGCTCGTCGCTTTTCTCTTCATCGGCATTCATTTCTGGCGCGTGCAAAAGGACGGCGGCTTGACCGTCAAGCCGAAGGACGACGATGGAAAACAATAAAATCCAGACCGGCTTCAGCTCCGACGCCAAGAAAGAACCGCGCCGCGTCGTCTTTGTAACCAAGAATACGTCCGCCAAAGTGGTCGGCGAGCCCGGCTCGCAACTGATGACCTTCCCTCACCTCCTGCTTCGCGAGGCGATTGCGTTCCAGGTGCTGGTGATCGCCATGGTCATCGTGGCGCTTTTCTGGGACGCCCCTCTCGAGCAACTCGCCAATCCCCTGCTCACTCCCAACCCTGCCAAGGCGCCGTGGTATTTCCTAGGCCTTCAGGAGCTGCTGCACTTTTTTCCGCCGTTCGTCGCAGGGATTCTGATCCCGACGCTGGTTGTCATCGCTCTCATCGTCATTCCCTACTTCAACGTCAACATCGAGGGTCGGGCCATCTGGGCGTACCGGCCCGCTCAGCATCTTCGGAACATCCTGGTCATCGTCCTGATCCTTCTCGCGTTTCTTGCAGGTTTTCATGCGTGGACGATTTTCGTTCCTACCGCTCTGATCGCAACGCTCCTGGTCTTCTCTTACACCGCCAGGGAAGGAGCGACCGGATTTCTGCACACTTTGGGAACCAAACCTCTTTCCTGGTGGGTGATGACCTGGTTCATTGCTGTCGCCATCTGCCTCACCGCCGTAGGCACTTTCTTCCGGGGACCTGGGTGGTCCTGGGTGTGGCCGTGGGGGTCTCATGCCGGCTGAAGAAATGGGCAAAGTGACGGACCGCATGCGCTTTACGTTCGCGGTCTCCAGCTTGATCTTTTTGGCGGTTCTTGCCATCTCCCCGTTCAAGGACTATCGCCGCGAATGGAAGCAGTACAAGCGTGGCTATCTCCGTTTCGCGCAAAGCCGGCCGGACACCAAGCGGCTCACGGCCGATTACAGCCCGAGCATTGACCAGATTTGGCTGCCGGGGATGAACGTCGTTGACCGCTGCACCACCTGCCACCAGGGCATCACCCAGCCAACGCTCGCCGATAAATCCGTTCCGCAACCGTTCCGCGCGCATCCGCCCATTCCGCATAATGTTCGGGATTGGGGCTGCACGGTCTGTCATCGCGGCCAGGGCCCTGCCACCGAGGTCGCGGAAGCCCACGAATCCACGCTAGCTTGGGAGCAACCGGTCCTCCCCGCACATTTCATCCAGGCTTCGTGCGGCGCATGTCATCATGCCGATCTACCGCAAACTCCGCAGCTCACTCGCGGCCGCCAACTCCTCTCAGAATTGAATTGCCAGGCCTGCCATAAATTGCCGGGAATCGAGCGGCCCTTGATGCGCGGCCCAGACCTCTCCAGTGTCGGTACGAAGGTGAGCCGCGAATGGATTTACAAGTGGCTCAAGGAGCCGCGCACCATCGTCGATAAGGACGGCAACGTGACCGTCAACGGGTACGAAACGGAAGACGAGCCGCGGATGCCCAAGTTCCGTCTCAGCGAACCCGAGCTGCTGGGCCTCTCCGCCTATCTGAGCGTTCAGAAAGCCAAGGCCCTCGTGCCTTACAAGATTTCTCCAGGGGTGGTGGCCGCCTGGAGCAAGAATGCAGAACTGATCTCGCAGGGGGAGTTGCGCTTCCGTCAGATGTTTTGTTCCACCTGCCACTCGCTCGCGGTTACGCGCGCCGGCGAAACCAAGCTCATCGGCGGCGACATCGGCCCCGAGCTCACCAAGGTCGGCAGCAAGGTCAATCCCGACTGGCTGGTGAACTGGCTGCGCGATCCGGAAAGCTACCAGCCCCACACGCGCATGCCGCGGTACGGCTGGTCGGACGAGGACCTTTACAAGGTCACGCAGTACATCACCACGAAGCTGGCGGATTCCGATCTGTTATCCAATGTCCCCAAGCTCGAGGCCCCCACAGATGAGCAGATTCAGATGGGCCGCCGCCTCTTCCTCGAAAAAGGCTGCGCGAGCTGCCACTCGATTGAAGGTCTCAATCCACAAAGAGATTTTGGGCCAGACCTGAGCGCGCTTGGCGCCAAGAATGCCTCCGAATTGGAATTTGGCACGGCCAAGATTCCGCATAACCTGGTCTCCTACATCCAGGCCAAGCTGCAGGATCCGGCTTCCGTTAATCCCGCGGCGCGCATGCCGCAATACAACTGGAACCAGGCCGACCTCGACGCCATTACCACGGCGTTGCTCAGCCTGAAGGGCGCGCCCCCGACCAGCGCGTTACAGAATCTCGTCGTTCCACGCAAGGATGCCGTCTTCCGTCCCACGGGTTCGTTTGCCGAAGTCTACGAGCGCTACAAGTGCTACACCTGCCACAAATTCAACAGCTACGGCGGCGACCTCGCTCCCGACCTTACTTACGAAGGCAGCCGGGCGCAGCGCCAGTGGCTCGTCGAATTCCTGAAGAGTCCGCAGACTCTTCGCCCAACCCTCATTCTTCGTATGCCGCAACTGAATATGAGCGACAAGGACGCCACCACGCTCGCGGACTACCTCTCAATGGTCATGCAGCATCCCGCGGTCAATCCTTCGGCCACCGATAGCAAACAGTTCACGCCCGCGCTCGCGGCGCTCGGCAAACAGCTCTACGAAGTCAAATACCAGTGCCAGTCGTGCCACACCATCGGCGGCTCCGGCGGCTATGTCGGCCCGAACCTGAATAACGCCGGCGGTTGGCTGACGCCCGCCTGGATTCAGGCGTGGCTGAAAAATCCCCAGGCGCTGGCTCCCGACACCATCGAGCCCCGCCGCAATTTCACGGACCAGGAAGTGAACGCCTTGACCGCTTACTTGATGACTTTGCGAGCCGGCATCAAGCCGCAGAAGGCCGCGAGCACATCCGGGCCGCGGGCTTCGGCGCAGGGAGCAGGCCGATGAAACCTCAAATCCGGATCTTCGCTCTCGCCTCGCTCGCTCTCGTTGGCATCTCCGGCTGCCGCAAGAAATTGGACACGGCTAAAGCAGATCCTCTTCTCGCGTCTTACGATTCCGAGCCGGACTGGAACGATGCGCAAAAGATCATTCCGCTCGGTTACGAGCAGGCTCAGGGCAAGCGCATCTTTTACCAGCAGTGCGTGTGGTGCCATGCCGATGCCACACCCGCGGGCCCGTCGAACCGTTCGAATCTCACGCCGGTCCCTCCGTTGCTCAACGATGGCGCCACGCTGAACGCCGAAAGCGATGAGTACATGCAGAACATCATCACGCTTGGCGGAAGCGCCATGGGCAAGTCCGCCATGATGCCGCCCTACGGACGCATGTTCACCTCGGAAGAAATCCGCTCCGTCATTGCGTTCACTCGCGTGATTGCGCAGCCGCCCTACCAGCCGCCCGGCCGTCCCGGATCGCAATACTCCGCCAAATAGGAGATACTTTTCCTCGGATCATGGCTTGGACGCCCTTTCATCGCTCGCGCTTTGGCTGGATCTTTCTGGCTGTGGGGCTTGTGCTTTCTGTGAATACTGTCGCCGTATTCGCGCAAGTGAGCCCGTCAGAGATTCTGAATCCTGATCTGAAAACGCTGGAGCAGACCTTCCTCCCGCAGTTGAAGTCCATCAATCAGGAAATCGCCCGCGCAAAGTTTCCCTTCCCGTTTTATCTCAGCCGCTATGTCGGACTCGACCCGGCCCAGCAGGCGGAAGCCGATTCGCGCGGCCTGGAATTTGTCCGCTTTCAGGAACGCGTCATCCTCAAGATCACCGGAAGTTACAACGCCGCCTACGACGCGCATCGCTTGACGCAGAACGAACGCGCTGCCTCCACGTTTCGCACCGTGATTCTTCCGATTCTGAATATCGTCACCGCGGCCCTTCCCGAGGATCTTTCTTGCGACGGCGTCGGTTTCGAGATCGCTCATCACGTCCGTACCAACGATCGCAGCTACGATTTTGAGGGGAAAGAAATTCTCGTGGTGGTCTTGGACCGCGCCGATGCATGGGCGATGTCCCGCGCGGCGGCCGACTCCGAGCGTCAGGAGATTCTTAATCGTTCAAAGGTCTTTTTGAGCGGCAAGGATTATGGCCTCTCCCTCACGGAACGCGATCCGCTGAACGTGCAGGCTCTCCCGCGATCCGTCCCTGCGAAACCGGACGCCACCTCGACGGCGCGATCCTCGACTCTTGCTTCCCATTCAGCGCTCTTGAAGCCTCTTGGTGCGGCTCCTTCTGCCGCGCCTGCGCTGCCCGCACAGTCTTCTCAGGTGGAACCACAGCGCACGGCGCCGGACACCACCTCGCCTGCGGCGGTCGCCGCCGATCCCCCGACGGCGCCGCCTCTTCCAACCCAGGTCGATGCCGATCGCCTGGAAGAAAAATATCACTTGCAATTGGCAGCCCTCGCCAAAGAAGGCGCTGCCAGATATCACTTTGTGGACTATGCCCCGCCCGCCTTCGTGATCTTTCACGACCAGGTAGCTTTGCAAATGACGCTGAAGAATTCTCTTTCCTTTGGCTCCGGAAAAGGCTCGATTTACAAGCGCGCGGCACAGAGCTTCGACTTGTTCCTCGCCCCGCTGCTCAAGGACGTTACCGCGCGGGTTTCTCCGGACGTGGAATTCCAACTCTACGATTTTTCCGTGCTGAACAAGCTGTCGCCGGGCGTAAAGGAAACGTCCGAGGCTGTCGAATTCATTTGCCCGCGCGCAGCCGTCAAGCAGTTCGTCAACGCTGAGATCACCAACCAGCAACTGCTGGACCAGAGCGTCGTCCTCGTCAACGGCGTCCGCATCGCCCTGAATTTGCAACTTGTGGAGTAAAATCCCGTGAAAGAAGTGGCTCCCCGGGCTAGATTCGAACTCGCAACCCTTCGGTTAACAGCCGCGGGTGAAAATCACTAAGTCGTTGCTTTGGCGTCACTTACAAATTTGATATGGCGCTTGAGTTGGCCAATTGGCCAACCATACCCACTTCGATCATTTCCCCGAACCCGCCGTGGAGGC
>CAZGFL010000076.1:0-21990 GCA_964524985.1 uncultured Acidobacteriaceae bacterium
CAGTAAGTCCTACCGAGGGCGAAAAGTAGTAGACGACCTTAACCTGGAGATCAGCCAAGGTGAAGTGGTAGGGCTTCTGGGGCCTAACGGCGCTGGGAAGACAACGACGTTCTATATCCTGGTAGGTTTAGCCCGGCCGGATTCCGGGCGCGTCCTGCTGAACGGGGACGACATTACCGACCTCCCCATGTACCTCCGGGCCCGCAGCGGGATCAGTTATTTGCCGCAAGAACCTTCGGTTTTCCGGCAGCTTACGGTCGAAGAGAACCTGATTGCGGTCCTGGAAACGCTGCCTCTGACCTCGGAGCAACAGCGAGACCGGCTTGAGGAGCTATTGGCGCAAATGAAGCTGGAAACGGTGCGATCCAACGGGGCCTACACGCTGTCGGGAGGCGAGCGGCGGCGGCTGGAAATTGCCAGGTCACTCGTGCTGGAGCCTGCCTTCATTCTGTTGGACGAACCTTTTTCGGGGATCGATCCCCTGACTGTCGTGGATATCCAGAAAATTATCAGCGAATTGAGCCGCGAGGGAATCGGCGTCCTGGTCACCGACCACCAGGTGCGCGAGACCCTGAGCGTCACTAATCGCGCCTACATCGTCCAAAACGGCAAAGTGCTTGCCGCCGGGACGCCGCATGACCTGAGCGGCAACGCCGAGGTTCGCCGTGTCTATCTCGGAGATCATTTCCGTTTGAATTGAAAGCTTATGAGCTGGCTCCAGCCAAAACTTCACTTACGGGTCGCGCAGAAGCAGATCCTTACGCCTGGCCTGGTCCAGATGGTGAGCGTTCTGGCGCTGAACCGTCTCGAGCTCCGCGAGATGATCAATCAGGAGATGATCGAGAACCCGGTGCTGGAGGAATTGTCCGAAGAAAGCGTAACCCCCGAAGACTACAGCGACGAAACCTTCCTGAAAGCCGAAACCGAAAAAATTCCCGAGGTCGAGCCACCCAGTCCTTTCGAGGATTTCGATGTCGCTTCGTTTTTCAATCAATATCTCGATAGCGGCGGCGGCAATCCAGAGCGCGGCGAAACAGAAACCATTGAGCGGCCGTCCTTTGACAAGTTCCTTTCTTCGGCACAGGGGCTTACCGAACATCTGGCGTGGCAAATGAGCGTGACGGTTTGCAACGACGTGGTGCGCGAGATTGCCGAAGCGATCATCGGAAACCTCGATGAGAACGGTTACCTGAGCGCCTCGCTCGAAGAAATTTCGCAAAACGGAAAGTACTCGATGGAAGACGTCGAGGAAGCCCTGGCGGTCGTGCAGGAATTCGATCCGCTGGGCGTGGCTGCCCGCAACCTGCGCGAATGCCTGTTGATGCAGCTGCGCACGCTGGATGGGCAAAACGCGCTGGCGATGCAGATTGTTTCCGAATGTTTGCCGAAGCGGCCCTTGGTGGCGAGCGAAGCCGAGGAGCTAAATCCGGAAACGCCCCTGGCGCGGCTTTTGCAGGCAAACCAGTTGAAGGAAATCGCGCGCGCGTTGAACCGTCCCGTGGAGCTCGTCAAGCGGGCCGTGGACGTGATCAAGAAGCTCGATCCGCGTCCCGGGCTGCGCTACAACAAATCCGAGCCGCGTTTGGTCGAGCCGGACGTGTACTTCCGCAAGGTCGATGGGCAATGGCAGGCCTTTTTAAATGAAGACGACATGCCGCAACTTCGCCTCAGCCCTACGTACCGCCGGCTCCTGGTGAAAGACGCCGCCGACCGCGACGTGCGCAACTATGTCAAAGAGCGTTTCACGGCGGCCGTGCAATTGATGAAGAACATCGAGCAGCGCAAACACACTATCTTGCGCGTCTGTCAGTCGATCATCGCACGGCAGGGCGAATTCCTCGACCATGGGCCCGACGCCCTGAAGCCCATGATGATCAAGGAAGTCGCGGAGGAAGTCGGCGTCCATCCTTCCACCGTGAGCCGCGCGGTGGCCAGCAAATACGCGCATACATCGCAAGGGGTGCTCGAGCTGCGCTCGTTCTTTAGCGAATCTGTGAACGGCCCCGAGGGCAGCGGTATGTCGCTGCTGACGCTGAAGCGGCTGGTCAAGAAAATGATCGAAGAGGAAGATGCCACCAAGCCGCTGACCGACGAACAGATTGCCAAGAAGCTCGACGATGCGGGCATTCACGTCACGCGCCGCACCGTGGCGAAATATCGCGAGGACATGCGCATTCCCAGCACGCACCAGCGCCGGGAAAAGAGTTGAGCGGCACGCCGGTGAAGCCGCGAAGACGACACGACGCCCGCCAGTTGGTGATCCTCACCGGTCTTTCAGGCTCCGGAAAGAGCACAGTCCTGCGCGCGTTTGAAGACATGGGCTTTTATTGCGTGGACAATCTTCCCGTCGAGCTCATCCCCATTTTTGCGGAGCTGCATGCCGCGGGCGAAGGTGATTTTGCGCGCGCGGCCCTCCTCGTCGACGCTCGCGAGGGCCTCCAACTCGAAAAGTTGCCTCCCCTTCTAAAGCACTTGAAGAAGGACCATCCCATCACCCTGGTCTTCATTGAAGCAAGCGACGACGCGCTCCTGCGGCGCTACAGCGAGACGCGCCGGCCACACCCCCTGGGCAAGAACTTCTCCGTGCGCGAGAGTTTGCGCCACGAGCGCGCGCTCATGGAACCCATCCGCAAGCTGGCGGACGTGGTCATTGATTCCACGCAATTCAACGTGCATGAGCTTCGCCATTTTGTCACCACGCGTTTCAAGAATCCCGACACGCGGCCGATGCTGGTGTCGGTGGTCAGCTTCGGTTACCGCTATGGCGTGCCTTCGGATGCCGATCTTGTTTTTGACGTTCGGTTTCTGCCCAATCCGCATTTCGTTCCACGGCTGAGGCTATATACCGGTATGGATCCCAAGGTTCGCAAGTACATTCTTTCGTTCGCGCAGACTGGCGGATTTCTGCGGCGCATCGAGAATCTTCTCGCTTATCTGATTCCGCACTATATCCGCGAGGGAAAAAGCTATTTGACGATCGCTTTCGGCTGCACCGGAGGGAAGCACCGTTCGGTCATGATGGCCGAGTGGCTGAAGAAAGCGCTGGAGAAGCGTGGCTATTCGACGAAGGTTGTTCATCGCGATATTGAAAAGTAGTTTCGGTCTGCGGGCGTTTGTACAATTACGCTCTTAACAGCCGGGAAAACTTGACACGCCGCTAGGCGGTGAATAGCGTAACAAGGGGCAAAGCAGGGGGAGTGTTGTCGTTACTTTCACCACAGCTGAAGAGGTTGCTCACGTACGTCCGTCCCTATTCGTTTCGACTGGGATTAGGGATTGTGCTGCTCGCCTTTGTCGCTATCGGTGAGGGTGCTGTCGCGCTGATGATCAAGCTGGTGGTGGACTTTGTCTTGAATCCGGCCGCTACCAGCTCTCGGCTGCCGCTTGGAACGATCCCCTGGAACCATCACGTCATATACCTCAACGACTTTTTCCCTCCTGGTCGCTTTCATAATGTCTGGCCGATCTTCACTATTTCCCTTGTCGTTCTCTTTTTTGCAAAGGCAATTGCTGAATATTTTGGCACGACCCAGGTTCAATACTCCGGCCTCTCCGCGGTTACCGATCTGCGGAATCAGGTGTATGGTCGCGTGCTGCGTCAGCCGATCGGCTTTTTTCAGCACCATCCCACCGGGCGGCTGACCTCCACTGTGATCAATGACGTTGAGCGCGTACGCTATGCCCTCAGCGAATGGCTCGCCGATGTGTTTCAAAAGGGATTTACGCTCATCGTCTTCGTTGCGGTGCTTGTTGGAATCAACTGGAAGATGGCCCTCGGCTGCGGGCTTCTGCTTCCTTTCGTGGCTCTGCCCATCAACAAATATGGCCGCAAGATCCGGCGCTCTGCGGAAAACAGCCAGACGCGCCTGGGTGACCTGAGCCAGATTTTGCAGGAAACCGTGAGCGGTAATCGTGTGGTCAAGGCGTTCGGCATGGAGGATTTTGAGATTCGCAAATTCCGCGAATCGGCACGCATGCTCCTACGTGAGAATATGCGTTGGGTTCGCGCCGCAGCCATCTCCGGCCCCCTGATGGATCTCGTCGGTGCGATTGCAATTCCCTTTCTGCTTCTCTACGCACGCGGTCAAATCAATCACCATCTCATGACGCAGGGGCAGTTCTTCGCATTCCTGTATGCGATGTTCAATACCTACATGCCGTTGAAGCGCATCGGTTATGTGTATCAACAGCTGCAGGCGGTGCGAGGGGTAAGCGCCCAGGCGTTTGTTTATCTGGATCGCACGGAAGAGAAACCCGACCAGCCTGGCGCGAGCCAATTGCCCAGGTTGGCTCGAGAAATCGCGTTTGAGAACGTCGGCTTTTCTTATGATTCCGATTCCACTCCCGTCTTGCGCGACATTCAGTTCAGCGCCAAGAAAGGCGAAGTGATTGCCCTGGTGGGTTCGAGCGGGGCGGGGAAAACGACCTTGGTTAACCTGCTTCCCCGATTTTACGAATTGACCTCCGGCGCCATCCGTATTGATGGCTCGGACACTCGCCAGGTTACCATTCGCTCCCTGCGCGACCAGATTGCCATGGTGACCCAGGAGAACATCCTTTTTTATGACACCGTTTGGAACAACATCTGCTACGGCTTAGCCAACGTTCCCAAGGAGAAAGTCATCGCCGCCGCGCAGACCGCATTTGCCCACGACTTCATTCAGGAACTGCCTCAGGGGTACAACACCCTCATTGGCGAGCGGGGAACCCGCCTGAGCGGGGGCCAGCGCCAGCGCATCGCCATTGCCCGCGCGATCTTGAAGGACTCGCCCATCTTGATTCTGGATGAAGCGACTTCCGAGCTCGACGCAGAATCAGAGCTCTACGTGCAAAAGGCACTTGCGAACCTTATGGTGGGGCGGACCACTTTCGTCATCGCCCACCGCTTGGCTACCATTCGGCGCGCCGATAAAATCTTGGTCCTGGAAGACGGGCAGATCCGCGAGAGTGGCACACACGCGGAACTGATGGCGCATGGCGGGACCTATGCGCGGCTGCACGATTTGCAATTCGCCGACGACGAAATGCTTACCCCCGCGCATGCCAATCACGTTCAACTCACTTTGCCGACAAATCCCTCATGACCGAAAAGAATCCGACAATCGCCAAGCGAGCCGAGTGCCTTTCGATGACGGGTTACGCGCAAGCCCGTCACGAGCAGCATGGTTGGGCCGTTCGCGTTACGGTAAAAAGCGTGAATCACCGCTTCCTCGATCTGAAGCTGCGCTTGCCCGAGGGCTTTGACCTTTACGATTTGCGTTTGCGGCAGATCGTGCGCGAGCGCATTCACCGCGGCCATCTGGAAATTTACGTGAATGCAGAACCCGGGACCGCAGCTCCCGTGCAAGTCAATAAAGAACTGGCCCAGGCCTATTTGAGTGCTGCGGAGTCGCTGATGCACGGGAAGGGTGGAGCGGCGAACCTGGACGTGGTTTCAGTATTGCGCCTGCCCGGTGTGATCGCCGGGCTGAACGGGGCTGTCCCCGAAGCAGAGGAAGATCAGGAAAAACTCGGCCTGGCACTGGAAACCTGTTTGCGCGAAGCCATAGGCAAGCTCGATGAAATGCGCCGGGCCGAGGGCAGGCACCTGGTTGCGGAGTTGCGCGAGCGGCTGGCGCGCATCGCCGACCAGGTGGAACAGGTGCGCGGCCTGGCCGCTACTCTGCGGCCGGCTTTTGCGAGGCGGCTAGAGACGCGCCTCAAGGAATTGTTGGGCGGCACGGCCATCGAACCAGCCCGGCTGGCGCAGGAGGCGGCGCTGCTCGCGGAACGCAGTGACATCAGTGAGGAACTGGACCGCCTGCGCAGCCATCTGCAACAATTTATCAAGCTGCTCGACGGCGCCGGTGAATTGGGCAAGAAGCTGGATTTTCTCTTGCAAGAAATGCACCGCGAAGCCAACACCATGCTTTCGAAAACACCCGGCGTGGAAAGTGAAGCGCTCGCAATCACCGGTTTGGCGCTGGAGATCAAGGCAGAGATTGAAAAATTGCGTGAGCAGGTGCAAAACATCGAATGAGCACGGAGAAGGAGGTCGCGCCGCTGGTGTTGATCGTCTCGGGACCTTCGGGTTCCGGAAAATCGACGCTGGTGCAGAAAATCCTCGAGCTGCCCGGCACCATGCCTTCCATCTCCTGTACTACTCGGTCGCGCCGCGCGACTGAAGCCAGCGGGAAATGCTATGATTTCGTCACGGAAGCGGAATTCGATGCCATGGTCGAGCGCGGCGAATTCCTCGAGTACGCGCGTGTTTTCGGGAAGCATTCTTACGGGACGCCGAAGAAGTGGCTCGAGGAGTCGCGAAAGAAAAAACTGGACCTGGTGCTCGAAATTGACGTACAGGGCGCCGCGCAGGTAAAAGAAAAGCTTCCGGAGTCCGTAGCCATTTTCATATTGCCGCCTTCGCGCGAGGAACTGGAGCGGCGGCTGCGCAGCCGCGGCCAGGATTCTGGCGAAGAAATCGCGCGGCGGCTGGCGCAGGCGCGGGAAGAAATTGCGGCGTACGGCAAGTATTACGATTTCTGCGTTGTAAACGAGAATGTGGAACAAGCGGGAAACGAAGTACAGGCGATTGTGACGGCTCTCCGCTGTTCCGTCGCGCGCCGCCGGGAACGAGTGGAACAACTTCTGGCATCGTTTGGGGGGAAAGACTGAGATGACCGTGCAGACCAAAGCTCCGGAGAGCCAGTTTGCTTATGTTGTGCTTGCGGCGAGACGCGCACGCCAGATCATGGCCGGCGCACCGCCGCTGATCGAGAATCCAAGAACGCAGAAGCCCACGCGGATTGCTTGTGAGGAACTCGAGCACGGCGTGCTTGAGTACGATTCCCCTGAGGCCTCTTCCGTCGAGGAAGACAAAGACGGCAAGCGGAAGAAGTGACTCTGCGAAGGCAAACATGAGGATCACCCTAGGCGTGACAGGTGGCGTTGCGGCTTACAAGGCCGCGGAACTCGTGCGCCGCCTACAGCAGGATGGCTTCACGGTGCAGGTCGTCATGACTCGCGGGGCGCGCGAATTCGTGACCCCTCTGACCTTCGCGGCACTAAGCGGGCAAAAAGTCATTACCGACATGTTTGCCGACTCTTCCGGCGGCGAAGCCAATCTCGAAAGTGCCATCGAACACATTGCGGTCGCGCAGCGCACCGATCTCCTTTTGGTAGCACCGGCCACCGCGGACATCCTGGCAAAGTTTGCGCGGGGCATCGCCGACGATTTTCTGACAACGCTTTACCTAGCTTGCACGGCTCCGGTGGTGGTAGCCCCGGCGATGAACGTCAACATGTGGAATCACCAAGCCACCCAGGAAAACGTAAAGACGCTTCGCGCACGCGGAGTACACGTCGTCGATCCAGGAGAAGGTTATCTTGCCTGCGGCATGACTGGCGCCGGGAGATTGGCGGGGCAGGAAGATATTATCGCCGTTGTCCGGGAAGTACTGAAGGCGCAACGCGATCTGGAAGGCGAAACCGTCGTGATCACCGCTGGACCGACGTGCGAAGATCTCGACCCCGTGCGCTACATCACAAACCGGTCCTCCGGCAAGATGGGCTACGCCGTCGCGGAAGCAGCGGCTCGCCGGGGCGCTAAAGTGATTTTGATTAGCGGCCCGGTCAATCTGGAAACGCCTGGCGGTGTAGACCGCGTGGAAGTGCGCTCGGCGGCGGAGATGCACCGCGCGGTGCTTAATCGTGTCAGCGGTGCCTCGATTGCGATTTTTGCAGCCGCCGTGGCGGATTACCGTCCCGCGCAGGCTCATCCGGAGAAAATCAAAAAGGGCGACGCACCTTTGAAGATTTCGCTCGAGCCCACGGACGACATTCTGGCGGATGTGGCGCGGAATAAAGGCGAAAGAATTGTCGTCGGATTCGCAGCGGAAACTGACCGAGTGGCGGAAAACGCGCGGAAGAAGCTCACTGCCAAGAACGCCGACTTGATCGTCGCCAATGACGTGACTGCGGAAGGCGCGGGCTTCGATTACGCCACCAACGTCGTTACGCTGTTCTCGCGCGATGGGCGCGACCTCGCGCTGCCCAAGATGACCAAGAGCGAAGTGGCCGAACGCATTCTGGATGAAGTGGTTCGTTTGCGGAGCGTGTTGCGCGCGCCCCGGCATTCCAACGTCTAGCCCTCATGCCCGCTCTCGTCCCAGAAACTATCCAGAAAAAAATCTCCGACCGTCTCACTTACTACCAGGATCTCGGCATCGATTTGTTCTATCGCGATCGCAGGTCGGAAATCAGTTTAACTAGATTGCAACCAGCATCATCTCTGCCCGCAATGCAGCCGAACTCTCCTCAAGAGGAACCCACTTTGCCTAAGCCCATGCGAAGGTCCGAGCTTGCCAAGCCTATCTTCCCGGCGACGCACGATGTTCCTAAGATTGCGCCGCTACCCATGCCTGTTGGGCCGACGCTCTTTGAAGCGGCCGACAAGATCGTCGACGACACTCTACTCAAAGTCCGCAGCGATTTAGGCGATTGCACACGCTGCAAACTGCACAGCACGCGCCACAGCATTGTCTTTGGCGACGGCAATCCCAATGCCCAGCTGATTTTCGTGGGCGAAGGCCCGGGCGCCGATGAAGACGCGCAAGGGCTGCCGTTTGTGGGACGCGCCGGAAAATTGTTGACGCAAATGATTGAAGCCATGGGCTTGCAACGCAAGGACGTGTACATCTGCAACGTGGTGAAGTGCCGTCCGCCGGAGAATCGCCTGCCGGAAGAAGACGAAGTCAAAACCTGTTCACCGTTTCTTTTTCGCCAGATCGACGTCATTGCCCCGAAGGTGATCGTTTGCCTCGGTGCCGTAGCCGCGAAGACGCTGTTGCAAACCAATCGCGGCATTTCGCAGTTCCGCGGCCAATGGCTGGAGTATCGCGGCCGAAAATTAATGGCCACGTACCATCCCGCGTATCTGCTGCGCAATCCCAACGCCAAGGGCGAAGTCTGGAAAGACCTGCAAAAAGTGATGGCCGAGCTCGGCCTTGAAGCCAAAAAAGGCAAGTCCTCGTAATTCGTCATGGGAATTTTGCTTGGGCTGCTGACGGCGCTGAGTTGGGGCAGCGGCGATTTCATCGCGCGCCTGGCCACGCATCGGATTGGCGCTCTTCGCTGCCTCCTTTACATGCAGTTGCTCGGATTCCTTCTCCTCAGCCTTGCGCTTCCGTGGCTGGGAGGCCTCGGCCATCTGGCCGACGGTTCCGGCTGGCAACCTTGGGCCTGGGGCGCACTGGCGGGGGTGTTCAACGCGTTCTCGAGTCTTGCCCTGTATCGCGCTTTCGAAATCGGCAAGATGGCTGTCGTCGCTCCTCTCTCCGCCAGTTACCCCGCCCTGACGCTGCTTTTCTCCTGGCTGAGTGGCGATCGTTTAAACCGCCTGCGCGTCGCGGGGATAGCGCTGACCTTGCTCGGCATGATGGTGGTTGCCGGCGGCGAGCATGTTCCCGCAGAGAACGGCGCGAATGGCGCAGGCGCACCAGCGAAAAACACGAAGGGGCTTGGCTCCGCTCTCGGCGCTGCCGCCGGCTTTGGCGTGCTTTTTTGGCTTCTCGGAATTCGCGTGATTCCGCGCGTCGGAGCGACGCAATCGGTTTGGTTGATTCGCCTGAGCAGTACGTTGATCACCGTCGGAATCATTCTGCTCTTCAAGCAGCCGATGCGGTTGCCGGCGGGGAGGGTGCGCGGGATGGCGTTGGGCATGGGGCTCTTCGATTCCGGCGCGTTTGTGCTCAGCAATCTCGGCATGCTAAGGGAACAAGTCGCCGTCATCAGCGTTCTCGGTTCGCTTTACGGAGCGGTTACCGTCGGGCTTGCCACTGTCTTTCTGCGCGAGCATCTCTCCCGTTGGCAATGGGCGGGAATCGCCACGATTTTTGCGGGAATTTATCTGATTGGCCGATAGGTCCGCGGCCGCTTTCTATCAGCGGAGTTGATTCCGCGCCATTCGAACGCCCTTCGCGCTGCTGATACACTACACGACGCGATGAGTTCTCCCTTTTGCAATGTGGCGCTCCCCGTGCCGCTGCGCACCACGTTTACCTACGCAGTGCCGGAAGCGTTGCGCGAAAGCGTGCAGCCGGGCAGCCGCGTGCTCGTCCCGTTCCGTAAAAAATCACTGGTCGGAGTCGTCACCGATCTCGTCCAAAGGGCGCCGGACGGGACGAGGATCCGCGAAATCGCTCGCGTCCTTGATCTGGTTCCCGCGCTCCCGCCAAAGCTGATCGAGCTCGCGCAGTGGATCGCCAACTACTACCTTTCCCCCGTTGGAGAGGTATTTCGGACACTGCTCCCGCCTCTTACGGAACTGAAATCCCGGCGGCAAGTTCTTTTGACAAATGCAGGGCGCGAAGCCGTCAATAGCTTGAGCGGCGGCGAACTTTCTCACGGACTCAATGCTTCCGAAGTGCGTTTTCTCGCCAAATTGCAGGCAAAGCAAGGCGCCATGCACTTGGTGTCGCCTGCAGCCTTGGGAATCGATGCTTCCTCTCTGCAAAAAATGCAGAGGCTCCGGTTGATCGAAATTCGCGAGAGCATCCAGGAAAAGAAGCGGCGCACGCACCGCGTGATTGCTTGGAAGGGCGCCCCGGCGTCGACCGGAACGCCCGAGCCGCTGAACGAAAAAGAAGAAAGGATTCGAGCGTTGCTTGAGACGGAACGAGGCCCCCTGCCTCTTCCGCAGTTATTGAAACTCGCGAAGGTCACCCGTGCCCTCATCGACCGCATGCTGCGCGACGGCCTGCTGCACAGCTGGGAAGAAGCCATCGATCCCGCCGAGGATCCCTTCGATTCCGGCTACGTGCCCCCTGCGCATGAACTGAATGCCGAGCAGGAGAATGCGGTGAAGGCCATCCGCGCCCGCTTCGAACTGGGCGAATTTGGCGTCCTATTGCTTCACGGCGTTACCGGCAGCGGCAAGACGGAAGTGTACTTGCGCGTCGTGCAGGAAACGTTGGCTCGCGGAAAAACCGCCATCGTCTTGGTTCCGGAAATTGCGCTGACACTTTGGATAGGCCGGCAGTGCCGTTCCTGGTTCGGCGCGCGCTTTGAAGGCGTCGCCGTCCTGCATTCGGCGCTCAGCGACGTCGAGCGCGCGCGCGAATGGTGGCGCGTGCGCAACGGCGAAGCCCGCGTCGTCGTCGGGACTCGTTCGGCAATTTTCGCACCGCTGGAGAACGTCGGGCTGATCATTGTCGACGAAGAGCAGGAAAACAGTTACAAGCAGGAAGAAACCCCGCGCTACCACGGCCGCGACGTCGCCATTGTCCGCGCGAAAATGGAAAACGCCGTCGCTCTCCTGGGTTCGGCAACGCCTTCGATGGAAACCTACCACCATGCGCGCGAGGGCAAATATGAACTCCTGACGCTAGCTTCCCGTGTCGCAGACCGCTCGCTTGCCGACGTGGAGGTTGTCGATTTGCGCGAAGAGTTTCAGCAAACGCATCAGACAAGCCCTATCTCCGCGAAACTGCACGGCGGGATTCAGGAATGCCTGGCAAACGGCACGCAGGCGTTGGTCCTAATCAATCGCCGGGGTTACTCGTGGTCCGTCCTATGCCGGAGCTGTGGCGCGTCCGTGCAATGCGCGAACTGCAGCATTTCCATGACCCATCACAAGCAGCGCAACCGCCTCGAATGCCACTATTGCGGCTCGATTCAAGCCATTCCCCAGATTTGCCCCAAGTGCCAATCGAAGTACGTCTATTTTTTCGGTGAGGGTTCCGAGCAGCTCGAAGAACGCTTGCGCAAGGAATTTCCTGGCGCGCGCATCGCCCGCCTGGACCGCGACACCGCGCGAACCAAGCGCCAGTATCAGGAAACACTCGGCGCGTTTGCGGGTGGCGCGCTGGACATTCTCGTCGGCACGCAAATGCTCGCGAAAGGCCACGATTTCCAGCGCGTGACGCTCGTCGGCGTCGTCAGTGCGGATTCCTCCCTCAGCCTGCCGGATTTTCGTGCCGCGGAACGCACGTTTCAGTTGCTGACCCAGGTCGCCGGCCGCGCCGGGCGGGGCGAACTCGCAGGCCGCGTGCTCATCCAGACCTTCTATCCCGATCACTACGCTATTCAGGATGCCGTCAAGCAGGACTACCTTTCCTTCTATGAGCGAGAACTTCACTTCCGCCGTATGATGGCGTATCCTCCATTCACTTCGCTCGCCAACGTGATTGTGCGCGACACCAGTCTCGAGAAGGCGATCCGCTGGTCCCGCGAGCTCTCGCAATATTTCTCGCCCCACGATGGAGAGAAAGTTCGCATTCTCGGTCCGGCCACGGCCCCGCTGGCGCGACTCAAGAAGGAGCACCGCTTCCAATTTCTGCTGAAGTCCCCCAAGCGTTCCGTGTTGACTAAGGTTCTGGCAGGCGCGCTGACCTTCTGCGACTCGAAGGAAATCCCTGAAACCGCCGTTACCGTCGATATGGATCCCGTCAGCCTGCTGTAACTGTCAAATCTGACCTCGACCTCACCGCCCAAGCTGGCTGCAAGCCGCCACCTCCAAACCTGTCCGCAAGCCGTCACTTCCAACCTGTCATCCCGACCCTCAGGCTGCGGTCTTCCGCAGCCTGAGGCGGAGGGATCTCTCTTCCCCTTAATTCCGCGCCGCCTAATTCGGTCCGCTCTTCTGGTAATTCGGAAACGCCGGATGCTGCGGCGCTGCTGGCGGCGGACTCTTCTTCAACAGCTCCATCACAACCTCCACGGCCTTCTCCAATTGCGAGTCGTGGCCGGCGCGTGCTGCTTTCGGCTCGAGCTCTACTTCCACGTCGGGTGGCACACCGTGGTTCTCCACGTCCCAGGTTCCATTCGGATTGTAGAACGCCAGGTTCGGTGTGCCGGTGAAACCTCCGTCCAGCAAATCGCCGGGGTTGGTGTAATGGCCGACCAACCCGCCCCAGGTGCGCTTGCCAACCAAGGGGCCGATGCCGGTTTTGCGGAACATCCACGGCAAAGCATCGCCGCCCGAGCCCGCCATCTCATTCGTGAGCATTACTTTCGGGCCAAAAATCGCCTCTAACGGAGTGGTGATATCTTTGCCTTCGCGCATGTTCCAGTAGCTCAACAGCGGCCGCCGCAGATAGTCGATGATGTAATCCGCGATGTCCCCGCCGCCGTTGTAGCGTTCATCGATGATCGCTGCATCTTTTCCGACTTGCGCGAAGTAGTAGCGATTAAAATTTGTGTAGCCGCCCGCGTATGTGTCCGGCAAATAGACGTACGCCACGCGGCCGCCCGTCAATTCGTCCACTTTGCGGCGGTTGTCCTCAATCCACGCATAGTTCCGCAGCCCCGTTTCGTCATCGACGGGAACGACCGTGACTTCTCGCGATCCGGTGCCATCGGCTTGCGCCCCGAACTTCAGCACCGTCTGTTTTCCGGCGGTTTCCTCAAAGAAACTGAAAACATCAGCAGGCGGACGAACGTCTCGGCCGTTCACCGCGAGCAGGTATTCGCCCGCGCGCACATTCACTCCTGGCTGCGTCAGCGGAGCGCGCAGCTTGGGATTCCAGTTCTCGCCGTTAAAGATCCGCGAAAACCGGTAGCGGCCATTCTCGATGGAATAGTCGGCGCCAAGTAGCCCTGTCCGCACGTGTTTTGGTTCCGGAAGGTCTCCGCCGCCCACAAACATGTGGCCCACAGTGATGTTGCCGAGCATTTCGATGAACAGGTAATTCAGATCATCGCGGGTCGAGATGTTTTCCAGGAAAGGCTCGTACTTTTTCTTGATGGCTTCGAGATTGAGCCCGTGCAGCCCGGGATCGTAGAGAAAATCCCGCTCATCGCGCCACACTTGCTGGTACATATGCTTCCACTCAGCGCGGGGATCGACGTAAATCTCCATAGCGTCGAGTTTGAGGGGCCCGCCCTGGCCCGGCTGCGGAGGCCCGTCGGCGGGCTTTTGCGCGGGCGCAATCGCCCACTGGCCCTTACTCGAATACAGCATCTTCTCGCCGTCAAACGAGACCGCGAAATTGTTAACGCCCTCGAGGATCTGCTCCGCCTTGCGCGTCTTGAACTCAAACTTGTGTATTTTTGCCGTCGGACCGCCGTCGTCGAACTCGATGGGATCCACAGCGGGTCCTTCCGAAAGAAAGAGAACGCCGGGCTTTCCCGCGGCGAGTCCGTAGTAATTGCGTGCCGGAATCGGCAAGGCCAGGATGCGCTGGCTGATGCCTTCGAGATCGATTTCGACGTTTGCTGGCTTTTCTTCCTTCGCTTTGTCCTTATCCTTGTCCTTTTCTTTGTCTTTATCCGCAGCGGCCTTCTGATCCTTGCCCTTGTCCGCCTCTTTGCCCTTCTCTTCGTCGCTTTCCGGCGCCAGTGGCGACGGCAAGTCCTTCTTCAGCACCATAACGTACACGGCGCGAGTGACCGGCCGCTGCAGGCTGGTCATGTCCAGCCAGCCCGTGTTCAGGGCTGAATCCGTCCCCGCTGTGAAGTACAAATACTTGCCTTCCTTGTCGAAGGCGGCAAACAGCGCATCGCTCATTCCGTCCGTGAGTTGGTAGCTCTTGGCTTGTTCTAGCGAATACGCAAACACCGCGTGCAAATGGCTTGGCAACTGTTTCGTGTAAGCAATCCAGCGGCTATCCGGTGACCACGCGAACTGCAGGCCGTGCCCGGGATCCGTGTACAAGTCTGTGTCGATGCGAACCGGAGTTTTTTTCTCGATATCCACGTACCAGTAGTTCAGCCGCTTGTCGGTGTAACCGATTTTCTTCGAGTCCGGCGACCACGTCGGCCCGTAATAAAAAGTCGGCGGATTCCCCAAGCTGATCTTGCGAACCTCGCCCATGCCGTTTTGGTCGCGAATGTGCAGCGCATATTCACCGGACTCATCTGACAGATAAGCGATGGATTTTCCGTCGGGCGACCAATCCGGGTCCCGCTCGACGACATCCGTTGTATTCGTCAAATTGCGGATGTCCCCCTTTTCGGCGGGCACGGTCAGGATTTCTCCCCGCACGCCGAAAACCGCCCGCGCGCCGGTCGGCGAAATGGCCGCCGACCTGATTCGCTTCGGATCAATCTTCTGGAAGTGCGGCCGTACTTCCGCAAGGTCCGCCTCCGGCCGGATGTCGAGAACGCGATCGCTCCCCGAATTCAGTTCAAAGAGATGGAGCGACCCAAACTGCTCATACACGATGGCATCGGAAGTCGCGGAAGCCGATTTAATGTCCAGGCCTTCGTTCTTAACTAGCTGCTTCAGTTGTTGCGACTTCACGTCGTAGGAGAAAAGCGTGACCGGGCCATTCCGGTCCGACAGAAAATATACGGTGTCCCCCACCCACATGGGGTTGAAGTCATTCGAGTTTTCCCGAGGGACTTTGGCCGCAATGTTGGAATCGGACAGGCCGGCGATCCAAATCGGCCTGGCTTGCCCGCCGCGATAGCGCTTCCAGGCGCGCTGCCATTGCGCGATGGGCACATAGGCAATCCTCGTCCCATCCGGCGAGAAAGATCCCTCCGCCGCCCTCACCAACGGCACCTGCGTGGCAAAGCCTCCTTCCACGGGAACCGTGTAAAGCTGGACCACGCCGCCGGCGAACGCCGTTCGCCCGGAACTGAAAAGGATGCGCTTGCCATCCGGCGTCCAGCCCTGAACGTCGGCATCAGCGGAATGAAAGGTCAGCCGGCGCGGCTCGCCTCCATTGACCGAAATGACGTAAACGCTTTGCGTCCCGTCATAGTTACCCATAAAGGCGATCTGTGCTCCGTCGGGAGAGAAACTGGGCTTTCCTTCGTGGCCGCCGCTGGTCAACCGGCGCAGATTGCTGCCATCGCGGTTCGCGATCCAGATGTTCCCCGCAAACGCGAAAGCAACTTGCGTCTTGCTGATGGACGGATCGCGCAACAGCAGCGGCTTCTGCGATTGCGCACGCAGCAGACTGGCGTTGCTCGCAAGCAATAACGCCAGAAGCGCTCCCATTCGCAATACTCGTCCTACGAATCGTGGGGTTTTCACTCCCATAGGCTTGTCGTGCATGGCTTCTCTCCTCAGCTCGTCGGTCTCTAGGCAAATGATGGGCAGACTTGGAAGATTCTATGGTTCTGCGCAAAAATGGCCGGTAATTCCCAGGGCAGATGCGGCGCGGCGTGCATTCTACACCATCCCATTCGCCTTCATTGAGTCGACTTCCGGCAGCGTTCGGCGAAAGGCGAGCCGCCGCCACTCCGCTTTTCCCTCTCTGGAGTACAATGCGCGGCATGCAACTCACCAACGGACTTAGAACACTCGCCACGCTCATCTTTCTTCTGTTCTCGGTCAGACCGGCTGCGCCGCAGTCAGCCCCAGCAGAGGGAGGGCTGCAATTTGCCGAGCTCGGCGATTTGAAGTTGCGCAGTGGCGCCGTCATTCAAGATTTCCGGCTGGGCTATCGGACTCTCGGGAGACTGAACGCGGACAAATCGAACGCGATTCTCTGGCCCTCCTGGCTCGGCGGCAAATCGGAAGACCTATTGCAGTTTATCGGGCCTGGCAAGGTTATCGATAGCACCCGCTACTTTGTCATTCTGGTGGATGCCATTGCTGACGGCGTTTCCACCTCCCCGTCGAACAGCCGCAAGCAACCTCTCGGTAAATTTCCGGAGATTGCGATTCGCGACATGGTGGAATCCGAGCACCGGCTTGCCACCGAAGTCTTGCACCTGCCGCATTTGCGCGTCGTGATTGGCGCGTCCATGGGCGGAATGCAGACCTTTGAATGGGCTGTGGCCTATCCCGATTTCCTCGACTTGGCCATTCCCATCGCCGGTTCGCCGCAGTCGACTTCCTTTGACAAGCTGCTCTGGACGGCGCAGAACGACATCATGACGCTCGACCCTGCCTGGAACCACGGCAATCCCACGGGACCGATGGACCGCGGCATTGCTGTTGCCGAAGAGGTTGGCTCGATGAACCTCACGACTCCGGCGTACCGGGTGGCGCACACCAGTCCTGCCGCCTTCGACGCCTTGGTCGCCGACATCCGTAAGACCTACAAGGGCGACGGGGGTAATGTCTGGGACCGCATTCGTCAGCGGCAAGCCATCATTAGCCTGGACATTCCCGGCGAACTGGGCGTGCCGCTCGAGCAAGTTCCCGCCAAGACGCGCGCGTGGTTCCTGATCATCGTTTCTCCGCAAGACCAGATGGTCAATCCGGAACCGGCCATGAAGTTCGCGGCGGCCGCGGGCGCCCCCGTGTTGAAATTAGACACCCCCTGCGGCCACATTGCGGTTGCGTGCATTTCCGTGGGCCCTATGGTGGCTCGTTTCCTAGAGAATCCTGCCTCGGTTCACAGCGAAGTGCTGCAAGAACCAAAGAACCGTTAAAGGGCCGGAGGCCCTGCGCCTCTTCTCTAACGTCGCATCGCGCCCTGTTTCGCGGTTGCGTCTCAAAATGAGTCGATACGCAAACGGACGGTTACCGTGTGAGACACATCCGTCCGTTGTGGAGGGCTGCTGCACTTCACTCCGAGTACCCTTTTGCTCACCATATTCTATCGACCTGAGGAAATTCCCGTCTCGGCGATTGTTGATAAAAAAGAAGATGCCTACAGATGGCCCTATTGGAATCCGCCTGTAACTAGAGGAGCACGCCACACTAGCCGGGCAGCAAACGAAGTGGAAGTTCTTTGGCACGCACAATGCACTACTCCGGGCAGGTCCGCGCACGCGACGGTTGATAACAGGGAATCAGGTGCACGCGGCGTCGGCGGAACTACTTCCGGACCCTTTAACACCCAGTCAGGGAAGTAGCTCCTCCAGCGACGATCGACAGGCCCCCAACCGCCAAGTCCCCCGAGGACACACCTCAAAAGTGCGCAGCAGGTCGAGATGCTGTGCAATCAGTCTGAATCAACGGTTTCTGTTGTCTGGCGGAGAGTTTTCCCGGCAGTCCTTCTATACCTGAATGCGACGCTCCTGATTAGCTGTCCTCCTGTCCATGCGCAAGCCGCCGAGCCGGAGCAGAATGGTTCGATCTCGGGCATCGTATATTCGCAGACCGACAATCAGCCGGCGACGCAAGTGGCGGTCACCATCAAGTCGCATGAAGCGGGAATCTACCGCAGCGTATTGACCGACTACGAGGGGCGCTTCGAAGTTTCCGGTCTGGCGCGCGGCATGTACGAAATCCGCGTCGAGGAGAGTGGCTATGAACCGCTCCAAACCACTGCACAGGTCGATGGTTCCCCCGCTAAAGTTGAGCTTCACCTAATTTCCTCGTCTCCTGCTCTTCGCAACAAGTACACGATTTCGGTTCGGGAGCTGGCCATCCCCGGCAAGGCGCATGAAGAGTTCGATCGAGGGATACAGAGTCTGGATAAGAAAGACTTTGCGTCCAGCCTGAGCCATTTTACGAAAGCCGTTCAGAAGTTCCCCGGGTACTTTGAAGCGGTCTATCACCTCGGGGTCGTGCACACTAGCTTGGGACAACTGGAAAAGGCGATGCAGGCCTTCCAAAAGTGCCTGGAATTGAGCGGCGGGCGCTATGCTCGCGCAGACTTCGGTATCGGTTACCTCCTTTATCTCCAGGGGAAGCCAGGAGAAGCGGAAGGCGTCATCCGGAGAGGATTGGAGCTGGACTCGAATTCCCCAGACGGCTACGTCGTGCTGGGGATGGCGCAGTTGCGGCTTGACCAGCCAGCGGAAGCGGAAAAGAGCGCGCGGGAGGCTCTGCTACGCAACCCGAATCTGGCCAATGCCTACCTGGTTCTGGCGGACTCCTTCGCCCAGAGGCAGGATTATCGGGAGCAAATCCAGGGGCTGGATTCCTACCTGGCGCTTGAGCCAACAGGTCAAATGAGCCAGCGGGTACAAAAGGCCCGTGAACTGGCTCAGAAGTTCCTGGATCGTCCCCAGTCGCAAAACTGAGCTGCCGTATTCCCGATCGAAAGTCCCTCGGTGCTGCTGTTGCCTCCCTTCTCGCGTTTAGCGTGACTGTCAAAGAGGATAGGATGTTCCAAAATGGAACGGACCCTCCCCCCTTTTTTCATAAGTGTTGAGTGTTGATGGCTCTGTTGACCCTCGCTCGCGATACTCGCTCGGGACAGACATTCTTCGTGCAATGTCTGAGTGTTGATTCTGCGGGACTTACACGCAACATTCCATAAGGTTTGATCTTGGAGCTGCCGGTGGCGGATAAAGGCGTTACAGGAGGCGTTTTCGGATCTGTCGCAAATACAGGCGTTACGGGTGAAATCACGGAAGTGTGGCAAGCAAAGGGTTTACGAGTGTGGCGAGTGGACGCGGGAGTGGAATCTAAATGGCACGTTCACAGGTGACAGGTGCTTCACTTCTTCCATCGTTTCCTCAGAGGCTCGAAGGGGAAGAATATTGCGTGAACCTGTGATAGCAAATGGTCCGACGGTACCGCTGTGCGGGTACTATCGGCAGCGTGGCTAACCCACTAGAGGGCACAGCTACAAGATGCGGAGACGGCGGGTGGACCAGGCTTTCCCACAGGATTGGATTTGATGCGACGGGGAGAGAGGAGTGGCGAGTGACGGCGCGTTTCGTAGAAACTTCATCAAGCCGTCGCCCTTACGCTTCGCCGCGAAAGCGAACGCGCTCGCCGCGCAACCCCGGCAAACTGCAGAATGCGCACCTCTCCCGCGGGAAACTTTGCGCGAATCTCGAGCTTGCCGCCCATCGCCTCAATAGCCTTGCGCAAAGTGCTCACAAAAATGTCGGAGCGGCTCTCGATCTTGGAGACGCCGGCCTGATTGATGCGCAACGCCTTTGCTAGCCGCTCCTGCGTGATCCCCATGGCCTGACGAAGTTCGTTCAGATCCATTTCCGCGATCATCTTCTGTGTCTTGGCGTCCGAGCGCGCGCGGGCCCCTAGCGACATCTTTGCTTCCAGTTCTCGAAAACTCTTAGCCATTGAGCAATCTCGGCCTCTCATTCCTCCAAAGGAATATGCCTCCAAAAGCTTGCTGCGTCAAGCGGGGCGTTTGCGCCAAATCAGATAGACGGGCAGACCGATGACCAGGAGGATGATGGCAGCGGTCAGGTTTTGAAATTGGACAGGATCGTGGAATGCCAGATAGATGGCGTTGCCCACGATGGCGGCAGCCGCCAACACAAATAGGATAGGCGTCCAGGGATACCCTGGAACGCGGTAGGGAATGGGTTGGCCGGCGCCCGCTCTGCGAATGGGAAAGATCGCAGCTGCTCCAAGACCATAGAAAATCCACCCGATAAAGATGACGCCTTCGATGAGCTGCTGGAATCTGCCCAGCTTCCCGGCACAAACGAGCACGGCCGACCACACGCCTAGAGCCACGATGGCGAATACTGGCGTGCGAAACTTCTCGTGCACGACGGCCAGCTTCTTGAAGAACAGATCATCGTGGGCCATCGCGTAGAACACCCGCGGGGCGGTCAGGATGACACTGTTGGCGGCACTGAAGGTGGATATAAGAATCGTGAGCGCGACGATCTTGCCGGCCCAGGGGCCGAGAACGGCGCTGACTGAATCCGCCGCGATGGTCATGCTCGAAGCCATGGCGGCGGGGCCAAGCGCAAAGAGGTAGGCGACGACGGCGACAAGATACAGTCCGATAAGAACGAGGGAGCCGAGAAGAAACGCGCGCGGAAAGGCTTTTTGCGGGTCGATGACTTCTCCGGCGCTGTAGGTTCCGAATTGCCAGCCTTCATAGGCCCATAGAACCGCAATCATCGCCAGGCCAAAACTGGAGAGCAGAGTCGAGCCATGCTGCGTTCCGGTCATCGAAGAAGGAATCTCGCCGGCATGGCGGCCCAAGGAGAGGAGCGCGGCGCTTAGAATAATGATGACTCCTGCTTTGACGAGCGTGGTCCAGTTTTGCAGGTCGGAGCTTTGCCGCGTGCCCCAGACATTGACGACGGTGACGATGGCAATCACGAACACAGCGACGAACGTCTGCATACCCTCGGAAACCGGAACGATGCTGGCGAAGTATTCGCCGAACGCGCGCGCAAGCGCGGCTACCGAGCCGCTGGCGATCACTAAAAAGAGGCACCAGCCGTAGAGAAACGCGGGAGCGCGGCCGAAAGCGTCGCGGATGTAACAGTAAAGTCCGCCTGCCTCGGGATTGCGGGCCGCAAGTTCCGCGTAGGTCAGCGCACCCAGGAGAGAAAGAACTCCGCCAACGATCCACACCAGCAACGAGATGCCGACCGAGCCGCCGACTTGTTGCAAGATCGGCCCCGGGGTTCGAAAGATTCCTGAGCCAATGACCGAACCGACAAAGAGGAGAAAAAGATCGCGCTGGCGAAGTGTGCGGACAAGTTCCGGCATGGTGTCGTTCTCTCGCGTCATTCAGCGCAGAGAATGGAGGCATCATAACCACGGATTCGGAGCGGTCAAGGAGAATGTGTCGGAATGATGATCGGTAGCGGCATGAAGCAAAGAGCAAAGATGAGCAACGTGAGCAGAGCTCCGAACCGTCGTCTGGTGTCGAGCGGCGCGGCGTCGTAGACGGGAAGGATCCGCAGGAAGCGCATTCCCAGCAGCAGCACTCCCCAGGCGTACCATCCGCTCCAGAATCCCAGAAACCCCAAAGCCAGCAAACCAAGCGGCAGCAGAATGGAGATGTACCGATGTGCGCGGGCACTCAAAGAACGCAGGATGTGCCCGCCATCGAGTTGGGCGACCGGCAGTAGATTGAGGGAGGTCGCAAACAGACCCACCCACGCGGCACGGCCAATGGGAGGTAGGAGCAAATTGCCGGCCAGGACTCCCGGGTGCAGCAATTTCTCGAAGAACCGCAGCAGCAGCGGTGTTCCGAAAATGACGTCGACGTCCGCGGAGGAGGTAAGTCCCGGCACGAGCTTGGCACGGAGCACGCCGTAAAGCAGAGCCGGAATCGCGAAAACGAAACCGATGAGGGGACCAGAGGCACCCACGTCGAAGAGCGCGCGGTTCGTCCGAATCGGCGAGCGAATCAAGATGAACGCCCCAAATGTCCCGATGAGGGAAGGAAAGGGAAGGAAGAACGGATAGCTTGAGCGAATGTGGTGATAGCG
>CAZGFL010000077.1:0-115133 GCA_964524985.1 uncultured Acidobacteriaceae bacterium
GCCCAAACCACCATGCAGGGCAGATGATCCGGTTCTCTGCAGGACTCCGTATTTGTACCTTTCCACGACAAATATACGTCCCAATCATGAGACCCAAGCCGCAGCAAGGCGAGCACTCAAACTCGTCGGTTTTTCATGGAGGCACGGACATGAGAGCAGTCCTCCTGCTTTTCTTGCTTGCTTCGCCAGCTTTTGCCCAAAACAAGTTTAGGGATACCGCTGTGGCACCAAGTTGTGGCACGGATGACGCGAGATTCGACGTTATGGCGAACAAGCACCGGCACCCGGTAGCTCAGCCGGATGCGGAGAAGGCACTAGTGTATTTCGTCGAGGACGATTCCAATTACAACGCGATCTTCAAACCTACGATCCGGGCAGGTCTGGATGGCGCGTGGATCGGGGCGACGCATGGCAGTTCCTATTTCTACTTTTCGGTGGCTCCCGGGGAGCATCATCTGTGCGCCAGTTGGCAACCCGTCGACGCTGCGGAGAAGAGCCGCGCAAGGGCACTGGCTCATTTCACTGCAGAAGCCGGACACGTCTACTACTTCCGGGCGAAAAGCCATTGGAACGGCAACTACGGAGCCCTGGACATCAATTTTGAGCCATTGGACACCGATGAAGGCCAGCTCCTGGCGAGTACATTTTCGTTCAGCACTTTTCATCCCAAGAAGTGACGTAAGATAGCTTCCGCTCGTACATTAGTCATCACAGATTTACTTGACTCCTGCCGCTAACGAGATATAGTCCCGCCAAACCTCATTACTGATGGGCAGTTGCCTTCCAGCAACAGCTCGAAAGCATTCTGCATGTTCAGGACAACAGGAATGGCGAACCCGGAAAAAAGAAAGAACGGAGGAGAACGACCATGACCAGAAGTAAGTTTTTCAAAACCGCAGGAGCCGTCACAGCGTTTGCTGCGATCGTCTTCGCGGGAATGGTGAGCAGTTCGAGACGCGTCAGAGCCCACGACGAGGATGACGACGAAGGAGATGAAGCCCGGATTCATCGCGGGCTCGAAATCGCGCCGGTCCCGCTGGACATGGTGGGGAAAAACCGGAAGCTGGTGGGACTGGGAAGCTATATCGTCAATGCAGTGGCTGACTGCGATGGCTGTCATTCCGCCGGGCCACCAACCGAATATGCCATGGGCGGAAACCCCTACTTTAATCAGAAGCCGACGGTCGTGAATCCAAAGACATACCTGGGCGGGGGCAGGCACTTCGTCCTGATTGCCGGGCCGCCGGGGATGTTCCCAGACATCATTTCGCGCAACCTGACTCCCGACAAGACGGGAAGGGCGGAGGGTGGGAACACGTTTGCACAATTCAAAGCCATCATCCGGACCGGTATCGATACGGATAAAATGCATCCCACGTGCACAGGAGCACCGAACGGGAATTGCCTCCCGGCGCCGTTCGACGGGAGTCTTCTGCAAGTCATGCCGTGGCCGGTGCATCAGAACATGACGGATCACGATCTGCGCGCCATCTACGAATATCTAAGCGCCATTCCGTGTTTGGAAGGCGGCCCCGGCGAACCAGCCCACCGCTGCGAATAGGATTTAATCAAGCTGCGAACAAGCCGCTCGATCCGTTGGGCGGCTTGTTCTTTTGTTCCAGCCTGATATCAGACAAGAGCGACGCAATTGTCGTAGCATAGCGCCGGGATACAAATCGAGCGGAGGGGAAACCATGAGTGAAATGGTGCAGTTCAAGCGGCCGGATGGGAAGACATGTCCGGGGTATCTGGCGACGCCGAAGGCAGGAGCGGGCGCGCCCGGGTTTGTGTGCATACAGGAATGGTGGGGACTTAACGAGCAAATCAAGAAGACCGCAGATCGGCTGGCGGAGGCCGGATACGGTGCGCTGGTGCCTGATTTGTATCGCGGGAAAGTGGCGAAGGCTTCCGATGAGGCCAGCCACATGATGTCGAACCTGAATTTCCCTGATGCCGCCGAGCAGGACATTCGCGGCGCGGCGCAATACCTGAAGCAAACGTCGAAGAAGGTAGCGGTGGGCGGGTTCTGCATGGGCGGAGCGCTGACGCTGCTGGCGGCGCTGCGCGTGCCGGAAATGGATGCGGGCGCATGTTTTTATGGCATACCCGATCTTCCTGCCGGCGAATTCAAGAAGATCAAAGTCCCCCTCACGTGCCATTTCGCGAACCAGGACGGCTGGATTACGCCCGCCAAGGTGAATGCCCTCGAAGCCGCGCTCAATGAATCCAAATCGCAATTCGAAATTTATCGTTACGATGCGCAACACGCGTTCATGAACGAGACGCGGCAGGAAGTGTATGACGCGGCGAGCGCGAAACTGGCGTGGGAGAGGATGATGAAATTCTTGGGAGAGGTAATGAAGTAATGAGGAAAAGTGGCGAGTGGCGAGCGAGAGAAGAAAGATTTAACACAGAGAACACAGAGGGCGGAGCACGAAGGTCACGGAGGAGAAGAGGTCCAAAAGTTCAAGGTTGAAGAGTTCAAAGAAATGGGAAGGAAACAGGTTTAAAGACCTGCCACCACAAGAAAGAAAGGCCAGGGATTCACTCTGAAGCAGCTTCGACGTCGGGGACGTCTTCGCGAGTGAAGGAGCGGAGCTCGCGGCGGACGACGTCGGCGGAAAAACCAGAACGCAGCAAGCTGCGGTAGATGGAAGCGAGCTTGCGGTCGTCGATTTCGCCGCGGAAGGAGCGGAGTTTGCGTTCGATGCGCTGACGGACGACAGCGGGTTCGTCGGTGTTCTGGGCAGCTTCTTCAAGCGCCGCCTCGATGTGGCGGTCGGGGACGCCGCGGGCGCGGAGGTCGCGGGCGACGCGAAACTTGCCTTGTTTGCGCCCCTCGGTGCGCTGGCGGGCGAACTGCTTGGCGTAGCGGGCGTCGTCAATCAGGCCGGAAGCTTTCAGACGCGCCATCACGTTTTTGATTAAGGATTCGTCTTCGCAGCGGCGGTCGAGCGCCTTCTTCATTTCATGGACGGAGTGCGCGCGGCGCATGAGGATTTTGATGGCGGCGTCGTAGAGAGAGGACTCGGAGTCGAGCTGGCGGGGCTTGGGGAACACGAGAAGAAGATGAAGTAAGGAAGTAAGGAAGTAAAGAGGTAAGGAGAAAGAAGTGGTGAGCTAGGAAGCCTCAGCCGGTGCGCTGCAGGATCTCTTTTTCCATGTAACCCATGCAGCTTCGAGGCGTTGACGCTGCACGTCATCCGGCGCTTCGCGTATTAGCGATAGAGCGGCGTCCAACTCGGCATTGGCATTTTCAAAGTGCGCGTGGGCACAAAGAAGTGCAATTCTCACTCTGGCTCGCCAGACTGGGTGAAGCCGATCCAGGGATTTTATTCGTTGGAACCAGACTTCCGCTTTGGCTGCGTCCTCGCGGCGCCATGCTGTGAATACTGTAGCCTCAGCAATTAGCGTTTCTCTGGGGTCGCCGTCCATCCATGCAGCGTGAGCTAAACAACGCTCAAGGTGTTGAGCCGCTACTTCATTGTCCCGCGCATTTTCGTAAGCAAGCCAATCTGCATAGTAATTGCCGATAGGGAGCCTGGTTGCAGTGGCGGCAACGCGAAACCAACGCGGAATGTAATCTGGGGGCAAAAGGTTTGTGCTATCAAATGTTGAGAGCGCATAAGAGGCGATCATTTGCGTCGCTTCCGGCTTCGAAAAAAGAAGAGCGCGAAGCAACATGGCGTCATTGGCAAAACCCCGGACGCGAAATGGGACCAGGCCTACGCAGCCGATGACAAGCGACCACACCCCCAGGAATTCCAGGAATGTTGGCCAAGGAGAGTCGTAGCGAGCAAGGCCAACCTCGCCGGCAAGCAGGGCAACGATTCCGCACAAAATGCTGGCCGCCGGGCCACCCGCAGTGAAGATGATCAAACGATGCCGTATACGACGAACTCGATGCAGTGTCATAAGTGCGAACCCCCAAAAAAACCTGGGCCGAACTTTAAACATCCATTTGCCGGATTCGATCTTGGCTCTGAAAGGATCGATCCTTACGCCCTTGAATCGCAGGCCCACCCACCAACCTGCGACGAGGTGACCGAATTCGTGAACGGCGATCGTAAGGAAATTAATGAGGAGGAAGCCAAAAGGAACAATGAGAAAGGATAGGTTTTCGGTCATCACAATAGCTGCGACGACAGCTAGAAATGGAGCTGCGAGACGGCCAGTTATTCGTTCTGCGTCAGGTTCAGGCAGCGGCTGCAAGAGATCGAGTATGGGAGTGGGTGAAGGCTGCACTAGAGCGGTTGTCATCACGGGTTGGTAAGCATTGTTTGCGGCTTCGAGTGCAAAAGCGGCGTGAAGCGGCTGCACTCCAAATTACTTGCGGGCGAAACGCTCGAAAGCCGGACACGATAGGTTTTCACAACGCACCACCGAACTTAGTTGGGGTTGGTCTGCGCCGACTGGATGGACTGTGTGCGCTGCTCAACTTTCGCCGCTTCGTCGGCGCGGCCGAGTTGGCGAAGCGCTTGCGCTTCAGCGGTTAGTTCGCGAATGAGATACGGGCTGTTGGCACCATATTGCTTTTCTGCGATTGCGACAAGGCGGGCATGGCAAGGCGCGGATTTATCGGGCTTGCCCCACTGGTCATAAACAAAGCAAAGACTTGTAAGTGGGACGCCCACCTCGATGCTCTCATCGCCGTAAGTGTTCTCGAAGATGTGCACGGAGTGCAGCAAGGCCGATTCGCTCTTGGCAAAATTCCGCTCCATCAGATAAACGCTGGCGAGGCCGCCTAGTGTTTGAGCGACGGCAAGGCTCTCCTCTCCGTAGGCACTCTGATTCAGTTCCAGCGCCTGAGAGAAAAACGCTTCGGATGCGGGGAGATCGTTTTGCCTGGCCGCGGTCCCCGCGAGGTTCTGCAGCGCGGGAATGATCATGGGCGATTTTGGCCCATAAAGCTTCTCGCTTAAAGTGAGCTGGCGCTTGAAGTTTTCTTCGGCGTTCTTGAAATCCAGCCGCCACGCGTAAACGTTCCCCAGCATGCCAAACGCCTCGGGGAGCCGACCGTCCTGCGGCTGAATCTTCTCTGCAATTGCGATGGCATGTTTGGCTGCGGTTTCGGCATCGTTAAAGCGCTTATCGGTTATGCCTTTCGTCGCCGATTGCATGGCGTCGTGAAAGTTTTCGTCCAGGCTGGCCGTCGAAGTCTTTGTGCGTAACGCTGCTTCGAGCCCTGCGGCTTCGGGTGCCTTGCCCGCTGAGCGCAAGTCTGCCAGATGTTGTTGGAATTGCTGCTGTGCGCTTTCGTATTTATGTTGGGGCTTGTAGTCGATGAAAGGAATGCCTTCCTTGCGCGGAGGTTCATCGAGAACCGCCTGATGATAATTATCAAGAGCAGCGACCCAGTCACCCTTTTTCTCTAAGGCGAGAGCTAGGTCAAGTCGCGCCTGGAGCTCCTTCGGAGCCGTGGAGATCGCCTCTTTGTATTCGGCGATTGCCGCATCGCGATCGCCGGAGAATTCGAGCGCCTCTCCGCGGAGATCGTGGCTGCTCCAATTCGCCGGATCAACTTCCTCGGCGTTATTGAGCTCGGCGATGGCGCTGGAATAGTCCTTCTTGAGGAGCAGTACGCGGCCCGCGTCGGTGTAAGAAGTGCCGGTGCTATCAAGTTTCTCAGCGGCGCGGTATTCCTGCAAAGCCTCGTCGTATTTCTTCTGATCTTCCAGCAGCGCTCCCAGGCCGAGGTGCGGCCGCGGCGAAGCCGGGTTCTGTTGCGCGGCGATGCGATACTCCTTCTCCGCATCTTGTAATCTGCCGGTCTGCAGGAAAGCGCTTCCCAGGCATTCATGGCAGATCGGCCAATCGGGAGCAAGCGCGGCGAGTTCGCGAAATTCGGTGATGGCGGCGGCAGGATCGGTGTGGATCAGCAGAGCGCCGAGATTTTGGCGGGCTTCGAGCATCTTGGGGTTGAGCCGCTTGGCTTCGCGGTATTGGTGAATGGCGGAAACATAGTCGTTTTTGTGTCCGTAGGTGAGCCCGAGGTTGTAATGCGTATCCGCGTCATCGGGTCTAAGAACCAGAGCTTTCTTGTACTGCTCGATGGCGGCATCATAGTCTCGGAGCGTATCCAAAACATTGCCCATGCTGGCATAAGCCGGCGCGTAGTCGGGCTTGCTGCGGATGGCAGCCTGAAACTCCGCCTTGGCGGCATCGAATTTGCGCATGCCGTTCAGGGCGAGTCCGGCGTTGCGGTGGGCGGACGCGTTATCGGGGTTTTCCGCAATGGCTGCCTTGGCTTCTCGGAGGGCACCTTCCAGGTCACCAGAGTCATAGTAGGCCGCGCTGAGTCGTTGATGGAGCTGCGGGAAATCGGGATCCTGGGCGAAAATCTCTGAATAGAGCTGTCCAGCCTCTTCACTGCGATCCTGATCCAACAGGATAACTCCCATGACGAAGCCGGCTTCCATCCTTCCTGAACTGCCAGTTACGGCGGCAGTCAGTTCATTCGCCGCATCTTCAAATTGTTTTGCCCGAATCATCTTGCCAGCGTTGCTGAGGTGCTGAAGTAAGGCAGCGTATTCGGGGCTGTCGGGCTGTCCATCAGGGGTGACCTTGACAGATTTCATAGCCGAGAGAACTTTGGTGTCGGCGCCGGCGGCGGTCAGAAGGGACTTGTAACTGTCGTCGGGCGTAAAAGTCAGTCCACGCGACTGGATTTCAAACACAACATTTTCAGGAAGGCTGCCTCCGGCAACGAGGGCGAGCAGTTCGGCCTTGCGAAGCGGGCGAGGACTGGCATTCGAGGGAATCGCGAAAAACGAAACGGCGACAAGAATCGCGAGAGTTAATGAATGCAGACGAAACGACTGTCCATGCATTGGGTCTCCTCAGGCAAAGTAAGTTGCAACTAAACGCCTACTTGCGGGCGAAGCGCTCGAAGTCGGCCATTTGCGAGGCCATTTCTTCGCGGGCGGCGTCGGCGGCGGAGCGAATACCCTGAATGCGCAGCTTGAACTCGTCGGCGTTGGAGGCGCGGGCCAGGGCTTCGTCGAGGGTGATAAGCTGGCGCGAGTACAACTCGAAGAGCGATTGATCGAAGGTCTGCATGCCGTACTGGCTGGTACCGGCGGCGATGGCGTCATGAATCAAGCGCGTCTTGTCGGCGTTGATGATGCAGTCGCGGATATAGGCGGTGGTGATCATCACTTCGACGGCGGGGACGCGGCCCTTGTCGTCGGCGCGGCGAACCAGGCGCTGCGAAACGACCGCTTTCAGTGTGGCGGCAAGCTGCAAACGAATCTGCTTCTGCTCGGGAGGTGGGAAGACGGCGATGATACGCTGAATGGTTTCGGTGGCGTCGAGAGTGTGCAAAGTGGAAAGCACGAGGTGGCCGGTTTCGGCGGCGAGGAGCGCAGTGGAAATGGTTTCAAGGTCGCGCATTTCGCCGACGAGGATGACGTCGGGGTCCTGACGAAGAGCGGCACGGAGCGCGGTAGAGAAGTTGGCGGTGTCGACTTCGACTTCGCGCTGGTTGATGAAGCTCTTCTTGTCGCGGTGCAGGAACTCGATGGGGTCTTCGATGGTGATGAGGTGGTCGGCGCGTGTGGCGTTGATGCGGTCGATGATAGCGGCGAGGGTGGTGGACTTACCGGAACCGGTGGTTCCCGTGACGAGAATGAGACCGCGCTGCTCTTCGCAAATTTTGCTGATGACTTGGGGAAGGTTCAGTTCCTCGGCGGTGCGGATTTTCGTGGGAATGACGCGGAGGACCATGCCGACGTTGCCGCGCTGTTGGAAGACGTTGACACGGAAGCGGCCGAGACCCGCGACGCCGTAAGCCATATCCAATTCCGCCGTTTCCTTGAACTTTTGCTTCTGGCGGTTGGTCATCATGCTGAAGGCCATGGAAAGCATTTCTTCGGGGGTGATGCGGGGGACGTCGGTGAGCGGGGTGAGCAGGCCGTCGACGCGGAGATAGGGGTGGTTGCCGACTTTCAGATGCAAGTCGGAGGATTTGTTTTCCACTGCGCGGCGGAGCAAGTCATCAACGCTGGTTGCCATAATGTGTGTAAACCCCGCAAGAATGCAGCTAAATAGCGACGTTAGCATCCGCGGGAAGGGCGGGCAACAAAAGCGCGGAGGCGGGTTGCGCGGTAGTTACCTGTACTGAAGGCGTGACTCGTGATTTGTGACTCGTGAAGGCTCACGCTTTCTTCAAATAGAGGGTGTCGTAGAGCAGGCCTGCCAGGAAACCGCCGGCGAGCGGGCCGATCCAGTAGACACCGTGGTGGGCCCACTGAGAGGCGACTAGCGCGGGGCCAAAGGCACGCGCGGGGTTGAGTGCGGCTCCGGTGAGCGGTCCGGCCACCAGGATGCCGAGCGTAATACTCAGGCCGATGCCGAAGCCAGAGATTGCTTTGAAGGCACCTTTTTCATCCACAGCGGTAGCAAACACGACGAAAACGAGAAAGAAGGTGGTGACCGCCTCGAGGGTCATGCCGGCCCAGACAGGGAAATCCTTTGCCAGCATCGGGGTGCCCAGGGTGACGGCGCGCCAGGTGTCTTCGGGGATGACGGTCTTCAGCAGGAACGCGGCGGCAGTTGCGCCGGCGAGCTGCGCCACCCAGTAGAGAATCGCATCGATGGTGCTGAGGCGCTTGGTGACCCAAATCCCAATGGTGACCGCGGGATTGAAGTGGCCGCCGGAAATATGGCCCAGCGAGGAAACCATCAGGCCGATGGCCAGGCCGTGGGCCAGCGCGATGCCGAGAAGCCCGACGCCGCCCGCGCCGTGAAGGTATTGGTCGGCGCAGATGGAGCCGGCGCCAAAGAAAATCAGTGCGAACGTGCCGATGAATTCCGCAATCAGCTTTTGTGCAGTGTTGTACATGGGGATTCCTCCCTCGACAGAAAGGAAAGCACGGGTAAATCGAACGGGGGCATTCTAGCCGCAATGTGGCGCGAAACGCCAGCCCCCTGCGGGAGAGTAGAGAGGGCCTAGCGGCTAGAGGAAAGGTAAATTGGAGGGTGACGAACGGCAAGCTCTGGAATCAAACTAGGGGCAGGAGGGAGAGAAACATGGCGCGAATTGAAGGGGCGGAGCCGGGGAGACAAGGATTCTTGCAAGGGATGTTCACACGCATCATTTATTCGATGACGAAGCGCAAAGTGGGGCGCGTGGTGACGCCGGTGCGGATCGCGGCACACCACGGGAAAGTGCTGTGGGGTTACGGGCAAATGGAGCAGTCGCTGCTGGGCAGCCGGCGGGTGGACAAAGGGCTGAAGGACCTGGGGCAACTGCGAGTAGCGACGCTGGTGGGGTGCCCGTTTTGAATTGACATCGGCTCTGCGGTCAGCAGAGCCCAGGGCGTTTCAGCGGAAAAGATGGTAGCCCTTCCGGAATATGCGCACAGCCCGTTGTTTTCGGAGACGGAGCGGCTGGTGCTCGAGTATGCCGATGCGATGACGCAGACGCCAGTGGAAGTGCCTGACGCGCTCTTCGCCAAGCTTCGTGAGAAGTTTAACGAGGCGCAAATGGTGGAACTGACAGCCACGCTGGCGTGGGAAAACTACCGGGCGCGCTTTGACCACGCGTTCGGTGTCGAGGCGGAAGGATTTACGAAAGGAAGTTACTGCGCGATGCCGGTCCGCCCATTGATCAAGAGCCGCGGAGCGACGCCGTGAAGTCATGACAGCTAAGAGAGAAAGATGGAGAAGACGCCGCGCTCAGCGTGACGCGTAGACGCCAAGGCAGAAATCTATCGTGCAGCGGCTTTGGCGCGTGCTTTGAGGCGGGTTGCTCCGCGTTTTGAGCGCGATTTCTGGAATCGCAGGGCGGCACGCAGGAAGGCCATCCAGAAGGGATGCGGCGTTTCCGGGCGCGAAGAAAGCTGCGGCTGAAACAGAGTGGCGATGAAGAAACGATGATCTGGTAATTCCACTGCGCGAGTCTCGCCGTGGATCCCGCGGGCGCTGACGCGAAGCCTGGAAGCCTGGAATTGCTTTTCGTATTCTTCGTTGACGCCGTAATTGCAGTAGTACTGCTCGGAGTCGTCTTCGCTTCCGCAAATGGAGTGGAGGCGGGTTCCCGGCAGAATTTGCAAGCGCTCCTCGCCGGAAGCTTTGGGGCCGCCCTCACGCCGATTGGGCAGGCTGCAGGAAAGCGGTGTGATCACATAATGCGAGGACCCGGAATTGTTTTCCGCGCTATCTGCGTCGCTAATCTTCAGGACATTTCGCGCATACTCTAACAGAGTATATTGAAAGCCCCCTCAAGTACCGGTGAAGGGCCAATCCTGGGTCCGGGCAAACGCGATGCCGCGCAGCATTCCGTTGAAGCTTTTGTAAGGACTACCGGGTGCGGCGATCAGACCGTCCCATTGGCTGAGTGTTTTGGCCACATCCGGGGCGTCCAGGGAAGGTGTGGGGAGCCAGCGGAGCGTGAGCGGGACTTCGAGCTTTGTCGCAGCATCATACAGTGCCGCGTTGCTTGCGAAATGAGAGTGGTAAGACGGTTCGAAGTCTCCCATAATTCCGATGCGAATGGCGTTTGGCATGGTTAGTTCTAACAGTCAAGAACCGCAGAGCACCAGAGCCAAATTGGTGTGAAAGGCCTTCAGAATTAGCGTGGCTCTTCCAAGCCAGGGCGCAGCATCCTGCGCCCCTACAGAGAGAAGCGAATCTCTTTCCTGGCGAATTAGCGGGAGGCAGCGCTGACGGGAGCGCCTACGGCCGTCAGCCAGTTGTGGCGATCGGGTTTCGCGCCGCTGGTAAGGGCGAAGAATTCTTCTTGGAGTTTTCGGGTGATGGGTCCCGCGACGCCTTTGCCGACCTGGATGTGGTCGACGGAGCGAATCGGCGTGACTTCCACGGCGGTGCCCACGAAGAACACTTCATCGGCGATGTACAGCATCTCGCGCGGGACGACGGTTTCCTTGCAGGGAATGTTCAAGTCCTCGGCGAGTTGAAGGATCGAATTTCGAGTGATGCCAGGGAGGATGCTGGTAGCAAGAGGCGGCGTGTAGAGCGTGCCGTCATGGACGATAAACACATTTTCGCCGGATCCTTCACTGATATGGCCTGAATCGTCAAGAGCGATGCCTTCTACGAAGCCATTCAAGCGAGCTTCCATGTTTATAAGCTGCGAGTTCATGTAATTGGCGGCGGCTTTGGACATGGCAGGCAAAGTATTGGGAGCGAGGCGCGTCCAGGAACTGACGCCGACATCGACTCCCTTCGTCAGAGCCTCGGGGCCGAGATAGGCGCCCCAGTACCAGCAGGCCATGTAGAGGTCGATCGGGGAATTCAGAGGATTCACGCCGACGTCGCCGTAGCCGCGCAGCACGATAGGCTTCACGTAGCAGGAATTCATTTTATTGAGGCGCACGAGCTCGCAGGCGATGTTCGAGAAATCATCGACGGAGTAGGGAAGCTCCATGCGGTAGATTCTGGCGGAATTAATGAGGCGCTGAATGTGCTCGCGTAGGCGGAAAATCGAGGGACCTTGCTTGGTTTCGTAGCAGCGGATGCCTTCGAAGACCGCGGAGCCGTAGCTGACGACGTGAGAAAGAACGTGCAGGGTGGCGTCGTTCCAGTTGATCCATTTGCCGTTATGCCAGATTTTCTCAGTTGGTTGAATGGTGGCCATGAATGCTCCCTGAGTAAGTTGCCACTCGCAGCTTCCATTTGCAGAATACGGTAGGAAGCGGAGAGCGTCAATGTACGACGAGCGCAGGTCCGTAGAGCGGCGAAACCAAATTGGGCTGAGAGAAATCAAGTAAGTAAGGAAGTAAAGAGGTAAGAAAAAACTTCCACCCAACGCCGAAATGCGAAGTGCCCGAGAATCGAAACGCGAGATGGGTCGCGCTTACGGAATGCCGGAGAAAGATCGCTGCCGAGACCTATTGCTGGTTGGCCTTGGGCGTCTGATTGGAATTCGCGGGGCGTTCCAGAGACTGAAAGGCCACTTGCGCCTGTTTCAGGATGCCGCCGCGAGTGTTTTCCCAGGCACCGAGCAAAAAGAAAGGCAGGGCTGTGGCCACGGCCCAGAGTTTGGCCTTGCGCGGGATTTTGGCTTCGGGTTCCCAACGGAAGAGTTGCGCCGACACGAAAAAGGTCAGGATGGCCCAGAACGCCAATGCGAAGATTTGCTCCAAGAGCTGCCAGACGTGAAAGGACTGATAGAGGGCGCTCTGAAGTGCGGTGACCAGGTATGTGGCGGGCAGGAAGAGGCCGAAGTGTTGCACGGACTTCGGCAAGTAGGCCAGGGGAAAGGTGGCGCCGGAAAGGAAAATCAACGGCAGCCATATCAGCTGGTTCAAGACCTGGGTTTCCTGCATGGTGTTCGTGATGCTGGCCACGACCAAGCCGAGCGAGCCAAACGAAACCGTGCCCACGATGACCAGAACCGCGAGAGAGAGAATGTTGCCGAAGCTCGGAACGTGAAAGACGACTCGCGCCAGAAACAGCTCGATGGAAATCGTGGGAAGGGTGAGAACAAAGTTGGCAAAGATGCTGGAGGCAAGCATATCGGCGGCCGTGACCGGGGTGACGTGGAAACGACGGAGGATACCCTGTTCGCGGAACATCACGAGCGCCGCGCTGAGGCCCCAGAAACTCCCCATGACGTTGAAGGCGATGACGGGGCCGAGGAAATAGCTCACGGCGCGAGGATCGCCCTTGGCGAAGATTCCCGCGTAGAGAAAAAACATGCCCAGCGGGAATACGACGCTGAAAAAAAAGAACATCTTATTGCGCAGGGCGAGCTGAATGCGCGTGCGCGTCAGGGAGGCGAGGTAGCTCAATCGCGTAGCCTCCTTCCGGTGAGTTCGATGAAGACGTCTTCCAGGGAAGGTGTGGCAATTTCCAAGCTTACGAGTTCGTTGCCTTGTGCCTCCAGATGCTTGACCAGAGAAACGATGGTCTGCGGCGGCCGCTGCGAATGCAGAACGTATGCGCCATCGACTTCGCGGGCATCCGCGACACCTTCCAATGTCTTTAACGTGCCATTCGTTTCCGGCTTGGAGAGGCGCACTTCGATGCGCGTGGTACCGCCGGAATGGGCCTTGAGTTCGCGCGGCGTGCCGAAGGCGATCACTTTCCCGTGATCCACGATGGCCACGCGATCACACAGGCGCTCGGCTTCTTCGATGTAGTGCGTGGTCATCAAAATGGTTTTCTTGTCGCGTTTCAATTCTTCGATGATGTCGTAAATCTCCCGGCGGACCTGGGGATCGAGGCCGGCGGTCGGTTCGTCCAAGAACACAACCTTAGGATCGTTGACCAAAGCCATTGCCAGCGCGAGACGCTGCTTTTGCCCGCCGGAGAGTTGGTTGTAAAACGCGTTGCGCTTCTCTTCAAGGCCAAAGCGTTCGAGCAGTTCTTCGGGCTTGCGTCCACGCTTGTAAAAGCTGGCGAAGAGCCGCAGCGCTTCCATGACGCGAATTTTGTCTGGCAGGGAGGTGGATTGCAGCGCAGCGCCGATTTCGTGCTTCAGCGCTTCGGATTCGCGCTGGGGGTTGAGGCCGCAAACCGAGACGAATCCCGAGTCAGGGTCGCGAAGGCCTTCCAGGATTTCGACGGTAGTTGTTTTGCCAGCGCCGTTCGGGCCAAGCAAGCCGAAGACTTCACCTTCTTCGACACTGAAGCTGACGCCGCGCACGGCTTCGACTTTGTCGTAGCGCTTGACGAGATTCTCCACTTGGAGAATGGCATTGGCCATGAGTGTCCCCACCACAAGGAAAGAAGAGTGTACAGGATACCGCAGAAAGGGGCCCGGGTCGCAAAGCAGCGGGCGCCAGCCTCGGCGGCTTCAATTAGGAATACGCTTGCGCGCGGATGTTTCTTTCGCCGCCTTGGACTTTGGCGGTTTCCAAAGATGGCGCTTCAGGTCCACACGAAATTCAACGACGGCAATGCCCTCGCTTTCGAGAAGCCTTTTTTGCAGTAAGGCGTGTGGGCCACGGATGAGGATTCTTCCACGATCGCCGAGAACGCGGTGCCAGGGTATGCCTTTTCCGGAGGGAGTGCCGGCCATAGCGCGGCCAGCGGTCCGCGCGCCGCCGGGCAAGTGCAGGGCCTTAGCCAGCCCTCCATACGTTAGAACCTTCCCGCGAGGAATTCGTTGCACGAAGCGATAAACAGGGGCCCAGGACATAATGCGATCTCCAGCAACTGCAAGAGTTTCCAGAAACGCGAGTTGTCATGGTAAGAGCGCTCAGGAGGAAGAACAAGAGAAAAACGCAGCGGCCGGGTTTAATACAGTGGCGATTCTTGCCGATAGAAGAAGCAGGAAGAAACGGCGTGAAGCGCAAAGCATCCAATGAAAGTGAAGATAGAGAGAAACATGAACCGAGCATGCATGCAATCGATGAAACGCAGCAAAAAATGTGATGAGCAATTTTGCGCGGATGCCCTTACGTTGAAGGCGTTACTCATTCGCTGCAACTTTTCGCAAAATTCTGCGTTATACATTGCAGAGCGTAGTGGAAGGCTAGTACACTACGCCGCATCGCGAGCCTGAGGTGGCGTCATGGCGTTTGTCCGCCGCAAAGGAAATTCGTTCTACCTGGTGCACAACGTGCGCCGCGGCGGGAAAGTGCAGCAACTGCATCTCGCGCGACTGGGGCAGCACGGACGAATTACGGACGAGGTTGTAAAGGAAGTTTCCAAGAAGCATCCGTTCGTGGAGCTGAACTGGCGCGCTTTGCGCGAACACGTGAATCACACTATTGATCTGGCGGATCCCGACTCGCCCAGCGTCCAGCGGCTGATTTCTTCACTTCGAACACTGAATCTCGAATTGGCGGACATGTTTCCGCCGGTGCTGCGGATTTCCGAGTCGCCCGTGGTGGCGCGGGAGTTGCTGGTTCAGATGAAACTCCTTCAGTCCACAGTTCAGGTCAAGTTGGAACAGTTTGGCCGCGGACGCGGACGGTACGGAACTGCGAACCCGCAGTCGCGGGGGCGCTAGGAGGCGGTCATGAGCGACTACATCCTTCCCTTGGATCCCAACAAGCGCAGCACGGACACGATGGACTTCCAGGCGGCGCTACGGGCGAAAATCGTCGGGCAGGACGAGGGTGTGCAGGCGCTCGTGGACCTGTACCAGGTGTTTCGCGCGGGCCTGAATTCTCCGGGCCGGCCCGTTGGGAACTTGCTCTTCCTTGGACCGACCGGTTCCGGAAAGACGCGCATCGTGGAAGCGGCCGCCGAGATTCTGTTTGGGGATGCGCGAGCCGTCATCAAAGTGGATTGCGCCGAGTTTCAGCACTCGCATGAAATTGCTAAATTGATCGGTTCGCCTCCGGGGTATCTGGGACATCGCGAAACGCATCCGCTGATCACCCAGGAAACGCTGGCGGCCTGCCACACCGATAAGCTGAAGCTGAGCTTCCTGCTTTTCGACGAAATCGAGAAGGCCAGTGACGCTTTATGGCAGTTGCTACTGGGCATGCTGGATAAGGCCACTCTAACGCTGGGCGACAACCGCAAAGTCGATCTTTCCAAAACGGTGATCTTTCTCACATCGAACCTCGGCGGCGGGGAGATCACCGAACTGATGGAAGGCGGGATGGGATTCATTCAGCCGAAAGATAAGCCCGATAGCGGGCTAGATGAAAAGGTGGAGCGGACGGCAACCGAGGCGGCGCGCCGGAAGTTCTCTCCGGAATTCATGAACCGTCTGGACAAGGTCGTGGTTTTCCACCCTCTCGGCAACGCGCAGCTTCAAGAAGTGCTGGACATCGAATTGGGTCAGGTACAGCAGCGCGTTTTGGACACGGCCAAGGGCCAGTTCCTCTTCCGCGTGACACCGGCAGGGCGGGAGTTCCTGCTCCAGGAAGGCACAGACAAGCGCTACGGAGCGCGCCACCTGAAGCGGGCCATCGAGCGCCATGTCGTGTATCCCCTGGCGAACCTGTTGGCTACGGATCAGGTGAATTTGGGCGACCTGGTGTGCATTGACTGGGACAAGGAGCACAACCGCCTGACCTTCGTGCGCGAGGGGGAAGGCGCTCTGGTCGAACCGGGAACCAAAAAGGCCGGTGCAGCCGCAGCCATGCCGGAGTTCAAGGACGGTAAGTCCGCGGACGCTCCGGCGGAAGCCGTTGCCGAAGAGAGAAAGTCGCGCGCCGCTCAGCCTTCTGGGGCACCCGCGGCCGCTCCTCAGAGCCGGAAAAAGCAGGACCGCTCGAATTCCTAAGACAGAACTTAGACTTTGATTGCGGGGCGCCTCCAAAAGAAGCGCCCCTTTTTGTCGCACGCCGACTGACACAAACTGCTGGTCTCTCTCAATTTTGACGCGGTTGAAACAGTGTCTCAGAAATTGAGACAACCTCCCGATTTTGAAATCCCGTATGTGGTTGAAATCATTGCGTTTCCAGGCCAGCACCCCTGTGAAAAAGATTGGCAGTCTCCATGCACTGTTTCAGGCCTGCGCGGATTTGAGACGCGTTGACGCGTTTGGGGGAGCTAGACGCGGAGAGGTCAATGCGATGAAAGCTGCCGTTCGCCAGCAACTGGATCCAACGATTCGCAGCAACGACACGCGAGATTTTCATTCTTCTCTCCGTGCCAAGATTGTCGGCCAGGAAGAAGGCGTTCAGTCCCTCGTGGACATGTTCCAGGTGTTCTGCGCGGGCTTGAATTCGCCGGGCCGTCCCGTGGGAAACCTGCTCTTCCTAGGCCCGACCGGTTCGGGGAAAACTCGCATCGTCGAAGCTGCGGCAGAGATTTTGTTCGGAGATGCACGCGCGGTGATTAAGGTCGATTGCGCGGAATTCCAGCACTCCCACGAAATCGCGAAGCTGATTGGCTCGCCTCCAGGCTACCTCGGTCATCGCGAGACCCATCCTCTGATCACCCAAGAAGCGCTCGCCGCCTGCCACACCGACAAACTCAAGCTGAGCTTCCTGCTCTTCGACGAAATTGAAAAAGCCAGCGACGCGCTTTGGCAGTTGCTGCTGGGGATGCTGGACAAGGCCACGCTGACCCTCGGCGACAACCGCCGCGTTGACCTTTCGCAGACTGTTATCTTCCTGACCTCGAACCTCGGCGGGGGTGAAATCACCGAACTCATGCAGGGTGGCATGGGCTTCATTCAGCCCAAAGACAAGCCGGCGACCGGTCTTGATGAAAAGGTCGAGCGTACGGCCGTGGAAGCGGCGCGCCGCAAATTCTCCCCGGAATTCATGAACCGTTTGGACAAAGTGGTGGTCTTCCATCCGCTGCGACGCGAACAACTCGAACAAGTTCTCGAAATCGAACTTCAGCAAGTTCAGCAGCGCGTTTTGGAAACGGCGAAGGGGCAATTCCTGTTCCGCGTGACACAGCCGGGGCGTGACTTCCTGCTTCAGGAAGGCACTGACCAGCGCTACGGCGCACGTCACCTGAAGCGCGCCATCGAGCGGCACGTGGTCTATCCTCTGGCCAATTTGCTGGCCACCGAACAAGTTCATCTGGGCGATCTGGTTTGCATCGATTGGAACAAGGAGCAAGATCGCCTGTGCTTCATCCGCGAAGGCGAAAACCTGGCGTTGCCGGCGCGCAAGCCGGAGCCGGTTGCGCCTGTGCGCGCGGCTTCTTCCCGCAGTGGGAAGGCCGTGGACGCGCCAAGCCCCGCGCTTGCGCCGGAGCCGACCCCGCGCATCGCACGGTAAGACAAGCTCTTTTGTTTTCACCTAAAGCCCGGGCAACCAGCCGCTCGGGCTTTTTCTTTTCTTTCTAAGCCGGTGTTAAAGTAACTCGCAGAAGCCAAACGTCATCCTATCCGTATAAGTGTTTGGAGCGCGCTTTGAATCCATTTGAAAGAGGAGCGAACGGCCGGGCGACGCTATGCGTCCGCGGCGCGCCAAGGGTGGTCGCTCTTGCTTGCGCCATGCTGTTGGCCCTCTGTCTTGTCTTTTCCCCGGAAGCTGCCGGGCAACGCACACAGCTCAAGCCAGGATTTAACGCATTCACTCCTCAGCAGGACATTGATTTGGGAAAGCGCGTCGCGGCCGATGCGGAAAAGCAATTGGCGCTCTGCAACGATCCCAAGGTCGATGCCTATTTGACGCAACTCGGACTGCGGCTGGCTGCCAAACTGCCGGCCAACGGCGTGCAATATCCCTTCGAGTTTCATTGCGTGAACGACAAGGCCATCAACGCGTTTGCCTTGCCGGGCGGCTACGTATTTATCAATCGCGGCGCCATCGAAGTGGCGGCCAACGAAGCGCAACTTGCGGGCGTAATGTCGCACGAACTTTCGCATGTGGCTCTCCGGCACGGCACCAATCAAGCGACGAAAGCAGAAGCGTCGCAGGGAATCCTGGGGATCTTCAGCGAAATCTTTGGCGACTCCACGGGGGGAGCCGTGCTGACAGGACTAAGCGCTTTTGCCGTGGGGGGCGTCTTACTACGGTACTCGCGCACCGCCGAATCGCAGGCCGACGTGCTCGGTACCCAGGTTCTTTATGATTCGGGGTACGATCCCCGGGCCATGGCCCAGTTTTTTGAAAAGCTGGAAGCGGAGACCAAAGGCAAGAACCCTCCGGAATTCTTTTCCGATCACCCGAATCCGGAACATCGCGTCGAGCGCGTGGACGAAGAGATCGACAAACTGGGCGGACCGCTACCGAATGCCAAGCGAGACTCGCAAGAATTCGAGGCCATTAAACGCGAGGTGCTGGCGCTCCCGGTGGCCAAGAAGCCGGCTCCAGGAGCTTCAGCGTCGCCGGGCGCTTCGGCCAAATCCCTCCCGCCGGCGCCGCCCTCTCACTCATTCGCACAGTACGATTCGTACTACTTCTCGCTCAAATACCCGGATAACTGGAAAGCATATCCAGGTGGGGAAGGCGGAGAAACAGAAGGCGTTTCCTTTGCGCCGGAGAAAGGGTTTATCAGCGACTCCAGCGGCCACAGCGCGCTCGCTTACGGATTCATCGTCGGCTTTTCCACCAGTATTCCCGGCGAGATGGGAAACGACGAGGTGCTGTCTTCCGGCACAGACCAGGTGCTGAACGTGCTGCAACAGGAAAATCCGGAAATGAAGATCGTCCGCCAGGGTGCGCGTCTGCGGTTGAACGGGCAGCCTGGCCTTTCCGCTTATCTGAGCAATGAATCTCCTGCGGGCGGTCTGGAGACGGATTGGGTGATTACCGTTGTTCGTCCAGTCGGCATGATCTATTTCGTTTGCGTGGCGCCACAATCGGTCTACGATAAGTACGACCCGACGTTTACCGCCATCCTGGACAGCGTGCGGTTCCGCAACTAAGCAAGGCAAATCAGTGTCGGCTGGAAGTCAGCTCTTTGGCTTGCTCGCCGGAATGTTGGTTCCGATAAACCTCCGCCGCCCGTTCCAGCGCTTCTGTAATGCTGCCGCAGATGTTTTCCGTACCGACGTGGCGCTCGAATTCGGCCTGCTTCATCAATTGAGAGGGCTGTTCCCGCGCCCCGCAGAGCAGAAGGGAACGGCCGGAGGCATGCAGCGTGTCGGCCAGATCGCGGATGGCACCAAGGCCCGTGGCATCAATCGCTGTCATATTCCGCAAACGCAAAATGACGATGGGCGGCAGTCTGTCGATGGAATGAAGGATGTCGGCGAACTTGTCCGTTGCGCCAAAGAGAAATGGTCCGTGAATGCGGTAGACGATGGCGTAGTCCGGAATGTCTTTTCCTTGGAGGACATGCACGCGGCTGTCTTCGACATAATCCTTGGTCACAGGGCTGACCGTGGTGGTACGCGAAACCTTGCGAATGAACGTGAGCGCCGCGAGCACCATGCCAACTTCCACGGCGAACGTCAGGTCGGTCACAACCGTAAGCGTCAACGTCAGCAGCCATACGGCGATGTCCGCCTTACTCAGCTTCAGAATTTCCGGGATTTCCTCCCAATCGCCCATGTTGTAGGCCACGATCATCAGGATCGCGGCCAGCGCGGCCAGCGGAACGTCTTTTACCAGCGGAGCCGCGAACAGAATAATGCACAGCAGGGTTAGCGCGTGAATGATTCCCGCGACAGGCGTTTTCGCTCCGGAGCGCACGTTGGTGGCGGTTCGCGCGATCGCGCCGGTAGCCGGCAGTCCGCCAAACAGTGGCGAAATGATGTTTGCTACGCCCTGGCCGATCAGTTCCACGTTGGGATTGTGTTTATCATTGCTCATGCGGTCGGACACGACAGCGGACATCAATGATTCGATCGCTCCGAGCATAGCCACGGTAAACGCCGAGGAAAGCAACTGCCGGAAAATGTCGTAATGGAATTGTGGCACGACGATGGTCGGCAGGCCTTTTGGTATTCCGCCGAAGCGCGACCCGATTGTTTCCACGTGCAGATGTAGCAGTGCCACCGCGGCCGTCGCTCCGAAGGTTACCAGGATTGCGCCCGGAACCTTCTTCGCATATTTCAGGCAGTACACCATCAGGGCGATGGACAGGATCGAGAGAGCGGTCGCTGGAATCGAGAACGTATGCCAGGCCTGCCCAAACGCCTGCATGCGATGGAAGAAGTCCCCCGGGACGCGTTCCATTTTCAGTCCGAAGAAATCGCGGATCTGCGTGCTGGCGATCAGGATGGCGATGCCGTTGGTGAAGCCGACGACGACGGGACGTGGAAAATACTTCACCATCGTTCCCATGCCCGTAACGCCTAGCAGCACGAGCAGCACACCCGCCATCATCGTGCACATGAAAAGGCCGTCGATTCCGTGCTTGGCGATGATTCCCGCAACCACAACCACGAACGCGCCTGTAGGGCCGCCGATTTGCGTCTTCGAGCCGCCCAGCGCGGAAATCAGGAAACCCGTAACAATGGCACAGTACAAACCCGCTTGCGGCGGGACACCGGACGCAATGGCGAAGGCCATCGCCAATGGCAGCGCTACAAGCCCCACCGTGACGCCGGCGATCAGATCAGAAACGAATTTATGCCGGTCGTAGTTGCGCAGCAGGAGTGCTGATTTCGGCAGCCAGGCTTCGATTGCGGGTGACATTCCGTCGTTCTTCAAGGAAAGAATCTTTAGCGTACGAGTCTAACAGGAAGAGGTCAGAGCAATGCACAATCGAAACACGAATGTGTCCTGGAGGAAATCCTGCTAGTCGGCGGCTTCCGTGCGTGCCGTGCCCGGTTTCCAGCGCAGCACCGGCTTGCGCGCGGCGCCCACTTCATCGAGCCGTCTCACGCGCGTGTTGTGCGGCGCGGTCTTCACGATTTCCGGCTGTGTGGCGGCTTCCTGTGCAATCGCCTTCATCGCATCGATGAAAAGGTCGCACTCTTCTCTCGATTCGGATTCCGTGGGTTCAATCATCAATGCGCCCGGCACGATCAGGGGAAACGCCGTGGTGTAGGGATGGAAGCCGTAATCAATCAGCCGCTTCGCGATGTCCATGGTGTTCACACCGTTTTTCTTCTGAATGGCGTCGCTGAACACAACTTCATGCATCGAAGGCAAGGAATAGGGCAGTTCGAAAACGCCGGTGAGATGCTTGCGAATATAGTTCGCGTTAAGCACGGCATCTTCAGTGGCCTGCCGCACGCCGGGCCCGTACGCCAGAATGTATGCTAGTGCGCGGACCAAAACGCCAAAGTTGCTGCTGAAGGCCTTCACGCGACCGATAGAGTCCGGCCGCACCGGCTCGAGCGTCAGGCGACCGCCTTCTTTGTCCACCAGAATGGGCACGGGGCGAAACGGCTCGAGAATTTTCTTCATAGCCACGGGGCCCGCACCGGGTCCGCCGCCGCCGTGCGGGGTGGAGAATGTCTTGTGCAAATTCAGGTGCATGACGTCGACACCGAGATCACCGGGACGCGTGATTCCCGTGAGCGCGTTCATGTTGGCGCCGTCCATGTAGAGCAGCGCGCCCTTGTCATGCAGAATCTGCGCGATTTGGGGAAGGCTCTGTTCGAAAATCCCGAGCGTCGAGGGGTTAGTGATCATCAGGGCGGCGACATCTTCCGTCACTTGCTCGCGCAGTTTTTCAACGTCGATCTGCCCGTGTGATTCAGACTTGATGTTTTCCACTTCATAGCCGGCGATGACCGCCGTCGCCGGATTCGTGCCATGCGCGGAATCGGGAATCAAAACTTTCTTGCGCGGATTCCCCTGTTTTTGCAGGTACGCGCGGATCAGCAGAAGTCCCGTCAATTCGCCCTGAGCGCCCGCCGCCGGCTGCAGCGTGATGGCGTCCATGCCGGTAATTTCGAGCAGGCATTTTTCCAGCAGGCGCAGGATTTTCAAACAGCCCTGCGATAGCTCCTGCGGCTGATACGGGTGCTCCGTGGCGATGCCTTCGAGCCGCGCCACAAACTCGTTCACGCGCGGATTGTACTTCATCGTGCACGACCCGAGCGGATACATGCCTAGGTCAATGGCGTGGTTCCACGTCGAGAGCCGTGTGAAGTGACGAATCACTTCGATTTCGCTCACTTCTGGGAATTCTTCGACGCCCTCGCGCCGGTAACTTGGCCCGAGTGTCTTTGTGGGATCGGCCGGCGGGACATCCAGCGGCGGCAGTTCAAAGCCGCGCTTCCCGGGCGAGGACTTCTCAAAGATCAAGCCTTCATTCTGGCTGACGTGACGCGATGCCTTTTTAATTTTAGTGTTCATCTCGCATTTCTTGCCCGTAGATGCGCAGCATGCGGCGCCCTACAAAGAAAATGTTCACTTAAAGCGGCTGCTCCAACTCGTGGTTCAATGACGCCGCAAAGCGCTCAATCTCCGTTCGCGGCGTCGTTTCCGTCACGCATACGAGCGCGCGCTTGGTTAGTTCCGGATAAGGTGTACCCAGTGCCAGCGGCCCGATGATCTTCTCGCGCAAAAGCTGCGAATTCACGATTTTCACCGAGCGCGGCAGTTCAATGGTGAATTCGTTAAAGAAAGGGGCATCGAATGCACGCCGCACGCCGGGAACCTTGAGCAGCTCTGCCAGCGCGAATTGCGCTTTCGAGTGATTCTGCTCGGCCATCTCGCGCAGGCCTTCTTTGCCCAGCAGCGTCAGGTGCACGGTGGCCGCCAGCGCGCAAAGCGCCTGGTTGGTGCAGATATTGGAGGTGGCCTTCTCGCGGCGGATGTGTTGCTCGCGCGTGGCCAGCGTGAGAACAAAGCCGCGCCGCCCCTCCGAGTCAGTCGTTTGCCCGGCGAGGCGCCCCGGCATTTGCCGCACGTATTTCTCACGTGCCGCGATCACTCCCGCGAAGGGCCCGCCGTAACTGGGCGGCAATCCAAAACTCTGCGCTTCCATGGCCACGATGTCCGCCTCTACCGGCGGCTTGAGCAATCCCAGCGAAACTCCTTCGGCAATGACCACAACCAGCATCGCGCCGGCACCGTGCGCTGCTTCGGCCAACGGCGCGTACGTTTCGATCGCGCCAAAGAAGTTCGGCGATTGCACAACAACCGCCGCGACATCATCTTTTAGGGCCGTCTGCAACGCCTTTGCGTCCACCGTTCCACTCGCCGTGAACGGAATCTCCTCGATACGCAGACCAGAATTCTTTGCGTACGTCTTCAGCACTTCGCGATATTCTGGATGCACGGACCGCGCCACCAGGATGCGCTGCCGTCCGGTCAGTCGCTCCGCCATGAGCACCGCTTCCGTCGCGGCCGTTGAGCCGTCATACATCGAGGCGTTGGCCACGTCCTGCCCGGTGAGCTGGCACATCATGGTCTGAAATTCAAAGATCGCCTGCAACGTGCCCTGCGAGATCTCCGCCTGATATGGCGTGTAGGATGTAAGGAATTCCCCGCGCTGAATAATGGTGTCGGTCACCACGGACCGCAGATGGTTGTAGACGCCCGCGCCCAGAAAGCTCGTGTAGCCTTTGGAATTCTCCGCCGCGCGGTCCTTGAAATACTGGATGACTTCCGCTTCCGAGTACGGTCCGGGAATATTCAGTGCTTTGCGCAGACGGAAGCGCTCCGGAATGCCCGCGAACAATTCGTCAATCGATTTAACGCCGATGGCGGCCAGCATCTGCTGCCGCTCGGTAGGGCTCTTCGGGAGGTAGCGCATCAGGCCGAGGTTTCCTTGCCCTTTTCCGCGATGTAGGCTTCATAGGCGGCCGCGTCCATCAAGTCGCTGATCCCCGCGGCGTTCGTCAAGCGCACTTTAATCAGCCAGGCCGCTCCGTGGGGGTCGGTATTGATTTTTTCCGGAGTATTCTGCAGGTCGCTATTGGACTCCAGCACTTCGCCGTTGGCCGGCGCGTAAATCTCGCTCACCGCCTTCACCGATTCCACCGTGCCAAAGGACTTCCCGGTTTCGATCTTCGTGCCCGGCTTGGGCAATTCCACGAACACCACGTCGCCCAGTTCGTGCTGCGCGTGATCGGTGATCCCGATCGTCGCCTGGTCGCCCTTCACCTCGATCCATTCGTGCTCTTTGGTGTAGCGAAACGTCTTGGGATACGCCATCAGACCACCCCTTGGACTCGTCTCAAATGCACTGTCAGTTTGCGTTTGGTGCCGCAGCTTTTTTCTGCCGCTTGTAAAACGGCGTCGCCACTACTTGCGCCTTGTATTTCTGCCCGCGAATTTCCACGTACACAATCGTGCCCACCGTTGAAAACGCCGGCGGCACGTACGCCAGCGCGATGTTTTTCCCCAGCGTCGGAGAAGGCGAACCGCTCGTTACCACTCCAATGCGCTCACCCGCTTCGTTACAGCAGCAGTACTCGTCCCGCGCGATGCCTCGGTCGATCATCTCGAGGCCCACCAGCGTGCGTGTCAAGCCAGCGGCCTTGGCGCGTTCCAGTGCAGGACGCCCGACAAAATCACCTTTCTCCATTTTGCAGTAGCGGTCCAGTCCCGCTTCCCAAACGTTGATCTTGTCGCTGATTTCGTGGCCATAGAGCGCCATCTTGGATTCCAGCCGCAGCGTGTTGCGCGCGCCCAGCCCGCAGGGGACAATCCCGAATCCCTTTCCCGCCTCCATCACTTGATTCCACACGCGCTCGCTGGTGGCCACATCCGACAGCACATAAATCTCAAAACCGTCCTCGCCGGTGTAGCCCGTGCGTGCGATCAGCGTGTTCTTCAGCCCACAGACCGTCCGGTGCGTGAACCAGTAGTTCTTCACCCCGCTTAAGTCCGCGTCGGTCAGCTTCTGCACGACTTCCACAGCGCGCGGACCCTGAATCGCCAGTTGCGTGAACGCGTCACTCAGCTCTTCCACCACGCAATCGAATTTCTTCGTGTTCTCGCGCACCCACTGGATGTCTTTCTCTCGCGTCCCCGCGTTGATCACCAGCAGGTAATCGTCTTCTCCCAGCCGGTGCACGATCACGTCATCCACAAATGTGCCTTCGGGAAAGAGCATTGCCGAATAGTGGGCCTGGCCGATCGCCAGCTTGGAAGCATCGTTCATGCTTATGTGCTGCACCGCAGCCAGCGCGCCGCCCGGATGCTTCCCGCTGCGAATCCGGATGTCGCCCATGTGGCTGACGTCGAAAACGCCCACGCTTCCGCGCACAGCCCGGTGTTCCGCCATCAAGCCGCCGCTGGACGGGTATTCCACGGGCATGTCCCAGCCGCCGAAATTGACCATTTTTGCCCCAAGACGGCGGTGCAACGCGTTCAGAGCCGTTTTGCGGAGTTGACCCACGCTGGAGGTTGTAGAGGAGTCCATGCAAATCGCTCGGGCAGGCATCGATACTAACACGCGCCCCGAAGCTGGTCAAAATTCCACCAGTCATCCCGTTCCGAGCCACTTAACGCAGGTGAATTTCTCGCGGCAACACTTGAACCTTCGCCTTGCCGCCGCGCATTCCGCTCAGGTACAGTTTTCATAAGGGGCGTGTATGCAAGGTCCAACCGCGTGCGCACAGTGCGACTTGCCGGAAGGCCGCTGCACCTGCGAGCGCTACTGCACTATCTGTAAGGGACAGGAAAACATTCGTCTCTGCTCTGACGGCCTCTACTATTGCCCGGACTGCCGGGAAGCCTGCGAAGTTTCCCTCGCGAACACCCGTGGCGACCGAACCTAGGAGTCTCCACATGCAAATCGATGCCGATGCCCGCTTGGCTGCGGGCGCCGGCGGCGTGATTCGCTTTATAGCCGATGCTGCCGGCCTGGAGGGCTCGGCCGTGACGCAATTGCAAACGACCGTAATTGCTGCCTGCACCGAGACCTTCGAGCACATGAGCCGCAAACATCCCCACCTCGGAATCGACTTCACGCGCTTTGCGGACCGCATCGAGATTGCCCTCGCTCACGAAGGAGAGGACGCAGCCCCTGCGATTGGCCTGGATACCATCGCTGGGTTTTCGCCCCAAGCAAACCCAGGTTCGCACGAGTCCGGCGCTTTTGCGGGGGTCGATCGGGTCCAGTACGAAACGCACGGCAAGGAAGCCGTGACCCGTCTGACCAAGTACCTGGGCAACGCCGGCCGCGCGCGCTAGCACGCCACCGCGAAAAAAGAAGGCCGAACCAGTGCGCCCCAGCCGTCCGCTGCTTCCTCTTGACAATCAAGAGGAAACGTGTATGCTTCCTCTTGACCTTCAAGGGGAGGGCATGGATGGCCGACAAGCCCGGTGATCTCATTCAAGGCACGCTGGATATGCTCATTCTCAAAACCCTGGCACTCGAGCCGATGCACGGTTACGGCATCGCCGTCCGGATCGAACAAATGAGCAAAGGCGTTTTCCGCGTCAATGCAGGGTCATTGTTTGTCGCCTTTCAACGCCTGCAACGCGCTGGTCTGATCCGAAACGAATGGAAAGCCACCGAGAATAGCCGGCGCGCAAAGTATTACGCCCTGACCGACCAGGGGCGAAAGAAGCTCAGCAGCGAGGCGCGAGAATGGGCAAGACAAGTGGCGGCCATCGCGAGGATCTTGGAAGCATCGTAAGGGGGGAGTCATGTCCTTACTGCAAAACTTAGCGGCTGGACTTCGATCACTCTTCCGAAAGAAACGCGTCGAACAGGACTTGGACGAAGAACTGCGCGGCTTTTTGGAGATGGCTGTCAAAGAAAAGATGAAGGAGGGTATGAGCCGCAAGGAGTCGATTCGCGCCGTCCGCCTGGAGCACGGGAGCATCGAATTCACCAAAGAAGCTGTCCGTTCTGCTGGTTGGGAGTCTTTTCTCAATACCTGCTGGCAAGATGTGCGATTCGGCGCGCGAATGCTCGCGAAACACCGGCTCACAACGCTGGTTTCCATCGCCGCGCTGGCGCTTGGAATTGGCGCCAATACCGCGATGTTCAGTGTTGCCGAGGGCTTTCTCCTTCATCCGGCTCCGTTTGAAAACGCGAATCGCATCATCGCGCTGGTGGATTCCCGTCCGCAGCAAAACGTCGATATGAACGGCATCGCGCCTGCGACGTATTTCGACTGGCGTAAGGAATCGCATTCTTTCGATCAGATCGGCGCTTATGCATGGGACGAGATCAACCTCACGGGCGACGGCCATGCGGAGAAAGTCCAGGCATTTCAAGTTTCCGCCAACTTATTCGGGATGCTCGGAGTCCAGCCGAAACTGGGACGGACCTTCGATCCTGACGAAGAACAGCCCGGCAGGGACCAGGAAATTATTCTGGGCTACGCCCTATGGCAGCAGCGCTACGCATCCGATCCGGAAGTTCTTGGTAAACATGTAAAGGTCGATGGAAAAAGCTTCGACATCATTGGCGTGATGCCTAAAGGATTTGACTTTCCTTTGCCGGCAGAGGCCTGGGTTCCTTTGTCTATGGACTTGAAAGTAACCCAGAGCCGCGATCAGCGCTATCTGTGGGTTCTTGGCCGCCTGAAGCCGGGGCTTTCCTTCCCCGAAGCCGCAGCCGAGATGCAGGGAATTGCACAGCGCCAGGCAGAAGCTTACCCGGACACAAACAAGGGATGGATACTGCGCCCTAAGCCGCTTGCCGAATTCATGACCGGCTCTCTGACCCGCCAATACACCCTTCTGCTCATGGCCGCAGTTGGATTCGTCTTGCTCATCGCCTGCGCTGATGTGGCCAACGTGCAATTCGCGCGCATGAGCGGCCGCTCCAACGAATTCGCCGTGCGCACCGCTCTCGGCGGCAGCCGCTGGCGCATCGTTCGTCAGTTGCTTACCGAAAGCATCCTGCTTTCGGCAGCGGGCGCGGCGGTGGGCCTGATCATTGCTCAGTGGGACCTCCAGATGATTCTTTCCCATATGCCTGCGGATGTTGCGAAGTTCATTGCCGGCTGGAAAACCATTCACCTGGATACCAACGCCTTCTTGTTCACCTTGGCGATTGTCGTAGCCAGCGGGATTCTGTCCGGGATCGCTCCGTCGCTCCTGGCTTCGCGCACCAATCTTGTGGAGTCGATGAAGGAAGGCGGCCGCGGCTCCACCTTGAGCCGGGCTCGCGGGCGGTTGCGCGCCGCGCTAGTCGTCGCCGAAATCTCTCTGGCGCTCATCTTGCTCGTGGGCGCGGGTTTGCTGGTGAAGAATTTCCAGGGCTTGCTCAGCGTGAATGAGAGCTATTCGCCGCAGACTCTCTTGACTATGAATCTGACTCTGCCAGAGCCGCAGTACCCGACACCTGCCGGGCGCCTTGCGTTTCATGAGCAGGTTTTGCAGCGGCTTAGCTCCGTGCCCGGAGTACAAAGCGCCGCGATTGTCACTCATGTACCCTACGTTAACGGTGGCGGCCCAAGCCCATTTAACTTCTCCATTGAAGGGCGTCCCCTCGCCTATCGGGGCGAACTCCGCGATGCCATCATTGAGACCACGAGTCCCAACTATTTTGCCCTTATGAATATTGCGCTTCGCCAGGGCCGGTTGCTTCATGACAGCGACGGCGCCGAAGCACCTCCCGTGGCAGTGATTAGTGAAAGCCTGGCGCAGCGCTACTTCTCCGGGACGAATCCGCTGGGTGCCCACATCAAGGTCGGACCGATGGACTCCGATCGCCCCTGGATGACCATCGTAGGTGTTGTCGACGATGTCCATTACAGCTGGATCAACAAAGAGAACATTCCCACGATTTACGGCCCATTCCGGCAGGCTCCGCCGTATTACACCACGATCTTGTTGCGCACTCCGGGCGATCCCATGCAGCTAGTCTCCGCCGCTCGCGCGGAGATTGGCGCGGTTGACCCCGAGTTGCCGCTTTACAACATCAAGCCCATGGACCGCGTCATCACGGAGTCGATTGTCGGCATCGCCTACGTCGCCGCCATGATGGCCGTTCTGGGGGGAATCGCCCTGGCGCTTGCATCCGTGGGAGTCTTTGGAGTGATGTCGTATTCGGTCAGCGAGCGTGCCCACGAGATTGGCGTACGTATGTCGCTTGGCGCGCAAGCTGGCGACATTCTAGGCATGGTGTTGCGCAATGGGTTGACGATGACCGCCATCGGTTTAGTCATTGGGCTGCCCGTCGCTTTCGCTTTAGCGCGAGCTCTTGCCGCGCTTCTATTCGGAGTCGAAGCTGCCGATCCATTTTCGTTCATCGGCCTCCCGTTGATGCTTGCAGGCGTCGCGGCGCTGGCCTGCTATTTGCCCGCGCGGCGGGCCGCTCGTCTCGATCCCCTGAAGGTTTTGCGCTACGAATAGTCTCTTCCCGGGGTGATTTGCCACAAGGATCCTTTAGCCCAACTGCAAAAAGAAAGAGGCCGAATCCATGCGCTCCGGCCTCCGCTTCGGTTGATTTCGTCTGCCGCGCCTTACATTTTCAGCGCGAACGTATTCTTCTGGATGAGCGACCGCATCTGGTCATCGCTCAAGGACATGCGAATCGTGACGCGATCGCCGCCCGGCGTCACGCGCGCCTGGTCCAACAATTGCGCGAGATCGGGATTGTCCTTTTGCGCCTGGTACCGCTTGTAGAGAAAGCCCGCCTGCAGCAGTTGTCCCAGCGTATTCGCATCATCCACGGACCCGCACACCGCCTGGAATTTGCCATCGATGCCGCCGCTCGCATCCACGTTGATGATCAGGTTCTGCATGCGCGCCACCAGCTTGGCCGCTTCGGGGAACTGTTCTACTTCCGGCGCAAGCTGCTGCATCGCCAGCCGCGTGTAGGCGGGATTCAGCACCGCCCAAACCGTTCCGTTGCCGTTCACTTCGTTGATGAGCGGGAAGAGCTTGTCATTGGTCAGCAAACCTTCTTCAGCGCCGAAGCGCACTTCCACCATCTTCTCCAGAATTTCGCGATGGCCGAAAGCCGCGGTATTGGAATCGATAAAGAAGAAGAACAAGTCGCCCGGTCCCGCGCCACTCCCGAACCCGTACAGCGTGTAATTTCGCGCCTTGACAGTTGGCAGCTTCTGCTGTTTGAAATACGCTTCCGTGGAGTTCGGATTGTAGTTGCCGAGCGCCACTCCCACGACCTCTTCTCCCGTGGGAACCGCTGCCGAGCCCGTCCCTTCCGACTTCGTGCTCAGTCCTTCCGCCACCAGGCCCCAGGCCAGTTCGTCCACTTGGGTGTTGGGGTCAACTCCTGCCGACGCCAGGAATCTCTCGAACTGCCGGAACCGCTCCGGAAGCATCTGTTCCTGCAACTGGGCAAACCATTTCTGCGATCGCGCCTTTTTTAGGTCGGCGTAGGCAAACTCGCCGACATCCTTGGGGAACAGCGCGATGATATCCGGCGTCAGCCGCCCCGCCTGCGCGGGTTTCGGCACCGCCAGGACCGCCGCCAATGCCAATGCAATGGCGCCTATCCTGCGAATCGCCGTTATTGCTCTCATGGAATGCTCCTTTCGGAAGGGCCCGGGTAACCTATCCATTCTACGCGCTTGTTGCGCGGGGCGCGTCGCTCAACCGCTCACGTAAGACCGCGGCTCTCGACCGCACCGCTGTTACATAGGCCGCATCCGTTAGCCCGTCGAGGTTGATTTCGACGTTCGCCAGCGCGCCTTTCGCGCCCGCCGCGGCCATCAATCGTCCCACTTGCAAGTCTGAACGCATGGATGCGGCGACAATACTGTCCAGTTGTCCCAGGCGTTCGTAAAGGGCAACGGCCCGCTCTGCCACTTCCAAGGGCACTTCCGCCGCAGTTTTTGTGGCTTTCTGAATCGCTTCTTCGCGCTGGCGCGTCTCCTGCACGTCCCCTTGTGGCAGTTTGAAGGCTGCCATCACCGCATCGTACGATTCCGAATCCTTGTCGATGGCCACGATCAGCTCATCCGCGGCCTTCCGCATCTCATCCAGTGCCGCGGAGAGCAGGTCTACGTACGCTGCCTGGGATTTCTTCTTCCTCGAGAGCCCTGCCACCATCTGGGCCAGCGCCGCCGCCAAGGCCCCCGCAAACGCGGCTACGCTTCCCCCTCCCGGAGTAGCGCATGGGGCTGCGACTGCATCCAAAAACGGCCGCGCCAGGGCCGCCAGCTTTCCTTCCTTCGTCACTTCCATTGGCCGGCCGCTCAGGGCGCTGGCCAGCTTGTTCTCAAAGACCTGCTCGGGTGAGAAGTTCTCCAGTTGCAGGAAAAAATCTGCCGCCATCTCGATAGCCTTCTTTGGCACCAGACCAACGATCTCGCTGCCCACCGGCATCGCGCCGTACCGCGCCGCCTCGCGCTTCACCATTTCGTAGACGCGATGCATGGGCGTCTGCTCGAAATCGGTCAGGTTGATGGAAACCTGGGCGAGGTTCCGCGCTTTCAGTTCCACGCCCATCGACTTCACATAGCGCAGCCCGCCCGAAGAAAACCGTATGGCCTTGGCAATCTTGTTGGCGATCCCCACATCGGGCGTATTGAGATTCACGTTGTATGCGATCAGGAACTTGCGTGCGCCTACGACCGTCACTCCCGCCGTCGGGTGCACTTTCGGCTCGCCGACGTCCGGCTGGCGGTCGTGGTTCCGCTTCATCTCTTCGCGGAGCCCCTCGAACTGGCCACGCCGTACATTTTCCAGGTTTACGCGGTCCGGCCGGGTCGCTGCCGCCTCATAGAAGAAGACCGGTATCCTGTAACGCTTCCAGATCTCATGGCCCACTCGCCGCGCCAGCGCAACGCAATCTTCGATGGTCACGCCATCGATGGGAATGAACGGCACCACGTCCGTTGCGCCCACGCGGGGATGCGCGCCCGTGTGCTTGGTCAGGTCGATCAGCTCCATGGCCTTGCTGGCGCCCAGGAGCGCGGCTTCGGCCACCGCGTCCGGCTCGCCCGCCAGTGTAATCACGCAGCGGTTATGGTCTGCGTCCATTTCGCGGTCCAGCACGTACACACCCGCGACGCTGCACATGGCCGCAACAATCGCATCTACTTTTGCTGGATCGCGTCCTTCGGAAAAATTAGGCACGCATTCAATGAGTCGTTTCATCGTCTCGGTTTCTTGGGTTCCTGGCCTTGCCAGTTACGAGGCAGTTTTGGTTTGCGATCCGGCAGCGTCGGCCTCTCGTAAACAAATCCCGATTTGTTCGCATTCCCCGGCGCCGCCGGACCAGGAACCGTTGACACCGGAGTTGCCGGAGCGGGAGCCGCCGGTCGCGGAGCACTCGGCGCGTGGTCCGCGGTCTTCGGAACGGATGGGAATGTGCGCAACCCCGGCCTCGTGGGGAATGCTCCGGACTTCACTGGCCATTGCGGTCCAATCATCGGTTTCATCCCTGGTGGTAACGCCACTTTCCCATTCGGAGGTTCAGCCGGCTTTGGAGCTGCAGCAGCCGCGGCTGCCGCTTTCGCTTTCACCGTTTTCTCCTTTTCCTTCACATATCCCACGAACTGTTTGCCAAACCATACGGCTACGGCCACCCAGGCGCCGGCCACCAGCGAATTAAACGTGCCGAACCCTCCTGCAATCAGCAGGATGGACACCGCCGCGAACAACACCACCAGGCAGGCATAAAAGTATTCTTCAAGAAGGCTCGTCCTCTTGACCGGCCCCATCTTCGGCAGCCGGAGCCTTCTCACCGGCCTCTTCGTGTAGCTAGGACTCTTTGGCGGCATGGATTACCCGGCCACGCTTCAAGGTCATCCAGCAGTGGTTCACACCAAAATAATAAGGAATTTCGCGGTAGTCGGCCACTTCGAATACGGCGATGTCCGCTTGTTTGCCAACCTCCAGCGACCCCACCTGCTTTTCCCGGCGTAGTGCATAAGCTCCGTTAATGGTGGCCGCCGCGATTGTTTCTGCTGGCGTCATCCGCAGTTGCGTGCACGCCAGTGACAGAATCATCGGCATGCTCAGCGTCGGGCTCGTTCCCGGATTATAGTCCGTCGCCAGTGTGACGATCGCTCCCGCTTCAATAAGCGCCCGCGCCGGCGCGTATTTCTTGAGCCCCAGATGAAAATCGCATCCCGGCAGCAGCGTCGCCGCCGTTTGCGATTTTCCTAGTGCCCGGATGTCGCTCTTGTTCACCTGCTCCAGATGGTCGCAGCTTGCCGCCCGAAGCAGCACTGCGAGTTGCGTCGCCCCGCTTCGCGAAAGTTGCTCTGCGTGGATACGGGGAGCCAGGCCCCATTGCCTGCCGGCCTGCAGCACGCGTTTTGCCTGGGTCACGCTGAACGCGCCGCGGTCGCAGAAGACGTCGCAAAACTCTGCCAGCTTGTGCTCGGCTATGGCCGGCAAAACATTTTCTTCGAGTAGCTTGATGTATCGCTCCGCACCGTCCGGCTTCTTGCGAAACTCCTCGGGAACCACGTGGGCCCCTAAAAAGGTCGACGTAATTTCCAGTGGCTGATCTTTCTCCAGTTCCTTATGCAGCTTCAAGATTTTCAGTTCGCTCGCAACGTCCAGTCCGTAGCCGCTTTTTGCCTCCAATGTGGTTGTGCCATGCGCGGCAAACTGCTCGAGCGCCGCCAGCGCTCGTTTCTTCAACTCTGCCGCGGTCGCCGCCCGCAGCTTCCTCACTGAGTTCAGTATCCCACCGCCCTTCCGCGCAATCTCTTCGTAACTCGCTCCCGCAATCTTCAGTTCGTATTCTTCCGCGCGGCTCGCGGCGTGCACCAAGTGCGTGTGTGAGTCCACAAACCCCGGCAGCGCCACGCGCCCGCCGAGATCCAATTTCTCCGCTGCACGCGCTTCCGGCAATTTTTCCATTTCCGCCCGAGTTCCAACTGCTGCAACCATGCCCTCGCGCACGAGCACCGCGCCATCTTCGATCAAATCCAAATTGGAAAGGGAACTGCCCCTACGTGGACTCGCTCCGCGCAAGGTCAGAAGTTGTGATGCTCGGGTTATGAGTAGGGAATCAGCCAAAGCCTTCGTATTATGCAGGAAAGGATTGCAGTAGCACAGGCTTCAGCCTGTGTCCTCGTGTTTCTTTCGTGGGGCTGCTTTCTGGGAAATGTCTCGGAGCGCTGTCCTAAGCGCTGGCGACCTGCCCCTTAAAGGCCGGCAAGAACGCTTCTTGCACAAACGTCTCAAATGACGTAGGCGTTGTGTTCCCCTCCGTCCGCGGTTCCAGGGCCTTCATGTGCCCGCTGTTCAGGGCTTCTGCCATCTCACAAATCAGGCCGGCGAAGTTTCTCGACATGCCCATTTGCGTCATCGCCATGATCACCTGCTCAGCAGGCAGTTGGATATACGCGAGCGCCGGTCTTCCAATCGCCGTGCCGATGATTCGCGCAATCTCCGCATAACTAACGTCCCGCTGCCCGAGCAATTCGCGTGCGGTCTGGCCATTGAAATCGAAATGAAGCAAGTGCTCTGCTGCCGCCATGCCGATATCCTCCGTGGAAATGAGCGGCAACCCCAGGTCTGCCCGCAGTGGGCCGGCCATCATTCCAAAATTGCGGATGATTTCAGCCTGCGGCAACACGTTCTCCATAAAATATCCCGCGCGCAGATGCAGCACATTAATCTCGGCAATGTCCGCAAAGCGTTCTTCCATCGCGTGCAGTCCGGCCACTGGCCCCGTTTTGTCGGCCTTGTCTGCGCCGACGCTGCTCAAGGTCACCACATACTTCACTCCCGTTTCCTCAATCGCGGTCGCCACCGCCTCGCTGACGCGGTCTTGATACGCCCGGTAGTTGTCGCTCGTCACGTCCGGCGGCGTCATCGCGTACACGCCTTCCATTCCCGCGAATGCCTTAGTCAGCGCCGCCGCATCCGTGACGTCCGCGATTACGGGCTCAGCCCCGCGGCTCGCAAGTGCGTCTAGTTTTCTCGCTTCCCGTCCGACGACGCGCACCTGTTTCCCATGATCCAATAGCCGTTTCGCTACCACCGCCCCAGTGTGTCCGGACGCTCCCAGTACCGCGTACATAGGTCTCCTCCTGGCTTGCACTCCTTTGGATGCCTTAAAGTCTATCGACGCTACGCCTGGTCCATCGGAATTCTCAGGCCTGTCTTTTTCGCGAAGGCTTTCGCCTCGTCATAACCCGCATCGACGTGCCTCAACACGCCCATCCCCGGATCATTCGTTAGCACGCGCTCAATCCGCATGGCCATCTCTTTCGTTCCGTCCGCTACCGTCACTTGCCCGGCATGTTGCGAGTACCCAATTCCCACTCCGCCGCCGTTGTGAATCGAGACCCACGACGCACCGCTTGCCGTATTGATCAGCGCGTTCAGCAGTGGCCAGTCCGCCACCGCGTCCGAGCCATCGCGCATCGACTCCGTCTCGCGATACGGTGACGCCACCGACCCGCAGTCCAGATGGTCGCGCCCCATTACCACCGGCGCCTTGATCTCGCCCTTCGCCACTAAATCATTCAGCGCCAGCCCAAACTTGTCGCGCTCCCCATACCCCAGCCAGCAAATCCGCGACGGCAGCCCCTGAAACTTCACGCGCTTCTGCGCCAGCTTGATCCAGCGGCTCAAGTGTTCGTTGTGCGGGAACATCTCCAGCACCAATTGATCCGTCCGCGCAATATCCGAAGCTTCTCCCGACAGCGCGGCCCACCGGAACGGCCCCTTCCCCTCGCAAAACAGCGGCCGGATGTACGCCGGCACGAATCCCGGGAAGTCGTACGCGTTCTTCACGCCCTGCTGAAATGCGAACGTCCGAATGTTGTTTCCGTAGTCGAACGTCACCGCCCCCAGCTTTTGCAGATCCAGCATGCCCTGCACGTGCACGGCGATCGCAGCGAGTGCGCGCTTCTTGTACTCTTCCGGGTTCTTCGCACGCAGCTCTAGCGCCGCTTCCAGCGTCATCCCGTTCGGCACGTACCCGCCAAGCGGATCGTGTGCGCTCGTCTGATCCGTCAGCAAATCCGGCACCACGCCGCGCTTTGCGAGTTCCGGAATCACATCTGCACAATTTCCCACCAATCCGACGGACGCCGCTTCGCCTTTGCGCACGGCGTTCTTCAAAATCCGCAGTGCCTCGTCGAGCGTCGTCACCATCACATCGCAATAACCCGTTTTCAGCCGCTTCTTGATGCGCTCCGGATCGACGTCGATCCCCAGGAATGCCGCCCCGTTCATCGTTGCCGCCAGCGGCTGCGCTCCGCCCATGCCGCCCATGCCGCCAGTCACTATAAGCTTGCCCGCCAGCGTCCCGCCAAAATGTTTTTGCGCCGCCGCCGCAAACGTCTCGTACGTTCCCTGCAAGATCCCCTGCGTCCCGATGTAAATCCAGCTGCCCGCCGTCATCTGCCCGTACATCATCAGTCCCGCGCGGTCCAGTTCGTGAAACTTGTCCCAGTTACTCCACTGTCCCACCAAGTTCGAATTGCACAGCAGCACCCGCGGCGCATATTCATGCGTCTGGAATACTCCCACCGGCTTTCCCGACTGCACGAGCAGCGTCTCGTCCGCCGCCAGCGCCTTCAGCGACCGCACAATGGCGTGAAAGCATTCCCAGTTCCGCGCGGCTTTCCCCGTCCCGCCATATACGACGAGCTCTTCCGGCTTCTCCGCCACTTCTGGATCCAGATTGTTTAGGAGCATCCGCAGCGCCGCTTCCTGCTGCCAGCCCTTGCACGAAATCTGCGTCCCGCGCGGCGCCCGATACGGTCCTTTGCCGAGACTCACGTCCACCGCCGTTCCTTGTAACGTCACGCTCATGAATTTCTCTCTCCAGCGCTCATCCTACTCCACCCAATCCGCCACGAACAGGTTGGTCTCATGGGGCGCTTTCCCGTTGCGATTGGAAGCCCACACCAGCCGCTTACCGTCGGACGTGAACATGGGAAACGAATCGAAATCCGGCGCATACGTCACGCGCTCAAGCCCGCTGCCATCTTCGTTGATTAGATACAAATCGAAGTCCCGCCCGTTCTTCGGATCCGCGACGTTGCTTGCAAAAATGATCCGCCTGCCGTCCAGCAGCCAGTACGGTGCGAAGTTTGCCGCCCCGTTGTGCGTCACCTGGTGCTTGTTAGACCCGTCCGCGTTCATTACCCAGATTTCCAGGTTTCCCGGTCGGATCAATCCCTTCGAAAGCAAATCCTTGTAATCCGCGATTTCCTCCGGCGTCTTCGGATGCTGCGCCCGATACGCAATCTTTTTCCCATCGTACGACCAGAACGGCCCGCCGTCGTACCCGAGCTCATGCGTAAGCTGCTTCACATTCGAGCCGTCCGCATCCATTGTGTAAATGTCCAGGTCGCCGTTGCGCGTTGAAGTGAACACGATGTGCTTCCCATCTCGCGTAATCGTGGACTCGGCGTTGTATCCCTTTGCGTGCGTCAGTTGTTTCAAATCGCTGCCATCCGGCTTGGCCGTATAAATCTGGTACGTGTCGTAAACCGGCCACACGTACCCGCGCGAATAGTCCGGCTTCGGCGGGCACTCCGCGCTCGCCGCGTGCGTCGACGAAAACAAAATGCGGTCACCGGCCGGAAAGAAATACGAGCACGTCGTGCGTCCTTTCCCCGTGCTCACGAGTTTCGGCGTTGCTGGCTTTCCATCCGGTGTGTCCACGGGAATCGTGTAAATCTGATCGCACGGCACGCCTTCGCCCTGATGCTGATAAATCAAATATTTGTCATCGAACGAAAAGTACGCCTCCGCGTTTTGACCGCCGAACGTTAGCTGCCTCACGTTCCTCAGGTGCCTCACTTCATCTCCCACCAGCAATCCGCTCGTCGGCGTTCCCGTTTGCGTCGCGTTCTGCGTCGCTGGCTCTCGCACCATCCTCCCGCCGATTCCCGCCGCTACGGCACACACCAATAACGCAAGGAATGCCAGCTTGACGCTCCAGGATCTCTTGTTTTTCCCCATGGCCTTGCTGTCCATCGTCGCAAATTCCTCACGGCTTCTGTTTCATCTGCTCGACCCGCGCCCTCACGAGCTTCTTCACTAGTGCCCCCGGCAGCCGCTGATCCAAGGCGAACTGGACCGTTCCTTTCGACAGGGTATAACCCCTCAACTCGCTCTTGAACGCCTCGACCACCGCTTTCGTAGGGAACAAGCTGCAGTGCTTTGCAAACGCGGCGTACCACACCACAATTCCGTTGTGCCGAAACGCCGGTATCCCGTAGCTGATGACTTCGCTCGCTTCGCGCGGGATGACCGACCGGATCGCGGCCCGCATCCGCGCCAATATCCCGCGCGCGGGGTCTGGCACGCGAGCGAAGTATTCATCGACCGCTTTCGCAGTGCCTTTCTTTTTCGCGGCAGGACTGTGTTTCGCGGACTCTTGCTTTCTCATGCCGTCATGCTAGCAAGACGGCGCTTCAAATCAAGTCTTTAGGCGGGAATTCTTATTGGATCCTATCGCTCGGCGGCAGCCTTCAGCGCGTCAAGTTTTGCTCGCAACTTCACCACTTCGGCCGTTTCCCACAGCAGTTCGTCCTGTTCGTAACGGCGCCGTTCCTGCGTGACCGCATCTTCACTCGGATTCAGCGGATCCTTCAGAAATGATTTCTCGTCCGTCACAAAAAGCCGCATCAGAAGTTCCACGCGCCGTTGCTTCTCCTTGATCTGTTTTTCGAGCGCGGCAATCTCTGCTTTCTTTTGCTCAGGGTCCTCTGTGGCCGCGCTTGGCTCTTTGGCTGCTTCCGCTGCGGATTGTGGACCTGCGGCGGGTTTCTCCGCCTGCGGCGCGGACCGCTCCGCCAGGCGCACGATCGAATCATCATTGGTGATAACCGTGTGCGTCCTATGCACTGGCTTCTGCGGACTGGAAGAGGTCTTGGTTTTTTCGCTCGCGGCAGGTTTGCTGTCGGTGGATTGCGCAGCCGCGGGTAAAGAGAGACCCGTAACAACAACAGTGGACAGAAGAAGGAAGAAAAGTGGCCGGCGAGAAGTGTTCATCGCGGTCCTCATAAGAACAGCGCCTTTATATGTAATATTTTCTCATTTCCAGAAGGCTGTCCAGAGAACCATTGTACCAATCTGAATCTGGCGCGGTACGTCGGCCGTCACGACCTCAAGTGTTGGCCGTCACCGCGCCGCATGCGGCACGCGCGCGTCAACGGGCGGAAGGCCAGGGAACGCCGCGTGCGGCTCTGTCTGATACCAATACGCCACCGAATAAAAATTGTCGCCGCGGTCGTTCGCATGCCCGTGTTCGATTGTGGCGCGCAGCGACTTCGTGAAAGGAATCGGCGAATCCAGATGAAACCGGTAAACGGACCATCGCGCGCCTTCCAGTTCCGCCCCCACCACCGGCGCGCCAAACAGCGCGTACGAGAACGGCTTGCCGCCAAAATCCCACGCGCCGAGGAAATAATCCTCCGAGCCCGTTCCATTGATCGAAGGCAGCTTCTCCCCATCGATGAAGAACATGTCGTCGCCTTCGCCCCACCACCCGTCCGCATTTTCCAGCACGGACATCGTCACGCCCGCAAAGTGCCCGCGCCCCGTCGCCTCCATCCACACGTAATTGTCCTTGCCGTCCAGATTCGTCTTATTTCCAACGAGCGCTTTGTTGGGCGTAGCCTGCCGATATTGTGCGTGGAAATACAGCGTATCGGCGGGCAGCGGCGCACGGTAAGCGCGGTAATCAATATTCCAATACACCGCTCCTGCGCGCTCGCGCCCTTCATTCGTCGCCGTCACGCGCGCCTGTTTCTGGAATGGCATCGGGAAGAAACAGTTCAGTGCCTTGTCGCTCCCCACCGCTAGCGGCGCCGACTGATAGAGCGTGTATGTTCCCAGCCCCAGCCCGAAGAAATCTCCAATGGGTGCTTCCACGCTCGGCGTAGCTTCGCCGTCCCAGAAAATCCGCAGCACGATCTTCTTCAAATGAAAATTCTCGTCGCTTGCGATGGTCACCCAGATGTGCGAAATCTCCCCCGGCCCCGCCGCCTCCAGCAGCGTCAGCGTCTCCCCCGGCGCCAGCGGGCGGTAATCCGCGTTCCCTCCGCTCCGGTCGTAGCTTGACGCGCGCTTCAGCACATAATCCTGCGGCCTCGTCAGGTCGGTCGTAAAGCCTCCGGGCGCCTGGCCATACGCCACGCCGGCAGTACTCAGCGTCACAGCAGGGAGGAGCAACCGTAGCAAGACATTTCGCATGGTTCATCTCCGAAGAAGAAACCGCGTCAGCAGTGCGCGGATTGTAGCACGCCTCCCCCCGCGCGCAGATTCTTCTCCGCGAAGTAGAGCCTCGGAAAGCCGTGTGCGGATGTATACTGCGCCCATGTCCGAAGCCCTCTTCACGGCTCCCGGCTCTACAGCGGTACCTCCGCTCTGAGGAACAGCATGGTCACACGACGTGAATTTCTCGATGCACTGGCGGTCAGCGCGGCCGGGTTGGCCGTTGGAACCTCCGCAAAAAGCTATGCCCGGATCCTCGGTTCCAATAGCCGCCTCAACTTTGCGGTGATCGGTCTCAATGGCCGCGGCTATGCGCATCTCTCCTCACTCAAAGCCAACAAGAGCTCCGCCCGCATCTCCCATGCTTGCGATGTGGACGCCAATATCCTCAGGAAGTTCGCCGGCGCCGCGGAAAAGGAGATGGGCGAGGCTCCTGCGGCGCTCCAGGACTTCCGCAAGATTCTCGATCAAAGAGATGTGGACGCCATCACCATCGCCACTCCTGACCATTGGCATGCGCCCATGGCTATCGCCGGGTTGCAAGCGGGCAAGCACGTCTACGTGGAAAAGCCGTGCAGCCACAATCCCTCGGAAGGACAGATGTTGGTGCAGGCGCAGTTGAAGTACGGAAAGGTGGTGCAGATGGGCAACCAGCAACGCTCTTCGCCCCACACCATCGAAATTGTCCAGAAGATTCACGAGGGCGCAATCGGCAAGCCTTACCTCGCGAAAGCTTGGTACAGCAATGTGCGCAAGTCCATCGGCACGGGCAAGCAAATCCCTGTCCCCGCGGAGTTGGATTGGGATCTCTGGCAAGGCCCGGCTCCACGCCGTCCCTACACCGACAACGTGCACCCCTACAACTGGCACTGGTTCCGGAATTACGGGACTGGCGAAACGCTCAACAACGGCACGCACGAGGTCGATGTCTGCCGCTGGGCGCTGGGCGGCGATTATCCCAAGCGCGTGACTGCTTCTGGCGGCAGGTACCAGTTCAAAGACGACTGGCAGTTTTACGACACGCTGGTTACCAGCTTCGAGTACGAAGACCGCATGCTGTCGTGGGAGGGCAAGAGCTGCCAGGGAATGAAGTTTTACGGCCGGGATCGCGGCTCGGCCATCATGGGCACCACTGGCACGGTGATTGTCGATCGCGATGGCTACGAAATCTACGACCTCCGTGGAAAAAAGACCGGCGAATTCAAGGTGGGCAGCAAAACCTCATCTTCCGACCTTCTCGGCGCCGATTCCATGACCGACCTTCATTTCGCGAACTTCATCGCCGGAATCCGCAATGGTGAAAAGCTCAACGCTCCCGTCTCCGCCGGCAACGTCGCGGTCACCATGTTGCAACTTTCCAATATCGCGTGGGAGGTCGGCCGCGAGCTCCATCTCGATACGAAAGACGGCCGCATCCAGAACGACCCCGAAGCCATGAGGATGTGGGACCGCGACTACGAACCAGGCTGGGCGCCCCATGTCTAAGCGGAAGCCGAAAAGGCCTAGTGGCACAGCCATTCCCGCTTGCCCCGAGCGAAGCCGAGGGGGCTATGCGCTGTCGTCTTTTTCCCGCCGCAATTTCATCCGCTCCGGTGCGCTCGTTGCGGGAACGTTCGCTGCCGCAAGCGACGTCTTCGCATGGAGTCCGGGACTCCCCGCAGCTGACGACGCCTCTTCGATTCGCTTGGGCTTGGCCAGCTATACGCTGCGCAATTTCTCCCGCGCACAAATGATTGCCTTCCTGAAGCAGCTCAACGTGCTCGCGCTCAATTGCAAGGACGTCAAAGATCATCTCCCCACGGATCCGGGGCAAGAAGCCGCCGCTCTTGCCGATTACGGCGCCGCAGGCATCCGCCTCCACGCTGCCGGAACCATCTATTTCGACAAAGACGAAGATGCGGACATCCGCGCCAAGTTCGAGTACGTCAAGCGCGCAGGAATTTCCGTCATCATCGCGGGAGATCCCGCGCCGGCGACTCTGCCGCGCCTCGAAAAATTCGTGAAGGAGTACAACTTCCGCATCGCCATCCACAACCACGGTCCGGAAGATAAGTTGTGGCCCTCGCCGCTGGATGTCCTAAAGGCCGTTAAGAACTTAGACACGCGCGTGGGCTGCTGCATCGATGTCGGCCACACCGTTCGTGCCGGCACGGATGTCGTGCAAGCCATCCGCGAAGCCGGCCCGCGCCTGCATAACATTCACATGAAGGACCTGACGAACTTTCAGGACAAAGACAGCCAGGTCGCCGTAGGCGAGGGCAAGATGCCCGTGCGCCAAGTCTTTGAAGCTTTGACCGACCTGAAGTACCAGGGCTTTGTCGATCTCGAGTACGAAATTCGCCCCGACGACCCCATGCCCGGCGTCATCGCCAGCTTCGCCTACATGCGCGGCGTCCTTGCCGGCATGGGACGCAGAAGTCGGCCCTAAATCCGCTCAAGAGGTAGGCTAGCCTGACTAGGCTTGCGGGTCACATGCACATGCCTATGCGGAGGAGGCGACTTGCCCAATGGGGTCGTTTTTCCCAGGAGCCCTCAATGGCTATGGCACCTCTTTTTGAAAATGCACGGGGTTCGTTAAGTTCTTCTGTTACTTTGAGCCGAACTGTTTGCGAAGCGTGCGGCCGGCCAACGCGCCATTGTACTTGCCGTCTTCGATGGCGAGCTTGCCATTCACAATGACATATCTCATGCCAACGGCGAGTTCCATGGGGCGCTCGTAGGTGGATTGGTCTGCAACAGTAGCGGGATCAAACGCGATGACATCTGCAAAGTACCCGGTGCGCAGCAGTCCGCGCTCGGGGATGCGGATGGTCTGCGCCGCAAAAGCGCTGCTGGCGTGGATCATGAAGGGCAGCGTGATGGTTTTCTTCTGGTAGACGTACACGCGCAGCTTGCGCGGGAACGTGCCGAACATGCGCGGGTGGCCGCGTGAGCCGTCGGAGCCGGTCATGACCCAAGGCTGTTGCATGAAGCGCGTCACGTCGTCTTCGGTCATGTTGAACGAGGCAACGTCTAGCCCTTCGAGCTTGCGTTCGCGCATGATCGCGAGGGCGGCTTCCACGGGCGGCAGGTTCTTTTCCTTTGCGACCTCAGCCAGTCGCTTGCCGAGCAGCTCCCGCGCGTCCGAAGAAGTGAAGAGCAGGGAATCGGCGCCGCCGCGACGTTTCAGATTTTCCGCCATTTCCTGCAGCAAGCGTGGACGCAGCGCGGGATCGTCCAGCCGTGCGAGAACTTCTTCATTTTTCCCGGCCTGGGCCCAGGGAGGCAGCAGGCTCGCAATCAGGCTCGAGCCCGACGCGGTGTACGGGTATTGGTCCGCCGTCACGTCCACCCCCTCGGCGCGCGCCTTCTCAATCATCTGAATGGCCTCGACGCTCTTTCCCCATACCTGCGGGCCAAGTGCCTTGATGTGCGAGATGTGCACCGGGATTTTCGCTTCACGGCCGATGCGAATGGTTTCCGCGATCGAGCCGAGCAGACCGATGGAATAAGAATCCTCATCGCGCATGTGCGAATCGTAGTAGCCGCCCATGGCCGCGGCCACTTTGGACAACTCGATGACCTCTTCCGTTTTCGCGAAACTGCCGGGAACGTAGTAAAGCCCCGTGGACAGCCCGAAGGCGCCTTCCTGCATGGCGCTGTGAACGAGCGCCTTCATGCTTTCGAGTTGCTCGATGGTAGGCTGCACGTCGCCGTTGCCCAAAACCTCGTGGCGCACCGCCCCGTGGCCCACTAACAGCACGGCATTCGTACCAATGCCTTGCCGTTGCAAAAGATCGAGGATTTTCGCGACGTGCGGCGAACCTCCGCCGTCGTTGCCCGTGACGACGGTCGTCACTCCCTGCATTAGGTAATTTACGTTGCCATTCCGCGCGGGGCTGGAAAGATCCTCGAGCGTGTGCGTGTGCGGATCGATGAAGCCGGGGCAGACGATCATTCCGTGAACGTCCAGAGTGCGCGCGGCAGCGACTTTCTCTTGCGACGCGTTGCCCAGAAAAACGATGCGATCGCCGCGAATGCCCACATCGTCGAGCCGAGGAGCGGAGCCGCTTCCATCCACGACCTGTCCGCCTTGGAGCAAGAGATCGAAAGGCTCAGGCCGATCGTTATCTGCCAGGACGTTGCCGATGCCGCGGAAAGTCGCACTGTGCGAGTCCTGAGTAAGTGCTGCAAAGGAAGCGAGTGCGAGATGACCGAGTGCAAGGAGGACGAAGAGCGCGAATGTGACGATAATGGCTCGGCGCAGGAGATTCGATGTGCGTTTCACGCTCAGCGCTCCGGTTCGCGATCAGCAAAGGAGCGCATCTTAGGTGGAGGAGTGGGGCAAGTCAACGAGTCCTGGTTCTTCCAGAATTCGTTCAACGACTTCGCTGACCGCCTTTTCCACCTCGTCAGAAAGCAATGCCCCAATTTCAAACGACTTCGCTTGAATGCCGTAAACAATGAGTTGGCGCGGAAGACGATTCAGTGCCCGCGAAAGCTCCACGGCTTCGTGCAAGCCAAATGCGTGAGTTGAGTTTCGAAAGAGATGTCCTCGCAATGATTCCCGGGTGGCGTCGAACCGGAAAATCGTGCCTGGCGGAAAATCCGACGAGACGGCATCGACGACGATCACGGTTTTCGCGCCGGTCCAAGCTTCGATCAGCGACGCGCCGTCGCCGTCGTGCTCGATCACATGGAAGGAAGGATAATTACATTCTCGAACCAGTTTCGCGGCCAGTGCGCCTGCGACATCGTCGCCACGCAACGGGTTTCCCACGCCGATCAGCAAAATCTTCTCTTCGGGTGACGTAGTCATTGAGAAGTCGGCCTGCGGGTCTTTCGAGTTCCTATTCCCGCTCGATTTTCAACTTCAGGGAATGAGTTGCGCAAGAGATGCAAGGATCATAGTTACGGACTGCCTGCTCACACTGGTGTTGCAGAGTGTTGTGCGGCGCGTCCAGGCTGCTGTCGACGAGTTGCCGGAGATCGTTTTCAACGGTCTTCAGGTTTTGTGAAGTCGGAGGAACAATCTTGGCGTCGAGAATCAGCCCGTGATCGTCAATGCGATAACGGTGGTACAGGATGCCGCGGGGCGCTTCGGTACAGCCGTGGCCGGTGCCCACGCGGGGCTCGACGTGCGCAGCGGGAGCATCGGGCATCTCAAATCTGTCGAGGATGCGTAAAGCTTCATCGCAGGCATACACCAGCTCCACGCTGCGCACCACAATACTTTGGAAAGGATTGCGGCACACGGAGCCTAGCCCGGAGGCTCGGGCAGTTTCCTGGGCCAGGGGTGAAAGTTTGTCGTAGTTCAGGTTGTAGCGAGCGAGCGGGCCCACAAAATAAGCGCCCCGGTCCTTGAGAACCGAGTGCAGGGCGTTCGAATGAGCCAGATGTTCCTCGACGAAATGTTGATCGTATTCGCGGACACTGATATCCAGGCCGCGGTTGGACACGAGCCGGCCCTCATTGAATGGATACTCCTCAGAATGGCGAAGCGCAACAAACTCATAGTCGCGTTCGAACGCCGGGTAAGGGAATTTCGCGACCCACCGGACAGTCTCCACTGCCGCATCGCGGGCTAATTTCAGATTTTCCGTGAGTGCCACAAATTCCTTTTTGGCTGGGATCTTATAGAAGCCGCCGACACGCACGTTAATCGGATGAATTTCCCGGCCCCCGAGCACCTTCACAATCTCGTTGCCAGTTTTCTTCAAGAACAGGCCACGCTGCACGGCTTCCAGGTGATCCTTCGCCATCTGGATGCCGTCTTCGTAGCCGAGAAAATCCGGCGCATGCAGCAGGTAAATATGCAGCGCGTGACTCTCCATCCATTCCCCGCAATACAGCAACCGGCGCAGCTCGCGCAGCGGACCCTCGATCTTCACGCCGAAGGCATCTTCGATCGCGTGACATGCGCTCATTTGATAAGCCACTGGGCAGATCCCACAGATGCGCGCCGTGATGTCCGGCGCTTCATGAAACTTCCGTCCGCGAAGGAACGCCTCGAAGAAGCGCGGCGGCTCGAAAATTCTGAGCTTGACGTCGGCTACCCGGCGCCCTTGAATTTTCACGGTTATCCCGCCTTCTCCCTCGACGCGCGCGAGCAGGTCTACCTTTATGGTTTTACCCTTCATGGGATTCGCTTTCTTTCCGGAAAGGATCGGCGTATGCATTGAACCCGCGGAACGCGCGAACCAGGTCTGTCTCGGGAACTCCTAGGCCGGTCCACCAGTGGCTGAGTGATTTCGTGTTTGGCGTCTCTTTTGGTCCGAAGCAGCCATAACAGCCCCGGGAGTACGAAGGACAAATGGCGCCGCAGCCGGCATGAGTGACCGGCCCGAGGCAAGGAGTGCCGTGGGCAACCATCACGCAAACGGCTCCCGCGAGTTTGCATTCCACGCAAACACTGTGCGCCGGTGTGTTGGGTTTTCGCTGGTGCAGAAATGCGGAGATGACTTCCACTAACTGATGCTTGTTGACAGGGCAGCCCCGCAACTCAAAGTCCACGTAGACATGATCGCTGATCGGCGTGGATTTGCTCAGTGTTTCGATGTACTGGGGGTGAGCGTATACAATGGCCGTAAATTCCTTTACGTCCTTGAAATTGCGCAGCGCCTGGATGCCCCCGGACGTGGCACATGCGCCGATGGTTACCAAATACTTCGAGGCCCGGCGAACGGCGTGAATTCGCTCTTCGTCATGAGGCGTTGTGATCGAACCTTCGACGAGGGAGAGATCGTAGGGCCCTTTGACTACCGCACGTGTGGCTTCAGCAAAATTGGCAATCTCGACAGCGCCAGCAACGGCCAGAAGTTCATCTTCGCAATCCAGCAGGCTTAGCTGGCAACCGTCGCAGGAAGCGAACTTCCAAACGGCGAGTTTCGGTTTGCGTTGGAGCGCCATACTAAATCTCCGCCTTGCCGAAGATGGGTTCGATGCGATCGAACCGGAAGACGGGACCGTCTTTGCAGATGAACGCCGAGCCGTATTGGCAGTGTCCGCAGAATCCAATCGCGCACTTCATGTTGCGTTCCATCGAAAGATAGATGTTCTCTGAGCCCAGGCCTCGTCTTTGAAATTCCATCACCGCGAAGCGCATCATCACTTCGGGGCCGCACGCCAGAGCGACGACATTGGAAGGATCAAACGGCGAGCGGCCAATCATGGTGGTCACGACTCCGACGTTGCCCCGCCACCCGCGGGTGCCGCGATCCACGGTAACCTGAATCTCCAGGTCGAACTTGCTTCGCCAGCGCTCCAATTCGCGGCGGTAGAGAATGTCTTCGGGTGTCCGCGCGCCATAGAGCAAGACAATTTTGTGGTATTTCTCGCGCTGCGCCATCAGGTGATAGAGCGCAGGACGCAGCGGCGCGAGCCCAATCCCACCGGTGACGATGATGACGTCCCGGCCTTCGGCTTCTTCAACTGGCCAATGCGTCCCATAGGGACCTCGGACGCCGAGAGTGTCTCCTTTTTTCAGGTGCCCCATCCCTCGCGTTACGGCTCCTACGATTCGCGTCGTGTGTTGGAAAGTGCTCGTATTCCGCGGGTCGCTGCTGATGGAGATGGGCACTTCGCCAACGCCAAACACGTAGACCATGTTGAACTGCCCGGGCAAAAAGGAAAACGCTTCTCCGGCATTCTCGGGAGCCAGCTCGATCGTGAACGTGTCGTCCGTCTCGTGCCGCAGCGCTTGAATGCAATACGGCTTCGGCAGCATCGTGTCTCCGACGTGGGCCGCGCTCATCGAATTCTCAAGCAGGCGCGCCATAAAGATCCAAGAGCTGCAGTCGTGTGGCTTCGAGCCGCTCAGTCACGACAAAAGTGAATCGCTTCAGCAGTTCGTAGCCGAGGTCGTGGTCCTCTTCGCATTTGTTCCTTAGGCACTTGCCGTCGAAGGTCAGCGCCCGCGTAGGCTGCAAGGTGCGTGCCCCAAAGCGCCATCGATAGGGAGGCAGCAACCACGACCAACCGAGCACGTCGCCTTCACCCACCGTTTGCAGCGTGGTATAACCGCGGTTCGGTATCAGCAGCTCCACGGCCACAAGACCTTCTCGAATGAAGTAGAACTGATCCGCGGCATCACCTTCGCGGAAAACAATCTCTCCTTCATCAAAGCGTACGTTTTTGGCGCACCCCGCAACGAGCTTGACGTACCGTTCTTCAAGCCCCTTGAAGAACTGGTGTTCACCGATGATTCCTTCAAGCGTCTGTATCATGGCGCTCCTTCCCCGCTCCACCGGCATCGGCTGGAGGCCGTTCTCCGCGAATCGCGCGAACTTCCTCGGTAATATCAATCCCCACGGGGCACCACGTGATGCAGCGGCCGCAGCCAACGCATCCCGAACTGCCAAACTGGTCGATCCACGTCGCCAGTTTGTGCGTCATCCATTGCCGGTACCGCGACTTTGCCGTGGCACGCACGCTCCCGCCGTGAATGTACGAAAAATCTGTAGTGAAACAGGAATCCCATTTCTGCCAACGCTCGGCGTGTTCGCCCGTCAAGTCCGTAACATCCTCCACCGTGGAACAAAAACAGGTTGGACACACCATCGTGCAGTTCGCGCACGTTAGACAGCGCTTCGCGACTTCTTCCCATCTCGGGTGCTCCGAGTTGCTGTAGAGCAGTTCCTTGATGTTCACGGTATCCATGCTGCGGCCCATCTGCTTTGCGGTCGTGGCGTGGATCATTTCTGCTTTTCCAATTTGAGACTGGCTCGCAGCTTCGTGCGACAGCGCGCTCAGAACTTCTTTCCCCAGCTCCGTCCCAATTTGCACGACAAAATAGTGTTCTGTTCCTTCGATGATCTCCGTGAGGGCTAAATCGAAACCCGAATCCGCCTTTGGTCCAGTCCCCATGGACGCACAGAAGCATGTGTTCCCCGCCTGCCCGCAGTTGACCGCCAACACGAAAATGCCGTCGCGCCGCCCCTGATAATGAGAGTCCATGGCGCTTCCGCCAAGGAATACCTTGTCCTGAATCGCTATGGCAAGAAGTTCGCACGCGCGTGCGCCAATGAACGCTATCTTCCTCTTCTCTGGCTTTTCCTCATGGATTTGAAAACCCTTGCCGTCGCGGGAAGCCTGCCACAGTCGCACCCTCGGAGGGTGCAAAAACCTTTTCCAGGAATGTGGTCCGACCGTATATCCGAAGTATGCTCGGTCAGCCCGCTTCTTCAACCGGTAAGTGCCGCCGTCCTGCTCGTCGGTCCACCCGATTGGGAGCTCATCGCAGGAGCCCAGCTCTTCATAAACGATCGCGCCGTCGCGCACTGTTGGCCCAATGATCTGGTACTCGCGAGCTCTTAACGCGTCCAGCAAACTCTGGAGCTGTTCCCTTTCCAAGACGACGTGTTCTAGCACTATGCCCGCCTTGCATCCGCTTAAGGCCACAGGCCCGTGAAGATCCCCCGCTGGCCGAGCAGCTTCCTCGCCAATTCTTGCTGATTAGGCGGGTTCACAAGCTCGCATGCATCAATCATCCTGCCGCAGTATGGCCGCGTCAAAGAGATTCTGCATCGAGCCGCTGTCACTTCGAGTCGTGACTAGAGTCACGAGCGAGTCTAACTGGGTTTGTGATTTACTCGAGAATGAACTGCAGGGCGTCTGGATGAAATTACCGCGAGCATCCGAGGGGATATAATTGGCATTGCCCGAGGAGTACGCACAGACAGCCGAAAGGCTTGCCATGCATGAGTTGGGGATCGCGGAATCCATCCTGAGCCGCGCGCGAGAGGAATCGTTGCGACGCGGCGGGGCGCGCCTCTTGAAAGTGGGTGTTCGCATCGGAGAACTCTCCGGTGTCGATCCCGACGCGCTCTCCTTTGGTTTTGAAGCTCTTGTGAAAGATACACCCTTGGAAGGCCTCGCTTTGGACATCGATTTTCGAAAACGCGTGCAACGGTGTTCCGCTTGCCATCGGGAATTCGCCGCCGACATGCCCTTCAGTTCCTGCCCGGACTGCGGCACCACTGCCACCGTTTGCATTTCTGGCGATGAACAGCTCCGCGAATGACCACACGAAGTCGCACTGCTTCATTGGGTGGGGACATATCCCGGTTCAGTGCTTCGCGAAAGAAAGTGGTTTCCTCTAGCACAGAAAATCAGTCGCGAATGGGGAAGATGGGCTCGCCCGACAGCTTCGTTCCAATTCTACTATCTAAGGTTAGGTAGTTGAAGACGGATTCTTGTGCCAAGGGCCGGGAATCCAGTCTCGGCTCTTCGATCACGCGCACCTGTTCTTTCGTCACATTGCGTGCCATGGATGACTGCACTAAACTGACTTACGGACCATGAACTACGGCACGCTTCCCTCACGCTTCTTGAAAGTTGTCGATACGTTGCCCAATCCGCGCGCGCAAATGGTGCGCCACGACGGCCGTTGGGAATTGATTTCGTCGCAGGAGTTTCTACGGCGCGTGGCCGGACTCTCAACGGCTTTTGTCGAGCTCGGCGTAAAACCTGGCGACCGCGTGGGTCTGTTCGCCGCGAACAGGCCGGAGTGGCACACCGCGGACTTTGCGATCAACGGAGCAGGAGCCGTCACCGTTCCGGTGTATTACAACGAATCGCCGGAGCGCATGATGTATATCCTGGCGCATTGCGGCGCCAAGGTTCTGTTCGTGGCGGGGAAGGCACAACTGGACAGGTTTTTGAGGGTCCGCGGCAAGCTGCCCGAACTGGAACAGGTGATCGTGGCCGACTCCGGAGTACAGCTTCCCACGGAATTTCTACGTTACGAAACTCTCATTGCCAGTGCGGGCGCCGCGGATGTGGCGGCGTACCGTTTGCGCGCCGCACAAGTTTTACCCGGGCAGCTCGCTTCCATTATCTACACATCGGGAACCACGGGGGAGCCCAAGGGCGTGATGTTGACACACACGAATTTCTGCTCGAACGTGAACGACGTGGGCCAAGATTTCTATCTCGATCCGGCGCAAGACTTCGAGCTTTCGTTTCTGCCGCTGGCGCATGTGTACGGCCGCACTTTTGACTACATCTGTATTTTCCAGGGCGCCCCGATCGCCTATGTCGAATCGGTCGAAGCAGTACCACAGGCACTGCTTGAAATCCATCCTTCCGTGATTGCGGCGGTGCCCCGCTTCTTCGAGAAAATCTACGCGCGGCTGATTGAGCAAGGCTCGAAGACAACAGGAATGAAGAGATGGATTTTCGATTGGGCGATGAAAACCGCCAATCGGTCAGTGCACTGGCGCGCCAGCGGGGGCCACGCTGGGCCTTTGGTGAAGCTGCAGTGGTACCTGGCCAACGCGCTGGTGTACAAGAAAGTGCGCGACGGGCTTGGCGGGCGGTTGCGCATAGTTTGTTCCGGCGGAGCGCCACTGGCCAAAGAGTTGGCGGAGTTTTTCTGGGCCGTGGGTGTGCCCATTTATCAAGGCTACGGGCTCACGGAAACCTCGCCGATCGTCTCGAACAATTTTCCGCGCAATCGCGTGGGGAGTTCAGGCCAGCCCATCGCCAACGTGCAAGTGCGCATTGCCGAAGACGGCGAGATTCAAGTGAAGGGCCCCTGCATCATGCAGGGGTATTACAAGAGTCCAGAGGCCACGCGCGAAGTGTTAAGCGAGGACGGCTGGTTCAGCACTGGCGACATAGGTCATCTGGACGCGGACAACTACCTTTACATCACGGACCGCAAGAAGGATCTGCTGAAGACGGCCGCCGGCAAGTTCGTCGCGCCGCAGCCGATCGAGAATACCCTGAAGACCAGCCCCTACATCCTGAATGCTATGGTCATCGGCGATAGGCGAAAGTTCGTTTCCGCCATCATCGTGCCCAACGCCGCTACTGTTTCCTCCAAAGCCGCGGAGCAAGGAATCACTTTCGCTTCCCCCGCCGAACTCGCCTCGCATTCCTGGGTGCACTCGCTGATCGACGCGGAAGTGAAGCGGCTGACCGCGGACCTCGCCCAATACGAATCGATCAAACGCTTTGCGCTCGTCCCCGAAGATTTTACTTTCGACGACGGCAGCTTGACCTTTACGCTCAAGCTCAAGCGCCGCGTTATCGAGCAGAAATACCGCAGCGTCATCGAATCGCTCTACGCTGACGTGGCCGAGCCGCGCCCCATCTTCCAGGAGTAGAGCTCAGCAATATAGAAAGAATCGCGGCGCGACTTTGTCGAGGAGCTCGACCTGGGCGCAGCATCCCGCGCTGACGCTCAGGACAACGATGCGCCCCTACAAACTCTGGGTCAGAGCGGCTTGCCGTCCGCGCCGAGGAAGTGGATTTCGCCGAGGTTCAGTTCCTTGACGCCGGCTTCGATTTTGGCGCGGTCGCCGACCACGACCCAGATGAGATTGTCTGGGTGATCGATGATCTTCGCCGCAGCGGCAACGTCGGCGGGCGTGAGCGCGCGAATCTTGGCCGCCATCGTTTCGTAGTAGTCGTCGGGTAAGCCGAACTGCACCAAATCGTTGATGGAGTCGCCGACCTCGGATTGCGTCTCGCGTGAGCCGGGCAAGCTGAGGGTTTCACTGTCCTGTACGACGGACAGCTCTTCCTGTGTTAGCGGATGATCGCCCACAATTCCGCGCAGCTCCTTGTTGATTTCGACGAGCGACTCCTTGGTCTTGTCGGTTTGCACGGGGGCAAACGTCAACCAGGGCCGCTGGCCGCGCGCGGACCATAGCAGAGTCCGCGTGCCATAGGACCAATGCTTGTCCTCGCGCAGGTTGGCGTTGATGCGTGAAAGGAACAATCCGCCAAGCCCGTCATTCATGGCCTGGATGGCGATTTCGTTGGGGTTCGCGGTAGGCGGAGCGATGGTGCCTACAAAGATGATGGATTGCTGCGCGCCGGGCTTATCCATCATGTAGACGACGGATTTCGCCGGCGGCTGAACGGTCTTGATATTTTTCTCGGGAGTCGGTCCGGACTTCCAGCCGGAGAAAAGTTTTTCGAGTTTGGGAGTGATTTCGCTCAAAGTCGTGTCGCCGGAAATCACCAGGGTGGCGTGGTTGGGCTTGAACCAGGTTTGATGGAATTTCGTGAGATCTTCGCGCGTCATTTTCTCGACGCTGGCGAGGGTGCCTGACCCCGTCAGCGGATTGCCATACGCGTGGCCGGGCCCGTAAAGAAGAGCCGGGAAGACGCGCAATCCCATTTGAATCGGCGTGGTCTGTTCTCGTTGAATCGCTGCCAACTGAAGTCTCTGCTGCTTCTTGAAGTCGTCTTCGGGGAAGACGGGGTTGAGGATCAAATCTGAGTAAAGTTCGAGCGAGGGATCCAATCTCGATTTCAAGGCGGAAAGCCGAACGATGGATAGATCCAGATTGGAGAACGCGCCAATTTGTGCACCGAGCAAAGCTTGCTCGTCGCTGATCTGCAGCGCGTTTCTGGTTTTGGTGCCGCCACTCAGAAGCGACATGGCCATGGATGAGGTGCCGGAGCTGCCGGCAGGATCAGCGGCGTAGCCAGCGTCGACGTCGAGCCAGAAAGTGACCAGCGGAACTTCGTGGCGTTCGGCAAGGATGACTTTGAGGCCGTTTGAAAGCGTAGCGCGCTCCAGTTTCGGGAGCTTCAGGGCGGGCGGCGTTCCGGTGGAGGGAGCTTTGGAGCGGTCGGCGCCTTCCGTGGCCGCTTTATAGTCGGGGAAAGGATGCACTTCGAGATTGTAGACGCCGTCGGAGAGCCAGCGATTGGCGGCGGCGCGCAGGTCTTCGGCCGTGGCTTCCTGGACGCGCTTCAGGGAAATCTTGTAGTGCGCGGGATCGCCGTGGAATACCTGATTGCGCGCGAGCTGGTCGGACTTGCCGCCGAACCCACCGATGCGTTCGATGCCGCGTATGAAGTTCGCTTGGTACTGTGCTTTGACGCGAGCGAGTTCATCGGCGCTGGGGCCATCCTTGAGAAATCTTGCGAGTTCCTCGTCCAATTCCTGTTCGACTTTTGCCAAGTCGCCGCCCGGTTTCGCGGTAGCTTGCACAACAAACTGGCCGCCGATTTCCTTCAAGCTGACGCTGGCGTTGGCGTTGGTTGCGATTTGATCGTCGTAGATCAGCCGCTTGTAGAAGCGCGAGCTCTTGCCGACGCTCAGCACATCACTGACGAGGTCGAGATAGTCCGCGTCGGGAGTAGCATCCTGTGGCACATTCCAGACTTTATAGATGCGAGCCTGGGGAACGCGGTCCTGCACTATCTCGCGGTGCGATCCGGTCATTTTGGCGATCCAAACTTCCTGATGAGCGACGGGAGGGCCGGGGGGAATGTTGCCAAAATACTTTTCGACTTTTTCCCTAGCGGTTTTCGCGTCGATATCGCCGGCTAGGACGAGCACGACGTTGGAGGGGCCGTAGTAAGTGCGGAACCATTCCTTAACGTCGTCCATGGAAGCGGCGTTGAGGTCGGCCATGTCACCGATGACGGTCCAGGAGTAAGGATGCGTTGCGGGATATGAGTTTTGGGTAATGAGCTGAAAGGCGACGGCGTAAGGCTGATTCTCGCCCTGGCGCTTTTCGTTTTGCACAACGCCGCGCTGGAGGTCGAGCGTCTTCTGGTCGAGCGAGCCGAGGAGGAAGCCCATGCGGTCGGATTCCATCCAGAGGGTGTAATCGAGGGCCGAGGTGGGGACGTTCTCGAAATAGTTGGTGCGGTCGTTGTTGGTGGTGCCGTTGAGATCGGTGGCGCCGATTTTTTCCATGGCGTCGATGTAGCGGCCCTGGGCGTGTTCGCTGCCGCCAAACATGAGGTGCTCGAAGAGATGGGCGAAGCCGGTCTTACCAGGCTTTTCGTTCTTCGAGCCGACGTGATACCAGAGATTGACGGCAACGATGGGGGCCTTGTGGTCTTCGTGAACGATTACGGTTAGACCGTTATTGAGAACGAACTTCGTAAAAGGAATGTCGATGTCGCCGCCGGACTGCGCCGGCAGGCTTTGCGCGCCAGGGCCAGCCGCTAGGAGCACCAAAACGAGAATCACCGCCGCAAATTTCCACTTCATCACAACCTCCCTCAGAAATTGGAAGCTAAACTTAACAAGGGACCCGGAACGGAGAGTTGTCTCAGACACACCACCACCCGGTTCTTATAGACGAAAATGCTAGGTGAAAGTTTCATTGCCGGTTAATCCCATCGTCGCAAGTCCGAGTTTCTCGAATGTTACGCGAATTAAATGCACTCTTCGGCCACCGGAGAGCATCATACTAGGCGGGGATTCCAAAGGAAAATAAAGGAGGATATTCATATGGCGGCAACCGCAACAAAGTCGGTTCGCACTTACAAGAGCAGTGTGGGCGTTCCGGAAACAAACCGGCAGGCGCTGATCGCGCTTCTCAATGCGCGGCTAGCCGATAGCGTCGATCTCTACAGCCAGATCAAATGGGCGCACTGGAATGTGAAGGGATCGGATTTCATTCAACTGCACGAACTGTTCGATTCCGTTGCCGGTCACGTCTTAGAGCAAACGGACACCATCGCCGAGCGAGCCGTGACGCTGGGCGGCGTGGCCAACGGCACCGTGCGGGAGGCGGCGGCAAAGAGCGGACTTAAGGAAGCGGACTTAAGTGCAAGCGACGGGGAAGCGCAACTCAAATGGTTGGTGCACAACGTGGCGCACCACGCAAACGCTTTGCGCGAAGCCGTGCAAGAAGCGGGGGACCTGCGTGACGACATCACCGTCGACCTTTTTACGCAACTGACTCGGGAGCTGGATAAGGACTTGTGGTTCCTCGAGGCGCATTTGCAGAGCTAGCTCTCTCCGTGATTCGCCATCATTTGCTCAGCTCGGCGCGCCACTTCCGAATGGGAGCCACGTCCCCGCGCTATTTGGGGAGCTTGGTCGCCGGCTTGCGGCCCACGGCGATGAGGCGCTCGGCACCGGGGCCATACTCGGCCCCGTCGAGACTCCCGTACAGAGTAACGTTGACAAATCCTGCCCGCTCCATGCGGTCACGCAACTCCTGCCCAGAATAGACCGTGTGGTGAAACTCGAAGCGCTTCACCTTATTGTTCTTGATGAGGAGCCATTCGTTGCGCACGCGCGTCCAGTCGTCAAAAACCTCGTGCCGCTGCACCATCACAGTGCCATCCGGCAGAAGGTTGGATATCGTGGGCTGAAAAATCTTCGCCAGATATTCCTTTCCCAGGAGTTCGATCAAGCACGCGCCGCCCGGCTTGAGCGAGGCGTACATGTTCTCGAGGACGAGCAGGTCTTCGCGCTTGTCGTCGAAATAGCCGAAAGAAGTGAACATGCTGAGCACGACGTCGAAGGAGTTCGGGCGCCGAAAATCGCGCATGTCTTTTTGAAGCCATTCGACGTGAACGCCGGCGGTTTTGGCTTCCGCTCGCGCTTTGTCGAGGAGGTACTGCGTTCGGTCGACTCCGGTGACCGAGAAACCTCTCTTGGCCAAGGCGATGCTGCAGCGGCCAGGACCGCAGCATAGATCGAGGACCAATTTACCTGCGGGCTTGGCTAGTGCGAGGGCCTTCACGACCTGGTCGTCAGCCGCGGTGATTCGCTCCTTGGAGAAAATGAAGGAATAGAGGTCGCGCCAGAACGAGTCGCTGTCGAACCATTCCTTTTTGCGTTTTGCAGAGCGCATGGCGTGTGGTGACTATAGTACCAAGAGTGCCGCTTTTCGCAGCGCCGAGGCGCGGCGTTGATTTGTCGGCGCGAGGTCCAAGAGATAGAATCGCGGTGAGGGAACCATGCCAGACCACTTGGTGATTGCAGGACGAGCGTTTCAGTCGCGATTGATTGTGGGAACGGGGAAGTACCGCAGCTTTCAGGAAATGGCGCGGGCGCACGCGGCTTCGGGAGCGGACATGGTCACGGTGGCGGTGCGGCGCGTGAATTTGACAGACAAGTCGAAGGAATCGCTGCTGGATTACATCGACCGCGAAAAGATTTTCATTCTGCCGAATACGGCGGCTTGCTATACCGCGGACGAAGCGATTCGCACCGCACGGCTGGCGCGCGAAGTCGGTCTTTCCAACTGGATCAAGCTGGAAGTGATTGGGGATCAGCAGACGCTCTTCCCAGACACGGAGCAATTGATCGAAGCGACGCGCGTGCTGGTGAAAGAGGGCTTCGTGGTGCTGCCATATACGAATGACGACTTGATCGCGGCGCGGAAACTGATCGACGCGGGCGCAGCAGCAGTGATGCCGCTAGCGGCCCCGATCGGGTCGGGGCTGGGGGTGCAGAATCCAGCGAACCTGCGAATTCTGCGCGAGCGAATTAAGGAAGTGCCGATGATTGTGGACGCTGGGGTAGGCGTGGCTTCGGATGCGGCGATTGCCATGGAACTCGGGGCCGACGGTGTGCTGATGAACACGGCGATTGCGGAAGCGCAGGATGCGGTGCTGATGGCCGAAGCGATGCGGGACGCGGTAATCGCCGGCCACAAGTCGTATTTAGCCGGGCGCATGCCCAAGCGGCTGTACGCGTCGGCGTCGAGTCCGATGTCGGGAGTTGTGAGGTAAAAGTCAGCGGTTCTGACCTCGCGGGCCGCGTCTTAACTGCGTTTCTCGCGAGCAGTTTTTCAATTCGGAGTGGCTTGCGATTTCGGGGCGGGTTTGCCCTCGGAATCCTTGATCATCTGCGCGACTTCCTGCCGCACTCGCTCCGTTATCGAAGCCATCTGCTTCTGGACCAGCGGCATCACGACTTGCATGGACTCTGCCGTGATAGCAGGGAGCTCGCGGATCATCTTCCGGCCAGTCGGAGAGGAATAGAAAACCAGCAAAGCGTCAACATCGCCCTTGCTAAAATGCTTTTGGTACACGGGCACCATGGCGTCAAGCATTTCATCCCAAGGAAACTTGGTCAGGTATTCGTCGGTCATTTTGTTCACGCGAGTTTCAAAGTCCAAAGGAAGCTTGTCCTTGTCCTTTAGATACTGCTCATGAATCATTTGACGCATGGACTTGGACATGACATCGACCATCTTGGTCATCATTTCCCGGGAATGCATGACGTCGAGATACTTCTGGATGTCTTCTTTGGTGGCTTGTGCATCAGAAGGACTTTGCTGGGCGAAGCAAGGCACGCCAATCAGGAGACTCAACAAGGAAGTCAGTAAGATTCGCTTCATGAAGGGAACCTCCCCATCTCCAGGAAGAGTAACCGATTTATATAAGAGAAACAATAACGCAGTATTAAAGAATTGGTACAGGAGACGCTCAGGCTTGCGCGGCTTTGCGAGCCTGGGCGTCGTCGTAACTCTCGCCGTAGATGGAAGGCACCTTGGCGCCCATGCAGCGTAGATAGGAAGAAAGCTGCCCGCGGTGATGAATGGTGTGGCACATGCCGAGAAGCAGAAAAGAGACGGCAGGGCGGGTGAACAGGCCGCGAAAATCGACCATCTTCAGCAGTTGATCGCCGGAAAGCTTGGTGAGATCGTCGAAATTTTTTGTGAAGCGCTGCTCATACCAGGCGGCGATTTCTTGGGGCGATTTGATGTTCTCGGGAATCAAGTTGGGATTTGCATCAAACACGCCGTTGATGGTGGTCTCTAGGAAGCGGTTGTCCGAGGCAGCGATATGCCGGACCAACTCCATGGCGGTTTTTGAAACCGAGTCCGGCCGGTATTCCGCCTTGTCACTTGGCACAGCTTCGAGAATTTTCTTGGTAATGCGGCTCTCGTTCTTGATTGAGCCAAGACAGACTCCGTTCAGCAAAAACAGGGCTTGCTCTGCGGTCATGCCAGACATTCCGAGCCTCCTTGATCAGCATTATTTGATGTGACGCCGGGGACTTTCCTGGTTGTTGGATGCGCCACAGTCTGATCCGTTTCACGCAGTTTTGTCTTAGTAGCGGCCTTTTTGCATCCAATCGCGGATTTCGGCTTCGACAGAGAAGACGTCGGAAGGATCACGGGTATAGCGCGCATCCATCTGGTAGGCCTGCTCCTCGAAGGGCACAACCATCCACAAGCCGGCTTCGTTGAGAGTCTTCAAATAGCCGCGTAGGTAGCGTTCCGGTCCCAAAATGTCCACCTGCAAGATGTGGACCAAGTTGTGAAAGAGTGTGCGAAGCGAGGGCGTCCGGTTGAAGACGATCACTTCGCCGAAGGCGATAGCGGTCATGTGAGCAGCGTCAGGAACCACGCGCTGACCACCGGCGCGAACGCGTTCGTAAAAGGGCGGATAAGGAATGGCATCGCCGGAGAGCGAAGCGTCCACGACGCGAGCACGGTCCAAAAGCTCCGCGGGAAAAAATGGCCGCAGGTGCGTTTTCTGATTTTCGTCGAGCGGAACGCCCTTGGGGAGAAACAAATCGTGCTGCCGCTGAAGCCAGGAAGCCACTTCCTTCAGAAGAGAGTCGATTTCCGCGGGGGAAAACTTTCGAGCTTCCACGCCGATCGCCTCGTACGCGAATCCAAGAGCGTTGCCGCCGGAAATGGCTTGGATTGGTCTCTCGACTTGGCTTTGATAGTAGCACGGAGAAAGCAAGAAGTTGGGCCGCTGACGTTTGGGGATGTGCTCAGAGGGTCGAGAAGAGGAAGTGCCATAGGATGTCTACAGCCGCATGCACCAACGCAGATGCGAAGATCGACCCGGTCTTGCGCCACGTCCAGCCGTAGAAGAATCCGGCAATGGAGGCGAGAAGAACGTAACGCCAGTTGGGAAAGCCCAGATTGGTGATGTGAGAGAAGCCGAAGAGGATGGAGGCGATCCACCACCCGGCGAGATCGCTACTGGTGGCGCGCGTGAGCATATTTTGGAGAAGGCCGCGGAAGAGCAGCTCTTCGGGCCAGGCCGTGAAGAAGAGAATGCCGAGAGAAAGGAGCGGAAGAGATTTCCACTGCGACCACTGGGGTTCGAACTGGACGAAGTGGATGGTTTGCGCAAGAGGAATCGCAAGGCAAGCGAAGACGAGGAAGCTCGCAAGGATGAAGAAGCTCCAACTGTGTCCCCAACCGATGGAGTAGCCGATGCCGTTGACGCGGCGCACCAGAACGAACGTGGCCAGCGCGATGGTTACGCAGAGCAGCACGGTCAGGACGTATGCCAGGCGGCCGCCCGGATAGGGCCAGAGCCAGTGCGACATGGAAAAGCCCCAACGGTTGGGAAAGGGTTTGACCGCGACCCAGATGCCGACGATGGTGGCGAAGTCCTGCCACACACCGGCAGGTTTGCCCGCGGCGGACTTTGCTAGCGCGAGAGGTATCAGGACGAGGGCTGCAACGGCTGCGGCACGGCCAAACGTGAAAGTGTTTGTCCCCAGGCCGTAAATCAGGTAGACAAGGAACACCAGGGCTCCGAGGACATAGCCGGCACCGGCACCGAATCGCGCCGCGAAGCCGTCATCCATGCCGCGGGCAGCAAAGAGCAGCATCACGAGAAAGAGAAAAGCAAAGGTGGTGAGAGTGGCAGCGAATTCGCGGCCGCCGTACCCTTGCCAGGTGGCGTATAGAGCGCCAATAAGGCAGAGCACAGCCCAGAGGCCGAGCATGGCAAGCTGGCCGAGTTGTCGGGTGGCAGGCAAACGAGAATTGTAGCGCAGAGAGATGGCAGACCAAACGCAAGCACCACTTAAGGCGGCCTGGGGCCAGACGAGCCGGCTGGCGTACATCGACTGGATGCGCGGGCTGGCCTGCGTGCTGATGTTTCAAACCCATTGTTATGATTCGTGGTTGAGCCCGGAAGCGCGCAAGTCGTCGTCCCTGATCGTGTGGTCGCAGTTGGGAGGAACCTTGCCGGCCCCGCTCTTCGTTTTTCTGGCGGGAGTGTCATTTGCGCTGGTGACAGAAAAGTTGCGCGAGAAAGGCGTGGAGCGCAGGGCGATTGCAAAGCAGACGATTTTGCGCGGGGCGGAGATTTTTGGCATGGGGCTCCTGTTTCGCGTGCAGGAGTTTGCGCTGGGCTACCCGTGGTCGCCGTGGACGGATTTGCTGCGCGTGGACGTGCTGAACATCCTGGGACTTTCGATGATGCTGATGGGAGTTTTGTGCTGGGTGACGGGCGGCGGGACGGTGGCGGTTACGCGGACGCGCTCGCTGGTAGGCGGATTATTTGTGGCAGCGTTCGTGGCAATGCTGACGCCGCCACTTTGGACTACGCATCGTCTGCGCTTTTTGCCATGGCCGCTGGAGTCCTACATTAACGGTGTACACGTTTTTGATAAGCCGCAGGCGTGGCTGTTTCCGCTGTTTCCGTGGTCGGCGTTCGCGTTCGCGGGGTTGGCGGTGGGATTTTTTCTGTTCACGGCCTTTGCGAAGAAGCGTGCGGCGCTGGCGTTCTTGCTGATAGGCTTGACCGGAGTTGTCGCGTGCTTGCTTTCGATGGCGTTCGACTCGTCACGGGTCCGGTTGTACGCGGTCTACGACTATTGGCATAGCAATCCGGACTTTCTTCTGATGCGCTGCGGAATCCTGCTCGTAATTCTGTTTCTGGTGTGCGCGTGGTGCCGGTGGGGACTGGCGCAAAAAGGCTTCAGCCCCATCATCCAGCTGGGAAACACGTCGCTGCTGGTCTATTGGGTACACATTGAGTTTGTATACGGAAGATTCTCGATTTTGCCGAAAGGGAAATGCAGCGCGTGGAAAGCAACCGCCGGACTGCTGATGATTTTCCTGGCGATGGTGGGGCTGTCGCTGGCGCGCACTTCGTGGAAAAAGAGAAAAGCTAAGGCTTTACCGTCGAATCCTGCGCCAGTTGCTGCGGCTGGGGTACCTTGATGATGACTTCACCGGGGCGGGCGAGGCCGAGCTCATCACGGGCAATTTTCTCGATCTTGTGCGGGTCGGTCTTTAACTCTTTCACTTCCTCTTCGAGCTGGCCATTTTCCTGGTTCAACTGATCGAGATTCGTCTTGACCTTCTGGATTTCCTGTCGGGTGTGGCGCATGGCGAGATAGCCGTGCGTGCCGAAAACGTCGTGGACGAGCAGCGCGAGCAGCAGCAAACCGAGAAGCGCACCGCCATATTGCCGCAGGAAGTACTGCAGCTTGTCGTCGCTTTCCTTTTTTCTCAGCTTTGCAGAACCCATGCTGTTGCTTCTTTCACCAAGTTTGCGGAGCCGGCTGCACTTTCCGCTTCCACATAGAGCCGGAGCAGCGGTTCGGTACCTGAGAGGCGCAGCAGCATCCAGGAACCGTCCGCGAATACAAATTTTGCGCCATCGGTGCGGTCGATAGATACGACTTTTCGCCCGAGGAGTGTCGAAGCGTCCACGGCCACTTTGCGGACGGCGTTTGCCTTTTGTTCGTTGCTGAGATGCAGGTTTTCGCGGACGGGCCAGAATTCGCGGCCAAGCTTCTTGAAAGTGGCGTTGATTTGTTCCCGGATAGAAGCGCCATGCGCGGCAATCATCTCGGCGACGAGCAGGCAGGCGAGGATGCCGTCCTTTTCAGGAATGTGGCCGCGAATCGTGAGGCCGGCGCTTTCTTCCCCACCAAACGCGATTTTGTCTTCGCGAATGAGCTGGCCGATGTACTTGAATCCGACCGGCGTTTGGAAGACGGTCTGACCGCGGGACCTTGCGGCGGCGTCGATCATCTGCGTTGTGGCGACGCTGCGCGCCGCGGGCATCTTCCAGCCGCGCGTTTCAACGAGGTAGTCGTAGACAAGCGCGAGGATGAGGTTGGGCTGAATCCACGTGCCGTCGGAATCGACGATGCCGAAACGGTCAGCGTCGCCGTCGGTGGCGAGTCCGGCGGTGGCGTGGGAAGAAGTCACGGCCTTGCGCAGAGGAGCGAGATTTTCTTCAGAAACGTCGGGGCCGGTGCCGTCGAACAGGCAGTCGCGCTCGGTGCGAAGGGCCTGCACGGCGATTCCATGGCCGGCGAGGATTTTGTCCAGGTAACCGGCGCCGCACCCGTGTAGCGCGTCCACGACGAATTTCGTTTTGGATTTGGCCATCACGTCAAAACGCACGAGTTCGTTGAGGCGCTTCAGATAATTCTCGCGGAGGTTGACGCGTTCGCTGGGGGTCGCGTGGGACCTGTCGTGCGGAAGCGGAGGGACACCGCCGTTCGCGGTTAGGAGTGCGGTGCGGGCTTCGATGTCCTTGGTGACTTCCGGGAGGGCGGGTCCGGCGTCGGAGGACGAGAATTTCAGGCCGTGATAGGCGGCAGGGTTGTGACTGGCGGTAAAGTTGATAGCGCCGTCGAGCTTGCGGCGCATGATTTCGAATGCGACGGCGGGAGTAGGCGTGAAGGTTTCGCAGAACAGGGTGCGGATGCCATGATGCTGAAGAATGTCGACGGTGAGCTGGGAGAATTCTTCAGAGTAGAAGCGTGTGTCGTAGCCGACGAGGATGGTGGGCTGGCTCGTCTTGGCTTTGACATGTTCAGCAATGGCAGTGACAGCCAGGCGCACGTTGGCGAAGGTGAAGTCGTCGGCGATCAGGCCGCGCCAGCCGGAGGTACCAAACTTGATTGGAGAGGTGGCCGTAGGCGGATTCGGAGATGTGCTCATGGAGCAGTATTCTAAGCGGACTTTGCGCGCAGACAAAAGCGCTTCTGGGAGTTGACCCGTATATGAGGAGGTTCGCATGAAGGCCGGTGGAAAGAGCAGAGTAGTGCTCGTCACTTGCGGCAACATGAAGGAAGCCCGGCGCATCGCGCGGCAAGTGGTGGCGCGGCGGCTGGCGGCGTGCGTGAATGTGATGAAAAGCCCGGTTGAGTCGTATTACACATGGAATGATAAGCTGGCGACGGCACGCGAGCATTTGTTGCTGATCAAGACGACCGCTCAACGGATCCCCGAACTGGAAAGGGAAGTGCGCCGCTTGCACAGCTACGAAGTGCCAGAATTCATCAGCCTGCGACTCGACTCTGGCTCTGCAGCCTACCTTACTTGGCTAGCTGACGCTGCAAACGTGGACTAAGATTTGGAAGCGTGGGCAACCCGCTGAGCGCGCAACCGAATCAATGCAATGAGCCCTATCAGGAAGAGTTTTTCGGAATGTAAGATACGAGTAGCAGGGAATCACGCATGCCGCCCCGTTTCCACCTCTGCGCAGTCCTCTGCTCACCTCTGGTCTGGTTCGTAGCGGCCGGTGTTCCAGCCATAGGGCAGCAAGCCACATCCGAGCTCACGGAACTTCGCGGCAGAGTCCTCAACAGTGTTACGGGGGAGCCGATTGCGGGCGCCTTGGTACAAATCTCAGTCCCTGGACAGCAAGCGCAGTTCACCGGCACCGACGGCACGTTTGTCTTTGGCGATCTTCCATCGGGGGACTACTTGCCGATTGTACGAAAGCCTGGATTCTTTAACGACCAGGAACTGAACCCTTGGAGATTGGCGAGTCCACTAACTATTTCGACCGGTCAGAACAAGCCAGTCGTCCTGAAGCTGACTCCAGAAGCAATTATCTACGGCGAAGTCAAGAATGAGAATGGCGTGGCGCTCGAGGGCGTCACCGTAATGGCGCAGCGATGGCAGGTCGAGAACGGCCAGAAGCGGCTCCTACCTTTGGGAACCGCAGTAACTGACGACGAAGGGAATTTCCGGCTCGCGGAGATGCGGCCCGGTCGTTACTACCTATCTTTCCAGTCAGCCAACAACAGAGGCTGGTCTGTCTTCAACCAGCTGACTTCAAAGAAGCCGATGGAGGAAGGATACGGCCCCCAATTCTATCCGGGAGTCCCCGATTTGGAATCCGCGAGCGTCATGGAGATTCGGGCCGGCGCTCAAGTGCACATCGCGCAAGCTCTGAACCGCCAGAGGCTGTTTGAAGTTGCAGGTGTAGTACGCGGGACGGACCCGGATGACGGGTTCAATCTGATGCTGACGAATTCCGCCGGAGAGGTAGCACAGAGAACCGTCCGCACCAATCCGAGAACAGGGCAATTTCAGATCCAAGGAGTTTCGTCTGGTCTTTACATGCTGCGTGCTACGTCGAACCGCCGTCCTTCGTTGAGTGAGCCGCACGGACTTGCTGACGAAGCCCCGCCGCCATTGATTGCCCTGCTTCCGCTGCAAGTCCATGGGGACGTTTCCGGTTTGGTGGTCGTGCTCGGAAGCGGAATCACCATTGACGTTCAGGTCCACGATGAAGTGTCAACAAACGACGCCGCAAGCGGCTTGCACCGGGTCTCACTTCAAATGGTTCCTCGGGAATTTTCCATGTCTTCGTCTTGGATCACCGTGCCTCCCGATCCGAGCGACGCAAGAGCCCAAAGGAGATTCGAGGGCCTAGCTCCAGGTACCTATGTAGTAAGCGGATCACCAAACGGACCTTGGTATATTTCCTCCCTGCGCTGCGGCAGCGTGGATCTTTTGCGCGATGATTTGACGATTCCTCCGGGAGTAGCGCCTCCGCCCATCGAGGTCACTCTCCGCGACGATGGCGCGCAACTGACCGTAAAGGTGATGCAAAACGGTCAGTCAACCGCTGCCAGCTTGGTGCTTTTCTCGCCTGAGTATCCCGGCAGATCTCAGTTCTTCGGACTGACGCATTCCATTTCCGCGAGCAACTTGGCACCCGGAACCTACTACGTGATCGCGCTTCCAAATGCTGAGAATGTGGAATTCCGAAATCCTGTTGCGATGGAGCGATATCTAGCTCGTGCAACCGAGGTGATGCTGGGACCCCGAGTGGAGAGCAGCGTCGTGGCGGAAGTTCAAACGCAGGCGGAAGGTCCCCAATGACCGCGTTTCTCTTCATTCTGGCGCTCTTAGCTACACTGGGTCAGGCAAATCCGCAGCGCCAGGCGGGAGCCCGATATCGCATTAGCGGCGTCGTGGTAGATGCTTCGACAGGCGTTCCTATTCCACGGGCGCAGGTCTCGATTTTTGTTGGCAACGAGGAGATCGGCACTACGGCAAGCGACGCGGGACAGTTCGCATTCGAAGGACTGGACGCGGGTAAATATCGGCTCTACGCCGCAGCTTCGGGTTACCTGCGCGAGGCCTATGGCCAGCAAGGAGCCTTTCTGGTTGCCATTGCAACTGGGAACGGCCAGGACTCCGAGCATTTGGTCTTTCGCCTTCACCCTCAGGCGCTCATCTATGGCAGAGTTACCGATGAACGCGGAGCGGCAGTCCGCCGCGCCCAGGTGCAGCTCTTCACCTTCCATCGCTCCCGGGCAAGCCAACGGCAATATGTGCAGGCACAGACGCAGACAAACGATCTGGGAGAGTACCGCTTCGCGCACCTCCTCCCCGGCAAGTACTCCTTGGCCGTTCAAGCCCAGCCCTGGTACGCGCAGGCGCAGCTTACTTTGCAACCGGGGTACGGCGGGAGCTTTGGCGAAGCAAACATAGGGATTGGCAGCAGGCGCTCAATTGTATTCTCGGGGGCCAGCGTCGGTCCGGATCCTCTTCTGGACGTAGTTTACCCAATCACTTTTTTCCCAAGCGTGACAGACGAACGCTCCAGCACGGAGTTGGTCTTGAGTGCGGGAGACAAGCAAGAGGCCAACATTACTCTGCAATCTGTGCCGGCAATACATTTGCGGGTGAAGACTTTACCTGCCGATATGGGAACGTCATTTGGCATAGGGGCGAGTCAGAGAGCGTTCGGCACGATGAGCTTCGGGCTAAGCGCCGTTTCCGGGCAAGTTTCGCCCGACGAATATGAAGTCGCCGGCCTGCCACCGGGGCAAGTCACACTCGTAGTCACAACGAATAAAGGAAACGAATCGATGTCGCGGACCATCGAAGCGGACACTAGCACGGGACAAACAGTTGATCTATCTAGTTTGCAAGCAACGGCAAGAGTATCTGGACGAGTCCTTGTTTCAGAGGGAGACCCTGCTGCGAAGGTGGGAAACGTGAACTTTGTGAGCACCGCAGCAACAACTTTGTCTTCTCCAGCAATGCCATTACAAAAGGACGGCACCTTTTCCTTCCGTGAGATACAGGCAGGAACTTACCGGATTCGGGTGAACTTGCACTCCGGCGGCTACTATGTTCAGAAGGTTTCAGCTAAGGAAGCGAAAGTGTCCGGGCGTGAAATCGCGATCGCTGAGGGAAGCAACGTCGACGTGACGATTGTGATGGGGCGGGGACAAGGTCGAGTGACAGGCGTGGTTCAATCGGGAGAGAAGCCGGTCGCCGGCGCGATGGTTCTGCTCGTCCCCGAGTCTGGCCAGGAACTGGAGGAAGACTCACGCATGGACGAGAGCGATAGCGACGGCACGTTCAGCTTGGGGGAAGTCCTTCCTGGAGAGTATGTATTGCTAGCCATCAAGGACGGCTGGGACTTGGAATGGGCAGAACCCGGCGTGTTGAAACCATATTTGCCGACAGGACAAAGGATGTCCATAGCCGCTAATCAGTCCATTAAGATGACTGTGCCAGCCCAAGCAAAAGCTGAAGCCATGGAAAAGAAGCCGCAATAGAAGCCACAGTTAGCCGAAAGCCAACGTCCGAACTGGCCAAGACAAGCGCACCGTCACCAGAATGAAGGCTCCCTAAACGTACAACAGTGCCTGATCCAGGTCAGCGATGATGTCTTCCACGTCTTCGATGCCGACCGAGAGACGCACCAGGCCTTCGGTGATGCCCACCCGATCGAGCGTTTCCTTGGGCATGGAGGCGTGGGTCATCATGGCGGGCAGGGAAATTAAAGTCTCGACGCCGCCGAGACTCTCCGCGAGCGAGCAGAGCTTCACGTGATTCAAAAAGCGGCGCGCTGCATCAATGGACCCCAGATCAAACGAGAGCATGGCACCGGGGCCTTTTTGCTGGCGGCGCGCGACTTCATGCTGCGGATGCGACGGGAGCCCCGGATAGAACACCTTGCGGATTTTTGGGTGCGCGTCGAGATGGCGAGCGACCGTGATGCCGTTGGCGTTATGCTGCAACATGCGCACCGCGAGCGTTTTGATGCCGCGCGAGACGAGAAAGCAATCCATCGGTGCAAGGCCGGTTCCGGCGGAACGCTGGATGAAGTAGATCTTCTCGGCATCCTCCGGCCGAGTGAGCACTACGGCACCCCCAGTCGAATCGCTGTGGCCGTTTAAATACTTGGTCATGGAATGGACAACGATATGCGCACCCAGTTCGATGGGCCGCTGGAGATAGGGGCTGAGGAAGGTGTTGTCAACGACGACGGTGATATTGCGCTCGCCGGCCAGCTTGGACATCACCGCAATGTCGGTAACGGCCAAGGTGGGATTCGCAGGCGTCTCGATGTACAGCATTTTCGTATTGGGGCGAAGCGCCATGCGCACCGCCTCAGGCACAGCGGTGTCCACAAAACTGAACTCCAGGCCGAAGTGAACCAGCAACTGCGTGGAAAGGCGGAAGACGCCGCCATAGACTGCTTCGGAAAGAACCACGTGGTCGCCGGGCCGCAGCAGACGGAACACGGCATCGATACCAGCCATTCCAGAAGAGAATACGTAGGCGCTATGCCCTCCCTCGAGTTTCGCGACGGTGCGCTCAAGCGCCTTGCGGTTAGGATGATTGGTGCGCGCGTAGTCGTACCCTTTGTTCTTGCCCAGCTCTTCGTTGACGTAAGTCGAGGTTTGATAAATAGGCGCGACAATCGCCCCTGTGGCCGGATCCGGCTCCTGGCCTACATGTATGGCGTTCGTGGCAAAACCCATGGAGACTCTCCTTGCTCTGTGAAACGGGATTGTGAAGCAGTCAGCCTGACGTTGGCTGCCGACCGCCCGTGGGCTACTTGTATTCCGAGGTCCCCGCGACGCTTACGGAGCAGTAGTTAGAAAACTTACAGGAGCCTCACAAGTCCGTCAATCAGCCTATCACGGAAGTTTCCACGCTGCGTCTTCGTGGTGAGGAGTTGAGCAGCATTTGCCAGCGGTGTGGCATCCAAGGAGAGGGAGGGCGTACCTTGACCTCCATCCCCATTCTGTGCAGGATGGAGTCCGGCCTATCATGAGATTGCGACGGATCCTCGTTGTTTTTTCTTTGCTGGGATTGTACAACTTTGTGGTGCTCCGCGCGTCGGCACAGAATCCCCCGGATTCTTCCGCTACCCCCGCGCAGTCAGAGCCGAAAGCCGATACGCAGGTACGCATCACGCTGGAAATTACCGGCGGCGACAAAGACGTTCCCGTGGAGAACGCGAGCGTTTATTTCAAGTACGTGGAAGAGCACAAGATCAAGAAGAATAAGACATTGGAGATCAATGTAAAGACAAACCGCGAAGGCATCGCTCACGTTCCCGATGCGCCCTTTGGACGCGTTCTCGTTCAGGTCATTGCGGAAGGATGGAAAAGCTACGGCCGGTGGTACGACATCAATGACGCGAAGCAGGTCATTAAGATCCACCTGGAGCGCCCGCCGAAGTGGTATTGAAACATTGCCAGCAACATTGATTCGAAACGATTCTGCTCGCCTGCGACCGACTGATTCTTCGAACCGAATGCGTTTGGGATTTTTGTGTGTCAACGCTAAATCTTTTTCTTTCTTCTGTTTGCAGATTTTTTTGAAAGCCCTGTGGGTGCGGGCGGAAGACATAGGCTTCCTGTTGCACACAAATGGTGCAAAGAGGAGAAGAGTGTTGAAGCATTGCGAGTTAGAGGAAGCGCGGAGCCGATTTCCACAAACTTATCAACACTTGTGTTGAAAACTTCACGCGCCAGAAACAATTTTCCACAATTTCGGCATATCGCTTGCACACGCAGCTTTGACCCGTGCAAAATCAAAGTGTTACAGTACAAATCTCGCGTTCCATCATGACCGAAACGTACGACGGACCATTTTCTCTGGTGCAAATGTTTTGGGGCAGCATTACTGCCCGTCCGTTGCGTTGCTTTCTCAGCGTAATTGCCATCGCCATCCAAGTGATTCTTGTCCTGATGATTGTCGGCCTCACTTCGGGAGTAATTTCCGAATGGGGAAAGCGAGTGGAAGGCGTCGGCGCGGATATCCTGGTCCAGCCGCCTAACTCTTCGGTTTTTTTTGCGTTTTCCAGCGCGGTCATGCAGGAGTCCGTGGGCGACCAGATTGCTTCCTTGAGCGGCGTCGATGAAGTCGCGCCTACCGTCATCCTGACGGAACCAAAGCGCTTAGTGATGGTCTACGGCATCGACTATCAGCGCTTCAACGCCTTGAGCAAGGGCTTCCTGTTTCGAGCGGGACGCCCGTTTCAGTCGCCAGACGAAGTGCTGGCGGACGACATCATCGCCCAAACGCGTCATCTGAAGGTCGGGAGCCAAGTCACCTTGCTGGATCACTCCTTCACCGTCTGCGGCATAGTGGCCCATGGGAAGGGGGCGCGCTTCTTCATTCCCATTCGCACGGCGCAGGAAATTGCCGGCGCCGAGAAGCGCGTCTCGAAGTTTTTCGTTCGAAGCAAGGGAGATACGGAAGCCACGCGGGCGCAAATTGCTCGACTCTTGCCAGAATACAGCGTGCTCTCCGTAGCCGAGTACGCCACGTTGGTGACTTCCTCCAATCTGCCGCAATTGCGGCCGTTCACACGGACCATGGTGATGCTTGGAATCGTGATCAGTTTCATTGTGGTTCTCCTGAATATGCACACCATGGTGATGGAGCGCACGCGCGAGATTGGCATCCTGAAGGCGCTGGGCTTCTCGCGCTTTGACGTTGTGCGGATGCTCCTCAGCGAAACTCTAATCCTCACTCTCCTCGGGGCAGGTCTCGGCATTGGGCTTACCTTCCTGACGCAACTCATCCTCAAGGAGGCGAAACCCGACCTTCCGGTTCTGATTACGGCCGCATGGGTTTTTTCCTCGGTTGGCCTCGCGCTTGTCGGGGCCACTGCCGGAGCACTCTACCCCGCGCTGCGCGCTGCTTCGTATGACCCCGTCGTAGCTTTGGCATACGAATAGACGAATAGCAATCCGCCGTCACCGAAAGCGGAATCCGGACAATCTTAGGTAACCATGGTATTGTTTCGCCACTCCTCATAGGCGGATCCAGCCCAGCCTTCGCCGGTGAATTCTTAAACGGTGCGGAGCGATATACGCAAACGGAGCCATCATATGGTTCATTCCCCGGACAAGCACTATCACGGGCGAATTCTCGACCGGCGGGACGTCTCACAAGACCTTTGCGTGCTTCGCTTCAATCCCGGGGGTCCCTACGAATACCGCGCCGGACAGTACGCGACTCTGGGCATCGAGCGTGATGGGGTACGCACGGAGCGCGCTTACTCCCTCGCTTCTTCACCCTATGAAGATGCACTGGAAGTTTTTGTCGAGCTAGTGCCACAGGGCGGTCTGACGCCCAGCCTGTTCCAGTTGAGACCTGGGGACTCGCTCCTTTGCCGCAAGATCGCCAAAGGACGTTTCACGCTGGATCTGCACTCTGGCCGAACCAACCATCTCCTTATTTCCACCGTGACCGGCATCGCTCCGTTTGTCAGTTACATTCGGACCCTTTATCGCGACTGGAAGAACGGCTCACAACCCATGCCCGGGGACCACAAACTCTTTTGCTTGCAGGGTGCCAGCCGCGCTTATGAGTTTGGCTATCGCGGAGAGTTGGAGAGTTATGCTGCTGAGGCTCCTTGGCTGCGGTATGTCGCGACGGTCAGTCGTCCCTGGGAAGAAGATGCGATCTGGAACGGCGAAAAGGGCCGCGTCGACGATCTGCTCCGCAAGTACATGGACGAATGGGGTCTGCGCGCCGAAACGACGACGGCCTACTTATGCGGGCATCCGAAAATGATCGAGCACAGCCAGGGGATTCTCGAGCGGGTAGGATGGAAGAAAGAAGCAATTCTCGAGGAAGCCTACTACCACACAGCCATCAAGGAAGCCGGTGGGCCTCCTTACGTGAGCCCCGTCGAGGTCTGAACTTAGGTACCGACAATAAGACTGAAAACTGGAAGTTGGAGACTATCTTACGCGCCCGGTACGTTGGATTCAATTTGTTCTGCCACGTCGTCCAGAGTGCTCAGCGGCACCAACAGGTGTACGTTCTCATCCGGCTCTTCCACGTCGATCTGGAGTTTGCCTTCATGCGTCCGGATTTGCACATGCTGGTCGCCGTCGGTGACCTCGACGAAGTCCGCATCCGGGAATCTCTTCAGTTCCTTGATGAGAGCATGCGCAAGCGGCAGGAACTCGCGTGTGTGTTCAGCAGCGTGCTGGAGATGCTGCTTCGGGACGAAGTGCATCGCCATGGGGATAGCGGCAGCCGGCAGCCACATATGAATATGCTCGCCGCCGGAGCGAAATTCGTCCACGTCGACGCGAATCACCCCCTCGTGAAACGTGTACGCGCCTGCAAGCACCAGCGCCCCGCCGACCCCCAAAGCCGCCTTGGCCAGTAACATCATGTGCGTCTCCTCAAAATCTCAGCGCTCTTCGGAAGCTGTCGCCTGACCCATTAGTCCGAGACGTTCTTGGAATCTAGCCAGACTTTCACGGTGTTTTCGTTATCTTTGACAGATACCAATTCCATATCTCCTTGAGCGCTCAGGGCATGCAGGGCTGCCACCAGGTCCAGTTCATCCTTGCCCGCGGAAAAGAGGGCATCGACCACCTTCATCGGTACCCTGACTTCCACCTGGCATTTCTTGGAATTGCCCTTGTCGACCACGTGGATGATCAGGTGATTGCTTTCTTTGGCCACGCGAACGTCATTGTCGGTGCCCTGGACCGTGACGTATTCCCCATCCTTGGATGAGCGAACGGCCTCCATAATGGCTCTCAGGTCGACGTCTTCCATATGGGCAGAATCGATTTTGACCTTGCCGTCATGCAAACGGTCGTGATTGACCGCCGGGAGAAGCTTTTCGGCCAATTCCAAGGGGACGTTGACACGCACGGTCTCGCCCTTGGCGTCGGAGCTAATCACGCGAACATGGAGCCAGCGGTCGCCCTTGGAGGCCGTGCTGGAACTCGATGATTGTGCAGGCTTTGTCGCTGCGCTGGTTCCCTGTGCCAAGGCTCCGAGGGGCGCAAGGAGCAATGCCCCGGCCGTTAGTAATGCCACCTTATTGAGCAACCTCGGATTCATGCTGGTCATGGCGTAGCCTCCTGGCCGGTGGCCAATACTTAAAGCAGCGCGTCAGGGACCCACCTGGCACTCCCGGCTGTTGGATGAAGGTACGAACTCGTGGCCCAAAAAGTTTCCGCGAATAAGGCCAAATTAGGGCTGGGTGATGCGAGCCGATATAGTCCGCCCGCCGGCAGGGGCGAGGTTCAGCCTGCCTTACTGTCATTTGGTGATGACTTCACGGCCACATGTGACCGAGGCACTTGCACTTGGTTCAATGCTCAGGTGACATAGGTTAACCAAACATCCTGGATTTGGTTGGAAAGGGAATGTGTGCGGCCATGCGCTTGGGCCTTTTCTTGTGGCGCCTGCTGGTGCTGCTCTAGACGACCTTCACGGTCGTGTTCCTCGCTGTAATTTCTGTCCTCATTCTGCGCGAGCCTGACTTTCCTCTCGGTATAACCTTCGTCGAAACGCGCGGCCTCGCTGGCCTCTGGATCACCGTGCCAAGTTTCCTCATAGGAGTCGCCGGTCTCCTCTTGCTCTTATTCCGCAGGCCCATTGGCGCAAAGTGGCTAATCCTTTATTCGGGTTTTTGGGCGGCTTCGACGCTGTACGGAGCTACTGAAAAACTGCGCACCGTCATTCACCAGCCGCTCGCCGTCTGCCTTACGGGAATGTGTGCCACTCTCCCCGTCACTCTTGGAATTCTGGTAGCTTTTGTTTTGTGCGTCTTCTGGTACTGGCGCCAAGCTTTTGGTAGACCCGTCTGAATTTGCACAGGGCGGATCCGTGTTTACGTCCAAGCCAGTGGTTCTCCCCAGCCCGCCTTTTGCACAGGTATGCACAGGTTTCCACAACGAAGTGTGCAGAGACCTCTTGCATTGCGCCAATCGGAGGTTTACCCTGCGCCCAGATTGAGCCGGGAAGCCTCAAAAACTTTGCGGCACAATTAAAAGAGGGCGCAGCAGCCGCAAGGTTGAGGCGCCCTCAATTTTTTACCCATGTCTCTGCGTACACCTCTTTTTCAGATTTTAGATTGACCTTCCCGGTGGCGGATCAGGTTCACTAACGGGCTTTGGCGTGAGCAAAGGTGGACGCAATCCGCCTATAGGCCAGCAGTTCCGTGGATTGTGCACCCGACGGTCCGTCGTCTACACGTCGCTTCCGTTCGACATCACTGGTGGATTTCCAATTAGGGGCAGGCATGGATAGGATGCGCTTCGCATCCGTAGATTGATTTTTGCGGGCGGGAACTAAATAGAGAGGCGAGGATTTGCCCTTCGACCTTCCATAGGATAGATCGTCGTAATAGCCCGGCGGCAACCGTCGGGAGCGCACGCCGTGCTTTTCCCCGTAGACCAGCTTGAAGAAGAAATAGATCATGAAGTCGATCCCAAGAATGCAGAGCGCGAAGAAGACAGTTAGAGACATGATCCACTCATTCCATGAGCCAGACTTGCTTCCACTGCCTAGTGTTTCGCTACGCAGGATGGAAAGTCCTGAGTAGTTCGTAAGGAACTTGTTAGGGCTATTCCCGACCATTTTGTCCAGGGATGGAGCAAGAAAGGGAATTGTGAGATAAATGCTGGGCCATGACCACGGTTCAATCATTTTTTCACGACAAGGTAGTCCTCCTCACCGGAGCCTCATCAGGGATAGGCGAGGAGATGGCTCTGCAGATGGGGCAAGCCGGAGCGAAGCTGACGTTGACGGCCCGTCGCAAGGAGTTGCTGGATGCCCTGGCGCAGCACATCGCGACTGGCGGGAAACCACGGCCGCTGGTGGTGGAGTGCGACGTTACGCGCGACGGGGATGTAGAACGGGCCGTGGTCGAGACGCTGCGCCAATGGGGCAAGCTCGACGTCGTTATTGCCAATGCCGGATTTGGGGTTGTCGGCACATTGAAAAAGCTCACGGTGGAAGATTATCGCCGGCAGTTTGAGACCAATGTATTTGGTGTGCTGCGAACGTTATACGCCGCGCTCCCCGAAGTCGAGAAGGCTAAAGGCAATATTGTCATCGTCGGGAGTGTTTCGGGGTGGACGTCTTCGCCGGGCGCTTCGCCCTACACGATGAGCAAGTTCGCGGTGCGCGCGCTGGCCAACTCCATTACGCACGAGTTACGGCTTTCCGGAGTGAAAGTCACGCTGATCAGTCCCGGCTTCGTGGCCAGCAATATTCGCCGCATAGACAATCAGGGGAAACTACACGCGGATATGGAAGAGCCTATCCCTGGATGGCTTGTGGTGGATACGGGCAAGGCTGTTCGCCAAATGCTGCGGGCCATTGCGCGAGGCCAGCGAGAAGCGATTATCACCGGCCACGGGAAGGCTCTGGTCTTCCTGGAACGGTTTATGCCCTGGGTGACCCGCGCGGCCTTTCGAAAGATTGCCGCAGGCAGGGGCGGCTACCGCACCGAACCAAAAAGCGAGTGATTTGAAGCGACCGGCCGCAACTCCTGAAGCTATTTTTTCTTGGACTTGGAACCACCCGCCGGTTTGCCAGGGTCGCCTTCGTTGAGCGGCACGTGCCAGATGTCCTTCTCGGATTGCAAACCGAATATGCCAACCTGGTTGGATTCGTTGCTGCCAATTTGACCGATCCAGACAACACGGAAGTTCTTCTTACGCCATAGGCGACGGACCTCAATGGTCTGCCCGGGCGACGTAAGAAATCCAATGCCGTCGAGCCGCGCCCCATCGCGGCTGAGGTCGATGGTGTAAGCGGACTGCTTGAATTTGTGCCCTTGAGCGTCCGTGCCATGCACGACGACACGAAGAACTTTGGAAGTGCGCGGCTGCTTGCGGGATTTACGCCAGAAATCGGGGATGGGGCGCTTGAAAGCCAGGCCGACTTTTGTTTCGCGCTCGGAATACGGGTCGAGATAAGCGATGCGGACTTCCTGTTCCATGCGGCTGCTCTTGTGCATCAGGAAGACGGAGTCGCCTACGTCAAGCTTGGTTTTGAGCATGACCAGTGCGCCGCTGGAATTGACAGTCATCGTTTCAGTGTCTTCGTGAAACGCGCCGCTTTTTTGCGTGAAGCCATAAACCACCACTGGAACGCGCAACGACGTGCGTTCGCTGGAGCGGGGTACGCGTTTTGTTTCCGTGGTCGCGATGGGATTGGCCACCGGCGGCGGAGACTTGGGGGCAGGCCGTGTCTCCTCGACCGGAGCCATTTCGATTACTTCTTTGGGGATGCCACGCTGTGCGCCGTCCTGGCGGCACTTGAAGTCCCACGTCTGCTGGCGGATTTCGTCTACGGATTCCGGGCGCCCGGGAAGCGTGACCCAGGAATCCATTTCACAGACGGGACAGCGAAGGCGGACGGCAAAATGTCCAGGCATGGAAGTCCCCTGAAGTTCCAGAATACCCAGTTTCAGACTGATGGCTGCTCGCCGATTGCCGGCTGCCTTCGAAAAGTAAACGGCAAGGGTTCGTGGCGAACCGCTGCGTAAGGAAAGTTGGAAACCTAGAATCCTGCGGCGGGAGGCACTTTATGATCGGTCTCCGGGCAACGCCCCTGCAGGTAAAAGAGCGGCATCTCAGGTATCGGCTGATTCAGGAATCGAATTGATTCAACTTCGCGGCCAGATAGCTCACGATTTGTCCAGTTTGAGAAATACGGCGGCGAGGGGTGGAAGCGTAAGCACAAGAGAATGAGGGCGGCCCTGGGCAGGTTGGTCGGAAGCTTCCTGGCCGCCGATGTTGCCGGCGTTCGAACCCCCGTAAATGGCCGCGTCGGTGTTTAGGATTTCGCGGTAATAGCCGGGCTGCGGGACGCCCAAGCGGTAGCCGCCGCGCACCACGGGCGTTGCGTTCAAGATGACCACAATGAGGTCATCAGGACTCTTTCCCCGGCGGAGGAATGTAAAGACGCTGTTGTCGGAGTCGTTGGCGTCGATCCACTCGAACCCATGCCAGTCAAATTCGACTTCATGAAGGGCAGGCTCAGCGGCGTACAGATGATTGAGGTCGTGGACTAAACGCTGAATGCCTTTGTGGGAATCCCATTGCAGAAGGTGCCAATCGAGGCTGCGGGCTTCACTCCACTCCTGACGCTGCGCGATTTCCTGGCCCATAAAGAGCAGTTTCTTGCCAGGGTGCGCGCAATGATACGCGTACAGCAGGCGGAGATTGGCGAACTGTTGCCAGAGGTCACCGGGCATTTTGTGAAGCAGCGAATTCTTGCCGTGAACAACCTCATCGTGGGAAAAGGGAAGTAGGAAATTTTCGGTGAAGGCGTACAGCATGGAGAACGTGAGCTTGTTGTGCTCGTATTTGCGGTGAACCGGGTCCAGCGAAAAATACTTCAGCGTGTCGTTCATCCAGCCCATGTTCCATTTGAGACTGAAGCCGAGTCCGCCGAGGTACGTGGGACGTGAAACGGCGGGCCAGGAAGTGGATTCCTCGGCAATCGTGAGAACACCCGGGAACTTACCGTGAACGACTTCGTTCATGCGCTTGAGGAAGTCGATGGCGTGCAGATTTTCGCGGCCGCCGTACTGGTTGGGAACCCACTCGCCCGGCTGGCGCGAGTAATCCAGATAAAGCATGGAAGCAACGGCGTCCACGCGCAGCCCGTCGATGTGGTATTTATCGAGCCAAAAGAGCGCGTTGGAGATCAGGTAGTTCTGCACTTCGTTGCGGCCATAGTTGTAGACCAGCGTGCCCCAATCGGGATGCGCGCCCTGGCGCGGATCGGCGTGTTCAAAGAGATGGCTACCGTCAAACTGCGCGAGGCCGTGTGCGTCGCGCGGAAAATGCGCGGGCGTCCAATCGAGAAGCACGCCGAGACTGGCCTCATGGCAGCGGTCCACAAACGCCATAAATTCCGTCGGTGTGCCATAGCGGCTTGTGGCTGCAAAATAGCCGAGTGTCTGATACCCCCACGAGCCGTCGTACGGATGCTCCATAACGGGCAGCAATTCGATGTGCGTGTAGCCGAGTTCTTTGACGTAGGGAATCAGCTGATCGGCAAGCTCGCCATAAGTGAACCAGCGGTTGTGATCTTCCGGGACGCGGCGCCATGAGCCGAGATGCACTTCGTAGATGGAAATCGGAGACTCGAACCAGTTTGTGCTAGAGCGCTGCTCTATCCACTCCGCGTCATTCCACGAATAGGTTTCGAGGTTGGCCACGATGGAGCCGGTGTTGGGTCGCAACTCGGACCGGAAGGCATAAGGGTCGGCTTTGAGCGGAATCATGTTTCCATGCGGGCCGATGATCTCATACTTGTAGATGGCTCCTTCACTCAGCTCGGGGATGAAAATTTCCCAGATGCCGGATGAGCCGCGCGCCCGCATCGGATGAACGCGCCCATCCCAGTGATTGAAATCGCCCGCAACGCTGACGCGACGGGCACTAGGCGCCCAGACCGCGAAGTGGACTCCGCGAACACCTTCCAGCGTCACAAGATGAGCGCCGAGTTTCTGGTAGGTATCGTAGTGCCTGCCTTCGCCCATGAGGTAGAGATCGAATTCCGTGAGCACGCAGGGAAACGCGTAGGGATCGTAAATCTCGAAGGGCTCGCCATAGTGATTGCGGCCTTGGATTTTGTAACTCGCCGGAGCTGGCCCTGCGCTCTGATTGGATGGCCACAAAGCCTCGAAGAATCCTTCGGGGCGCAGCTTGATGGCGTCGGTGAGTTTGGCAGCGGGAAGTGCGGTGTCGTTGATGGAGGCGGACCTAAGCGCAATTGACGCTTCGGCAGCCCAGGGCAGAAAGAAACGCACGGCCCAGGCGCCTTCGACAGGATGGGGACCGAGGATCGCGAACGGATCGGGGTGGCGCCCTGTCACAATGGCGTCAATCTGTTCGCGCAGGCGCGGGTCGCGCGGGCCGAACGGCTTCGAAGATGACGTAGCGTGTTGCTCGGGCAAGCGAGGGAACTCCTGATGAACCCTTTTGAATTCTAGAGGGTTGCGGCTGAGAAGCCAACTCTGTCGAGGGAGAGAGTGTCGCCGCGAGACTGATCCCGAGGTGTGAAGAAGGCGCAGTCGACTCCGCTTATAGCGAAGTCTGAGTTGCGGTGTTAGTTATGGGACTTCACTTAGTTTTGAAGTCTTCTCGCGAAGACGCGGCCCTTGACACAATTTGATTTCGCGTTCGATTTTGCGCACGGCTGCATCGCTAATGCCTGTGAATTCCACACCCACACCCGGCAAGCAATAACGCACTTCACAACGCGTCTGAATTTCCGCGCCAGTGAGCGCCAGCCGAAAGCGGAGATTGAGTATAGCCCCTTCGGGAAAGATTCGCGTGGTGTTGAAAAACATGCCGCGAGCACTCACATCCACCAGGCGCAGAGACGACTTCTTCGGTGCGGCCCTCGTAATTGACAGAAATTTCTTTCACCGTATGAATCCGCAGGCCCAGCCGGAGGCCGCCGGCCGATTTCCGGTGGTGATTGTTCGATTTCATTCGACGGCCACCCCCACTTCCAGGGCAGCCTGCCGTTGCGGGGCCTTCTAAATCGTTCTCTTCGTTCCGCAGAAACGACAGAATGAAAAGGTTGGGCAAAGCTCGCGGAAGCAGGAACTGCAGTTGGCCGTGGCGAGTTGCTCCAGAGGCACCACGCGCTGGACCTCTTCCAAAGTTGTCAGGCCCTCGAATACGTGCTGAAGGGCATACTCGTGCATGAGGCGCATGCCGTTGGCCCGTGCGAGCGCGCGGATGGTATCACTTCGGCCTCCATCGCGAATGGCGGAGCGAATGGCGTCGTCGAGAACCAGCATTTCGTAAATCCCAATTCGCCCTTTGTAGCCGGTGAGATCGCAATCTTCGCAGCCGGTTGCTGCATAGCGGGCTTTGGGCGGTGAAGAGACGTCGGCCTGAAGAAGCTGCGCCGCGTATTCCGTCGTTACGGGCACAGCCTTGCGGCAAGAGCACAAGCGGCGGATGAGATGCTGCGCGATGATGCCGGTCATGGAGGCGGCGATTTGGAAAGCAGGAATACCTAAGTCGAGAAGGCGAGTGACGGAAGAAATGCTGTCGTTAGTGTGCAGCGTGGAAAGGACGAGATGGCCTGTTTGCGCAGCCTTCAATGCGATTTCCGCCGTTTCCTTGTCGCGGATTTCGCCAATCATGATGACGTTGGGGTCCTGGCGAAGGATGGAACGCAAGCAGGATGCAAAAGTCAAACCGGTTTTGCTGTTCACCTGCACTTGATTCAGTCCGGCGATGGCATATTCCACAGCGTCTTCTACCGTGATGATGTTGATCGAGGGCTTGCGGACAAAGTTCAGGGACGAATACAAGGTCGTGCTCTTGCCTGAGCCGGTCGGTCCTTTTTCTTCATCGTAACGCTGATTCTGCAAGGCATGCCAAATGATCCTGAGAGGACAGCCTTAGGTTATTGACCTGCGGCGGCACAGCAAGTATCATCCGCGCAATTCCGGGTCAATTTGCCGAGAGAGGTTTGCTATGCAAAAGCGAGCGTGTCTTGTTCTGCTTGTCGGAACTGTGTTGGCCATCCGCGTAGCCCCAGTCGCTAAGGCGCAACAGCCGCAGGTTAACCCCGAGGTCTACAACCAACTGGAATTTCGCTACATTGGGCCGGTAGGCAACCGCGCCACAGCGGTCGCTGGAGTGCCGGGTAACCCCTACATTTATTACGTCGGTGCAGCCTCGGGTGGAATCTTCAAGTCGACCGACGGAGGCATCCATTGGGAACCCATTTTCGATTCGCAACCGGTGTCGTCGATTGGATCGCTCGCCATCGCGGCCAGCGATCCAAACATCGTGTGGGCCGGAACCGGCGAATCGTTTATTCGCAGTCACATTTCGGTGGGAAGCGGGATCTATAAGTCGCTCGACGCAGGCAAGACGTGGACGTTGATGGGCCTGGAGAAAACGGGCCGCATCGGGAACGTGGTGGTTGACCCGCACAATCCGGATATCGTCCTGGCCTGCGCGCTGGGACACGCCTACGGGACGCAACCCGAGCGCGGCGTCTTCCGCACGACGGACGGCGGAAAGACTTGGGAGAGAGTGTTATTCGTGGATGAGAACACCGGCTGCTCAGACATGGGCACGGATCCCAATAACCCACGCATTTTGTTCGCAGGAATGTGGCAAATGGAGATTCACACTTACGGCCGGACCAGCGGCGGGCCGGGAAGCGGATTATTCAAATCCACCGACGGCGGCACAACGTGGAAGCGACTCGAGGGTCATGGACTGCCGCATTCACCCGTAGGAAGAATCGCCGTCCGCGTAGCACCCAAAGACTCCAACCGCGTCTACGCGCTGATTGAAACCGGTGACGGCGTGCCGTGGGACGGCAAGCCCACGCAGAGCGGCCAATTGTGGCGTTCGGATGACGGCGGCGAGAATTGGCAAATGATCAATGCGGACCGCCAGATTCGCGGGCGCACGCACTATTACACCCGCGAGGAGATCTCCCCCGACAATGAGAATGAGGTTTATTTTTTCACCGCAGCATTTTCGAGAACGCTCGACGGAGGGCACACCCTGACACCCATGCCCGCAGGGCCCGGCGGCGACAATCACGAGATGTGGATCGATCCCACCAACGGCGATCGCATGGCGGTAGTGAATGATGGAGGCGTCAGCATCTCGGTGAACCGTGGGCACACCTGGGATCACATTCAATTGCCGATCGCGCAGATCTATCACGTCACGCTCGACGATCAGATTCCGTACTTCGTTTACGGCAATAAGCAGGACGGACCTTCTTATCGCGGGCCGAGCAACAGTTTGCAATTCGGAGGTTTTGGCGGAGGACAGATTTCGCGGAGCGTGTGGCACCCCGTCGCGGGAAGCGAGAGCGGTTTTGCGACGCCGGACCCGGTCGACAACAATATTATCTGGTCGACGGGCACCGGCTCCGGCAGCGTTGGCGGATCCATTGCGCGCTTTGACGAACGCAATCGCCAGGCCCGCGAAGTGGAAGTGTGGCCGGATTCGACCGTGGGTTCTCCTGCCGCGGACGTGAAATACCGGTTCAACTGGGAATTCCCCGTGACGATTTCTCCGCACGACCACAACAAGGTTTATGTCGGCAGCCAGGTCGTGCACGTGACTACCGATGGCGGGAACAGTTGGCAGGTCATCAGTCCGGATCTGACGCGAAACGACAAAAGCCGCATGGGAATCTCCGGCGGGCTCACGCCGGACAATATCGGTGTTGAATATGCAGGTGCTGTTTTCTCCATCGCAGAATCGCCCAAAGAAGCAGGAGTCATTTGGGCGGGGACGAACGACGGACTCGTGCAGATCACGCGGGACGGCGGAAAAAGCTGGACCAACGTCACCAAAAATATCCCGAACCTGCCTGAGTGGGGCACCGTAAGCAACATCGATGCTTCGCGCTATGACGCGGGCACGGCCTATCTGACCGTGGATTTCCATCAGATGAACAATCGCGATCCCTTTGCCTACAAGACCACGGACTACGGAAAAACGTGGACGGCCATCACCAACGGGATTCCTCACAGTATGCTGAGCTATGCGCACTGCATCCGTGAGGATCCCGTACGCAGGGGTTTGCTCTACCTCGGGACAGAAAACGGGATGTATATCTCGTTCGACGATGGCAAGGACTGGCAGCCGTTGCAAAGCGGCTTGCCGCATGCTCCCGTGTACTGGATTGCCGTGCAGGAACGCTTCCACGATCTCGCGCTGGCGACCTACGGCCGGGGATTTTGGATCCTGGACGACATCACGGCGCTCGAGCAACTCACGCCGGAAATCCTGGCGTCAAACTTGCATTTGTTCGCCCCGCGCGACGTATATCGTTTCAGAGCCGTGGCGCAGCCTGCATCAGTTTCCTACGATCCCACCGCGGGGCACAATCCGCCTTACGGCGCGCCCATCAATTTTTACGTAAAGTCAAAACTGGGAGAAAAGGATCGCGTGCGATTGACGATCAGCGACGCCAGCGGGAAAACCGTCCGCCAAATCGAATGCCGGGCGCCCAGAGAAGAAGGCGCGCGAAGGCCTGCGGCACCGGGTGGTCCCGGCGGGGGAGGCGGCCAAGAAGGCGAGGGCGGTGGTCCACCTTGCGAAGCGAAGACCGGCATCAACCGTGTTTGGTGGAACCTGCGGTCCGAGCCCGGCACAGAAATGAAGCTAAGGATGAGTCCCTTGTATGCCCCGGATGTGAAGGTCGCATCGGAAGGCTGGCGGCCTGCGCCGCTGCTTGTACCGCCGGGAACGTATACGGTGACGCTCACGGTGGGCGAAGAAAAGCTTGCTCAGAAACTCAACGTACTGAAGGACCCACATTCCGGTGGGACAGAGAGTGACATCCAAACGCAAACGCAATTCGTTTCAGGCTTGCGGGACGAAGTGAGCAGCCTCATCGCAAGTGTCAATCAAATCGAGTCGATTCGGGCTCAGCTCGCCGCACTGGAGAAAGAACTTGGAACGGATGACACAGTAAAAGCGATTCGCAAGGCAGCTGACGAGTTGGCGGAAAAACTGATAGGGGTCGAAGGCAAAGTCGTGCAGCTCAAGGCGACAGGAAGAGGCCAGGATGACGTTCGGTGGCCGGCGATGCTGGGTGCGAAAATTCTGTACCTTACCAACGAGACCGCCGCTTCGGATTTTCCGCCAACCACTCAACAAGTCGCCGTGGGAGAGGAACTCAAGAAGAAGGGCGACCAATTCCAACAAGAGTATCAGCAGATCATGGCCAAGGACGTGGCAGCGTTTAACTCCATGCTGCGCGAGAAGAACATTCCGAATATCATCGTCAAGATGCCATGAGGAAAAACTCCGGCTCTTGCAAGATCGTGGAAGGATGTGACCGTGCGCATTTTTTGCAGACGGGTGCTTCTGTGCGTAGGCGGAGCAATGCTTGTCATGAATCTCGAGGCGCAGGACCGTAGCCAGACGCGATCGATGGTGATTTCGCGTAACGGGATCGTCGCGTCGGAGTCGCCCCTCGCATCGCAGGCCGGCGTGCGCATCCTCGAGCAGGGCGGAAACGCCGTAGACGCAGCCATTGCTACGAACGCTATGATGGGCGTGGTTGAGCCGATGATGAACGGCATCGGCGGCGACCTGTTCGCGATCGTCTACGACGCAAAGGCGAACAAGCTCTACGGGCTAAACGCCAGCGGTTGGGCGCCCAAGGGGCTGACGATCGAGTACCTGCAGAAGCTGGGAATCCTCAGCATGCCGCAGCAAGGAGTGAATTCCATCACCGTTCCGGGAGCAGTGGATGGTTGGCAAAAGCTGGCGGATAAATTCGGCCGCAAGAAATTATCCGAGGACTTAGCCGCAGCGATTCGCACTGCGCAAGATGGGTTTCCCGTCCCCGAATGGACGGCGGCGTATTGGAACGGCGAATCGGATCACCTGCGGACCGACGAATCCGCGACGAAGACGTTTCTTCCGGGAGACCGGCCCCCAAGAGTGGGAGAAGTCTTTCGCAATCCCGACCTCGCCTGGTCGCTCCAGCAGATTGCCCAGCACGGGAGGAACGCGTTCTACAAAGGAGAGATTGCCGCGAAGATTCTTGAATCTATGAAACACCATGGCGGTCCGATGGCGGCGGACGATCTGTCGGAATTTTCGAGCGAATTCGTCGAGCCCATCTCCACGACCTATCGCGAATGGGCAGTTTACGAATTGCCTCCGAACGTGCAGGGCCTCGCCGCGCTCGAAATGCTGAATATCATGGAGAACTTTCCGCTTGGACAGAAAGACTGGGGATTCGGATCCACGAACGCTTTGCATGCGATGATTGAAGCCAAGAAATTGGCGTATGCGGACTTCGTAAAGTACATGGGCGATCCGAGGAAGCAAAAGCTGCCGATTGCCAAGCTGCTCTCCAAAGATTGGGCTGCACAAAGAGCAAAGCTTGTGGATCCAGACCACGCGAACTGCGCTGTTTCTGCAGGGGAAATGCCAATCGGAAGCGACACGACGTACTTGAGCGTCGTCGACCGCGACGGCAACATGGTTTCACTCATCCAGAGCAACTATGAATTATTTGGCTCGGGAATCGTTGCCGCGGGCACGGGTTTCGTGCTGCACGATCGCGGCGGGCTTTTCAATCTCGACCCGCAATCGCCGAACGCACTTGCCGGCCGGAAGCGGCCTATGCACACCATTATCCCAGCGTTCGCCCAGAAGGGCGACACGCGTGTGGCGTTTGGCATCATGGGGGGATGGAACCAGTCGCAGGCGCACGCCCAGTTTGTGGCTAATCTCGCTGACTTTAAGATGAATATCCAAGCGGCGCTGGAGGCCCCGCGGTTCACGAAGCGGACGTTCAATGGTTGCGACGTGGAAATGGAGGGCCGCATTCCTGGAAACGCAAGAAACGAGCTCACGGCCAAAGGTCACAAAATCGAAGTGAAGGGTGCGTTTTCCAGCGTGGTCGGGGGCGGACAGGCGGTGATGCGCGACTTTGCCGCAGGCGTCAACTACGGAGCATCGGACCCTCGCAAGGACGGGCAAGCGGTTACCGAATTACCATTTGAATAAGTCCAAACCGCTATTCTCTGTGGGAAAGCCTGTACAGTAACTCTGCAAAAGATTGGAACTTGGCAGCCCCCCTCTGGCCGGATGGCCAAAGGTACAGTCTCTTAACTCCTTGTATCATGAGGGTTTAGCGCAAGACCAGGTGGCGGGAGAATTGCACCTGTCCTTTCGACCAGGGACCGCCGCCCGCAGCCGAGCGACCTGGATGGGGAGACCTCATGGGGTACGTTGGAGTCGCCCGGCGCCTCGTACGATTGCTTCCAATCGCCGCGATGCTTTTCCTCATCGCGCCAGCCAGTCCCGCGCAAACCGTCGACGTTTCCGGCCGCTACCAGTGCACGAACGCGAAATTAAAGGGCAAAGAGATTTCCTGCAACGCCGCCCCCCTGATCTTGAAGAATGACGGACGGTTTGAGCTGCGCGGCTGGGAAGGCAGCTATCTGGTCAAGGGCGAATGGGTGGAGCTTTCGGATTCGCTGATGAAGGCGCGCGCAAGAATCGAACCGGGACACAAGATTGTCCTGCGCTACTACGGGAAGCACGGCCTCGTAGAGGTCACGTATGAACGGCGCGTCGTGGAACTAGGCAAGACGGCGCTGAGCTGAGGGCATGGAGATTAACGTCAATTTTGTGTTGTTTGAGGAGCTGCAAGACAGGCCCGACAGCGACCGAGTTGTAGCCCGGATCGTAGTCGTTCGCGAAAGTCGAGACCTGCTTCAAGCGCTGGAAGACGGCACGGCCAGTTTCTTCCCGCTCGAATAGTTCACACTTCCCGCTGTTGGGACACTAATCTGAAACAGCTGCCTTGTTTTCCATTTCAGCCGCGTTCCAGCCGCGCCCGCGCAAAACCTTGCCTGAAGTAACTCCCGTCAGTTTGCCGTTCTCGTATTCCACCTGGCCATTGACGATGGTGTAGTCGATGCCTTCGGAAAGCTGGTCGGGCTTCACGAAAGTAGCGCGGTCAATGATCGTCGCCGGGTCAAAAATGGTGATGTCCGCGAAGTAGCCGGGCTTCAACAAGCCGCGGCTGTCGAGGTGCTCGCGCTGGGCGGGAAGGGAAGTAATCTTCCGAATCGCGGTTTCGAGCGGCAAGATATGGCCATCGCGAACGTAGTGGCCCAGAAACCGCGGCATTGAACCAAAGGCCCGCGGATGTGTGTGCGGTTCATAGGTTGGGCCATTAAGCGACATTTCGTTCGCGTCCAGCCCGATGCTGGTCCACGGCTGGCTGAGCCCGGTGTGCAAGTCTTCTTCGCTGGCCATGAAATAAATGGCGCCGGTCTGAGCGCTGTCCGCCAGAACGAGATCCATGAGCGTGTCCTCCTGTGATTTCTTCCAGGCCTTGGCTACATCGTCCACAGTCTTTCCCTCGAACTGCTTAAGGTCCGCTTTTTCCACGGAAGAGATGAGCACGCCCGCGCCACCGCCACAGTCGTAAAACAGATTCTCCCAATCCGGATGGTCGCTCGCGAGTTCCTTTTTGATGCGCGCGCGAACGGCGGGATCCTTCAGGCGCTCGAGCAGCTTTTGCACGCCGCCATCGGCGACCCATGGTGGAAGGGCGGACGCCAGCGCCGTGGCTCCCGCGGGATACGGATACATGTCGGCCGCAATGTCCAGTCCGGAGTCGCGCGCGTTTTGAATGGCAGCGACGACGTTTTTCATGCTGCCCCAGCGCGACTTGCCACTGACCTTTAGATGGAACACTTCGACTGGAAGATGCGCTTCTCGCCCGATCCGAATCGCTTCCGCAAGCGCCGCCATCTCCGAAGCGCCTTCGCTGCGCATGTGCGTGGCGTAGAGCCCGCCGTATTTGGATGCAACTTGCGCGAGGGCAATCAATTCATCGGTTTTCGCGTAAATGTTCGGGGGATAAATGAGGGCGCTGGAGACCCCGAGGGCACCGTCTTTCATGGCCTGCTCGACAAGCGATTTCATCTGCTCGAGTTCCGCAGGCGTTGGTGCGCGGTCGTCGTCTCCAATCACGGCTTCGCGGACCTGTGCAGAGCCCACGTAGGTGCCGATGTTGAGCGGCGTCCCTTGTTCTTCCAGACGGCGGAAGTAACCGTCGAGCGTCGTCCAATCGACGGAAAGTTTGTAATGCTCGAGAAACGGTTTCATCGGCTCGATGGTTTTCGCGTTTTGCGGAGCGATGGAGCCGCCTTCGCCGGTAATCTCCGTGGTGATGCCCTGTGAGAGTTTGCTAAGCGAGCGATTGTCGAGAAGGAGGGAAACTTCCGATTGGCCGAGCATATCGATGAACCCAGGGGATACGATGCGGCCCTTGGCATCGATCTCGCGCTTCGCGTGCGCATCGTGTAAATCGCCGATGGCTGCGATGCGATCGCCCTTCACCGCCACGTCCGCGGCATACCAAGGATTGCCCGCACCATCGATAATGTGGCCATTGCGGATGAGCAGGTCATAGTCACTGGAAGCGCTGGTGGTGTTCAAATTCAGATCGGCGTCGAATGCTGCTGCGGCAATTTCTCCCAACGCTTGACCTGCGACCGCCTGCGCGGCTTCCATGTCCGGCGGAAGCGTGACGTGATTCACGTATGCGGCGAACGCCAGCTTTTTGTCGTCTTTGGTGATCACATAGCCAACGAGTCCCTTGCCATTGAGCATCAGTTTGCTGTTCAGTTTGTCTTCGGATCCGAACGTGCCGGTCTTGGCGAAAACGTGACCGGCGCCGGGCGACGTCTTCTGGATTTTCGCGAGCGTGCCGTCTTTTCCGAGGATGGGAAGCGCGTGGAAGAAAACCTGATAGTCTGGCCGCGTTGTCCAGTAGGTGAGGTAGTGCACTATGAAGTCCGGGGTGAACAGATCGGCCCAATCGCCGCCGGCTCCATCGCCTTGTCCCGCACCGGAGAGGTCCAGTTTTGCGGATTGCAGAAATTCGTGTTCCACATGGAACCCCGCATCCAAGGGATTCTTCGTGTCCTTGGCCACAAGCGCGCCGAGCAGGTATGGCCCCATCCCGGCGTGCAGGTTCTGGCTGACCTTCAACGTGATTTTCACTTCTTCCGAGAGCGGCGGAGAAATGTGCTCCGCAACTTGATTGTTAGTCGTATAGAACTTCGTGAAAGCTGAGAAATCCGCAGGAGCAGCGGCGGCTGCAGTCTTGAGTTGAATTCCCGCGGACACCAGAGCCTCCCGGAAGACGGTCTCCGCAAATTTTGTGGGCGACGGGACGGCAATCGCCGCGGTTTGCGGTTCGCTCCCCAGGGGTAAGCTGCCGGACAAGGCGACAGTAACGGAGCCATCCGGATTCGTGACGAAATCGGGCGACTCCAGCGCCGGCTTTGCGCCTGCGGCCGATGTGGTCAGATGATTCACGAATTTGAGGTACGCCGTTTGCGGCGAGACTTGCAGGTTAGCGGGATCCCCCGTTTTCGCGCCCGGCTTTCCGACAAGGTCGATAACGTTGTCATTCACGATGATGGACGACATGACCACGCTCGTGCCGCCTTCGCGCGGACCGTCAGGAAAAAGCGTGGTGTCAATCAGTACGCGGCCCTCAATTTTGCGAATCCCTTTCGCGGAGACGTCCTTGGCCAGCTGCTTGATCACGGCGAGCGGATCACCCGGAAGCGCCGGGCCATTGTACGAGTGGTCTTCATCGACGAATGCCAGCGTGCCATCGGCCTGGATACGATTCGAGAGGTTGGGATCGCCGCTAGCCACCAGAATCAGGTCGCCTTTGAGTGTGCCGTGCTTGTCGATAGAGCCGGTGCGGTACACGCGCGTGTGAAAACGATAGTCTGCGCCGAGCTTTGCGAGTACCGTGCCTTCGGTCAGCGTCTTTGTCGTAGAAGCCGGCACAAACAGCTTGTCAGCGTTCAGCGAATAGAGCACCTTGCCAGTATCGAGCGAATAGAACTCAATGCCGAAGTTGGCGTGCGCAAACTCCGGGCGGCTGATCACTTTATGGATTCGCTCCTTCAGCAAATTATCAGACTGAGCCTGCGCGGGCGGGGCCTCGGTTAAGGCAAGAAGGAAGATGGATAAAGAAATGCACGCGAGCAAGATGCAGGATTTCGTTTTCAAGGGTGAATCCTCCGGGAATTCAAGAAATCAAAGAACAAAGATCGCTAGTGGACTTCGTTTGACCCAGAATCTAGTCCCAGCTTCTCGAACGGCACATTCTGAATCGCGTATTCCTTCCAGTCTTTGTAATCGAAATGCCACCACTCCGCTTCATACACAGTGAACCCTTCCGATTCCATCGCGCGGCGCAGCAGGTCGCGGTGCCAGCGCTGCAGGGACGTGCCGCCCGGGTAATCCGGAAAGGAGCGCGGCGACATTTCATCATAGGTGCCGGGCATTTCGATGGGTTTGCCGCCCGAGAGATCGTAAAGCGTCAAATCCACAGCGCAGCCGCGGTTGTGCCGCGACCCTTGCGCAGGATCAGCAACAAAGATTTTTCCTTCCGGAGGCGTGGCGTCCCAGAAGATTTTCGTGACGTACCACGGCCGGTAGGCGTCGTGAATCAGCAGGCCGTAGCCCAATGGTTTCAACTTTTGCAGGACTCGAAGAAGTGCTTCTGCTGCTGGGCGCTGAAGAAAAGCGCGCGCTTGCAAGTACACTGGCGCGCCCAGGAAATCGTTTGGCGTTGCATACCGAATCTCAAGATGAATGCTGGGATCGAGAGGAGCAAGTTCAACAAGATCCGCCCTGCGAAAATTGCCGTCTTCGCGAGGCGGAGAAGCGGCAAGCGCCTCGGTGCGAAGTTCTGCTACCGGACGCACGGGTTTGATCAAGACTTGTGCGCGAACACCAAAGTCGGGCGTGATTTTGCCGTTTACGACATCACCCAAAACCATTTGTCGCTCGCCGGATGCACTGACTCGCAACCCATGTTCTGCCGGCGAGGATCCTTGCGCGCGAAATCTCTCGCCATTCTCATAGCGCACCTTATCTGTTTGGCTGTTCTGCTCCTTGATCACCACGATGTAGCCGTCTTTTTCAGAGACCATGGTTACCGTGACCAGCGGCGCGGAGTTGCGGGGCGGACCGTATTCCCCGATCCACGGCTTCCACTGGGCAGGTACATTCGCAGGCTTAGGCTCGGGCAGGATATTTTCCGGAGTCTGAGCGACACAGCGGAGAGAAAAACAAACAAGAACCGCGGTTGTAAGAATCGAGACTCTCTTTGGCGAAGATCGCAAATCAAGCCGCACGCCAGGTTTCCTTTTCAACCGTCCAGCGCTCGATGAGATCACGGCGAACATGATAGCCGAGTCCTGAACTCGTGGGGACCTGGATGGTCCCGCGAGAATTGACTTCTACGGGCGGGTCAATTACGTCCTCTTCCCAATAACGTTTGCTGGCGGAAACGTCTCCCGGCAGCGTGTATCCGGGCAGGGAAGAAACGGCGATGTTGTGGGCGCGGCCGATGCCACACTCCAGCATGCCACCGCACCAGGCGGGCACTCCGCGCGCTAAGCACAGGGCCTGAATTTCCCGCGCGCTAGAGTGACCTCCCACGCGTCCCAACTTGATGTTAATTACTCGTGCTGCGCCCAACTCGATCGCCGCTTCCGCATCGCGAACATGGCGGATTGATTCGTCCAGACAAAGGGGCGTCTGCAGCTGCTTTTGCAGCTTGGCGTGATTGAACATGTCATCCCACCAGAGCGGCTGTTCCATCATGAGCAATTTGAATTCATCCAGGCGCTTCAGATGGGCTGCGTCGGCAAGCGTGTACGAGGAGTTGGCATCGACTGACAAAAGAATTCCGGGATGGGCTTTGCGGACCGCCCGCACGAAGTCGAAATCTTTCCCCGGCTTGATTTTCAGTTTGATGCGCTGATAGCCGGCTGCAAGTTCGAGCTCCACTCTTTCGAGAAGTGCTTCCGGTGACGTCTGTAAGCCAAGCGATACGCCGCAAGCAATTTCCGTTCGCGTGCCCCCCAGCAATTTGCTCAAGGACGTGTTCTTCTGCTGTGCTTCCACATCCCACAGCGCGTTTTCGATGGCCGCCCGCGCCATTTCGTGACCGCGAATGGCCCGAAAGAGGCAAGGTGTCTCCGAAGCCGAAGCAATTTCTTTGCCGAGCACCAGTGGAACGAGGAATCCGCGAATCACCGGCCACGCCGTTCCCACGAACTCAGAGTTAAAAAACGGCCCTTCCACCGTAGTTACTTCGGCCCACCCGGTCACGCCATCGGCAACGAGTTCCACGAGAAGGAAGGTGCGCTCGCAGGTCGTTCCAAAGCTGGTTTCAAACGGCGCTCTGAGGCGCATCTTGACTTTGCGAAGAGTGATGGATTCTACGCGCACAGGACTCCGCGAAAATCAGAAAACTAAGGGTTTGCAACAAATGTTGCTTTTCCAGCGCTTGCGATTAAGTGCAAAAGATAGCACTTCCACAATACTTGTCAACACTTTGAATGTATTTGCATTTCAGCGAGCCTGCAAACTGAAATGTTCGTTGCAGGAATGAATTGGGCAAGTCAATCTACATGTTGTACCAGCGGAACCCCTTGCGTTGTTCTTCCGCAATCTCCTTCACGATGACCATCGTCTGCGCGCGCCTGTATTGCCCGATAGCGGCGATCAGCGAATTCACCAGAGCCACCGGCGCGACATAGGATGCACCAAAGGAAGGCGATTCAACGGAAGCCAGAAAAATCTCATCGCACTCTCTCGCCAGCGGCGAAAGATAGGTGTCCGCAATGCCGACGCAATACGCGCCGCGCGAGCGCGCTTGCTGCACGCCTTCCACCGTTTGACGGAGGCCACGGCGAAAGCTGATCGCGATCGCCAGATCCTGCTTGTTCAGCGACCGCACCAGATGCATCACCCTGCCCGTCGAAGTCGCGGCGAAAACCGGAAGGCCCAGCAAGCTCACCTGATACTCCAGGTAATCGACCAGCACTGCCGCCAAGTCGCCGGCAAGCAAAACGATTCGCCGCGCCTCATGAACGCGTCTCGCCAAAGCCACCAGCCGTTGCGCATCCAGGCTGTTCTTAAGGCCTTGCAGATTCTTCACGTCCTGCTCGAGTGAGTCGACCACATGCGAAGGCACGCTGGGATCGCGTCCTCCAGATTGCATCGTATCCAGCGACGTCGCAAACGCCAGAGAAAGCTCGTGCAAATGGTGCTGGAACTCGCGGTAGCTTCCAAACCCCAGACCGCGCACGATGCGCACCACGGTAGCTGGATCGGTCTTCAGGCGCTTGGCCATGGCCCGCACGCTGAGAAGCACATACTCGCGCGGGTGTTCGAGGATTGGGCGGATAATCTCTTGTCTTTTGATGCTGAGTCGGTCGATGCGTTCCGCGAGATGGACTGGGGGCGCGGCGGGCTGCAGATCTTTGCGTTTCATCACGCGAGAGAATTGCCTAAAATCTGCCCCTTGTCAACTTGTGCTACTACCGTTGTTAGTACAAATCTCGCTAAATCGCTTAACTGTCACTTCTTTGTCGCGGCGGCTTTGCTCTCGAGACCCGGCGCAACCACGGGCTGAAGGAATGGCATCATCGCGCGCAGCTTTGGTCCGAGTTGCTCGATCGGGTGCTGCTGCTCGCTCTGGCGCTTCGCTAGGAAGCTCGGGCAGCCCTTCTCATTTTCCGCGATCCATGCTTTCGCGAAGCTGCCGTCCCGAATCTCTGCCAGAATCTTGCGCATCTCGTCGCGCGTTTGCTGGGTGATGATACGCGGTCCTGCGGAATAATCGCCTTGCTCGGCAGTGTCGCTCACCGAATAGCGCATGTAGCTGAGCCCGCCGCGGTAAATCAGGTCCACGATCAGCTTCAGTTCGTGCAGGCACTCGAAGTACGCAACTTCCGGCTGATAACCGGCGGCGACCAGCGTTTCAAAGCCCGCCTTGATCAATTCACTCACGCCGCCGCACAGCACTGCCTGCTCGCCGAAAAGATCCGTCTCGGTTTCTTCCGTAAACGTTGTCTCCAACACGCCCGCACGCGTGCACCCCAATCCCTTTGCGTAAGCCAAGGCGAGCGCCTTCGCCTTGCCGCTGGCGTCTTGCTGGACCGCAAGCAGCGCGGGTGTGCCTCCACCCTCGGTAAACACTTCGCGAACGCGGTGGCCCGGCGCTTTCGGCGCGATCATCGAAACGTCTACGGTCGCGGGCGGCTTAATGGTGCCAAAGCGAATGTTGAAGCCATGGGCGAACATCAACGTCTTGCCCGTCTTCAGATTCGGCTCGATCGCCTCGCGATAGAGCTTTGGCTGTTTGGTGTCCGGCGCGAGAATCATGATGACGTCGGCCCAGGCCGCGGCTTCCGCGGGTGAATTGACCATCAAGCCCTCTTTCTCCGCCTTGGCGCGCGAAGCGCTGCCCTCGTGCAAACCAACACGCACCGAAACGCCGCTATCGCGCAGATTCAGCGCATGGGCGTGGCCCTGCGAGCCGTAGCCGATGATGGCGACTTTCTTGGCCTGGATCAGCGCCAAATCTGCGGAATCGTCGTAGTAAAGATTAGCCATGCTGTTCCTCTCGTTTGGCCGTTCAACGGCTCAATTGGATTTTTCACTTTGCGCTGGAAGCTGCGGATTCCAGCGCGGTGTTGGTCACTTCGGGCAGCGGCGGACGCAGCAAGTCGCTGCCGCGGGTCATGGAGATGCGCCCGGTACGGGCCATTTCCAGCACGCCGAAGGGCCGCAGCACTTCAAGCAACCCATCGATTTTGTCCACCGTTCCGGATACTTCAATGATCAGCGATTCCGGCGCGACATCCACGACGCGCGCGCGAAACACTTTGATCAGTTCCATCAGGTGCGGTCGGTTCTGCTGGTCGGCGGAGACTTTAATCAGGGCCAAATCGCGTTCGAGCAACGCCCGGCTGGAAATATTCTCTGCCAGACGGACGTCCACAAGCTTTTCCAGGCTGGCTTCCAGTCGGTGCGCCCCGCGTTCATCCGTATGCGCCACGATCGTCATGCGCGCGATTTCTTCATTCTCGGTCGGACCGACAGTGAGCGAATCAATATTGATGGCCAGGCGGCGCGCCAGCGAAGAGACGCGGTTCAGCACGCCAGGCTTGTTTTCGACATAAGCGACGAGTGTCTGCATCATCTTCTCCTTAGGCGTCCGAAGCGGTTTCCACCAGCGGATTGTGCGGCCGCCGGATCATGTCGTGCAACGAGGCGCCTGCGGGAACCATCGGGTACACGGAATCTTCCTGCTCGACGCGGAAATCAAGCAAAACAGTCTCGTTGGACTCCCGCGCAGCACGGATCGTCGGCGTCACTTCCGCGCGCGCGGTAATGCGCTCGCCGCGAATCCCAAAGGCATTGGCGAGCGCCGCAAAATCCGGCGCCACCAGCGGCGTGGCCACGTAGCGCTTGTCGTAGAAAAACTCCTGCCACTGCCGCACCATGCCCAGATAGCCGTTGTTGATGATGGCGATCTTCACGTTGATCTTTTCCTGAACGATGGTGGCCAGCTCGCTCATGGTCATCTGGAATCCTCCGTCGCCCACGACGACCCACACTTCGGCGTCGGGCTTGGCAAACTTCGCGCCGATCGCCGCCGGCAGCGCAAAGCCCATGGTTCCCAGGCCTCCCGACGTAATCAAAGTCCGCGGCCGGTCGTGGTGGTAGTACTGCGCCTCCCACATCTGGTGCTGGCCCACGTCGGTGACGACGATGGCTTCGCCGCGCGTCTCTTTCCAAAGGTCATTGATGACGTGCGCGGCGTAGAGATGGCCGGTATCGGGCAGGCTTTGTATATCGCGCACCGCGGAATCGCCCTTTAACTCATTGATGTGGCGGATCCATGCGCTGCGGTCGCGCGTCTCGATATGCGGAATCAGTTTTTCGAGAACGTCCGCCGCGTCACCAATCAGCGCCGCGTCCACTTTCACGTTTTTGTTGATTTCCGCGCGGTCGATCTCAATGTGAATCTTGCGCGCGCTTTTCGCGTAGGTGCGCAGGTCGCCGGTCACGCGGTCATCGAAGCGCATGCCCACGGCGATCAGCAGGTCGGCTTCCTGGATCGCATTGTTCACCCACGCTTCGCCGTGCATACCCATCATGCCCAGGTTCAGTGGGTCCTTGGCCGGGAAGCAGCCGATTCCCAGCAGGGTCATGGCGACGGGATAGTTGCCCGCGCGAACAAATTTCTCGAAGGCCTGCATTGCGCCCGAGAGAATGATCCCGCGACCGGCGAGAATCACCGGGCGCTTCGCGGTATTGAGAAGTTCAACGGCACGGTCGAACTCCGCCGGGTCGTGACTGCTGCGAATGCGCTTGGGCGGCAGTTTGGGAGCGCAGGCATCCCATTCGAATTCAGCGGAAGCCTGCTGCGCGTCCTTAGTGATGTCCACCAGCACCGGACCGGGCCGTCCGCTCTGCGCAATCACGAAGGCCTCTCGCAGCGCCCGCCCCACGTCCTCTGCCCGCGAAATCACAACATTGTGCTTGGTAATCGGCATGGTGATGCCGGTAATGTCGATCTCCTGAAACGCATCGGACCCCAGCACTTTGCTGCTCACTTGCCCGGTGATGCAAACCACCGGCGACGAATCCATCATGGCTGTGGCGATTCCCGTTACCATGTTGGTTGCGCCGGGACCGGACGTGGCCATCGCCACGCCGACTTTGCCGCTGGCCCGGGCATACCCGTCGGCCATATGTGTGGCGCCCTGCTCGTGGCGCACCAGGACGTGATGCAGCTTCGACTTTCCCAGCGCGTCATACACCGGCAGAATCGCGCCGCCGGGATAGCCGAAAATCTCGTGCACGCCGAGCCGCTCGAGCGATTCACAAACGATTTGTGAGCCGGTTAGCTTCATAGAGTCCTCGCGTGCTGAGCAGGTTGAGCGGGTGAGGCAAACGATGCGGGCACCGTGGTGACCGCACCGAGAGAAGAAGACGAGACCAGCAGGGCGTACTTGGCCATCACCCCGCTCGTGAAGCGCGGAGCCGGTGGCTTCCACGACGCGAAGCGCTTCTGGATCTCCGCTGCGGTCAAACCTACATTCAACTGCCGGTTGGGAATGTCGAACGTAACAATGTCGCCGTCCTCCACTACCGCAATCGGTCCGCCATTCACCGCTTCCGGCGCAACGTGCCCGACCATGAATCCGTGGGTCGCGCCGGAGAATCGTCCGTCGGTCAACAGCGCAACGGAATCGCCGAGACCCGCGCCGACCAGAGCGGCCGTCACCTGCAGCATTTCGCGCATTCCCGGGCCGCCCTTTGGTCCTTCATAGCGAATCACCACGACGTCTCCGGCCTTTATCTCGCCTTTCTCTACCGCCGCAAACGCAGCTTCTTCGTCGTTAAATACGCGCGCTGGTCCGCGGAAGGTCTGGAAATTGTGACCCGCCACTTTGATGACGCACCCTTCCGGCGCCAAATTTCCCTTCAGAATGACCAACCCGCCCGTGGGTTTCAGCGGCTCGCTCAGTTTGCGGACGACTTCCTGCGCGGGAGTTTCCTTGGCCGCGGCGCCTTCTTCTCCGAGGGTGCGCCCGGTGACGGTGAGGCAGTCTCCGCGCAGGAGTCCAGCTTCAAGCAGGCGCTTTGCGACGAGCGAAGTGCCGCCTGCTGCGTAGAGGTCGGTTGCAACAAATCTTCCTCCAGGTTTGAGATCCGCGAGGATGGGCACGCGGGAACTGATGCGGTCAAAATCGTCGATGGACAGTCCGACTTTGGCCTCGTTGGCAATCGCCAGCAGGTGCAAAACAGAATTTGTGGATCCACCGGTGGCAGCGACGCCGGCAATGGCGTTTTCAATCGCCGCTTTCGTGATGATTTGCGAGGGCGTTACGTTGTTGCGGAGCAGGTCCATAACCAGCTCGCCGGCACGCTGGCCTGCCGCGGCTTTTCCCACATTCGTTGCGGGAACGCTCGAAAGTCCCATCGGGGCGATTCCCAGGAATTCGCATACCAGCGCCATGGTGTTGGCTGTGAACTGTCCGCCGCAAGCGCCCGCGCCAGGACAGGCGGCCATTTCCAGGGACTTGAGCTGCGCGTCGCTCATGCTGCCGCGCGCATGCGCTCCGATTGCTTCGTATACGTCTTGAATGGTGACGGCGTGGCCCTCGAATTGGCCGGGCGCGATCGATCCGCCGTACAAAACGAGCCCGGGAATGTTCAGACGCGCCAGCGCCATGATGCCCGCGGGAATGGTCTTGTCGCAGCCCACGAGAACAACCAGCGCGTCAAAGAGATTGCCACGTGTGGTCAGCTCGATCGAATCGGTAATGACTTCTCGACTCACCAGCGACGCGCGCATGCCCTCGGTTCCCATGGTGATGCCGTCGGAGATGGAAACGGTGTTGAACTCGAGCGGCGTGCCGCCCGCCGCGCGAATCCCTTCCTTGACGTGCTGCGCGAGTTCCCGCAAGTGATAGTTGCAAGGCCCGATTTCAATCCAGGTGTTGGCGACGCCGATGAGTGGTTTCTTGAAGTCGTCGTCTTTCAGGCCGCACGCGCGCAGCATGGCGCGCGCTCCGGCCCGATTGGGGCCATCGAGGATGGCGTGGCTTCGCGGTTTCAGTGTATCTGCGTTCACTGCATTCCCCCAGGACCGCACCTGCGAAAACAGGCCCAAAAAACTTGAGGGCCATCACCCGCTTTGGATGATGGCCCTTGAATCCCGTGTATCGCCCGGCTAGGCTGCCATCATCCGTTCGTATGCCCTCCTACGAGGACAACGCTAATTCGTACCAGCGCTACGGGCAATCGGCCGCTGCGTGCGGCAGGGAGTCCGAGCGGGTTGGTGATGGCGACGCGCATAGCGGTCGCCATGAAGAGTAACAGGATGCGGGCCCGCGCGTCAATCAGTCAAATTAATAGTTATGTTGAATCAAATAAATCCAGATTATGGGTCAAGAATGCGGCCGCAGCCCTCGCAGCGGGCATCCTTGCGCGCACGCCTACATCTAATGGGAAAAGGCTCCGGCATCCACACGTGGGCGCGCCGGCCGCGAGAAGGCGGGAGAAGGGATGAGGCGGGAAACGGAAGTGTTAGTCGTCGGCGGAGGACCGGCAGGTTTGGCGGCGGCGATTGCCGCGCGAAAGAAAGGACTTCACGTCACAGTCGTAGATGGAGCGAAGCCGCCCATCGACAAAGCTTGCGGAGAGGGACTCTTACCGGGAACGCTTGGGGCCCTCGAACAACTGGGCGTCAGAATGGACCCGAGCGTAGGCCGCGTTTTCCGCGGGATTCGCTTCCTGGATGAAACCTCGTCGGCAGAAGCCAAGTTTTCCCATGGAAGCGGACTCGGCGTGCGTCGAACGGTCTTGCACCAGAGCATGGTCAATTACGCGGAGGAGTGCGGCGTAGAAATTCTCTGGAACGCGCACGTTACGGGCATTTTCCAGAACTGCGCGATCGTAAAAGGTCAGAGAATCCTCTCCAAGTGGATTGTCGGGGCGGACGGAACCCACTCGCGCGTCCGGCGTTGGTGTGGACTCCATTCCGGGAAGCTCCGCAACGTGCGGTTTGCCCAGAGGCGGCATTATCGCGTCACACCGTGGACCGACTGCGTGGAAGTGTATTGGGGAAGTGGGATGCAAGCGTATGTGACGCCGCTCGCGAACGACGAGATGTGCGTGGTCCTCATCTCGCGCGATCCCAGGATGCGTTTTGCGGAAGCCATTCGGGAATTTCCGAAACTTCTCGACAGTCTGGAAAGAGCGGAGTTGACTAGCGTGCAACGCGGTGCGGTGACGGCCATGTGCCGCATGCGACGCGTTTACCGCGGGAATGTCGCGCTCGTTGGCGACGCCTCCGGAAGCGTCGACGCCATCACCGGCGAAGGACTCGGATTGGCGTTTCGCCAAGCACTGGTGCTCGCGGATGCGCTGAACGCGGGAGCGTTGCAGGATTACCAGTTGGCGCATACCAGGCTCGCGCAAAGACCCGCTACGATGGCGCGGCTGCTACTGTTGCTGGATCGTTTCGCGCCGCTTCGGAGACGCGTTTTCCGAGAACTGGCGCGGGATCCTCAGCTGTTTGACGGTATGTTGAAAGTCCAAGCAGAAGAAACTTCGCAATCGATTCTCGTGCAAACCGGGGCCCGGCTGGGCTGGCGGCTGCTGACCGCATGAATGGAAAAGGTGGGAAATTGATCTTGGCTCACAGACGTCTGAAGCCGCTCCTCTATCTTTCGGCGGGCATACTGGTGGCGCTGCCGGTGCTGCTGGCCCTGCCACAGCACGCTGCGCCGCAAACCGCGCAAGGCCAAGTCGTAGCCAGCGTGGATCCCGCGCAGAGCACGATTCACTGGACGCTGGGGACCACGCTGCACACGGTCCATGGAACATTTGCTATCAAGGGCGGCAGCCTCCAGATCGATCTTTCGTCGGGGAAAGCCAGCGGCGAAATCGTGGCCGACGCCACCAGCGGCCAGAGCGGCAACGATGGTCGGGACAAAAAGATGCACAAAGACGTGCTGGAAAGTGCGCGCTTTCACGATATCGTGTTTCGACCGGACAGCGTGACCGGAAAACTGGCCCCGCAGGGAGATTCCAGCATCCAGGTGCACGGCGGTTTTGTGCTGCATGGAAGCGAACACGAACTGACCGTGCCGGTGCAGGCAAATCTCGCCAGCGATCATTGGACGGGGAGCGCCAAGTTCGGTGTACCGTTCCTGGATTGGGGCCTGAAGAACCCAAGCAATTGGCTGCTGAAAGTGGACCACACCGTCGAGATTGAACTGGAGTTGAAGGGTACCCTGCAGGCTTCCTCGGCGCATTAGACGCACGTCGTAGGGCGACTTTCTTCCCGAGTGCAAACCGTTCCAGACCAAGACGTTACAGGGTGGGGTCGAAACGCATGGCGAGAACCAAAGCGCCTGCCGGGTGGCGCGTGCTCAGTCACAAAACTGTGACGGAAAGCTGTTGTATGATGCCTCGTCGTGAACCTCCTCCTGAATGAAGTGGAATGCCGGGTGCTGGGATCGCTGGTCGAAAAAGAGATCACCACGCCCGAGTACTACCCGCTATCGCTGAATGCGCTAATCAACGCGTGCAATCAGAAGTCGAACCGCGAGCCGGTCATGAATCTCGATGAGCCGGCAGTACGGACCGCGTTGCTTTCCCTGGACAAGCAGTCGCTGGTGCGCTCGGTGAGCGGTTCGGAGAGCCGGGTGACGAAGTTCGAGCACCGCTTGCAGGAGGTTTTCAATTTTTACCGGCACGAAATCGCCATCTTGTGCGTCCTGCTTCTGCGCGGGCCACAAACACCGGGTGAACTTCGCGGGCGGACGGAACGAATGCACGCGTTTGATGATCTCGGAGCCGTGCAGTCCAGCCTGCAGCACCTGATGCAGCGCGAGCCGCCATTAGTCAAAGCCCTGTCGAGACAGCCGGGGACGAAAGAAGTTCGCTACGCACACCTCCTATCCGGGGACGTTGGCGGTTGGGAGCCCAAGGGCGCCACGGAGGAATCTGCGAGAGTTTCCGCTGACGGGGAGGCGGTCACCCATTTGCAGGCGGAGATCGCCGCACTCCGGAAGGAAGTCACGGAATTAAAAGAACAGTTCGCGCAATTCCGGAAGCAGTTTGATTAGGCGCCGGGAAGGATCGAAAAGATGCAGGAGTTGACCACAAAAGATTATCTGGCGCAGAAGTTTCGGGCGCTGCGGCGGCTGACCGGGAACACGCCCTTGCTCGGCATTCACTATCGTTTCGAGGGACGCGAGCGGTGCGTGTATGCCAAGTCCGAGCAGTTGAACATGACCGGCAGCATCAAGGATCGCATGGCGCTGCACATTCTTCGGAAAGCGTATGAAGAGGGGAAGATTCGGCCGGGCGACACCATTGCGGAAGCCACGAGCGGGAACACGGGAATCTCGTTTGCGGCGCTGGGCTCGGCACTGGGGCATCCGGTCCTCATCTTCATGCCGGATTGGATGAGCCGCGAACGGAAGGACCTGATTCGAAGTTTTGGGGCAAGAATTGTCCAGGTGAGCAGGGAAGATGGCGGGTTTCTGGGCAGCATTCGGAAATCAGAAGAATATGCGGCAGAACATCGTGCTGTGTTCCTGCCGCGGCAGTTTTCCAATGACGCCAATGTGGAAGCCCACGAAACAGGGACGGGTCCCGAGATTCACGCGCAGCTCGAATCCGCGGGGTTGAAGCCCGATGCGTTTGTGGCCGGCGTGGGCACGGGCGGAACGGTGATGGGAGTCGGCCGGTTTCTGCGCAGCAAGAATCCTCGAGTGCGCATCCATCCCGTGGAGCCGGCGGAGTCTCCGACACTTTCGACAGGATGCAAGGTGGGATCGCACCGCATCCAGGGCATTTCGGACGAATTCATTCCTGCCATCGTGGACCTGCGGTTTCTGAATGATGTGATTGCGGTCTCGGATGGAGACTCGATTCTGATGGCGCAGAAGTTGGCCTCGGGACTGGGGCTGGCAGTTGGAGTATCTTCAGGGTGCAATTTCCTCGCCGCCGTGCGGCTGCAACAGGAGCTTGGCTGGGATGCGATTGTGGTGACAGTTTTTCCTGATGACAACAAGAAATACCTAAGCACCGATTTGCTGCGCGAAGAGGCTTGCAGAGAGGGCTACCTGACACCGGGAATCGAATTGCTGGGGCTGGAAACATTTCAACGTGACTGTGCTTTCTGCAAGATCGACTAGACCTGCCGAGGAGGAGTCCGCGCGAATGCGGCCAAAGGCGATCCAGCACGAATCGATGAAAGCGCGAATCCACTGATGCCGCCGAGCTGGAACAACTTTTACGAGCGGTTCGCCAGCACCGCCACCCGTTTCGCGGGTCTGGTGGCGATCGAATTCCAGCACCGCGACGGTGTCGAGCGAGTTACCTACCGGGAGCTGCAGCGGCAGGCGGAAGCCGCGGCGCAATTCCTGACGTCACACAACATCAAGCGCGGAGACAACTGCGCGATCCTCGCTGACAACGACATCGCGTGGTGCGCCGTCTACCTGGGGATTCTGCGGTTGGGCGCGGTGGCCGTTCCCTTCGACACGCACTACGAGCCGAAACAGATCGCAACCCTGCTGCGGGATAGCGGTGCGAAGATTTTGTTTACGACGGAACGGTACTCCGGTGGCGTCGAAGAAGCACATCGCTTGGCGGGCTCAACCGCGATGTTGGCGTTACTGCGCGGAACGCGAGCAGGTTTTAAGAGCCTCCCGGGGCCATCGCCATCCTCAAGCACCGCAGAAACGCTACCGCCGAATCCCGCAACGACCCATGATCCCGCGGCGATTCTCTATACATCGGGCACCACGAGCGACCCCAAAGGCGTCGTGCTGACGCACGGCAATCTTCTCGGGGAGGCGGAGGCGGTATTCGCCGCGCTCCACCTCGATGAGCGGGACGCCATTCTAGGGGTGATGCCGCTGTATCACTCACTCGCGCAGATGGCCAATTTGCTTCTGCCGTTCGTGGTGGGAGCACGAGTGATCTTTCTGGAAGAAGTGAGCGCGACGGAACTGTTGAAGGCGTTGCGCCAATACCAGCCGACGATCTTCTGCTGCGTTCCACAATTCTTTTATCTCATCCATCAGCGAGTCTTTGCCAAGGTAAAAGAGGGAGGACCGATCCGGTCGATTCTGTTCCGGGCCCTACTGAGCGGCAACGCTTTCCTGCGGCGCGCGCGCTTGAATCTTGGGAAGCTGTTCTTTTCGCCCGTGCATGACGTGATTGGAAAAAAGATGCGCTTCCTCGTTACCGGAGGAGCGCGATTCGATCCGGCCATCGGACGCGATTTTTACAAATTAGGGTTCAACATCATTGAAGCGTACGGGCTGACGGAAACTTCGGGCGCGGCGACGATCACGCGGCTGGGCGAAGGCGGGCAAGGCTTTGTCGGCCGAGCACTCCCGGGAGTTGAAGTGAAGATCATGCCTGCCGAGGGCGGCGGGGTGGACGGCGACCAAAGTGGGGAGATCGCCATTCGCGGGCCCATCGTCATGAAGGAGTATTTTCGCCGGCCGGACGCGACCGCCGATCAACTGAGCGACGGATGGTTCGCCACCGGGGATCTCGGGCGGCTCGACAATGAGGGGAAGCTCTTTGTTACCGGCCGGAAGAAAGAAGTGATCGTGCTCAGTTCGGGGAAGAATATTTACCCCGAAGAGATCGAGGCGCAGTACGCGCAGTCGCCATTCATCAAGGAGCTTTGTGTCGTGGGGATGGCGTTGCCCGAGGAGCCGTCGGCGGAACGCCTTCACGGTGTAATCGTGCCGGACCTGGAGGTGATGCAGGCGCGCAAGGTCGTGAATATGAAGGAAGTGCTGCGATTCGACATCGAGAACATTTCAGTGCATTTGCCCGCCCACAAGCGAATCCTGAGCTATGAGATTCGCATGGATCCTTTGCCCCGGACGGCGACACGGAAGCTGAAGCGATTTGAAATCGAGCGAGAGATGAAATCGCAGGCCGCGAAGGCAGAAGAGCGAGCCACGTCACAGGCGCAGGCAAGTGAGGAAGAGATGGCGTGGGCAGCTGAGCCGGAAGTGGCGCGCGCGCTGAGAGTGTTGCGGGAGGCGTCCCACGACAAGTCTGCAGTGCGAGCGGATGCAAACTTGGAGTTGGACCTCGGGCTCGACTCCATCGAACGCGTGGAGGTTCTGACGAACCTGGAGCACGTCTTCGGGGTAAGAATTCCGACCGAGACAGCGCAGTCGATTTACACGGTGAGGCAGCTTGTGGAATCGGCGCGCTCACAGGGCGCGGCAAAGGGACAACCACACCAAACGAATGCGTGGAGCAGGCTGCTCGAGGAATTGCCGGAAGACGATCCGTTGTTTACGGATTTGCTCAGGCCTTTTCCGATTGCGACGGCTGTCGGATTTGTGGCCCTGAAGATTTGGAACCTGGTATCGCGAGTGTTGCTGCGATATCACGTAAGCGGCGTGAAAAACCTTCCGGCCGAAGGCGCGTATCTGATTTGCCCCAATCACGAAACGTATCTTGATCCCTTCTTCCTGGCGAGCGCCTTGCCGCTTCGCGTGTTCCGCAAATTGTTTTATGTCGGCGCGAGTGAATATTTTGCAACGCCGTTGCGTCGAAAGACCGCCCAGAGAATGCACTTGGCTCCGGTCGATCCGGATGCGAACCTCACCCGCGCGTTGCAGGCGGGTGCGTTTGGGTTGCGCCGTGGGAAGATTCTGGTGCTCTTTCCCGAAGGGGAGCGTTCGATCGATAGAGAAGTGAAGAAATTCAAGAAGGGTGCGGCCATTCTCGCAATGCACTTGCAAGTGCCGATTGTCCCCGTGGCGTTTGACGGCGTATTTCCGATTTGGCCAAGAAACCGTTCCTTCTCTTGGCGGGCATTTTTGCCGTGGGCCGGGACCAAGGTGCAATTACGCTTTGGGACGCCAATGCGGCCAACACTTCCAGAAACGTCAAGCGCTTCGCAACCGGAGATGGAAGCGGCTTACGCTGCGGTAACAGAAGAGTTGCGGCGGAAGGTGCTCGAGTTGAAGGCTGAGCTTCGAGGTGACGCGGCTACGCCTCGAGCCTAATTACGCAGAATTGCGGCCGGGATCGCCAAGCGAGCCAGAACTTCATCGACGGCTCCGCGAAGGATGGCTCCCGGGACTTACACAAAATCAACAGAACAAATGTTTTTCATTGCTGCTTCAAACTTCATTCGAATGCAACCGACCGAGCGTAGTTCTTGCATCTGGCCGTTCTTCTGAAAACTCACGTGGAGTGTGGATCTCGTGGACCCACTTGAGACTGTACGGATAGTTTCTGATTGAGAGTGCTCCTCTGAAACAACCGGCCACTTTCTTCGAGAACCCGGCGTACGGTTCGCAACAAAACGTCGCGAGTGAACGGTTTCTCTAGGAAATTGCTTTGCGGACCCAACAGGCCCGAGTGGACGACACCTTCGTCGGAATATCCCGACATGTACAGAACCTTCGCCGCCGGGCGGAGTGTGACAAACTGTTCCGCGAGCTGCTTGCCGCCCATTCCGGGCATGATTACATCCGTAAGAAGCAAGTGGATGTGGCCGCCGAAGGCTTTGGCGATGCGAATGGCGTCTCTTCCGTTTTCGGCGTCGAGCACGGCGTAACCACTGCTGCGAAGGAATTCCTTCGCGAGTGCGCGCAAAGGCTCGGAATTTTCAACCAGCAAAATGGTCTCGGATCCCTGTCTGTTCTCCCGCGCGAGTTTTCCGGCCGATTCTTCTGCGGAGGCGGCATCCACGCGCGGAAGGTAGATCTTGAAGGTCGTACCTTGGCCCGGCTCGCTGTAAACAGCGATGCTTCCCCCGCTCTGATTGACAATCCCATAAACCGTGGAAAGGCCCAGCCCCGTTCCTTTTCCCGCCTCTTTGGTCGTGTAGAACGGCTCGAAAATGCGATTCTGTGTTTCTTCATCCATGCCGGAGCCGTTGTCGGTTACGGCCAGCAAAACATATTTTCCAGCCGGGACGATGGCATGCCGGGAACGATTCTCTTTGTGGAGATCAACGTTGTGGGTTTCCAGCGTGAGTTTTCCGCCCAACGGCATAGCATCGCGCGCGTTGAGAACGAGATTCACAATGACCTGCTCGATTTGAACAGGATCGACGTTGACTCGCCCGAGATCGGGTTGGAGTGCCGTGAAAACTTCGATGTGCTCGCCAATCAAACGCCCGACCAGCTTCTCGGTTTCGGTGACCACGGCGTTGAGGTCCAGAATCTGTGGATGAAACACTTGCTTGCGGCTGAAAGCCAAAAGCTGCCGCACCAGGGCCGTGGCGCTGTCGACAGCCTTCTTGATCTGACCCACATTCCGGGCGCCCGGATGCGCGGGTTCCAGTTGTTCTGTCAGCAGCTCCGCATGGCCGCTGATCACGCAAAGCAAATTGTTAAAATCATGGGCCAAGCCGCCGGAAAGCCTGCCGATGGCATCCAGCTTCTGAGACTGGCGGACCATGTTTTCCAGGTTCCGGCGTTCGGTGACGTCCCGCGCAATCCCCTGAATGCCTTTCTTCTTCTCTCCCGAGTAGATCAGGCGCGCACAAGCCTCCAGAATCACCCTCTTTCCGTCTTTGCGCACGAGGTTTATTTCAAACTGCTGCAACTGTTCTTCATTCAAGAGGTGACTCATCAGCTGCTTGCAGAGGTTCAGGTGTTCCGGCGCAACGATCTTTTTGAGGTTGATGCTCTGGGCTTCTTGCCGAGACCAGCCCATCACTTCTTCGGCGGACTTGTTGAGGGACTTGAAATTGCCGTCCAGGTCCAGAGTGAAAATGATATCTTTGGCGTTTTCGATGAGTTCCTCAAACCGCTCTTCGGACTGGCGCAGCTGGATTTCTGTTTGTCGGCGTTCTACGGCGTATTCGATCGCCTTCTTGAGCAGCTCGCCGCCGAGGGTTTCCTTACACAAGACTTCGGATGCGCCGGCATCCAGAAAGAATTTTTCGAGAGCCTCCCCTTCCGGAGAAACGAGGATCACGATGGGCAACGATTCGAAGCGGGTATGAATCCGGCCGATAGAAGCGACTCCATCTTCGAGCGTGCCGTCCTCAATCAAGAGCACATCTACTGATTCGGCGCACAAGACCGACAGGCCGGATTCCAAAGTGCTGGCATGGACGACCTGGAATGAATCTGCCTCGTCGTCCAGCATGTCGGATAGGATTTCGACTTGGCTGGGGTCATCCTCGACGATCAGTATGCGATAGGACTGTGACACGGTCTTTCTCTTACTTTCTTTCTGATTAATCCAGCCTCTTTGGGAAGAGGTTGGAAACCTCTTGCAGCAGACCCTCCGGCATTTGACTCTTAAGAACGAAGCCATGGGCTCCATGCTTCAAGCACTCTTCCCGAAGAGAAGCGCCCTGCAATCCCGAATAGACCAGGACACGCAATTCGGGGTACGACTTGCGCAGCTGAGCAATTGCCTCCAAGCCGTTCATTTGCGGCATGCTGAGGTCCACCAACACCAGGTCCGGCAGAAACCGCTGAGCCTGGTGCAGGAGCCGAATGCCGTCGATGGCCGTACCCACGACTTCGAACCGTTCATCCAATTCCAGGTACCGGCACACAGCACTCAAAGCGGTTCGCGAATCATCGGCGACAATCACGCGAATCCGCTGGCTCTTGACACGCATTTCACGGTCTCCAGACACTTCTGGGCAGACTAACTCCAAGGTAGTGTGCGGGTCGCGGGGGAGATTTGGAATTCGGTTAATTCCCTAAGGGAATGCCTGTAGTACCAGAGGACAAGTATCAGTTTAGGAGCCGGGAGCAGGCGGTCTCAGCAATTAGCTTTGGATAATCTTATTGCGCACGGCGTAGCGCACCAGTTCGGTAATCGAATGGAAATCCATTTTCAGCATGATGTTGGCGCGGTGTGTCTCGGCTGTCTTTACACTGATACCCAGCAAATCGGCAACTTCCTTATTGCTCTTTCCTTCGGCGAGGAGCTGGACGATTTCCCGTTCGCGGGGGGTAAGACGGCTACGAGTAGGCCGATCGCCAGTGAGCATCCCAGGTGACGCGGTTGCCCTAGAGGCCGCGTCGGAGGCGCGCGGCGACAGGTATGGCTGGTGCTGCCGCAGAGCGTCCACCGCGGAAATGAGATCCCTGTCGGCGTCATCCTTCAACACGTATCCTCTTGCTCCGGCTTCGATGACTTCTTGAACCAAGGTGTCCGAATCATGCATGGTGAGGATAAGAATTTCCGTTTTTGGGGAAAGCTTACGAATCTGCCGGGTAGCCTCCACCCCGTTCAAGAGAGGCATGGCGATGTCCAGCACGGCCACATCCGGTTTCAGCTTGACAGCTTTGTCCACCGCTTCGCGCCCGTTGGATGCCTCTGCGCACACTTGCCATCCATTCTTTGACTCCAGGAGTGCGCGGAGTCCGGTGCGTACGACGTGATGATCATCCGCGACGAGAATGCGAATTGCCATCGGTGCCTTCGACTTTCAAGGGTATTGTAGCCCGCACAGTAGTCCCGGATGGGCTCGAATCAATCTCAAGTTTCCCGCCGAGCTGGGTCATGCGCTCGCGCATTCCGAGGATTCCCACGCCCAGGCGCGCGCCACCGCTCCCCAGGGAGTCGATTGGGCCGGCTCCTATGCCTTTTCCTCGGTCGCCGACTGTCAGGCATACCGATGCGCAGTCAGCCTGCAATGAGAGGTGCGCTGTTTCGCTCTCGGAGTGGCGCTGAATGTTGGAAAGGCTTTCCTGCACGATACGAAAGAGAGCCGTTTCCGTCTCCTGAGGAAGGCGGCCAAAATCTGCAGGAAGATTCAGCTCCAACGCAATTCCGCTTCGCTCGCTGAAGCCTTCGGCATACGCCTTGATGGCGGAGACCAAGCCAAGTTCATCCAGGAGCGGCGGGTGCAGAAGGTAGGACAGAGTGCGAATCTCCTGAGACATTTCCTGGAGCAGCCGCCGGGCTTCTTCCACGGCCAGCCGCGCCCGGCCGGTCACCGGCTCGGTGGATTGCATCGCTTGTGCCAGGTTCAAATTCACCGCAAGGACCGTTTGCGCCAGACTGTCGTGAAGTTCCCGGCCCAGGCGACGGCGCTCTTCATCCTGCAGTTGCAGAAGGCGCGTGGAGAGCTGCCGCATAGCCTCTTCGGCGCGACGTCGCTCGGTGATGTTGGAAAAAGTGCTGAGTACACCGGCAATCGTGCCGTTGGGGTTTCGCAGGGGCACGACGTTCGCCAATGTCCAGAATACCTTTCCAGAACCGGGCCGGCGCCATCCAATCACTTCATTTCGAACCGTCTCTCCGGTGCGCCAAACGCGCGGCGCGGGACGCATGTCAGGAAGGATTTCGGTACCGTCCTCTTTGAAAGAAATCAAATTCAGATCAGCGCTGGTCTTGCCTTTGGCCTCCTCCAACGAAATGCCAAAAATATCCTGCGCGGCTTGGTTTGCAAACTGGACTTCCCCGCCCGGCCCATGCAGCACGACGCCCACGTCCATTTCGCGGATCAAAGTTCGAAAGCGCTCTTCGCTGTTTCGCAGAGCTTCCTCGGCCTTTTTCCTCTCCGTGATATCGGAGATGGAGAGAATCACACTGATGACGGTTCCGTTCTCGGTCAGATGCGGCACGGCGTCTACCAAAGTCCAGAACACCTCGTTAGAATCCTCGCGGCGCCAGCCAATGACCTCGTTGCGTATGGGCCGTTTCGTCGCAATCGCGCGCGGTCCCGGGCGGAGCACCAATGGAATTTCGATGCCATCTTCGTGGATCGCCGTCATTTTGAAACCAGAGGAGTCCTTGCCCAGGGCATCCTGCTGGGTGAGCCCGAACATGGCCAGGGCGGCCCGATTGGCAAACTGAGTTTCTGCGCTTGGCCCAAGCAGAACCACTCCAATGTGCAGATCGTGGAAGAGATTGCGAAAACGCTCCTCGCTGGCACGGACCGCCTCTTCCGCTCGCTTGCGCGCGGTAATGTCGCGCACAATGGCAAGGGCGCACGGGCCTTCGTCCAGCTGGATAATGGTTCCGGAAAACTGGCAGGTACGAACTTCTCCAGCCTTTGTCCGGCACAAGAATTCCTCTTCGCGTACTTCTCCTTGTTGCTGGAGTTTGGCCATGATTTTCGCGCGTTGGGATGCATCTGCCCACAAGCTCATTTCCATGCCGGTCTTTCCCAATGTTTCCGCATGGGAATAGCCGGTCAGGCGGGTGAACCCTTCGTTGACTTCCAGGAATTTGCTGTCCGGCAGAGAGCTGATGCCAACAGCGTCGGGGCCCAGGCGAAACGCTGTGGAAAACATGCCCTCCGAGCGCAACAGGGCTTTTTGCGTGTGCCGCAACTCCTCCGTGATTCGCAATTGTTTTTGATTTCCGAGGATCATCCTCCCGGCCGCGAGCAGAAACGCTGTGGCCACGGCGATCCAGGCGATGGTGGTCTGTTCGGCGGCAATGCGCCTCCCCATGAACAAGACAAGCAGCGGAATAACCACCGGAAGAGCCTGAGAAATCACGGTCAATCGAAGGGAAGAGCCAGCCTCCGGAACTTGAAGTTCTTCGGGGTGATCCCAGTTGCCAGCAAAGAAAACAACGAAAAGGAAAGGCATGCACCAGACCACATCGGCCCAACTGGCTTTCGTCCCGGATTCTTGTGCAGTAAAGAAATAAACGACGCCGGAGATGCTGGATAGAAGGAACAGCCCGGTCATTCGAGTGTAGAAAGAACGGAGGGACGGGGCCTCCTTGGTAAATGATTTGATCAGGAAGGCGGCGGTGAGGACGACGTCGCGCGTCAATTGCACTTGCATGACCTTCACGACCATTTGATGGCCTTCCACAGCCCATCGCGAGGGGACATAGAAGAAATAAAGGTAAGAGGTCAGGGCTACAACGCCCACCTGGGCATAGTCGAGCCACTGCTGCCAATCCAGCTTCCCGGATTCTTCCGCCGATCTCGGCAAAAACATCATGACCGCCGGGGTGACCCAGAGAAGGAAAAGGAGGTCCGAGGGCCACGGGGTCAGCGGTTGCGCGTGAAGCACGCTTTGATAGTAGGCCTCGAGCGCCTGGGCCGCCGCGGCAAGACCGATGGTCGTGCCGAGAAGCATCCACAGCCGGCGCAAATAGCCCACGGAGCGCTTCGCGACATGAAAAGCACACAAAGCTGCCAGGAGAATGACTGCGGTTTGTAACAGATTGGAGTACAGGAGACTCTTCGCGGCGGGAGTGATTTTCTCAATGACATAAACCAATAGCGCGAGGAGGATGAGCCCGGTCGCGATGGCCAGTCTGGATGACCTGTTGGCGGCAGGCAAGAAGACCTCGTTCTACTGGCCGTAGTTTAAGGCGAGGCCTTGCCGTTTCACAACCCATGCGTCTCGCCATCGGCATCCTGGTGTGCCCAGTCAAGCACGCGCGGAATCGATTTCCTGGCATTTGACGAGTGCGCTGGCGTCCGCTATAGTGAGATTGCGGGGTGGAGCAGCCTGGTAGCTCGTCGGGCTCATAACCCGAAGGTCGTCAGTTCAAATCTGACCCCCGCAACCATTTAATGATCGACAAGGCCGGAATCCAGGATTCCGGCCTTTTTCGTGCGCCCACGGTTGGAATATTCGTTAATTCGCAACTTCCCACAAGCGCGTTTCTCGGTACCTATCTGGTGAGACTTCCCACAAGCGGACTTCCGGCCCGAATAACTTCCGAATTGTCTGTAATCGGTCCAGAGTCGATGCCAGCGCGGGCGGCTTTGTGGTCAATCCCGTATCATCCTGAGAATGCGTCACCGCAGGGAACTGCAGCCAATTGCACAGCTGACTGCTGCCTGAAAGAATAAGGGCTTGCAAGATTTGAGTTTAGACTTGGGCAGATTCACGAAGTAGACCGCGCGACATCCGTATAATCCAGTGCCTGTGAGGCGCAATGACGAAAACGACGAGCTTTCAAACGGAAATTCGCCCGTTCTTTACGGAACAGGACATTCGTGGCATGAGCAAGGCGTTCAACCTGGGAAGTTACGACGATGTCAAAAAGCACGCTGCTGCCATCTACGATCGCATCCGGAGAATCGGCGGCGCGGTAATGCCGCCCCCACCCCCAAATGGAGAAGGTCCTTGGCCGCAATCTCGCATTGAACTATTCGCTAAATGGATGGCGGACGGATTCCCACCTTAGCGCGTCGATCCCAATGGCCATAAAGGAAATCCGAGCTGCCGTTCGAATGAGGACATCGGGAACGATCTCCGCAAGCCGCCTGCGGCTTAATCGCTTTCGCGCACGGGCCGGCACCGTGCTCGCCCTCCAGCCAAATATTTAAAGAAAGGATGTCAAAGACATGCCAAAAGCGATCTGGAAACCTCACGAGAAACACGGACGGCTGACGACGCAGAGCGACCAACCCGACAGCGTCTACGCGTTTCCGAAGCAGCGTAAAGAGCCACTGACCGACGCACAACATGTGCGCAACGCGGTCGCGCGGTTCGATCAAGTCATCGGCGTCTCCGATGGCGACCGTGCTTTGGCTTTCGTGAACATCGAGAAAGCTGCAAGATACTACGACGTCAACTTCGCGGAAACGTCATGGCACGACCTGGGCATTCATCCTCAAAAGAATAAAAGCGCGGCAGCGCGCCGTACAAGGAGGTGCGATATGAAAGCAGTTGTTGTCCACCAATATGGCGGTCCTGAAGTACTCCAGTTCGAGGAATACCCTGATCCGGTGGCGGGTCGAGGCGAAGTACTGGTGCGGGTCGCTGCCACCAGTGTGAATCCGATCGATTACAAACGACGAGCCGGGTTGATGAAAGACTTTTATCCCATCCACTTTCCGGGCCTGGTGGGAGTGGACGTTGCGGGCACAGTAGTCACGGTTGGGCCGGGAGTGGAAGGCTTTTCCCGAGGCGACCAGGTGTTTGCAATGGCGGCGGACACCTACGCCGAGCTTTGCGTGGTGAAAGCCGCGATTCTGGCGAAAGTTCCCAAGGGACTCGATTTGATCCAGGCGGCAGCGCTACCGCTGGTGACGACGACCGGCAACCAGCTCATTTCCGCTGCGGGCATTAAATCGGGCCAGACGGTGCTCGTCGTAGGTGCTGCTGGCAATGTCGGGCGCTCGGCGGTATACACTGCGAAGCAACAGGAGCAGTGGTAATTGCAGGGGTGTTGAAAAGCCAGATGGATGACGCGAAGACCATCGGCGCAGATCAGTTGATTGCAACCGATGACGACAATGCGATTGCGAATCTTCCGATGGTCGATGTCGTAGCTGATACGGTCAACGGTAAGACTGCGGAAAAATTGATCGGCAAGGTCAAGTCAGGAGGAGTGTTTGCATCGGTCCTCGGAGCACCACGGAATGCCGATAAGTATCCAACCGTAACGGTGGTGCCGGTGTACGCGACACCTGATGCGAAAACGCTTCAGTTTATGGCCGAGGCGGTCCGAGATGGCAAACTGGTGATCCCGATCAGCCGTAAGCTGCCGCTCAGCCGGGCGGCAGAGGCACAAGCCGCCGCGGAGGCGGGCGGTATCGGGAAGGTCTTGTTGGTCGCGTGACACGGAGCGCGCTCGTCTTCGGGAGGCAGAATGAAAGCCGGAAGAATCCATCGCTTCGGCCCGCCGAACGCGATCGTGATCGACGAGATACCACGTCCGGTTCCGGGAAAAGACGAGTTGGTCGTACGGGTCGCCGCCGCCGGAGTTGGTCCATGGGACGCGCTCATTCGCGAGGGAAAGAGCGTTGTGCAACCGTCCCTTCCGATCATTCTCGGTTCAGATTTGGCGGGGTTTGTCGACTCCGTGGGAGCGGGAGTCGTTCAGTTCAAGCCGGGGGACGAGGTTTTCGGCGTCACAAACAAACAATTCTGTGGAGCCTATGCCGAATACGCGGTGGCGTCAGTCCAGATGGTAGCCCCAAGGCCGAGGTCATTGAGCTTGGTCGAGGCCGCGTCTGTGCCGGTAGTGGCAGTGACGGCGTATCAAATGCTGTTCGACTATGCGCAGATGAAGGCAGGCCAAGCAGTATTAATCCACGGAGCAGCTGGAAATGTTGGCGCGTATGCGGTACAGCTGGCGAGGCAGGCAGAACTACAGGTTTTCGCCACCGCTGGGTCTGCTGATCTCGACTATGTTCGCGGCCTCGGGGCCGAGGTCGTCGTGAACTACAAGACTACAAAATTCGAAGATGCCGTGCCCCCCGTCGATGCGGTACTCGACACGATCGGAGGAGAGACGCAGGCTCGTTCATTCCGTGTTTTAAAGCCGGGCGGCATCCTCGTGTCGTCGGTTTCGCCGCCGCCACAGTCTGCGGGCTTTCGTTCAGTGTTCCTCCTGGTAGACGTCACCGCGACCCGGCTGGGCACACTCGCGAGATTGCTCGATAGCCGAAAGCTGATCCCGGAGGTGGGCACCGTGCTTCCGCTCGAGGAAGCTCGGATGGCGCACGAAATGCTGGCCGGTGCGCCGCACAAGAGAGGAAAGATCGTACTTACGATGCCTGGCGTTCGCTAGATATCTTTTTTGCGACAGAGGACAAGAAGGGAAAACCGGAAAATGAAAAAGAGTCCGCGCGGAATCAATCCCGCTTCGAAGCCGAGCGGTGACGGGTGTGTGGAATGCCTGGCGTCACCGAAAGGTTGGTGGTTTCATCTCCGTCGGTGTGCGGAGTGTGGGCACATCGGTTGCTGTGACAGTTCTCCGGGCCGGCATGCTTCCAAGCATGCGGCAGCAACAGGGCATCCGATTATTGCCAGCTTCGAGCCGGGTGAGGACGGGTTCTACGATTACGACACGCAGGCCGAGACAAAAGGCATGGAACTTCTTCCTCCGCATTCGCATCCAAAAAATCAACCCGTGCCTGGACCCGCGGGAAGGGTGCCAGCCAACTGGGAATCGCTCCTAAATTAGTTGCCCGTTACAGGGTAGCTAGCTTTTCTCCATTTGCTCTGGCTCAATCGTTTCGTTCGGGATGCACGTTGATCGGGCTTAGAAAGCCTTTTTTGTGAAGGAGAACACAACATGTCTGAACTTGTGAGGGAATCTGGGGCGCAAGAACAACAAGAACAGAAGATAGAAACACGCACCGCTGCGAAACGTATCGCTGGCTTTACCATGATGGCGACAGCCGTGACAGTGCTCGCGGTCCTTGCCGCCACCGTTTACGCGCATGATGGGCAGGACAAGTACTCGCTGAAATCACCGGGTGGAATCGCGTTCTCCGACTTCAAGGGATATGAGGACTGGTCTGTCGTCTCTTCCGCGCGGACCGACGAAGTGCTTAAGGTGATCGTCGCCAACCCGGCCATGATCAATGCCTACAAGGCCGGCGTTCCGGG